>JAUXTQ010000024.1 GCA_030678995.1 Caulobacter sp.
ACCGACTCCGCCGTCGGGTGCGCGGGCATGGGCGACTGGTAGTCCATGCCCTCCTCGACCACCTGGAACGAGGCGGCCAGGTTGAAGATCTGTTTGCCGTTCTGGCTGGCGATGACCCGGCGGGTGGTGAAGGTGCCGCCGTCCCGCGAGCGGTCGACCTCGTAGATCACCGGAATGGTCACGTCGCCCGGGCGGATGAAATAGGCGTGGATGCTGTGGCAGATCCGGTCCTCGACCGTCTCGTAGGCCGCCAGCAGGGCCTGGGCGATGACGAAGCCGCCGAAGATCCTCGGGAAGCCGTCATTGGGCGACACCCCCCGGAACAGGTTCATCTCCAGCCGCTCGAGCGTCAGGGTTTCGATCAGGTTTTCGGTCTCTTGCATGAGGACGAAATAGGCCCGGGACGGAAGGCGGGCAAGCCGCCTTGCCGCCGCCACATCCGGCAAGGCAGTCTGGGGTTCCTGTTGGAGACCTGAGCCGTGTTCCTGATCCTGGCCGCCGCCGCCTCGTCGGTGCTGCTGGCGCCACCCCCGCCGGCGGCGGGCCTCGCCTACGCCGAAGCCTTCGCCCGGGCCCAGCGTTATGAGGAGACCGACAACGGGGCCATGCTGTACCGGGCCAGGGTGCTCTACCCCTGGCTGGGGCCCAACATTCCGCGGATTCTCGACGCCTGCCTGCCCACGCCCAGGCCCGCCGACCTGCCAGCGCGGTTCACCTTGGTGCTCAGCTTCAAGAAGGGCAGGTTCGAAGCCCTGCTGTCGGACAGCGACCACCCGGTGGCTCAATGCCTCGTCAAACAGATGACCCCGATGCTCTGGCCAGCCCCGCCGTTCGACGACTTCGCCGAGGAGATGCGTTTCGACCTGAAGGGCGAGGGGGAGTGAGATGGCGCGCGCCCAGCGCCCCTTAGTGGCCGCCATGACCGCCAAGCCCGTCGCCGCCACACTTGCCCATGCAATCGCCGCCGCGACATTGACGGTCGGTGCGCCCGCGCTGGCCGTCGAGCCACCGTCCGCCGATGCCTGCGCGATCGTCAGCGAAGCCCTGGACTACGTCCGCAGCGGTCGCGGTCTGCACTTCAATTTCGGCGTCGTCAGTGAACGGACCCGCCCTCACGGGCGTTCGGTTCCGGCGGAGTTTCGCATGCGTGGGCGAGGCGAACGCCTCGACCTGCGCGCCTGTCCCGGGGTCGTGGCCTCGTTCGGGCGTGAGGGGCTGACGCTCGGTGGCGGCAAGGCGGGAGGCCGACGGTACTGGCTGTCGGACCCTGTGATCGACCCGAAGGCGGGCAAGGCCCATGTGGTCTTCTGGGATGCGGAACCCGATGGCGCGGGCATAGCGATGACGTTTGTCCGCGCGCCCTCCGGCGCCTGGAAGATCGAAGGGGGAGTAGGCGTATGGGTCTCGACCGGGTAGAGACGCCGCCCATGCCGTTCACCGCCACCGTGCTGACCATGTTTCCGGAGGCCTTTCCCGGGCCGCTCGGCGTGTCGCTGATCGGCACGGCCTGGCGCGAGCAGGACCTGTGGCGCCTTGAAACGGTGGACATTCGCGGCTTTTCCAAGGATAAGCGCGGCTTCCTCGACGACACCCCCGCGGGTGGCGGTCCTGGACAGGTGATGAAGGCGGACGTGATCGCGGCGGCTATCGACAGTGTCGACGCCCGGGGACGGCCGCTTTTGTACATGAGCGCCCGGGGTCGGCCCCTGACCCAGGCGCGGGTGAAACAGTGGGCCGGAGCGCCGGGGATCATCGTCCTCTGCGGCCGGTTCGAGGGGGTGGACCAGCGGGTGCTCGACGCCCGGGGGTTCGAGGAGGTCTCCGTCGGAGACGCGGTGCTCGCCGGTGGCGAGGCGGCGGCGATGGTGGTGATCGAGGCGTGCGTCCGACTGGTTCCGGGAGTGCTCGGCCAGGCGGAGTCACTGAGTGAAGAGAGCTTCGAGGACGGTCTCCTTGAGCATCCGCAGTACACACGGCCGCGGACGTTCGAAGGGCTCGATATTCCCGAGGTGCTGCTTGGCGGCGACCACAAGAAGGTCGCGGCGTGGCGGCGGGAGATGCGTGAGACGACGACCCGCGAGCAACGGCCCGACCTGTGGGACCGCTACTTCGCCAACCGACAACCAAAGGGCACCCCAAGCAAATAAGGGGCAAGCCCGACGACAGAAGGACTGAACCGATGGCCGCGAACATCATCAAGGAACTGGAGAAGGCCGAGACCGAGCGTCTCGCCGGCCTCCGCAAGACCCCCGAATTCCAGCCCGGCGACACCGTCCGGGTCAACGTCAAGATCAAGGAAGGCGAGCGCGAGCGCGTTCAGGCCTATGAGGGCGTGTGCATCGCCCGCCAGGGCGCCGGCCTCCACGAGAGCTTCACGGTCCGCAAGATCAGCTTCGGCGAAGGCGTCGAGCGGGTGTTCCCGATCATGTCGCCGATGATCGAAAGCATCGAGGTGAAGCGTCGCGGCGTGGTGCGTCGCGCCAAGCTCTATTACCTGCGCGATCGCCGCGGCAAGTCGGCCCGCATCGCCGAACGCCAGACCGCCCGCAAGGAAGACGTGGCGCCCGTCGAGGAATAGCCCCTCCGGCAGCCGCCGCATTGAACGAGCCCCGGACCGCCACGGTCCGGGGCTTTTTCGTTGGCGTGCCCCACCGACCGTGATGGCCTCCCGAGCTCTGCCGGAAGCCTGATCCCGCCGCCGTGCGCCGTCCAGCGACACATGACAGGACCGTAAGGTTTCGCTTTGCCGGGCGGGTGATAGGGTCCCGCGCGAAGTTCATCGGAGTTGCGCATGTTCCGTCCGGCCAAGGCCCTGTTGCTCGCCCTCGCTATCACCGCCTCGGCCTTCGCGCCGGGGGCATGGGCCCAGTCCGCGCCGGCCGCCGCCGCGATCGAGGCGCCGCCGATTGCCTTCAAGGCCCGGGTCCTGCCCAACGGCATGAAGGTGTTCTGGTCAGTCGACCGCGCCACCCCGAACGTCACCGTCCAGGTCTGGTACGGCGTGGGCGCCAAGGACGATCCCGAGGGCCGCTCTGGCTTCGCCCATCTGTTCGAACACCTGATGTTCAAGGCCACCCGCGACCTGCCGTCCGAGTCCTTCGACCGGATGACCGAGGACGTTGGCGGCTTCAACAACGCCTCCACCTGGTCGGACTTCACCAACTACTACGAGGTGGTGCCGGCCAATCACCTGGAGCGCCTGCTGTGGGCCGAGGCCAGCCGCATGAGCACCCTGGTGGTCGACAAGGGGACCTTCGAGTCCGAGCGCGACGTGGTGAAGGAGGAGCTGCGCCTGCGGGTCCTCAGCGATCCCTACGGCCGCTTCTTCCGCATCGTGATCCCGGGCGGCACCTACACCACCCACCCCTACAAGCGCCCGGGCATCGGCTCGATCGAGGACCTGGACGCGGCGACCATCGACGACGTGCTGGCCTTCCACGCCACATATTACCGGCCGGACAACGCCGCCCTGATCGTGGTCGGCAACTTCGACGAGGCCGAGTTCAACGCCTGGGTCGATCGCTACTTCGGGGCCCTGAAGACGCCGAACAAGGCGCTGCCGATGGTCACCGTCCGCGAGCCGGCGCGCACCGCGGCGCGCACGGTCACCGCCTATGCCCCCAACGTGCCGCTGCCCGCCGTGGCCATCAGCTGGCAGGGCCCGGCGGCCTCCGATCCCGACGCCGCGGCCCTGACCGTGCTCGACGCCATCCTCTCCGGCGGCAAGTCCTCGCGGCTGTACAACCGGCTGGTCTATGAGCAGCAGATCGCCCAGGCGGCCTTCTCCAGCGCCAGCCTGAACGCCCAGCCGGGCAGTTTCTACGTCGGCGCCATCATGGCCGGCGGCAAGACGGTCGAGGAGGGCGAAGCGGCCCTGATGGCCGAGATCCGCCGCCTGCGCGAGGCGCCGCCCACGGCGGCCGAACTGGCCGAGGCCAGGACCGAGATGATCGCCGGCGCCGTGCGCGAGCGCGAGACCATCGACGGCCGGGCTTTCGCCCTGGGCTACGCCCTGATCATGGAAGGCGACGCGGCCAAGGCCAACTCCGGCATCGCCGAACTGCAGGCGGTCACCGCCGAGGATGTGCAGCGGGTCGCCCGCAAATACCTCGCCGACGACCGTCTGGTGCTGATCCGCTACCTCGACGAAGGCCAGCGTCCGGCCGGCGAGACAGCCCCCGCGACCCGGCGGGTGAAGCCGGTCAAGTCGCCGAAGTTCAAGGGCGGGGTCTGGAGCCTGGCCGCCGAAGGCCAGCGCGCGATCGCCCCGCCGCTGGGAACGCCGGTGTCGCCGGTGCTGCCGACCCCGTCGGAAAAGACCCTGGCCAACGGCCTGCGGGTGATCGTCGCCCGCAGCAGCGACCTGCCGCTGGTCACCGCCGAGCTGTCGGTGATGTCCGGCGGCGCGGTCGATCCCGACGGCCGGGCCGGCGCATCCTCGATGATGGCCGATCTGCTGACCGAAGGCACGACGACCCGCAGCTCAGTTGAAATCTCCAGCCAGACCGAAGCCCTCGGCGCCGACCTGTCGGCCGGGTCGGGCTGGGAGGCCTCGTCGGTGACGCTCAACGTCATGCCGCAGAACCTCAAGGCCTCCCTGGCCATCATGGCCGACGTGACGATCAATCCGGCGTTTTCCCAGGAAGAGCTGGACCGGGTGCGCGAACAGGCGCTGGACGGCTTTCAGGTCGCGCTCAAGCGGCCGGGCAGCGTGGCCGGTTTTATCACCTCGCCGATCATCTACGGCGGCACCCCCTATGGCCATGTCGCCGGCGGCACCCCGACCTCCCTGCCGAAGCTGACGCGCGACGATCTGGTGGCGATCCACAACAGCTGGTGGCGTCCGGACAACGCGGTGCTGGTCATCGTCGGCGACCTGACGCCGGAACAGGGCTTCGCCCTGGCCGAGGAAGCCTTCGGCGGCTGGAAGAAGCCCGACGCGGCCCTGCCGGCGAGGCCCACCGCCGACGGCGTCGCCGCCCCGCGCAACGTGATCGTCGATATGCCGGCCACCGGCCAGGCGGCGGTCATCCTCGCCCGCCGCGGCATCGCCCGCAGCGATCCGCGCTACTACGTCGGCGTGGTGGCCAACACCGTGCTCGGCGGCGGCTACTCGGCGCGGCTGAGCCAGGAAATCCGGGTCAAGCGCGGCCTGGCCTACGGGGCCGGCTCCAGCCTGTCCCCCCGGCGCGTGGTCGGCGGCTTCACCGCCTCGACCCAGACCAAAAACGAGTCGGCGGCCGAGGTGGTCACCCTGATCCGCGGCGAGCTGGGCCGCATGGCCACGGTTCCAGCCACCCCGGCAGAGCTGGCGGCGCGCAAGTCGGTGCTGGTTGGCGACTTCGGCCGGGATATCGGCACCACCGACGGCCTCGCCGGCATCCTCGGCGGGCTGGCGGTCTACAACATCGACCTGGCGGAAATGAACCGGTTCACCGCCAAGGTCGAGGCCATCACGGCCGACCA
This sequence comes from Caulobacter sp., assembly GCA_030678995.1. Lineage (GTDB taxonomy): Bacteria > Pseudomonadota > Alphaproteobacteria > Caulobacterales > Caulobacteraceae > Caulobacter. The sequence continues at coordinate 5,467 of JAUXTQ010000024.1, forward strand.
GGTCAGCGCCTTCTCGGCCGACATCTTCGATCCGGCGAAGGCCAGCGTGATCGTGGTCGGCGACGCCAAGCTGTTCGGCGAGGCGATCAAGACCGCCGTCCCGAACGCCGAGGTGATCCCGATCGGCGAACTGGACATCGACAGCCCGACCCTGAGGAAGCCGCAGTAGTCCAACCCAACCTCCGCTCATCCCGGCGAAGGCCGGGACCCAGATCAAAGGGTGGCATTTCGGGTCAGGACCCGGGCGCCGTAGCTGAATCTGGGCCCCGGCCTTCGCCGGGGTGAGCGGGATTGAGGTTGCACCGACGCCCGTTTCACGCTGTGACCGCTCCATGACCGCGCAGATCGAACCGTTTCATGCCATCGCCATCAGCCGGCTGGCCCACCAGCTCAAGGCCGAGGGGCGGTCGATCATCCATATGGAGTTCGGCCAGCCCTCGACGGGCGCGCCGAAGGCGGCCATCGCCAGGGCCCACGCGGTGCTCGACAGCGACGGCATGGGCTACTGGGAAAGCCCGGCCCTGCGCGCGCGGCTGGCCCGCCACTACGCGCAGACCTATGGCGTCGAGGTCGAGGAGGGCCGCATCGTCCTGACCTGCGGCGCCTCGCCGGCGCTGGTGCTGGCGCTGCTGGCGGCGTTCTCGCCGGGCGACCGGGTGGCGCTGGCCCGGCCGGGCTACGTCGCCTACCGCAACACGCTCAAGGCCCTGCGGATGGAGCCGGTGGAAATCGCCTGCGGGGCGGAGAGCCGCTTCCAGCTGACCGCGGCGCATCTGGCGGCGCTCGATCCGGCGCCGGCGGGCGTGATCATCGCCAGCCCGGCCAATCCCACCGGCACGATCATCGACGCCGACGAACTGAAGGCCATCGCCGACGTCTGCCGCGAGCGGGGCATCCGCATCGTCTCCGACGAAATCTACCACGGCCTCAGCTACGTCGGGCCGTGCCGCTCGATCCTCGAGTTCGCCCCCGACGCCCTGGTGATCAGCAGCTTCTCGAAATACTACAGCATGGTCGCCTGGCGGCTCGGCTGGCTGCTGGCGCCGAGAGACCTGATCGCCAGCGCCCGGGCCTATGTCGGCAACCTGTTCCTCACCGCCCCGTCGCTCAGCCAGCACGCCGGCCTGATCGCCATGGACGAGACAGAGGAGCTGGAAGGCCACGTCCAGGTCTACGCCCGCAACCGCGCCCTGTTGCTGGAGGCCCTGCCGTCGCTGGGCCTCAAAGACATCGCCCCGCCGGACGGCGCCTTCTACATCTACGCCAGCGTGGCCCACCTGACCGACGACAGCCTGGCGTTCTGCATGGACCTGCTGCGGGACACCGGCGTGGCGGTGGCGTCCGGCGTCGACTTCGACCCCGTCGAGGGCCGCAAGTTCATCCGCATCAGCTTCGCCGTCTCGACGCCGGAGGTAGAGGAGGCGCTGGAGCGGCTTCGGCCATGGTTCGAGGCGCGGACGTAGGGGACATGTACCGCCTTCGGTACGTGTCCCCTAAACCAGTCGCTCGATTGGGGGACACGTACCTTCGGTACATGTCCCCGCGCCCTCACCCCTTCAGTTTCAGCTGCCCCAGGAAGTACCGCTTGCCCAGCGGCACGCCGTTGGCGCGCAGGACGTCGTAGGCGGTGGAGGCGTGGAAGTAGAAGTTGGGCAGGGAGAAGGACAGCAGGAAGCCCTCCGCCGTGAACGGCATCTTCGTGGGGCCGAACTCGAAGGTCACGTCCTTGCCGGCCAGGGCGTTGACCGCGTCCGGGGTCAGGGCCCGCAGTGCGGCCTGCGCGTCGGCGACGATCTTGATCAGGCCGGCATAGGTTTCCGGCATGGCCGGGCCGCCGGTGGCCTGGAACACGCCCGCCTGCACCGCCTCGATGGCGCCGATGGAGTGGTGGGCGATCGACGAGACCTGGAACGACAGCGGCAGCATGTCGCCGGCCAGCCGCTTGCCGACCAGATCATCGGGATTGGCGCCCTCGTCGGTGCAGTGCTTCAGCCCGCGCTCGAGGAAGCCGGCGGCGGCATCGACCGTCTGCAGGTACTGGCCGACGGTGATGTCGTAGAGCGAAATGGTCATGGCGGTCGCGCCTCCCGGGTGCGTTGTTTTCGGAAACGGTCGAGACATTGCCGGGCGAAAGCGCCATCGGCAACCCCCGTCCTCCGTCACATGGCGAACACCTCGGCCGCAACCTCGGCGATCACACCGCGCAGCCAGGCCAGCAGGGGATCGGCGGCGCGGTGGCTGGCCCAGACGAGGGTCATCTCGTAGTCGACCTCCGCGAACGGCGGCGGTCGCTGGGTCAGATCGAAGGCGTCCACGAACCGGCCGGCCAGCACCCGCGAGACGGTGGTCACGCCGTCCCCGGCCGCTACCGCCGCCAGGGCCGCGACGAAGCTGGGGGTGGTCAGGACGATGCGGCGCTGCAGGCCCTCCGCCGCCAGCAGGGAGTCGATGGCCGACTGGCCGTCGCCGAACAGGCTGACGCTGATGTGGTCGAGCCGGGCATAGTCGGCCAGGCCCAGGTCGCCCCGCGCCGCCGGATGATCGCGCCGCGTCACCAGCGACAGCCGATCCCGCCCGATCGGCATGCTGAGCGCGCCTGGCGGCAGCGGGGTTCCGGTCACGGCGAAGGTCAGGTCCAGTTCGCCCCGGATCATGCGATCCGGCAGGTCGGGGGTGTAGACCTCGGTGCGCAACACGACGCCCGGCGCCTCGACCGCCAGCCGCGCCATCACCGCCGGAATCAGCAAGATAGCGTGGATGTCGCTGACCACCAGCCGCAGCGCGCGCGTCTCGCCGCGCGGATCGAAGGCCGGCCGACGAAACAGACCCTGCACATCGCCCAGCGCCACCGACAGCTGCGGGGCCAGGGCCTCGGCGTAGGCCGTCAGCACGAACCCGCCGCCCTGCCGCACCAGCAGAGGGTCCTCGAGCAGATCGCGGAGTCGACCGAGCGCCCGGCTCATCGCCGGCTGGCTGAGCCCCGCGTCGGCCGCCGCCTTCGTGACATTGCGCCGCCGCAGCAGCGCCTCCAGCGGCGGCAGAAGGTTCAGGTCGATGGCCGACAAATTCACTTCACGCATGACGTGGATACAAACAATGCATTTTTTGCATGCGCAAGGCCGCGTTAGACCTGAGCTCACAAAAGCCGGGGAGACCGCGAATGTCCATCAACACCGCTTCACCCGCCAGCCCGAGGATGGGTTGGCCGTTCGGATTCGTGCTGGTCACATCCCTGATCATCGCCATCGGTTCGGTGCGCTATCTGATCCCCGGCGCGCCCGGCGGGGCGCCGCCGATCATGGCCAACGCCTTCACGTCGCTGGGGGTGCTGACGGTCCATGCCGGGTTCGCGCTGGTGGCCCTGACGATCGGGCCATTCCAGTTCCTGAAGGGCCTGCGCGCGCGCCGGCCGGGCCTGCACCGCTGGATGGGGCGCACCTATGTGCTCTCGTGCCTGGTCGCCGGCATCGCGGGGCTGGTGCTGGCATTCGGGGCGAAGACCGGCCCGGTCTCGACGGCGGGATTCGGCCTGCTGGCCGCAGCCTGGCTCTACAGCACGACGAAGGCCTGGACCTCCGCCACCGCCCGCCGCTTCGACGACCACCGCCGCTGGATGATCCGCAGCTTCGCCCTGACCTTCGCGGCCGTCACCCTTCGCCTCTACCTGCCCTTCGCGTTTTTCTCGCCCTGGGGTTACGACGACACGTACCGGGCCATCAGCTTTCTCTGCTGGGTCCCGAACCTGACGTTCGCGGAAGTGTTTGTCCGGGTGCGGCCAAAATAACCTACCCCGCCCGCTCGCTCCAGTCGTCCAGGTCCTCTTCCGCCCCCAGCAGCGCCAGGCCCGTGGCGATCGACACCAGCTCCGCGCCGCTCTCCAGCTTCGCCGCCCCGAAGCGGCGCTCGAAGATCGCCCGGACCGCCGGGACGAACGAAGACCCGCCGGTGAGGAACACCCGGTCCACGCCGGCTTCCGTCAGCCCCGCCCGCGTCAAAGCCTGATCCACCGCCCCCTCGATGGCCGTCAGTTCCGGCTGGATCCAGCGGTCGAAGCTCGCCCGCTTCACCGGCCCCTCGATCTCCACTGACCCGCCCCTGAACGAAAACACCGCCTCTTCGGCCCCAGACAGCGCCTCCTTCAGCCGCGAGACCGACTGGTAGAGCCGGTAGCCGTGGTTGTCGTCGAGCACCTCGACCAGCCGCTGCAACTTCTCCGGCTCGACCGCGTCGCGGACCAGGCGGCGGATGTCGCGCATGTCCCGCGACGCCCGCAGCAGGGCCAGCTGCTCCCATCGGGCGAAGGCGGTGAAGTAGCGGTTGGGCAGGGGGATGACGTTGTCGAAGGCGCGGTACAGGCTGCCCTTGCCCAGCCTGGGCGACACCAGATGGTCGATGATCCGGTAGTCGAAGGCGTCCCCCGCCACGCCCACCCCGGCGTTGGACAGGGCCTGCGACCGCACATGGCCGTCCCGGTGGGTGAACCGCACCAGCGAGAAGTCGCTGGTGCCGCCGCCGAAGTCGCCGACCAGCACCGTGGCGTCGCCCTCCAGCCGTTTGGCGAAGAAGAAGGCCGCCGCGACCGGCTCGTAGACGTAGCGGATGTCGGTAAAGCCCAGCCGCCGGAACGCCGTCTCGTAGCGGGTCAGGGCCAGGGCCGGGTCCGGCCGCAGCCCGGCGAAGGCCACCGGCCGGCCGACGATCACCCGCCTCGGCAGCTCGGCCATGTCCGCCCCGCCATGCTCGCGCAGCTTGAGCAGGAAGGCGCTCAGCAGGTCCTCGAAGGTGAACCGGCGGCGGAGGATCTCGGTGTCGGTGAACAGCGGGCTGGCGGCGTAGCTCTTGAACGACTGGATGAACCGCGTCTCCAGCGGCTCCTCCACATAGGCGTCGATGGCCCAGGGCCCGGCCTCGACGACCCGCCCGGCGGGGTCGTCCATCGGCGCATGGAAGCTGAGGGCCGAGCGGAAGGCGTTGAACGCCTCGCCGTCGTGGCTGAAGCCGGCGAGAGCCGCCTGGCCCCCGCCCTGGTCGAAGGCCACGACCGTGTTGGTCGTGCCGAAGTCGACGCCGATCGCGGCGTCGGAGAGGCGCGTCATGGGGATGTCCCTTCGCGGATAGAAGCGGAGAACAAGTTCCTCCCCCACGGGGGAGGTGGCTCGCCGAAGGCGAGACGGAGGGGGGCGTGTTGAACCGCCCCCTCAGTCAGCCCTGCGGGCTGCCAGCTCCCCCAGGGGGGAGCAACTTGTCGAACGACCCGCTCCGGGTCCGATCGAACGAACCGTCTAGCGCGGGGAAACAGGCACTCTGATCATGAAGCCATGGCCCTACTCCGCCGCCGGCTCGAGCGGCTGGTCGTAGGCCGCCATCAGAGCCATGTTGAGGATCCGCGAGACCGAGGCTGACAGCGGCGCGATCTGCACCGACTTCGACAGCCCCAGCAGGATCGGCCCGATCACCGTGGCCGCGCCCAGCGACTGCACCAGCTTGGTCGAGATCGAGGCCGAGTGGATCGCCGGCATGATCAGCACATTGGCCGGGCCGGTCAGGCGCATGAAGGGGAAGTTGCTCCGCGAGTCCGGCTCCAGGGCCAGTTCCGGCGGCATCTCGCCCTCGTACTCGAAGTCGACGCCCTCCATCTCGTCGAGCATGGCCACCGCCTCGCGCACCTTCTCCGACCGCAGCCCCATGGGGTTGCCGAAGGTCGAGTAGCTCATGAAGGCGACGCGCGGGGTGAAGCCCAGCTTGGCCACCGCCCGGGCGGCCTCGCAGGCGATTTCCACCAGCTCCTCGGCCTCGGGCATCTCGGTGACGTTGGTGTCGGCGATGAACAGGGTGTGGCCCTTGGCCATCACGATCGACATGCCGATGACCCGCCCGCCGGGGGCGGGATCGATCACATGCAGCACCTCTTCGAGCACCTGGTCGAAGCTGCGGGTCACGCCGGTGACCATGCCGTCAGCGTCGCCCAGGGCGACCATCGAGGCGGCGAAGCTGTTGCGGTCCTGGTTGATCAGCCGCTGGACGTCGCGCTTGAGGTAGCCCTCGCGCTGCAGCCGCTGGTACAGGTGGTCGACGTAGTCCGGATTGCGGTCCGAGACCCGGGCGTTGACGATCTGCAGGTTCAGCTCCGCCGGGTCCAGGCCCGCCGAGCGCATGTTCTCCTTCACCAGTTCCTCGCGGCCGACGAGGATGGCGTCGCCCAGGCCCTGGGTCTGGAAGGCGTGGGCGGCGCGGATCACGCTCAGCTCCTCGCCCTCGGCGAACACGATGCGCTTGCGCGGCCCGCTCATCACCGCGCCCGACAGCTTCTGCAGGAAGGCCGCCGCCGGATCGAGGCGCTGGGCCAGCTGGGCGCGATAGGCGTCCATGTCGGCGATCGGCTTGCGCGCCACGCCGGTGTCCATCGCCGCCTGGGCGACGAACGGCGGGATGTACCAGATCAGCCGCGGATCGAAGGCCGAGGGGATGATGTACTGCGGGCCGAACTTCAGCTGCCGGCCGTGATAGGCGGCGGCCACTTCATCCGGCACATCTTCCCGCGCGAGCATGGCCAGGGCGTTGGCGCAGGCGATCTTCATCTCGTGATTGACCCGCCGGGCCCGCACATCGAGCGCCCCGCGGAAGATGTAGGGGAAGCCCAGCACGTTGTTGACCTGGTTGGGATAGTCGCTGCGGCCGGTGCCCATGATGGCGTCGCTGCGCACCGAATGGACATCTTCTGGGGTGATCTCCGGGTCCGGGTTGGCCATGGCAAAGATCACCGGATTGGGCGCCATGCTGGCGATCATCTCCTTGGTGAACGCCCCCGCCGCCGACAGGCCCAGCAGCACGTCCGCGCCGGCCACGGCCTCGGCCAGGGTGCGCTTGTCGGTGTCCACCGCGTGGGCGCTTTTCCACTGGTTCATGCCCTCGGTGCGGCCCTGGTAGAGCACGCCCTTGGAGTCGCAGGCGATGACGTTCTCGGGCCGCACGCCCATCGCCTTGATCAGCTCAATCGAGGCGATGCCGGCGGCGCCGGGGCCGTTCAGCACCACCTTCACGTCCGCCAGCTTCTTGCCGGTGATGAAACAGGCGTTGATCAGGCCGGCGGCGCAGATGATCGCCGTACCGTGCTGGTCGTCGTGGAACACCGGGATGTCCAGCAGCTCCTGGCAGCGCTGCTCGATGATGAAACACTCGGGGCTCTTGATGTCCTCGAGGTTGATGCCGCCGAACGTCGCGCCGATGGTCTTGACCACCGTGATGATCTCGTCGGGGTCCTCGGTGCTGAGCTCGATGTCGATGGCGTCGACGTCGGCGAAGCGCTTGAACAGCACCGCCTTGCCTTCCATCACCGGCTTGGAGGCCATCGCGCCCAGGTTGCCCAGGCCCAGGATGGCCGTGCCGTTGGTGATCACCCCGACCAGATTGCCCTTGGACGTGTAGTCGTAGACCAGGTCCGGATTCTCGGCGATGGCCAGCACCGGCACGGCGACGCCCGGCGAATAGGCCAGGCTCAGGTCCCGCTGGGTGACCATCGGCTTGGTCGCCGCGATGGCGATCTTGCCCGGCGTCGGGAACTGGTGGAAGGCCAGCGCCTCCTCGTCGGTGAAGGTCTTCTTTTCGGAATCACTCATGGCGGAGGCGGACGTCCTTGAAACGCTGGAGCGGCGTCACCGGTCGTCAGGCCGGTCGCGTCGGGGGCAGGAAGGCGCGCAACCTAACGGGCGGGGGGCGGTGGGACAACCGTGCGCTTGTCCTTCCTCTCCCACTTGGGAGAGGGGGACCACGCGGAGCGTGGTGGAGAGGGAGGCGCGGTGGTGGATGGTTGGAGAGCCGGCGATCCGGACGTCCCGGCCAACAGCAACGCCTCCCTCCACCAGCCTCCGGCTGGTCCCCCTCTCCCTCGCGGGAGAGGAAAGACGCGACCGCTGACAACCGCCCCCACCCGCGCTAATCCTTCCCCATGACCCAGCCGCCCGCCGCCCCCGTGAAGATCGCCGTCGCCGGTGCGCTCGGCCGGATGGGCCGGGCGGTGATCGCGCTCTGCGAAGGCCGCGAGGACGTGACCGTGGTCGCCCGCTACGAGCGCCCCGGCGTCGAGGGCGAGGGGCTGGTCAGCATCGACGCCGCCATCGCCGCCGCCGACGTGGTCATCGACTTCACCACGCCGGAGGCCTCGGTCGCCCTGGCCGAGAAGGCCGCCGGCCGCGGCGCGGTGGCCCTGGTCATCGGCACTACCGGCCTGTCACAGGACCAGACCCGCCGCATCGACGAGGCCGCCGGCCGCATCGCCATCGTCCGGTCCGGCAGCTTCTCGCTGGGGATCAACATGCTGCTGGGGCTGGTCGAACAGGCGGCCCGGGCCTTCGACGCGAGCGACTTCGACATCGAGGTGTTCGAGGCCCACCACCGAAGGAAGGTCGACGCCCCCAGCGGCACGGCCCTGATGCTGGGCGAGGCGGCCGCGCGCGGTCGCGGCGTCGACCTGAAGGACGTCATCCAGCCCGCCCGCCACGGCCTGACCGGCGCCCGGCCGGAGGGCGAGATCGGCTTCTCCGTCCTGCGCGGCGGCGGCATCATCGGCGAGCACAGCGTGACGTTTGCGGGTGAGGAGGAGATCCTCACCATCAGCCATTCCTCGCGGGACCGGTCACTCTTCGCGCGCGGGGCGGTGACGGCGGCGCGGTGGGTGGCGGGCCGGGGGGCGGGGGCGTTCGATATGCAGGATGTGTTGGGGTTGCGAGGGTAGGGCGCAATGGACGCGATGATGTCCCGGTTGAGCCCGCTCGAAAGCGCAGTTGCTGAAGCCATCAGCCACCAGTATCCAGTCGCGACGTCAGCGCTGCTGAGCCAACTCGCGACGGCAACAGTTACAGGTCGCGACTTCACCGGTTCAGGCTTCTTCACCGAGTTCGAGGTCAGCCGATCCGCCCCGTCAGCGCCTACGGCCATTGGACCAGTGGGGTGGATCGGCGCCCTGGTAGGGCCAGACCGCTATCCAATGGAGTTCATGCTCTACGTTCGGGAAGGCTTTGCGCACATGATCGAGGCTTACAGCTACGGCGATGGCTATGGGGAACTGGACTTGATCAACGCCGAGTTTAGCCGGCCGACTGCCATCGATACCTACCAACTCTGAAACAGCTTCAGGGGTTGTATGAGGTTCAGGAGCCCACACCCCGCCCTTCATCTCATGGCGAGAGCTTCGCCGGTCGGGACAGGTCACTCAAGGGTGGCCCTCCGGGCCATCGCTTCGCGACGCGCAGCGCCCTTGACTGACCTGTCCCGACCGGCACGCCGGCCTGCATGAGATCAATGGCTTTCCTCCCCCACTTGGGGGAGGGGGACCAAGCGGAGCTTGGTGGTGGGGGATGCGCGGTGGCGGCCGATTGAGGCGCTGGCGATCCGGACGTCCCGGCTCACAGCGGCGCATCCCTCTCCACCAGCCTTCGGCTGGTCCCCCTCTCCCAAGTGGGAGAGGAGAAGCGAAGCTGGGAGAGGCGCTACCCGCCCCTCGCCACGAACCACTCATTCAGGAACCGCTTGTCGGCCTTGCCGTACAGAAACTCGGCGCCCTGATACCCGCCAACACTCCCACCCGCCGCCTCGAGCACCGCCTGGGCGGCGCAAATGTCCCACTCGCTCGTCGGGCCGTGGCGCGGATAGATGTCGGCCACGCCCTCGGCGATGCGGCAGAGCTTGACCGAGCTGTCCATGGCCACCTTCAGGTCAAAGCCGTACTCGGCGGTCAGCTTGGCCAGCGTCTCTTCCTTCATGGTGTGGCTGATCAGGGCCACCGCCTCGCCCTTGGGCCAGGGGCGCACCTGCACCGGGCTCGCCGCCCCGCCTTCGGCGCGCTTCATCGCGCCTCGCGCGGTGGTGAACCAGGTCTCGCCCGAGGCCGGGGCGCAGACCGCGCCGGCCACCGGCCTGCGGCCGGCCACCAGGCCGATGTTGACGGTGAAGCTGGGGTCGCCGCGCATGAAGGCCTTGGTGCCGTCCACCGGATCGACGAGGAAAAAGCGGTCGCCGATGGCGTCCGGGGTGCCGAACTCGCTGGCGTGTTCCTCGGCGACGATGGCGATGTCCGGGAAGCGTTCCTTCAACCGCTTGACGATCAGCTTCTCGCCCTCCTGGTCGGCGATGGTCACCGGGCTCATGTCGGCCTTGGCTGTGTGGGCCACCGTGCCGCCGTGCGACCAGTAGGGCAGGACCAGCCGGCCGGCTTCCTCGACGATGTCGGCCAGGATCAGTCCAATGTCGGCGTCGCTCATCGGCGGGCTCCCGGGTCGTCGGCCACGAAAATCAGACGCACGACCGACGCATCGATGGCCTGCTTGCCGGCGTTCTCGAAATCGACGGTGACCCGCCGCCCGGCCACCGACTGCACCTGTCCCAGACCCCAGTCCTCGCGATCCGGATGGCGCACCAGGGCGCCGGGCTCGATAAAGGGGTCCATGGCGGTCTGGTTAGGGGCCTACGGGCCATTTGCCAACGCTTCAAATCAGGTCAATTTCGACAGCCATGACCGAACCCGACGCCTTCCAGCCCATCCCCGAGCCCGAGGGCCCCGCCGCCGGGGACCTGCTGCCAGAGGCCGCCGAACTGGCGGCCCAGATTTCCGCGCGGCTGTGCCACGACTTCATCAGCCCGGCCAGCGCCATCGTTTCGGGCCTGGACCTGCTGGAGGACCCGACCGCCCAGGACATGCGCGAGGACGCCATGGACCTGATCGGCCAGAGCGCTCGCAAGCTGGCCGACCTGCTGCAGTTCAGCCGGGTGGCCTTCGGCGCCTCGGCCTCGGCCGAGACCTACGACGCCCGCGAGCTGGAGAGCCTGGCCAGGGGCGTCTTCGCCCATGTGCGGCCCGAGCTGGACTGGAAGGTCGAGGTCGCCGCGCTGAACAAGGCCAGCGGCCGCATCCTGATGAACCTCTGCCAGATCGCCGCCGGCGCCCTGCCGATCGGGGGTGTGGCCACGGCCCGGGTGGTGGAGGCCGACGGCCGGGCGGCCATCTCCCTGGAAGCGGTCGGCCCGCGGGCCAAGCTGAAGCCGGAGGTGCTGCGCGGCCTCAAGGGCGAGCCCCGCGGCGACGCGGTCGGCGGTGCCTGGGTCCAGGCCTACTACCTGCACCTGATCGTCAAGGCCGCCGGCGGCCAGCTGGCCGCCGAGGTCGGCGAGGAGCGCGTGACCCTGGCGGCCTGGACGCCGGTCTAGCGCCTGAAATCAGGGGACAGCTTACTCATTTCGTCGGTTCCTCGCTGCCGGACGCGGCTTCGAACGAAATGAGTAAGCTGTCCCCTGATTTCCACAGCTGCGGACAATCGGTCGCGCGCGTTTTCCACGTCCTCTCACGACCCGTTAACCGACACATCGGACAACAGCAGTCGGGGAAGGAGCGTTGGCGCCTTGAAAACCTGTCTGCTGGTTGATGATAGCCGGGTGATCCGCAAGGTCGCCCGCCGGATCCTGGAGGATCTCGGCTACGAGGTGGCCGAGGCGTCCGACGGGCTGGAGGCGCTCGCCTGGTGCCGGGCCGCCATGCCCGACGTCATCCTGCTGGACTGGAACATGCCGGTAATGAACGGCCTGGATTTCCTGCGCCAGCTGCGCACCGAGCCGGGCGGCGACGAGCCCCGCGTGGTCTTCTGCACCGTCGAGAATGAGCCGGCCCGCATCCGCGAGGCCCTGGCCGCCGGCGCCTGCGAATACATCATGAAGCCGTTCGACGGCGACATCCTCCAGGCCAAGTTCGCCGAAGCGGGCCTCCTTGCTCATGAAGGCGCGGCCGCATGACCCCCGAGGACGTCCAGCTGATCGTGGCGCTGTGCAAACAGCGGGCGGGTCTGAAGATCGACCCGGCCAGGACCTATCTGATCGAAAGCCGGCTGGGCCCGTTGGCCCGGCGCGAGGCCTACGGCTCGGTGGCCGAGCTGATCACCGGCCTGCGCGCGCGCCGCGAGGAGCCGCTGATCTGGGCCCTGGTGGAGGCGATGACCTCCAGCGAAACGGCCTTCTTCCGCGACCGCACGCCGTTCCAGCAGTTCCGCGACGAGATCCTGCCGACCCTGAGCCGGATGCGCGGGCCCGAGCCGATCCGCATCTGGAGCGCCGGCTGTTCCACCGGCCAGGAAGCCTACAGCCTGGCGATGATCGCCGAGGCCGGCCAGGGCCTGGAGCCTGGGGTGCGCATCGAGATCTACGGCTCGGACATCTCCGAACGGGCCCTCGAGAAGGCCCAGGCCGGGGTCTACAATCCGTTCGAGGTCCAGCGGGGCCTGCCGATCCAGTTGCTGGTCGACCACTTCGACAAGGTCGAAGACACCTGGCGGCTGTCGCCGCGCATCCGCCAGCGGGTGCGCTGGCGGCGGATCAACCTGGCCGCCGACCTGTCGGCGGTGGGCCGGTTCGACGTCATCTTCTGCCGCAACGTGCTCTGTGACCTGGACGAGGCGGTGCGCCCGCGGGTGCTGGAAGGCCTCGCCGCCGCCCTGCCCGCCGACGGCTTCCTGGTGCTGGGCGTGGAGGAGACGCCGCTGGGCCTGACCGACGCCTATCGCCCGATCACGGGCCGCGAGGGCCTGTTCGCCCGCAACCCGGCCTACCGGGTCGCCGCCTGATGAACAGCCCGGCGGATCAGGCCGTTCTGGCCTGCATCCGGGTGCCCAAGAGCGGGTCCAAGAGCCTGTCGCGCATCGTCGCCGAGGCCCTTTCGGACCGGACGTCCTTCTACCTGCCGGACACCCTGCGCCGGGAAGCGCGGATCAGCCGCTGGCAGGCTTTCCGCCTGTGGCGCTCGCAGGCGCAGAACCTGTCGAAGCATTGGGGTGTAACCTCGCTGGCCGCGGCGTTGGCGAAGATCGACGCGGCCGCGCGGCCCGGTGACCTGCTGATCGGCGGCCATTTCGACCAGCCCACCGTGCAGGCGGGCCTGAGCCGGCCGGTGAGGAGCATCGTCCTGCTGCGCGAGCCGGCCGACCGCGCCCGGTCGGACTATAACTATGCCCGCCAGGGGTTCCTGAAGAAGAAGCCGTGGCAGCGGTTCGACGCCCACCTGACGGCCCAGGCCGCCGGCCGCTACGGCTTCGAGGGCTTCCTCGACTACCAGCTGGAGCACCCTGAGGTGTTCGGCGACCTGGCCTGCGCCTACATTGGCTGGCGGCCGGGAACGCCGCTGGAGTCGGTTCTGCCGACGATCTTCTGCTGGGGCGTGCTGGAAGAGGCCGGCGCCTTCGCCGCGCGGATGTCGGACCTGGCCGGACGGCCCCTGACCTTCGGCGTCTCCAACGCCACTCGCGAGGTCGAGCAGCTGGACATCTCGACCGCCGAGCGGGCCAGGATCGAGCGGCTCTACGCCCGCGACCTGGAGCTCTACGCCCGCTGCCGGGCCGACTACAGCTGACGCATCAGGGCCGCGATCGCTCGTGAGCCCTCGTCCGGCCGGGCGTCCAGCGCGTCGGCGACCCCGGCGATGACTTCGGCCGACTTGTTCTGGCCCAGCTTCCAGGTCCCCTCGAACCGCGCGACGGCCATCTCGAAGGCCGCGATCCCGCCCAGCAGGGCCTCGAAGCGGCCGGAGCTCATCTTGTGGCGGGTCCAGGCCGGCTTGGGCGCCAGCGGGGTCTCGAACCGGGCCGACAGGTCGTCCAGCAGGGCCGCCGCGCCGGCGTCGTCCAGCCGGGCGCAGGGCCCCTCCATCTCCACGGAGAGGTAGTTCCAGGTCGGCACCTGGTCGTCGAGCCCGTACCAGTCGGGGCTGATGTAGGCGTCCGGTCCGGTGACCACCGCCAGGGCGCTCGCCCCGCCCGTTGTCAGGGGGCCGGTCAGGGCGTTGTTCCTCGACAGGTGAAACCGCAGCCGGCGTTCCTCAAGCAGTACGGGCGCGTGGGCGACGACGGGCCGGCCGTCGACCACGCCGATGATCAGGGCCAGGCCGCGCTCGGCGACCAGGCTGGCGAGGATCGCGTCATCGGTCTGATGGAAGGGGCGTGCGGGATGCATGGGCTGCTCATAGCAAACGCGAACCGCGTTCGCTTCCCCTTTGCTTCCGTCACGTCACGGTTGCATCCTCCCGCCGGGGCAGAAGGACACGATCATGAGCGCCGCTGAACGCATTCCCGACGAGATCGCCTTCCAGGCCATCAACCCCGCGGCCTATGCCGACAACAGCGTCCATGACGCCTTCCGCTGGCTGCGCGCCAACAACCCGCTGGGCAAGGCGGAACTGGAGGGGGTCTATCCCTTCTGGCTGGTGACCAAACACGCCGACATTCTCGAGATCAGCCGCCAGAACGACCTGTTCCACTCCGGCGACATGCCCACGACCTTCACCACGATCGAGGGTGACAAGCTGGTGCGCAAGATGACCGGCGGCAGTCCCCACCTGGTGCGGACCCTGGTGCAGATGGACGCCCCGGACCATCCGAAATACCGGCTCATGACCCAGTCCTGGTTCCTGCCTCAGAACATCCGCAAGCTGGAGGACCGGATTCGCACGATCGCCCGCCAGCACGTGGACCACATGGCTTCGCTCGGCGGCGAATGCGATTTCGTCAATGAGGTCGCCCTCTACTATCCCCTGCGGGTGATCATGGAGATCCTGGGTGTGCCGGCCGAGGACGAGCCGCGCATGCTCAAGCTGACCCAGGAGCTGTTCGGAGCCCAGGATCCGGACCTCAACCGCAGCCGCGCCCAGACCATGGAGGGGCCCGAGGCCCTGGCCTCGATCCAGGGCGTGATCGCCGACTTCTTCATGTATTTCAAGGGTATCACCGACGACCGCAAGGCCCGGCCGGCCGAGGACCTGGCCAGCGTGATCGCCAACGGCAAGCTCGACGGCGAGCCGATCAACGACTTCGAGGCGATGAGCTACTACGTCATCGTCGCCACCGCGGGGCATGACACCACCTCGTCCTCGACGGCCGGGGCCATCTGGGGTCTGTGCGAGAATCCGGGGGAGCTGGCCAAGCTCAAGGCCGATCCGTCGCTGATCCCTGGCCTGGTGGACGAGGCGATCCGCTTCACCACCCCGGTGAAGCATTTCATGCGCTCGGCCACCGCCGACACCGAGGTCGGCGGTCGCAAGATCGCCAAGGGCGACTGGCTGTGGCTGGCCTATCCGTCCGGCAATCGCGACGAGGATGTGTTCGACGAACCCGACGCCTTCCGGGTGGACCGCACGCCGAACAAGCACCTGGCCTTCGGCTACGGCGCACACCTGTGCCTGGGCCAGCACCTGGCCAAGATGGAGATGCGCATCCTGTTCGAGGAGATGCTGCCGCGTCTTCAGTCGCTGGCGTTCAACGGCGAGCCCCGCCTGAGCCAGGCCAACTTCGTCGGCGGACCCAAGGTCCTGCCGATCCGCTACAGCCTGACCTGACACGCAAAACGGCCCCCGCCGGAAAGCGAGGGCCGCTGGATTTCCGCCAGACGCGTGAAGGCCTACTTGGCGTCGTTGGCCGTCTCCTCGACCGCTTCGCCGGCCGCGCTCACGTCCTTGCCCACGCCCTCGACGGTGTTACAGGCGGCGGCGAACAGGCTGGCGGCCGCGACGGCCAGAATGATGATCTTACGCATGGCGCAGTCTCCTGGGCCCCTGAATCGGAGCGGTTGTCTTGCGCGAGATCAACGCTTCGTGAGGCCTCAGGTTCCGTCGCCGGGCGCTTCCGGCATCGGAAAGACCAGCCGGGCCGTCAGCCCCCCGATGGCGTTCGGCTCCAGGCTCATATGCCCGCGCAACTGGCGGGCGAAGGCGGTCATCAGGGTCCGCCCCACGCCGCCCTTGGTCGCCGCGTCCGGCGGTGACGGATTGCCCCCGCCGTCGTCGGCGATGGCCAGTTCCGCCTCGCCGTCGCGCAGGGTGAAGTCGACCGTCAGGGCGCCGCCCTTGCCCTGGAGCGCGTGCTTCTGGGCATTGGTCACCGCCTCGACGGCGAACAGGGCCAGCGGGGCCAGCTTGTCCGGGTCGATCGACAGGGGGTCGGCCCGCACCTCGGTGCGGATGTGCTCTCCGCCGCTTTCGCCGGCGAGCAACTGGCCGGTGAGGTCTTCAAGGAAGGGCCGCAGGTCCACGTGCTTGATGTCCGGGCCCTGGTAGAGGGCGCGGTAGATCAGGGCCAGGGCGGTGATCCGCTGCCGCGTGTCGCTCATGGCCACCCGGGCGGCCGGGTCGCTCAGCGCCCGCTCCTGCATGCTCAGCAGGGAGCTGATGACCTGCAGGTTGTTCTTCACCCGGTGATGGATCTCGCGCATCAGCACGTCCTTCTGGTCCAGGTTTTCGTGCAGGGTGGCGTCGCGGGCGACAATGGTGGCGGCCATGTGATCGAGGGTCTCGGCCAGCTCGCGGATCTCCGGCGGCGCCCGGTCGGCCTGGACCGGACGGATGGTGAAACGTCCCCGAGCGTAGATGGCGGCGATCCGCTGCAGATAGAGGATCCAGCGCGTCACCCCGCGGTCGACGGCGAAGAAGATCGCCGCCAACGCCGCGGCGAAGGCGATCAGCGGAAAGACGATGCCGGACAGCGGGTCGAGCCAGGCCGTGGAGAACAGGCCCGCCGACGGCGCCGACAGCACCACGAACAGCTCGTCACTGACCAGCGGGGCGGCCGAGAAGACCCGCTTCACGCCATACTGGTCGCGGCTGTATCCGAGGAACGACCCCCGCGACGCCGCCCGATTGACCCAGCTCTTCGCCGAGCGCGGAAAGGCGCGCGGATCAGTGATGGAGAGATACCGGCCTTGTCGGTCGACGATGGCCACCTGGGAGCCCGGCGGCAGCGACCGGTCGGCCAGCTCGGGACGCAGGCTGGCGAGCGGAATGACCGCCGCCAGGACGCTGAAGCCGGTCTGTGGATCGATGGACCGGGCCGCGGTGAACAGGGCCGGCTCGGCGGAATAGACCGCGCCCGGCGCGAGGGTCACGACCATCGTCTCGCCCGCCTTCAACCGCAGGAACCAGTCCCGACCGCGACGGTCCGGATCAGCCGGAACGCTCTCGGCGGAGCAGGCCACCCGGCCGATGCGGTCGAAGCGGATCAGGTTGGCATAGCCGGGCAGACGTCGGCGCACGTCGGTCAGACGGCGCGAACAGTCCAGGCCGATGGAGCCGGGTCCCAGGGTTTCGAGCAGGACGGCGGCGGCTTCCATCCGCGCCTTGGCGGTGGCCGCGCTGCGCTGCGCCGCGGACTGCAAGACGGCCTGCCGGTCGGCGGTCTCTCGCTCATAGGCGCGCAGGGATTGCCCGGCGCCCAGCAGGAGCACCGGCAGCAACGCCGCGGCAAGGGCGACGCCCAGGCGGACCCTGATCGTGGTCGCGGACCCCCACCGCAACCGCTCGAGGAATCTCAACGGACGGCGCTCAGCCGCTCCGCGTCGGCCAGGATCGATCCCATCGCATCGCCGGCGTCGCCGCCGTCGCGATCGTAGGCGCCGGTCTCCAGGATGCCCTGCAGCGCCCGCCGCGCACGGCTGACACGGCTCTTCACCGTGCCGACCGCGCAGCCGCAGATATCGGCGGCCTCTTCGTAGGCGAAGCCGCCGGCGCCGACCAGGATCAGGGCTTCCCGCTGTTCATCGGGCAGCATGCACATGGCCAGGCGAAGCTCGTCCAGGGCGATGGGGGACATCGGATCGTCAACGGCCACGAGCGTGCGCTCGGCGGCCTCCTGGTCGAGCTGGATCGAGCGCCAGGAGCGGCGCTTGTCCGAGTAGAACTGGTTGCGCAGGATCATGAAGGTCCAGGCCTTCATATTGGTGCCCAGCTGGAAGCTGGCCCGGGCGTCCCAGGCCTTGATCATGGCGTCCTGCGCCAGGTCGTCGGCGGCGGTCGCGTTGCCGGTCAGGGTGCGGGCGAAGGCGCGCAGGTGGGGGATCAGAGTCACCAGCTCGCGCTGGAAGACCTTGTCACGAGCGGCCCCCTCCAGGGGCATGGCGACGGTTTCAGAGGCGGCCGTCATCTCAGCCTTCTCCGGATTTGCGATCCGCCTGACGAAGGATGTCCAGAAACTCGTCCGGGACAGGCTCGTTGACGACCTCGTCAAACATCTGTCGCAGCTTTACGCCAATCGCGCGTTGCCGAAGCCGCGCTTCATCAAGCGGGGCCGTTCCCTTGCGCCGTTCATCCATTGGCATCTGGTCGATCATGCTATCGGCGTGGCGATGCGCCCGCCCCCTCTTGGAACTATGACTTCGGCCGTTCAACGTCCGGACTCCGTCGCAGGTTCCCAAAACCGTGTTCACCATGATGCCCCATGCGGCGTAAGCTGGGAACCGCGCCCGGTCTGACGCGTTGCATGTCCGAGGGAGGCGCGCCCCGTTCCTTGCGGGCGAAGGCGTATGCTCCCAACTGAAGATCTGAAAACGGGAGGGGTTATGAGTCTTCTTGCACGTCTGGCGCCGCATCTGCCTTACATGCGCCGATACGCGCGGGCCCTGACAGGGAGCCAGACCACCGGGGACCAGTATGTGCGCGTGGCGCTCGAAGCCCTGGCGGCCGGTGAGAAGTCCCTCGACAACCGACTGTCGCCTCGGGTGGCGCTCTATCATGTGTTCCACGCCATCTGGTGCACCTCCGGGGCCCAGCTGGAAGACCGCGCGCCCGGCGCCGGCTCGGACGCCAGCCAGCGGCTGATGCGGATCGCGCCGCGCTCACGCCAGGCCTTCCTGCTCACCGCGCTCGAGGGGTTTACCCCCAGCGAGGCGGCGCAGATTCTCGATACCGACTTCCCGGATGTGGAGCGGTTGATCGGCCAGGCCCAGACTGAAATCGACGCCGAACTGGCCACCGACGTCCTGATCATCGAGGATGAGCCGGTGATCGCCGCCGACATCGAGGCCCTGGTTCGTGAACTGGGTCACGCGGT
The DNA here is from genome assembly GCA_030678995.1 of Caulobacter sp. Lineage (GTDB taxonomy): Bacteria > Pseudomonadota > Alphaproteobacteria > Caulobacterales > Caulobacteraceae > Caulobacter. The sequence continues at coordinate 24,309 of JAUXTQ010000024.1, forward strand.
GGTGGACATCGCCGCGACCCGCACCGAAGCCGTCGAGGCCGTGGCCCGCAAGGCGCCGGGCCTGGTCCTGGCCGACATCCAGCTGGCCGACGGCTCGTCGGGCATCGACGCGGTCAAGGACATCCTCGGCCACTATGATGTGCCGGTGATCTTCATCACCGCCTTCCCGGAGCGCCTGCTGACCGGCGAGCGGCCGGAGCCGACCTTCCTGATCACCAAGCCTTTCCAGCCGGAGACGGTGAAGGCGGCGATCGGCCAGGCCCTGTTCTTCCATCCCGGCCGGACCGCCAAGGCGGCCTAACCGGCCGGGTCGCCGGCGGCCCGAACCTCGGCGGCCGTCGGCGTGCTCGTGGCGTCGGCCTGCGCCAGGTCCCCGGCGCGGAAGGCCCAGCTGCCGAACAGCGCGACCACGGCCAGAACGGTCGAGGCCACCAGCACCCAAAACATATGCCGGCCCCAGCGCCCCTGGCGGGCGTCAGTCGCCTCAATAACCTGCGCGTCCGGGTGGGCGCGGACGAAACGACGGAAGTTGATGGCCATGTAGCCGCCTCCTCTGTCTGGTGAATCCAGCGCCTTTTGAACGTCCCGCCAGGGGTCGTTGTTCCGACTCCCGCGTCGGGCGAAAAAAGTTCGAACTTTTTCGCGTTTGTCCGGAACCGATTTTCGGGAAGCGACGTTTAAGGATTGCGGAGGCGGCGACGCCCCCCCCGACTTGAGGCTGGTGAGAGCCAGCCAGTCGCCTCCGCACCCCAATCTCGATGATGCGAAACTCTCGGGGCGGATCTTCGGATCCGCCCCGAATTTCGTTCAGGTCGGGAGCGTCAGCGCGGCGACAGGCGGAAGGTCACGTCGGCACGGCGGCGCAGGGGCCGGTCAGCCCCCGAGGCCGTGACGGCGCCGGCTTCGCCCGCGGCGCCGATCTGGAAATTGATAGTGGCGAAGCCCAGTCGCTGGACCGCGCCGCGGACGGCCTCGGCCCGCTTGCGGGAGAGCGTCATGTTCACGCCGGGATCGCCGACTGAGTCGGCCAGACCCAGCACATCGACCGCGCCCAGGGTGCACCCCCGGGCCATGTCGCCCGCACCCTTGAGCACGGCGCGCGCCTCGCGGGTGATGGCCACGGAATCCCGTTCGAAGTAGATCGAGACGGTCCTATCCTGACAGGGGTTGGCGACCGCCGCCTTGCGGAAGCCCGAAACCGTGCCACAACCGCTCAAAGCCAGCGCCGTAACACCCAGCAACACCAAGCCTGACAGACCGCGCATGACCAACCCTCACCCCGATGTTCGACGGCGGCCCGGTCGGCCAACCGCGGTGGCAACGCCCGGAAGCGGCGCGGGTTCCATCGGGGGAACTGGCGCGGGCCGGAACCGTTAGGCTGCCCATGGGCGCGGGAGACAACGCAGCGTGAAGTCGAAAGCCCGGAAACTCGCCTTCAAGCGCGTGGCGGCGGTGGTCAATCCCGCGGCGGGCAACGCCGGGCCGGAAGCCGCCGCCGAGGTCGAGCGCATCCTGGCCGAGCATGGGACGCCCGGCGTGGTCAGCACGCCTGGCGACGAGGGGTTGGTAGCCTGCCTGAGGGCCGCGCTGAACACCCGCCCGGACCTGCTGGTCATCGTCGCCGGCGACGGCACCGCGCGGGCGGCCGCCGAGATGGTGGGACCGAAGGGGCCGCTGCTCGCGCCCCTGCCTGGCGGCACCATGAACATGCTGCCCCATGCCCTCTATGGCGCGCGCGACTGGAAGACCGCCCTGGCCGACAGCCTTTCCGACGGTGTCGAAAAGACCGTTTCCGGCGGCGAGGTCGAGGGTCATGCCTTTTATGTCGCCGCCATACTGGGCTCCCCAGCCCTGTGGGCCGAGGCCCGGGAGGCGGCCAGGATGGGCGACCTGGCGCGCGCCCTCGGTCGGGCCAGAGGGGCTCTGCGCCGCGCGTTTTCCGGCCGGTTGCGGTTCTCGCTGGGCGGCAGACCCCGGGGCAAGACCCAGGCCCTGGCGCTGATGTGCCCGTTGGTCTCCAGCACCATGGCCGACGACGATGGCTTCCTCGAAGTCGCGGCGATTGACCCCGCCGGGGCGCTGGACATCTTCCGGCTGGGTTTTCACGCGGCCCTTGGCGACTGGCGGGCCGACCCGACTGTGATGGTGACCCGGGTCAAGGCGGGCCGCGCCTGGGCCAGCGGGCCAATTCCCGCCGTGCTCGACGGCGAACCGACCCAGCTCGGCCCGGTGGTGGATTTCCGGTTCAGGCCGGTGGCCTTTCGCGCCCTGGTTCCCCGCCCGACGGAGGCGGACGCGTGACCCTGCGGCTGGCCCATCTGTCGGACATTCACTTCGGCGGCGAAAACAAACCGGCGGTGGCCGGTGTCACCCGCTGGATCGCCGAACACAGGCCGGATCTGGCCATCATCACCGGCGATGTCACCCGCGAAGGCGCGCCCTCGGAGTTCGCCGACGCCCGCATCTGGATCAAGGGCCTGGCCGCCGAGTCGCTGGTCGTGCCGGGCAACCATGACACCCCCTACTTCAGCCTGATGAGGCGGCTGTTCGCGCCGTGGAAGCGCTATGAGCGGCACTTCGGCGAGCTTCCGCGCGAGGCGCTGCGGCGGCCCGGACTGGCCATCGCCTCGGTCAACACCGCCCGGGGGGTGCAGCTGCGCGCCAACTGGTCGAAGGGCGCCATCGCGGCCCACCAGGCGGCGCGGGCGATCCAGGCCCTGGCGCCCGCGACGGGCGGAGCCCTGAAGATCGTCGCCTGCCATCATCCCCTGATCGAGATGATCGGCGGGCCCATGAGCGGCGCGGTTCATGGCGGGCGGGAGGCGGCGGACGCCTTCGCCGAGGCGGAGATCGACCTGGTCCTGACCGGCCACGTCCACGCGCCCTTCGCGCTGCCCCTTCCGGGCGGCGACGGCAGGACCTGGGCGGTGGGGGCCAGCACCCTGTCGGTGCGCGAGCGGGGCGCGCCAATCGGCTTCAACTGCATCGAGGTCGAAGCCGGGTTCGTCCATGTCACGGCCCTGGCCTGGACTGGCTCGCATTTCGAGCCCTGGCGCACCTGGGCGATCGACCGTCGGGCGCCGGTCGCCTGATCCTCAAACGAAAGCGGCGGCGGGATGACCCGCCGCCGCTCCTGCCGTCCGTTCGGGCCGCCCTGTCAGGGCGCCCGGCCCCTCACCAGGTGCATCACGGCCGAAACCAGGAAAAGCACCAGGAAGATGAAGAACAGGATTTTGGCGATGTCGACAGCCGCTCCGGCCAGTCCGCCAAAACCAAGGAACGCGGCAATCAGCGCCACGACCAGAAATATCAGGGCCCACCTCAGCATCTCGTCTTCCTCCCACTTGCATGGGCCGCGATTGTCCAGCCCTGTTCCTGACAACGCTCAGGAGGCGGCCGCGTTCCTCTCCGCCGGGACGGGCGCGGGATAAGCCCAGGCGGGGCCGCGCTTCTGGTGGGCGGCGAACTGGGCGGCCGCGAACGTCCAGTTGGGCAGGGCGTCGAACCAGGCCTCCAGGAAGCCCTTCCGGTCATTCTGGTAATCCAGGTAGTAGGCGTGTTCCCACAGGTCGCAGACCAGCAGGGCGGTGACCCCGTCCATCGGCACGGGCCCCTTGGCGTCGTGGGTGGTGATCACCTTCAGCCCGCTCGCGCCGGCGATGAGCCAGACCCAGCCGGAGCCGAAATGCTCCGCGCCGGCGTTGACAAAGTTGGTCTTCAGGCCGGGCAGGCCGCCGAACGCCGCCGCGATGGCCTCGGCCAGGACTCCGTCGGGCCTGGCCGCCTCGGCCGACATGGCTTGCCAGAAAAAGGCATGGTTCCAAGCCTGGGCGGCATTGTTGAACAGCTTGGCCTGACCGGGATCACCCGCCGTCTGGCGGATCACCGCCTCAAGGCTGTCGGGATGGTCGCCCGCCTCGTCCAGCAGGCGGTTCAGCGTATCGACGTAGGTCCTGTGGTGCTTGCCGTGATGAAACCGCAGGGTCTCGGCCGAGATCACCGGCCCCAGGGCGTCGCGCCGGTAGGGCAGGTCAGGAAGGATGAACATGGCTCGCTCCGGGGACTGACCTGGAAGGAAGCGTCCCGGCGCCCGGTCAGTTCCGGTCTTGCGACGGCTTGTCCATGAAGGCGCGGATCACGGCGGCGGCCAGCTGCGGATTGCGCAGGGCATAGACGCCCGCGGCAACCGCCGCGCTCGCCGACAGCAGGGGGTGGTCGCGGACCAGACCCATGATGGTCTCGACCATCGAGGCGTCGGCGGCGACGGGGGCGGCCCTGGCCTTGCGGTCGCCCTCGGCCTTGCGCGCGGCGGCGAAGCCGGCGATCGCCACGGCCAGCGCCGATACGCCGGAGATGATCGCCGCCGCCCCCGCCGTCCCGACGTACGGCTGGATGAAGGCGAACAGAGCGAAAAAGGCGGAAAAGACGCCGACGGCCGCGGCCGCCGCGATCGCGGCGCCGGCCGCCAGGGCCATCAGCGTCCGCTCCATCATTAGCGGCGGTCGCCGCGGCTGGCGAGCAGAAGCCCGATCAGAACGCCCACGCCGACGCCGGCCAGGGTGGCGGCCACGGGTCGTTCCTTGACCCTCTCGACGACGTAACGCTGGGCTTCGTCGAGCTGCTGCCCGGCCGTGTCGGCATAGGCGCGGCTCTGCGCCCGCAGGGTTTCCATGCCTTCGCGGACGGCCGTTTCGGTGCGGTGGGCCGCCCCGGTGAGGCGTTCACGGGCCTGGTCGGCGGCATCGACGAAGCTGCGCTCGGCGTGCTTGGCGGCGCTCTTGAGGGCCGTCTTGGCCTGATCGGCTTCGGTCGATGCGGGCGTGGTTGCGTTGGTGGACATGACAGGCTCCAGGTTCGCGGGCGCGCCGGGTCCGGCGGCCCTCCGTTCAGGGGGACTACCGGTCAACGCGATGTCGCGAGATCGAGTTCCACCCTAAACTGACAGGGCGTTGAACGCCACGGATTCTCGCTTCTCGCGCGACTGCCGGTTACCCGGTATGGTGAGGCATGGACGACGCCGCGTCACGGGCGCCAGAAACGGATGAAGCCGCGCGCCTGCGGGCGCTCGGGGCTCTGCATGCGCTCGACAGCGGCTCGGACGGCCGCTTCGACCGGCTGGCCCGCATGGCGGCGATGATCCTGCACGCGCCCCGCGCGGCGGTGGTGCTGATCGACGAGCATCGGCTTTGGCACAAGGCCCGCATCGGCATTCCGGCCGGCGAGCACCCCCGGGCGGGCAGTGTCGCCGACCTGATGGTCCGGCACGGCGCCACGGTGTTCAGCAACGACATCAGCGTTGATCCAAGGTTCGCCTCGCTGACCAATCGCCGCAACCAGGCGGACGTGCGGTTCTATGCCGGCGCGCCCCTGATCGCGCCGGGCGGACAGGTGATCGGGCTGCTGGCGGTGGAGGACCCCGAACCGCATGGCCCGCATACGGCGGCCGAGCAACAGGCCCTGGAGGACCTGGCGGCCCTGGCCATGGAGATGCTGGTCCACGACGCCGACATCATTGACGCCGAACGCCGCACACGCCTGGACCAGCGCCGGGTCGAACTGGCTCTGGACGCCGCCGGCCTCGGCGAATTCGAGTGGGACATCGCCGCGGACCAGATGTTCCTCAGCGAGCGGATGAAGGCCCTGACCGGCCTCACGGCCAGCTCGTTGAAGGGCGAGGGCGGCGACGTTTCCTTCCGTTTCGTCCATCCCGCGGACGCCCAACGCCTGCGCGAGGAAGTCGACCGCGGGCTGAGGACCGAGGGCCGCTATTCCGCCGAATACCGCATCATCCGGCCCGATGACGGCCGTGAGCGATGGATGCAGGGCGCCGGCGTGGTGGTCACTGACCGGAGCGGAGCGCCGCTGCGGGTCATCGGCGTGGTGCGCGACATCACCGAACGCAAATCGGAGGAGGAGCATCGCGAGACGCTTCTGGCCGAACTCGACCACCGAGTGAAGAACGTGCTGGCGGCGGTCCAGTCGCTGGCTGCCCAGTCGGCGCGACGCACCACCTCGACCGAGGGATTCCTCGCCGCCTTCGCCGGGCGGCTCAAGGCGATGGCCTCGGCGCATGAACTGCTGACCGCCACGCGCTGGCGCGGCGCAAGCCTTGCCCATATTGCGGCGGCCGAACTGGGCGGTCTGGCCCCCGGCCAGGCGCGCTGGGAAGGCCCGGACCTGACCCTGACGCCCCGGGCGGCCAACGCCGTGTCCCTGGCCCTGCACGAACTGGCCACCAACGCGGTGAAGTACGGCGCCCTTTCGGTGGAGACCGGCCGGGTGGAAGTCGACTGGACGGTCAACCCCCAGGGCGGTTTCACCCTGCGATGGGTCGAAAGCGGCGGACCCAGGGTCACGCCGCCCGAGCGGCGCGGCTTCGGCTCAACCCTGCTGGACAAAGTTACGGGACGGGAACTGGGTGGCGAGAGCCGGATCGACTATCGCGCCGACGGCGTCTGCGCCGTGCTGGAGGCCGACGCGCGGGCCGTGGCCCGGGCCGACCAGGAGGCGGCCGTCGTCGAGACTGGCGCCCCCACCGGCGCCGGCGCTTCCCACGGCCTTGCCGAGGCGGCGTGCGGCGGCGTTGAGGGGTTGCGCCTGCTGGTCGTCGAGGACGCCGTCCTGCTGGCCATGGAGCTCGAGGCGGGCCTGGTCGAAGCCGGCGCGGTGATTGCCGGCAGCGCCGCGGAACTGGCCGAGGCCATGGCTATGCTCCATCTGGACATCGACGCCGCGGTGCTGGACGCCAACCTCAACGGGGAGTCCGTCGCCCCACTGGCGGCCGCGCTGCGGGCCCGCGGGACGCCGTTCGTGTTCGCCACGGGCTACGGCGATCGCGGCGCGCCGGAAGGGTTCGACGCCCCGGTGGTGCGCAAGCCGTACAATGTTCACCAGATTGTCAGGGCGCTGGTGGAGGCGGTGGACCGAGTGTCCACGAATGGAGCCCCGGAGGGCCCGTAGGGACAATCCTCTCCCCGGTCAGGCCCCTCCGCGGTCAGGATGATCTTGGGGTCAGACGATGCCCCGGCTTCTCAAGGCCGCGACTTCCCCCGCCGAGAGTCCCGCCCGCCCGGTCAGCACCGCGTCGGTGTGTTCGCCCAGCGCCGGGCCGGGCCAGCGGACCGAGCCGGGGGTAACCGTCAGTTTCGGGAAGGCGTTCTGCATCTTCACGCTGCCGAACACCGGATGCGGCGTTTCGATGATGGCTTCGCGGGCCGCGAACTGCGGGTCGGCGAGCATGTCCGGCGCGCGGTAGACCCGGCCGGCGGCGACGCCCTTGTCTTCCATCAGGGCCAGCAGGGCGTCGGCGTCGAGCGTCGCGGTCCAGACGCCGATCAGGGCGTCCAGCTCCGCCTGGTTCTCGCCCCGGGCGGCATGGCCGGCATAGCGCGGATCCTCGGCCAGCTCCGGCCGGCCCATGGCCTCGCAGAGCCGTTTGAACAGGGTGTCCTGGTTGGCCCCGATGACCACCAGCGCGCCGTCCCGGGTGGGATAGGCGTTCGACGGCGCGATGCCTGGCAGCACCGAGCCCGACCGTTCGCGGACATAGCCCGTCAGGCCGTACTCGGTGATCAGATTCTCCATCACCGACAGCACGCTCTCGTAGATCGCCGCGTCGACGACCTGACCCTTGCCGCTGCGGTGGCGGGCGTGGAGGGCCATCATGGTTCCCAGCGCCGCGTGCAGCCCGGCCAGGCTGTCGCCCACTGAGATGCCGGCCCGCGCCGGGGCGCGATCAGGTTCGCCGGTGATGTAGCGCAGGCCTCCCATGGCCTCGCCGATCAGGGCGTAGCCGGCGCGCGAGGCGTAGGGGCCGGTCTGGCCGAAGCCCGATACCCGGGCCATGACCAGGCCGGGGTTGTCGGCCGACAGGCTGTCGTAGCCGAGACCCCATTTCTCCAGGGCCCCCGGCCGGAAGTTCTCCACCAGCACATCGGCCCCGCCGATCAGCTTGCGGGCGATGGCCTGGCCCTCGGGAGTGCGCAGGTTGAGGGTCACCGACTTCTTGTTGCGGCCGATCACCGGCCACCAGGGCGAATGGCCGTTGGGCAGGCTGCGGCCCCACTGGCGCATCGGATCGCCGGCCTTGGGATCCTCGATCTTGATCACCTCCGCGCCGAAGTCGCCGAGGATCTGGCCACAGAAGGGACCCGCGATCAGCGTGCCCATCTCGATGACGGTCAGGCCCTCCAGCGGGCCGGCGGCAGGGTGTTGGCTCATGGCCCGCCGATTAGCCGACCTGGCTCACGTTGTCGTCCGAGTTCCGGTCGATCAGGAAGTTGTAGGGATCGACCCCCCCATACCGCGGCGCCTTGTCCACGACGAAGGTCAGGGTCTGGGTCCCGCTCCGGATCGGCCGCCGCTCGAACAGCAGGATGTTGCCCCGGTCGAAGCCCTTCTTGCCGGGCATGGCGGTAAACAGGCCCACGTCCAGGGTCTCGGCCAGCGGCGCCTCGGTCTCCACGCCCTTGCCGTCGGCGTACATCTTGCGGGCCGTCACCTTCAGCGTGACGTCGAAGCGTCCATCGGCCCGCTTCTTCACCGTCATCCCGGTGGTGCGGATGTCGTAGAGGGTGATCTTCTCGAACAGGTCGGAGATCAGCGCCTTCCGGTCCGGCGCCTCCTCGTTGAGAATGTCGACGAAATCCCGGGTGCTGGCGTAGGGCGCGGTCTTGAAGGCGAAGCGGGCCAGCAGCCGGCGCAGGGCGCGGTTGACCGTCGCCTCGCCGATCTCGTGCTGCAGCCGGTACATCACCAGCCCGCCCTTGTTGTAGTAGATGTAGGGCTGGTCCTCGACGCGCATCAGCGGCTGTTCGTCGACCACGTCCGACCCGCGTTCCCGCAGGTAGCGGTCCAGCTCGAACTTGAGGAACCGGCGGATCTGGTCCTCGCCATGAATCCGCTTCATCACCATCAGGGCGGAGTACTGGGCGAAGGTCTCGCTGAGCATCGCCGCGCCCTGCTGGTTGGCGCCGATCAGCTGGTGCGCCCACCACTGGTGGCCGATTTCGTGCGCCCCGACATAGGTGACCATGTCGACCTTTTCGGGGTCGGCGTAGTTGGCGATGAAGAACAGGTTCTCCGACCAGGGCACCGTGTTGGCGAACGATTGGGCGAAGTTGGCGTAGGCGGGGAATTCCAGGAAGCGCAGCTGGGTGAACTGATAGGGGCTGAACTCGGCCTGCATGTAGTCCAGCGACACCTTCGCCGCCGTCTCCATCCGTTCCACGTTCCAGGGGTGTTCGGGGTGGTAGTAGACCGCCAGGTCGACGCCCTTGTAGCGCTGGCTCGAGACCGCATAGCGGCCCGACTGGACCGAATAGAAGGGCAGGCCCGGCGACTCGGCCACGAACCGCACCTTGCGCCGCCCGCCGGAGACCAGCTCGCCGACCATGCGGCCCGGCGCGATGGCCAGCTGGTCGTCGTCGGTTTCAACGCTGATGTTGGCGGTGGTGTAGTCGGCGTCCCGGCGGAAGGCGTTGAACCGGCGCGCGCCGACGTCATCCAGCGAGGGCGGCCGGATATCGATTGGGGTGAGCTTCAGCTTGCGGCGGACGGCGCGGTCCTGCAGGAACCCGCCGGCCTCCACGCCCAGGAAAGGCGCGATCTCGGTGTTGTTGAGGAATGCGCCGTTGGCCACGACCCGCCGCTCGTCGCCGCGATTGCGGAACCCCAGCTGGCGGCGCTCGGTCTCGAAGGTGAACACCCGCCGCGCGCCGTTCAGCAGCGGCGTGTCCAAAGCGTAGACCCGGTAGTTGAACCTCTCTTCGTTGCGCACCAGCCGCCCCTCGACCGACACGCTGACGATGCGCACGTCGCGGTCGAAGGCGAGGTGAAGCTCCCTCAGCGTCTCGCCGGTCCGATTCTCGATCAGATAGCGGCCCTTGGTCACCGCCCGCGGCTCGCGCGGCCAGAACCGCACGTCCAGGTCCATGCTGACGATGCTTGGGCGCGGCAGGTCCTTCAGTGACCCGAGGGTCTTCTCGTAGTCGGCCAACCACCGCTCGTCCGACTTCTCGGTGCGATACTCGTTGAGCACGTTGGTGTTGTAGTAGATCCACCCCCCGGACCCGACAAACAGGGCCAGGCCGACGGCGGCGGTCATTCCGGCCTTGCCGGTCAGCCGCGAGGGCAGGCGGGCGAGCCGCGGTGTCAGCCGGCTCTCCGTGCCGCGGCGCCACAGGGCGTAGGCGAGGACGGCCAGGATCAGGCAGAAGGCGGACCAGTAGAGCCGGATCCACCAGGCGCCGATCCAGAATCTGCCCAGGCCGTTCATGTCCGACAGCGGAACGATCGGTCCCAGGAAACCGCCGCCGAAGATGTAGAGGGCATGGTCGAAGCCGGCGTCGGGCAGGGTCATGCCGGCGACCACCACCAGCATCATCAGGCCCCAGCCGATGAACTTGTGCGGGGCGACCGCCTGCAGGAACACCGCCAGCACCGCCGTGAGGGTCAGGTTCACGCTGATCGGCAGGACGTACCAGAGCAGGTAGCGGTCGAAGCGGAAGTCGAAATAGCCCTTCAGGGTCTGGACCAGCACCGCGGCGATGACGCTGACGATGACGGTGGAGATCAGCACCAGGGCAATGGCCAGGATCTTCGGGGCGACGAAGGCCCAGTCCGGCACGGGCGTGCAATCGACGATCTCGTGGGTCTTGCGCTCGCGCTCCCGCCAGACCAGCTCGCCCGCGTAGTAGATGGCGATGATCACCGGGATGATCGAGAACGAGCCCAGCAGCGGCATGATCAGCGCCCGGGTCACCGGGTAGATGACGCCGCCGAAGCGCGATGCATCGGTGGCGAACCACAGCGCGCCCATGGAGTTGAACAGGCCGATGGCCAGCAGGACGACATAGGCCGGGCTGCCGAACACCTGGGCCATGTCCAGCCGCGTGCGGACCATCAGCTGCGCCCAGGCGGTGGCCCGGCCAAACGTCGGGCGCGGCAGGGCGGCGAGGGGCGGGGGCGGCGCCTCGGGCGCGGCGGCGGCGGCCAGCTTCTGGGTGCGGGCCCGCTTGCCCGACTGCGCCGCGGACTGGAAACCGAACAGCGGATAGGCCAGGGCGAGGACGGCAAATCCGAGGCTGGTGAAGATCACCCGGTTCCACAGCAGCGCGCCCTCCAGGGCGGGGACCAGGCTGTTGCGCTCGGAGACGGTCCAGAACTTGGTCGCCACGCCGAAGGCGGCGGCGCCGAATGGCTCCCACAGCGCCGCGGCCTTCTCGTACTCCGGCCGGTCGAGGGCGATGGTGGCGACCACCCAGACAACCAGCAACCCGACGACGCCGACATAGGTCCACATCATCGAGCGGGTGATGGTGGCCAGGGCGAAGAACAGCGCCGAGGTCAGGAACACCACGGGCAGGGCCATCACCAGATAGCCGAACAGGTAGGCCTGCGGGATCAGCGGGCCGAGCGTCTCCCTGTCCAGCCAGGGCATGGCCGCCCCCAGCGCCAGCGCGCCCGGCACCGTCAGGAAGGCCAGCATGGCCGCTCCGAAAGCGCCGGTGAACCGGCCGTAGAGGTAGGCGAACTTGGTGATCCGCGTGGATCGCAAGAGGGGGCCGAACCCCGTCTCGTCGTCCCGCACGATGACGTTGGCGACAAAGGCCGTGGTCACGAACATGAAGAAGATGGCGAAGATCAGCTGGGTCTGGACGACCTGGTAGGGCGCGTTACGGTGCATGCCGCCGCCGTCCCCGCCGACGGTGATGGCGTCCACCGCGACCGACAGAAAGGTCAGCAGGAAGAAGATGCCGGTGGAGATCCAGAACACCGGCTGGCGGATCTGGTAGCGGAATTCGAAGCCTGCGACCTTGCCGAACATCGGGCGGGCCTCAGGCGGCTTTGCGGTGGGTCGACAGGGTGGAGAAGTAGAGGTCCTCCAGACCGCCCTCCACCGGCGTGAAGCCGTCGCCCGGGTCGCTGTCGGCCAGCACGTGGATCAGGGTCCGGCCGGCGAACAGGCGGGTGGAAATGACCTGGTGGCGCTCGCGATGGGCGGGCAGGTCGGCCTTCTCGATGGTCTTCTTCCAGATGCGGCCCTTGAGGGCGGCGACCAGGGCGGTCGGGGCGCCCTGGCTGACGATCCGGCCGTCGCAGATGATCGCCATGGCCGGGCAGAGGTCGGACACGTCCTCGACGATGTGGGTCGAGAGGATCACCACCACGTTCTCGCCGATCTCGGCCAGCAGGTTGAGGAAGCGGTTGCGCTCCTCGGGGTCGAGGCCCGCGGTGGGCTCGTCGACAATGATCAGGGAGGGGTCGCCGATCAGGGCCTGGGCGATGCCAAACCGCTGCCGCATGCCGCCGGAGAACCCGGCCAACGCCTTCTTGCGCACGGCCCAGAGATTGGTTTGCTGGAGCAGGGCCTCGACGGTTTCCTTGCGGTCCCCGCCGTCGGAGATGCCCTTGAGCACCGCCATGTGGTCGAGCATGTCCCAGGCCGAGACGCGGGGGTAGACGCCGAAATCCTGGGGCAGGTAGCCGAGCGTGCGGCGCAGCTGTTCGGGGCTTTTCAGCACGTCGATGGCGCCAAAGCGCACATGGCCCGACGTCGGCGCCTGCAGGGTGGCGATGGTCCGCATCAGGGTGGACTTGCCGGCCCCGTTGGGACCGAGCAGGCCGTACATCCCCTTGTCGACGGTCAGGTTGACCTCATCCAGCGCCACCGTTCCATTCGGATAGACGTGCGTCAGATTCTCGATAATCAGCATCTTTGGATCCACCCCCCGGTGAAGAACGACCAATTCAGCACGCCCCGCCTGATGTCATGGCCGGGCGTGGCGAGGGGGGCAAGTGAAAGAACCGTAAGGCGTTGTGGTCTCGCCATTGTCGCGTCGCTTGGGTAGGAACCTGCCATGACCCGCAGAATCGCCTTTGAAGCCATCGAGAATTTCCGGGATTTCGGCGACTACGCCGCCGGCTCCCGCCGCCTCAAGCGCGGCCTCCTCTACCGATCGGCCAACCAGGCGGAGGCGACCCAGGCGGACCTGGAGGCCATGAAGGCCCTGGGTCTTTCGGTCATCGTCGACCTGCGGCGCCCCAACGAACGAGAGCGCAGCCCCAGCCGCCGCTGGGAGGGCTTCGCCGCCACGGTGATCGAGAACGACATGGGCCAGGAGGAAGAGGATCCCTGGCACACCTTCATCAAGGGCTCGGATCTCAGTTCGGAAGCCTTCATCGGCTACATGGTCGACTATTACCGCGACGCGCCCTTCGTGGACCGCCACGTCGACCTCTACAGCCGCTACTTCCACGCCCTGTCCGAGACCGAGGGGCCGGTGCTGATCCACTGCGCCGCCGGCAAGGACCGCACCGGCATCCTCGCCGCCCTGACCCATCACCTGGCCGGGGTCAGCGAGGCGGACATCATCGCCGACTTCCTGCTGACCAACGACCTGCACCGCTTCGAACGCCGCGCGCCGCAGTTCGCCGCCCACATCGAGGAGATGACCGGCAGGCTGCCCAGCCGCGAGGCCATGATCACCGCCATGGGCGTGGAGGCCCACTATCTGGAGACGGCCTTCGCCGCCATCCACGACCGCCACCGGACCCTGGACGCCTATCTCGAAGAGGTCCTCGGCGTCGACGCCGCCCGTCGCGAGGCCATCACCCACCGCATTCTGGACTGACGGCGGAATCGCCGGCGGGGCGACGATGCGCCCCGTGACAAACGAGCGTTTGACGTCCACCGTGAGGGGAGGGGCCGCGGCAAGCCGGCCTGCCTTTGGGGAAGGACGACCGCCGCATGAACGACTCCGCGCCTGTCACCGCCGAACACGACCTGACGGTCATGGGCGAAGTGTTGCCCGACGGCGTGGAGCCCGCGGGCGGCCCGGCGGCGGCGCCCCCCGCGGCTGGGCGGCTACCTCTCGGCGGCTGGAGCTGGTCGATCTTCCAGGGCGGGCGGGATCCCTATGTGATCCTGATCACCATCTACATCTTCGCCCCCTATTTCACGACCGCGGTGGTCGGCGACCCGGTCAAGGGCCAGGCGATGATCGCCACGGTCAGCACGCTCAACAGCATCCTGATCGCCTTCACCGCCCCGATCCTCGGCGCGGCCATTGACCGCTATGGCGCGCGCAAGCCGCTGATGCTGGCGATCGTCGCCTGCATGGCCCCGCTGATCTTCGCCCTGTGGTTTTCCAAGCCCGGCGGCGCGGGCCTGCCGGTGATCGGCGGCCTGTGGCTGTTCGGGATCATCGGGGTGCTGTTCGCCTACTGCGAGGTGATCCACAACGCCATGCTGATCAACGCGGCCGGGCCGCGCCACGCGCCGCAGGCTTCGGGCCTGGCGCTGTCGGCGGGTAACTTCTTTTCGGTCATCACCCTGACCTTCTGCCTGCTGGCCTTCGCCCTGCCGGGCAACCCGGCCGTCGCCGGCTGGCCGCTGGTGCCCGACCATCCGCTGTTCGGGCTGGACCCGAGCCAGGCCGAGACCTCGCGCATCGTGGCCCCTATCGCCGCGGTCCTGCTGGTGTTGTTCTCGATCCCGCTGTTCCTGTTCACCCCTGACGCCGCCAAGACCGGGACCAGCTTCATCGATGCCTGCAAGCAGGCCGCGACGCACATGGGGACGGTGGCCCTGTCGCTGATCAAGGCCGCGACCAAGGGCCCGGGTGAACGCCGCGCGGCGCTAGGCGAAATCATCACCGAGCGGGACGCGGTGATCTATCTGGGCGCCCGGATGCTGTTCAACGACGGCATGACCGCCCTGCTGATCTTTTCCGGCATCTACACCGCCGGGGTGATGCGGTGGGAAATTCTGGAGATGCTGGCCTACGGCATCCTGCTGAGCATCTTCGCCGTGGCCGGCGGGCTGTGCGGCGCGCTGTTCGACAACCTGTTCGGGCCGCGCAACGCGGTGCGGATCGAGATCGCCGGCTCGCTGATCTGCCTCGTCGCCTGGCTGGGCATGCGGCACGACCGGATCCTCTATCTCTGGCCCTACGACGACACCGCCCACGCGCCGCTCTGGGACGGACCTATGTTCAGGACCCTGCCCGAGTGGATCTACCTCGGCATCGGCTTCGGCGTGGCCATCTTCGTCACCGCCCAGTACGCGTCCAGCCGCACCCTGCTGACCCGGCTGGTGCCGGCCGAGAAGCTGCCGGCCTTCTTCGGCATGTACGCCCTGTCCGGCAGCCTGACAGTGTGGATCGGCTCCCTGCTGGTGGGCGTGTTCACCGCCCTGACCCAGAGCCAGACGGGCGGCTTCATCCCCATCGCCGGCCTGCTGGCGCTGGGTCTGGCGGGCATGATGTTCGTCAAGGGCGGCGGCAAACAGAGCGTCTGACCTTCCCGCGGACCCGGCCAGGGTCTATCTGCCGCCCATGCGCGCGGCGACGATCCTGGACCGGCCCTGGAGGGCCCCGGAAGCGGTGCTGTCGGCTTTCGCCGACGACCCGTGGGCCTGCGCCTTCCTGTCGGGCGGCACCGGGGAGCGGGCGCGCTGGTCCTATGTGCTGCGCAATCCCGACGAGACCCTGACCGTCCGTCCGGACGCCGTCGGCGATCCCTTCGCGGCGATGAAGGCGATGCTGGGCGAGACCCGGCCGAGCCATCCCGACGGACCGCCGTTCCAGGGCGGGCTGGCGGGCCTGGCCGCCTATGAGCTCGGCGACCGGATCGAGCCGCTGGACCTGGCCCGCCATCCGGACTGGCCCGACCTGTCGGTGGGCCGCTATCCGAACCTGCTGGCCTTCGACCACCGGGAGCACCGGGTTCTGGCCATCGGCGCCGACCATGACGGGGCAGAAGAGGCGGCCGGCTGGCTGAGCGCCCCCGAGCGGCCGGCGAACCGCGCGCCGCTGGCGGCCCTGGCCGACCCGCCCACGGCGGCCGAGCTCTATGAAGCCGCTGTCGCCGACGTCATCGCCCGCATCCATGACGGCGAGTATTTCCAGGCCAACATCGCCCGGCTGTGGACCGGACGCCTGGCGGAGGGCGCGACGCCCTTCGACCTGCTGGCGCGGCTGGCGGGCCAGAGCGCGGCGCCGTTCGCGGGCTACCTGCGCCTGCCCGGGCGGGCGGTGGTCTCCAACTCGCCGGAGCGCTTCGTCAGCGTCGGGGCGGGCCGCGCGCTGACCGTCGAGACCCGGCCGATCAAGGGCACCCGGCCGCGCGGTCACACCCCGACCGAGGACGCGCGCCTGGCGGCCGAGTTGCTGGCCAGCGACAAGGATCGGGCGGAGAACCTGATGATCGTCGACCTGATGCGCAACGATCTGTCGCGGGTCTGCACGCCGGGGGCGGTGACCACGCCGGAGCTGTTCCGGGTCGAGAGCTTCGCCAATGTCCATCACCTGGTCTCCACCGTGTGCGGCCAGCTGGCGCCGGGCCTGACCGCCATCGATCTGCTGGAGGCGGCCTTCCCGCCCGGCTCGGTGACGGGCGCGCCCAAGGTCCAGGCGATGAAGTCGATCGCCCGGCTGGAGCCGCCGCGCGGACCCTATTGCGGGGCGCTGCTGTGGGCCGGGTTCGACGGCGCCTTCGATTCCAGCGTCCTGATCCGCACCGTCGGGCTGGTGGAAGGCGGCGGCGGCTGGCGCTACGAAGCCCGCGCCGGGGCCGGCATCGTCGCCGACAGCGATCCCCGGGCCGAGCGCCTGGAAACCGAAGCCAAGATCGCGGCCCTGCTGCGCGCCCTCACGGAACCCCTCGCATGATCCCTTTCGATGATCGCGGCCTGCTGCTGGGCGACGGCCTGTTCGAGACCATCCTGGTCAAGGACGGCGAGGCGGTGCTGTTCGACGATCACGTCGCCCGGCTGCAGGCCGGCTGCGTGGCACTGGGACTGCCGGCGCCCCACGGCGAGGACGTGCGCGCGCTCTGCCAGGACCTGGACGCCGACATGGCCAGCGGCCGCTGGGCCCTGCGCCTGACCCTGACGGCGGGGTCCGGGGGACGTGGCCTTGATCGGACGGCGGCGCCCGAGCCGCACATGTTCGCCACCGCCGCGCCCTCGCCAAAGCCGGAGGGCGCGGTCGCCCTGCTGACCAGCGACGTGCGCCGCAACGAAGGCTCGCCGACCTCGCGGCTGAAGAGCCTCGCCTATCTCGACAACATCCTGGCGCGGAAGATCGCCTCGCCGGCCGAAGCCCTGATGCTCAACAATCGCGGAGAGATCGCCTGCGCCGCGGCGGCCAACATCTTCTGGGTGCGGGGCGGGCGACTGTTCACCCCCGGCCTCGACTGCGGCGTGCTGGACGGCGTCATGCGCCGGCAGGTGATGAGCCTGGCGGAGGTTGAGGAGGTGAGGGCGCCGCGGGCGATGCTGGAAATGGCCGAAGCCGTGTTCCTGACCAGCAGCCTGATCGGCGTCCGCAAGGTGGTCAGCCTCGACGGCGTCAACCTGCGCGGCCACCCGTTGGTGGAAGAGATCGCGCGCAGTCTCGCGGCGGTCAGTTAGCCTTGACGACCTTGTCCGACTTGCGGGGTCGCAGATAGAATTTGCGGGTGAAGGTGACCGCGTTGGGGACCATGAAATCCACCGGCGAGTCGTAGCTGTAGCTGATCTCCGACATCACCACGCTCTGGCCGGCCGAAACGACGCCGGTGGGAACCCCGGCGACCGTGGCGCCGGCGGTCAGGGCGGTCATGCCAGACGCGCTGCTCCAGTCGACCTTCGGGACGCCGGCGGCGTCCCCCGTGACGCTGGTGACGCGCATCTTCAGCGAGGTGGTTTCGTAGGGCTGCATGATCGTCATGGCGATGGCGAAGATGTCGGTCAGGTCCGAGTCGCTGACGCTGGATGACTGGGCCACCAGGTCGCCGACCGCCGAGGCGGCGTGACCGGCCCGACGTTCGGCCAGCAGGGCCTGGGTGATCTCGGCCATGCCGAAATAGAAGGCGATCATCACCGGGGCGATGAGGGCGAACTCGACGGCGGAAACGCCGCGCCGGTCCCGGCCGAGGCTTTTCAGGAAGCGGATCATGATCCGTAGGGCTCGTTGCGGAAGGTGGCCGTGGCGGCGATCAGACGCTTGCCGTTCGAGAGGCTCTCGAGCCCCTGGTTGAGCATCGGCGTGATCAGCGTCCACTCGTAGTAGACCCTGACCAGGACGATCGATTCCGACGTGCCCGGCGCGAAGGTGGTCTTGGCCTCGTCGAATGCGCCGTCGGTGGTCGGATCAGTGATCGCCACGTCGGCGAACTTGGGGAAGGTCCGCACGTCGACATGCACATTCGCGCTGCAGCTCGGCCCCAGATAGGCCATCTCGGCGCAGACGGCGGACTTGAAGGTCTCGGCGGTGCCGCCGGCGGTCTGCAGCTCGCCGGTGCGGATCTTGCGCGAGGCGGTGTCGACGGCGTTGTCCAGGGTGGTCGAGACCATGAACACCAGGCCCAGTTCCAGGACCCCGAACATCAGCGCCAGGAAGGGCGTCGCGACCAGCGCGAACTCGACCGCCGCGGCGCCTTTGCGGGCCTCGGCGAACCGCCTGAGCAGCGATGTCTTCCTGCGGGCCATTCCGGCCATGGCTGGTCGCCTTCCCCTCGAACCGTGGGAGTTTAGGCGAGCGTCCCTAACCGCCAGTTTACTCCGGGGAATCTTCCTTGGCCGCCGCGGCGGCGCCCCGGGCGCGTTCTGGGTAGTCGGTGTAGGGGCCCGCCCACTGGCCATAGACGCCCTGGCCGGTGTCGCGTTCGCCCGGCATCGGCGTGCGCTCGCAGCGCGGCGAGCAGGCATAGTTGTAGACGTCCGGCCCGCGATAGAACGACACCCGCCCGTCGTCCGACGCCGAGACGATGATCTGGCGGTCGAGGATGGTGCGGCCGCGGGCGTCCAGCACCACCAGGTTGGTCACGCCATAGGCCTTGCCCATGACCAGCAGGTTGCGGCCGTCGATGATGGTCACGTCCGCCACCGAGGGATTTCCGATCACCACGTCCCGCGCCGGGGCCGAAAGGGTGACGCGGGTGGCCTGGTCGATCCGGACCGGCAGGCCCTGGGCCGCCGCCGAGCCGCTGATGGCGAGGGCCGAAAGGGCGGCGAGAAGACCGAAAAGACGGCGCATGGCGGTGTCGAACCTCGTCTGAAGACGACGAAGACTCGGCCGTAATGGTCAACAAAGACTGAAACCCTGCCTCGCGCGAGCGCACGTGACTCTTATAAAGGGACGGAGGGCTCCCGGGGCGTCGTGGTTAAGCGATCTTAATAGTAAACTTAAGTAAACCATAGAAAAAAGTCGGACGATCTTCTGTTGTTTACTGGCCATTAAACGCGTGGGCCTAGGGTGGCCTTGTTTTCGGGGGCGAGCAGGCCAAGCGGCTTGATCCCGCTACCGCCAGCTTGCTAATAGGAGATCAAGCAATGACCAAGTTCATGACTCGCTTCGCCAAGGATGAATCCGGCGCCACGGCTATCGAATACGGCCTGATCGTCGCCCTCATCGCCGTGGTCATCATCACCGCCGTGACCACGCTCGGCACCAAGCTGAACGGCGCGTTCGGCAGCATCAACGCGGGCCTCCCGGGCTAACCCCAGGATCAACGCTCGTTGAAAACAGGGGGCCGCGGAGAAATCCGCGGCCTTTCTGCTGTCCGGTCGCCGGTTTTCCATGATCGTCAACGATCGGTTCATCGCGCCGCGCGATGGTCGCAACCGTTCGAGCCCGCCGGGTCTTCCATGCCGCACCTGATCCAGACCGCCCTGCTGATCATCTTCCCCGCCCTGGTCATCGTCGCGGCGATGCGGGACGCGGTCAGCTTCACCATTCCCAACTGGATCTCGATCGCCCTCGCCGCCGCCTTTCTGCCGGCCGCCCTCGCGCTGGGCGCGGGTCCGGCGCAGATCGGCCTGGCCCTGCTCATCGGCCTGGGGACCCTGATCGCCGGCATGGGCATGTTCGCCGTCGGCTGGATCGGCGGCGGCGACGCCAAACTGTTCGCGGCGGCCGGCCTGTGGATGGGCCTGACCGCCCTGCTGCCCTATGTCCTGGTGACGGCCCTGGCCGGTGGCGGCCTGGCGGTCACCCTTCTGGTCCTGCGGTCTGGGTGGCTGCAGCCGCTGACGGTGCGCGCGCCCGGCTGGATGGGCCGACTGGCGACCCCCGGCGAGAACGTGCCCTACGGCATCGCCATCGCCGCCGGCGCGCTGGCTGCCTTTCCGGAAAGCTTGCTGGCGACCCTGTTCCGCGGCCTTTCCTAGGCGCGGCTTAGGCAGGCGTTAACCATGCCGACCGAATGGTGGGGTCGCCGCCAGAAGGGCCGGTGACGAATCGCCCGCTCGCCCGGGCCGCGAGCGGCCGGGCCAGACACGAGTTTCACCCCGCTCCGGGGACAGTCCGAGTATCATGAGCGCCGTCCGCCTGTTCATCCTGGTGATCGCCGCAATCGCCGCCATTGCGCTGGCGTTTGTCGTGCGCGGCGCGTTTGCGCCCAAGAAGGTCGCGGAGGCGCCGGTGGCCGCGGCGCCCGCCGTCATGGCCGGACCGCGTCTCGCCAAGGTTCTCGTCGCCCGGCGCGACCTGCCTATCGGAACCCGTCTGACCGCCGCCGACATGAGCTGGCAGGACTGGCCGGCCGACAACATCAACGCCGCCTACATCACCGACGGCGCCGCGCCCCAGGCCCGGCCTACGGGCGCCGCGGCCATCGCGGCCAAGAAGGCCACTGAAACGGCGGGCGCCCTGTTCGGCGGCGCGGCCATGCAGTCGCTGGTCGGGGCGGTGGTCCGCGAACCCATTCTCGGCGGCGAACCGATCGTCGTCCGCAAGATTGTCCGCGCGGGCGAAGGCAACTTCCTCTCGGTGGTGCTGACGCCGGGCATGCGCGCCATCGCCTTCCCGGTCACCGTCGATACCGCCGCCGGCGGCTTCATCATGCCGGGCGACAGGGTCGACGTTCTGCTCAGCCGCGACGGCGGCGGCGAGAAGGGCCTGATCACCTCCACCGTGCTGCGCAATGTACGGGTCCTGGCCATCGACCAGGCCGCCGAGCCCGCCAAGGACGCCAGGACCATGGTCGGCGCCGTGGCCACCCTCGAGGTCGCTGCCGGAGACACTGAATCGGTGGCCGCCGCCCAGGCCGAAGCCAAGAAGGGCGGGGCGCTGATCCTGGCCCTGCGCGCCTATACCGACGCCGGCGCGGCGTCCGGTCGAAGCCAGGGTTCCACAGGACCGGGACGCGTCGTGCGCGTCTATCGCGCCGGCCAGGCCAGCGAAGTGACGGTGTCCCGATGATCAAGTCCCGCTTCCTGCGCAAGGCCGCGCCCGCCCTGATCGCCGCCGTCCTGGCCCAGGCCGCGGCGCCGCTCGTTTCGGCCCAGGGCATGCCGGTCCAGGCCCAGACCCTGTCGGGCGGCCCCGGCGCGGGCGGTCCCACTACGGTGCGGGTCGACCTGGCCGCCGGCGGCGCCTCTCAGAACCTGTCCCTGCCGCGCGGCAAGTCGGCGGTGATCGAACTGCCGGTCGATGTCCGAGACATCCTGATCACCAATCCGGCGGTCGCCGACGCCGTGCTTCGCTCGCCGCGTCAGATCTATGTGCTGGGCATGACCTCGGGCGTGACCGACGCCATCCTGTTCGACGCCGCCGGCCGCCGCATCCTGTCGCTGAACATCCGGGTAGACGCGGATTTCGGCGCCCTGGCCGAGACCATCAACCGGGTCCTGCCCGGCGCGCGGGTCAAGGTCGAGCCGATCGGCGACGCGGTGATCCTCACCGGCGTGGTGGCCAATGCCGGCGATGCCGACAAGGCCGCCCAGATCGCCCTGCGTTACGTCTCCAAGCCGGAGCAGGTGCTGAACATGGTCAGCATCGCCGGCAAGGACCAGGTGATGCTCCGGGTGCGGGTCGTCGAGGTCCAGCGCAGCGTGATCAAGCAGCTGGGGGTCAACCTCAACGCCATCATCCAGCAGGGCACCGGTTCGATCACCCTGAGCCAGACGGCCAACTTCAGCATCAACGGGACCCTGCCCGGCGGCGGCTCGATCGGGGGGACCTACACCGGCCCGACCACGCCGGCGGACATCCTGACAGGCTCGATCCGCGCCTTCGAGCGGGTCGGCCTGGTGCGGACCCTGGCCGAGCCCAACCTGACGGCGGTGTCCGGCGAGGCGGCCAAGTTCCTGGCCGGCGGCGAGTATCCCGTGCCGGTCAACCAGGACGCCACCAACGGCTCGGTGACCGTGGAGTACAAGCCCTTCGGCGTCGGCCTGGCCTTCACCCCGGTGGTGCTGTCCAGCGGCCGCATCTCGCTGAAGATCTCCACCGAGATTTCCGAACTGACCACCCAGGGCGCCTTTACCCTGGGCAGCGCCACCAGCGGCACCAGCCTGACCATTCCCGCCCTGACCGTGCGCCGGGCCGAGACCTCGATCGAACTGCCCTCCGGCGGCTCGATGATGATCGCCGGCCTGATCCAGCAGACCACCCGCGAGAACCTCGACGCCCTGCCGGCGCTGGGGTCGGTTCCGGTGATCGGATCTCTGTTCCGCTCGCGCGACTTCCTGTCGGGCGACACCGAGATGGTGGTCATCGTCACCGCCTACATCGTCGACCCCAACAACCCCGGAGCCTTCCAGACCCCGGCCGACGGCCTGGAGTTCGCGAGCGACGCCAGCACCCTGCTGTTCGGCCGCCTGAACCGGACGGTGGGCGCGCCGCCGGGCGCCAACGCCGGCCGCGCCTACCAGGGTCCCATCGGTTACGTGATCGAGTAACGCCATGCCGCCAGTTCTCACCCGTCTGTCGATCCTCGCCGCCGTTCTGGCCCTGGGCGCCTGCGCCTCGTCCGGCGCCGCCCGGGTCGCCGGACCGACGACGCCCACCGTGCTCGACAGCTGGTCGTCCCGCGTCGAGGTCGTGGCCCAGCCCGACCAGATCCGCCTGGCGCCGCACCCCACGGGCCTCTCGGGCAACCAGGCCCGGGCCCTGGCCGAACTTCACGCCCGCTGGTCCCTCGCCGAGGGCGGCATGATCACCGTCGCCGCGCCCACCGGGACCCAGGGAGCGGGCGCCTATCGCGTCAGCGCCGACGCCCGCGCCTTCCTGATCGCCCAGGGAACGCCGGCTGACCGGGTCCGGCTGGTCGGCTATGACGCCGCCGGCGCCGCCGACGCGCCCATCCTCGTCGGCTTCGATCAGTACGTGGCCCTGACGCCGCGCTGCGGGGAGTGGACGGCCCTGAACCGATCGGCGTCCAATCAGCCCTATTCGAATTTCGGCTGCGCGGTCAGCGCCAACATGGCCGCCCAGGCAGCCAATCCCGAGGATTTGCTGCGGGCCCGGCCGATGGATCCGGCCGACACCGGCCGGCGCACCACGGTGATCGGCAAGTATCGCAATGGCGAGGTGACCTCGACGGCCAAGGACGACCAGGCCTCGGGCGCGGTTTCGACGGCGGTGCAGTAGACTGATGGCCCCCAGACCCACAGATCAGGATCCTTTCGATCTGGGCTTCGATGCCGACGACGAGTTCGCCAGCGCGTCGGCCGCCCCGTGGCGCGAGGCTTCGCCGGCTGCGTCGCCGTCGGCCGGCGACTCCGATCCGTTCGCCGATTTCCCGCTGGCCCGTTCCAGCCACGAGGACGAATCCTTCGCCGAGCTGGCGGCTCCGCGCCTGGCCCAGGCCACGCCGCCCAGCAGCCGTCCGACCCCCGGCCCTGGTTCCTCGCCGGAGATGATGGCGGGCGGCGGCGACACCCTGGGCGACGTCAGCGTTCCGCGGATCTCGATCCACGTCTTTTGCGCCCGTCCCGACACCGCCGAGTTGATCGAGCAGGCGGCCGCCGACCGGCGCATGGCGCGGGCGGTCACCACCGTCCTGCCGGGCGGCATCCAGGCGGCCGTCGAGCAGTACCAGAACCAGCCCACCCCCTCGCTGGTGATCGTCGAGAGCCTCGATCCCGCGCCGGAACTGCTGGCCCAGCTCGACCGGCTGGCCGAGGTCTGCGACCCCGGCACCAAGGTCATGACCATCGGTTCGGCCAACGACATCGCCCTCTACCGCGAACTGATGCGTCGCGGCGTGAGCGAGTACCTGGTGCCGCCGCTCAGCCCGCTGCAGATCATCCGCTCGATCACCAGCCTGTACGCCGACCCGGCCGCGCCCTTCGTCGGCCGGCAGATCGCCGTGGTCGGCGCCCGCGGGGGCGTGGGCGCCTCGACCATCGCCCACAATCTGGCGTGGTGCCTGGCCGAGCGCATGCAGGCCGGAACGGTGCTGGCCGACCTCGACCTGCCGTTCGGCACCGCCGGGCTCAACTTCAACCAGGATCCGCTGCAGGGCATCGCCGACGCCCTCGGCCAGCCGGACCGCCTGGATCCGGTGCTGATGGACCGGATGATGGCGCGGGTCACCGACAGGCTGTCGCTGTTCGCCGCGCCCGCCACCCTGGACGAGGACTTCGACATCAATCCGGATGCCTTCGAGGAAGTGACCCAGAAGATTCGCGCCGCCGCCCCCTTTGTGGTGCTGGATCTGCCCCACGCCTGGAGTGGCTGGCAGCGCAAGATACTGATCGGCTCGGACGACCTGATCATCGTCGCCTCGCCCGACCTGGCCTCGCTGCGCAACGCCAAGAACATGATCGACCTGGTCCGCCAGGCCCGGCCCAACGACGCGCCGCCCCGGCTGGTGCTCAACCAGGTCGGCGTGCCCGGCCGGCCGGAAATCCCGGTGAAGGACTTCGGCGAGGCCCTTGGTCTGGTCCCTTCGCTGGTCCTGCCGTTCGAGCCCAAGTCCTTCGGCCAGGCGGCCAACCACGGCCAGATGATCGGCGAGGTCGCCCCCAGGTCGAAGGCGGCCGAGGGCATCGAACACCTGGCCCGGCTGATCGCCCGCCGCGAGCCTCCGCCCCAGCAGAAGTCGTCGCTCCTCAGCGGCCTGTTCAGAAAGAAGTAGTCCAGCGTGTTCGGCAAACGGTCCGACGGAGATGCGGCCCAGGCGCGGCGGGCTCCCCCGCCCGCGCCTCCCGGCGCGCCCATCGCTACGCGGCCCCAGCCGGCCGGCGGCGCCCCGGCGGCCGGGTCGGAAGACCGCCTGCACGAGCCGACCAACCACAAGACGGCGCCGGGACCCCAACGCACCGCGCCCAAGGCGATGAAGGGGCTGGACCAGCTGCGCTCGGCCCAGAACCCGACCGCGCAGATCGTCCGTGAACAGAGCGACTACTACCACGCGACCAAGACGACGATCTTCAACGCCCTCTTGAACACCATCGACCTCAGCCAGCTGGCCCAGCTGGACCAGAAGTCGGCGGCCGAGGAGATCAAGGACATCGTCGCCGAGCTGGTGGCGATCAAGAACGTGCAGATGTCGGTCGCCGAGACTGAACATCTGGTCCAGGACATCATCAACGACGTGCTGGGCTATGGCCCGCTCGAACCCCTGCTGTCGCGGGACGACATCGCCGACGTGATGGTCAACGGGGCCAACCGGGTGTTCATCGAAGTCGGCGGCAAGGTCCAGCTGACCAACGTCCGCTTCCGTGACAACGCCCAGCTGATGAACATCTGCCAGCGGATCGTCAGCCAGGTCGGCCGGCGGGTCGATGAGAGCAGCCCCATCTGCGACGCCCGCCTGCCGGACGGATCGCGGGTCAACGTCATCGCGCCGCCCCTGGCGCTGGACGGCCCGACCCTGACCATCCGCAAGTTCAAAAAAGACAAACTCACGATGAAGGACCTGGTGGACTACAACTCCATCAGTCCGGAAGGCGCGCGGGTGCTGGGCGTCATCGGCGCCTGCCGCTGTAACATCGTCATCTCCGGCGGCACGGGCTCGGGCAAGACCACCCTGCTCAACACCATGACCGCCTTCATCGACCCCACCGAGCGGGTGATCACCTGCGAGGACGCGGCCGAGCTTCAACTGCAGCAGCCGCATGTGGTGCGGCTGGAGACCCGCCCGCCCAACCTCGAGGGCCAGGGCATGATCACCATGCGCGACCTGGTGAAGAACTGCCTGCGGATGCGTCCCGAGCGGATCATCGTCGGCGAGGTGCGCGGCCCCGAGGCCTTCGACCTGCTGCAGGCGATGAACACCGGCCACGACGGCTCGATGGGCACCCTGCACGCCAACTCGCCGCGCGAGGCCATCAGTCGGATGGAGTCGATGATCACCATGGGCGGCTACGGCCTGCCCTCCAAGACCATCCGCGAGATGATCACCGGCTCGGTCGATGTGATCATCCAGGCCGCGCGCCTGCGCGACGGCAGCCGGCGCATCACCCACATCACCGAGGTGGTTGGTCTGGAGGGCGACGTGATCGTCACCCAGGACCTGTTCGTCTACGAAATGACCGGCGAGGACGACAATGGCCGGGTGTTGGGCAAGTTCCGCTCCACCGGCATCGCCCGCCCCCGCTTCTGGGACCGCGCCCGCTACTACGGGCTTGAGCGCGAGCTGGCCGAAGCCCTCGACGCGGCGGAGTAGCGGCCATGATGGTGGTCCTCGTCGCCATTCTGGCCTTCGTCACGATCGCCGGGCTCGGCTTCGTCTTCGCCGGCGGCGATTCCGGCAACGCCCGGGCGGCCAAGCGCGCCCAGGCTCTCGTCAGCGGCGGAACCGGCGAGACCCGGGTCCGCGCCGCCCGGGCCGCCGCCAACTCGCCGGAAGCCCGCCGCAAGGCGATCCTCAAGACCCTCAAGGACCAGGACCGCGAGCAGAAGAAGGCCATCCTCTCGATCGCCGCCCGCCTGCAGCAGGCCGGGCTGAGCGTCAGCGAAAAGCAGTTCTGGATCGCCAGCGCGGTGTTCGGCCTGGTGGTGGGAGCGATCGCCCTGCCCTTCGGCAGGTCGCCGCTGATCGCGCTGGGCCTGGCCTTCGCCGCCGGCATGGGCCTGCCCCGCTGGATCGTCGGCTTCCTGGCCAAGCGGCGGATCAAGAAGTTCACCGAGGCCTTCTCCGACGCCATCGACATCATCGTGCGCGGCATCAAGTCGGGCCTGCCGGTCCACGACTGCCTGAAGATCATCGGCAAGGAAAGTCCCGAGCCCCTGGCCGGCGAGTTCCGCCGGCTGGTCGAGAACGTCGGCATGGGCATGGCCATGGATCAGTCCCTGGAGAAGATGTACGAGCACATGCCCACCAGCGAGCTGCGCTTCTTCGCCATCGTGCTGGCCATCCAGCAGAAGACCGGCGGCAACCTCGCCGAGGCGTTGAACAACCTTTCGGTCGTGCTGCGCGCCCGCAAACTGATGCGGGAGAAGATCAAGGCCCTGTCTTCGGAAGCCGTCGCCTCGTCCTTCATCATCGGCAGTTTGCCGCCCGGGGTGGTGATCCTGATCACCGTGACCACGCCCAGCTACATGGCCCCGATGTTCACCGATCCCCGTGGACACGTGATGCTGATGGGGGCGGCGTTCTGGATGGCCTTGGGCATTTTCGTGATGCGCAAGATGATCAACTTCAAGTTCTGAGGGCGCGATGGAACTCGTCCAGACCCTCACCGACCCGGACAACCTGCTCACCGCCTTCGTGGCGATCGTGGCCTTCGCCACCATCGTGACGCTGGTGCTGCCGATGATGAACAAGTCAAGCCTCGAAGCCCGGCTGAAATCGGTGGCCAACCGCCGCGAGGAACTGCGCCGCCGGTCCCGCGAGGAGATGGCCAAGCGCACCACCGGCGGCAGCCTGCGCCAGACCGACGAGGGGCTGTACCGCAACGTGGTCGACCGGCTGCAGCTGTCCAGGCTGCTGGAGGATCCCAAGGTCGCCGAGAAGATGGCTCAGGCCGGCTTCCGCGGCCCCCGGCCGATCAGCGCCTTCTACTTCTTCCGCTTCGTCATGCCGTTCGCGTTCGGCGCGGTGACGGCCTTCTACCTCTATCTGATCAACGGCTTCGGCCTGCCGTCGATGACCAAGCTGTCGTTCTGCGTCGGCGCTCTGCTGCTCGGCTACTACGCGCCCAACGTCTACATCAGCAACATCGCCCAGAAGCGCCGCGAGTCGATCGTCGCGGCCTTCCCCGACGCCCTCGACCTGCTGCTGATCTGCGTCGAAAGCGGCATGTCCATCGAGGCGGCGATCCAGAAGGTCAGCCAGGAAGTCGGCAGCTCGTCCATCGAACTGGCCGAGGAACTGACCCTGGTCAGCGCCGAACTGAGCTACCTGCCCGAGCGCCGCCAGGCCTACGAGGGCCTGGCCAAGCGGACCAACCATCCTGGGATCAAGGCGGTGGCCACGGCGATGATCCAGGCCGAGCGCTACGGCACGCCGCTGGGCTCGGCCCTGCGGGTGATGTCCAAGGAGAATCGCGACCTGCGCCTCTCCGCCGCCGAGAAGAAGGCCGCCGCCCTGCCGGCCAAGCTGACCGTGCCGATGATCCTGTTCTTCCTGCCCGTGCTGTTCGTGGTGATCCTGGGTCCCGCGATCATCAAGGTGCAGGACACCATCGCCAAGCAGTAGGGGGACATACCCCACCGGCCTTTCTCGCGCTTTCAGCGCGCTCGAAAGCACACCTCCCCATTGCATGGGGAGGAGTGAGCCGTTCTTCCCCCCGCTCGCGGGGGGAAGTGTCGGTTTCGAGCGAAGCGAGAAACGACGATGGGGGGAGTTACTCCGCCAGCGCTCCCGACAGCACCGCCTCGGCATAGGCGCAATGCATGGCGATGCCGCGGGCCATGACCTGCTCGTCCAGGGTCATCTTGTTGGAGTGCAGGGCGCAGCAGCTGCGGTAGTCGCCGCCGACGCCGGTCGGGGCGGCGCCCAGGAAGGCCATCAGGCCGGGAACCTTCTGCAGGACGTAGGAGAAGTCCTCTGCCCCCATCATCGGCGTCTTCATCGTCATCCAGGCGCCGTCGCCATAAAGGTCCTTGGCGACCTGTTCGGCCAGATCGACCTCGCGGCCCGTGCAGACGGTGACCGGGAAGCCCCGCTCCAGCTCCACCTCGGCGGTGCAGCCGTGGGCGGTGGCGATGCTCTCGGCGACCTGGCGGATGCCGGCGAAGCAGGCTTCGCGCGTGTGCTCCGACAGGGTCCGCAGGGTGCCGCGCATGCGGGCGAACTCGGGGATGATGTTGTAGGTCGTGCCGCCCTCGATGTGGGCGATGGTGATCACCGCCGGGTCGAACACCGAGATGCGGCGGGTGATGAAGGTCTGCAGGGCGGTGACGATCTCGCAGGCCACCGGGATCGGGTCGATCGCGTCATGCGGCATCGAGGCATGGCCGCCGGCGCCGACGACCTTGATGCGGATGCTGTCGGACGAGGCCAGCAAAGGTCCGGTCCGGCTCGCGAACACGCCGGTGGGCATGTTGGGCGAGATGTGCAGGGCGAAGGCGGCGTCCGGCAGCGGATCGATCAGCCCGTCGTCGAGCATGAAGCGCGCGCCATGCCATCCCTCCTCGCCCGGCTGGAACATGAACATCACCGTCCCGGCCAGCTGATCCTTCTTGGCGCACAGCGCCCGCGCCGCGCCGGCCAGCATGGCCACGTGGGTGTCGTGGCCGCAGGCGTGCATCGCCCCGGCGGTGCGGGAGGAGAAATCCAGGCCCGTGTCCTCGGTCAGCGGCAGGGCGTCCATGTCCCCGCGCAACAGCACCGTGCGCCCGTTGGCCGAGCCGCGCAGGATGGCCAGCACCCCGGTGGTCGATGGCCCCTGGCGGATCTCCAGCGGCAGCCCCTCCAGCGCCTTGAGCAACTTCTCGGTGGTCTTCGGCAGGTGCAGCCCAAGCTCCGGCTCCCTGTGGATCGCGCGGCGTAGTTCGATGGCGTCATGCAGCAGTTCGTCGCCGGCGGTGGTCCAGCCTTCGCGATCGATGGTCAGGGCATTCATAAAGGGACTCCGGATGTGATCGCCGCACCGTCGCGCTTTTCGCCGCGCCGGTCCATAGCGCCCCCAGACAAAGTGGAAGCCGGTTTGTCGTCCGGGGGCGCTATAACGTGTTGAATTGCTAGAGCCTTTTTTCCAGATCGAATTCGATCTGGAAAGGCTCTAGGAGAGGCGCATGAGCACCGTCACCTTCGCCGATATCGAAGCCGCCGCCGCCCGGATCGAGGGCGTGGCCGTAAAGACTCCGCTGCTGGAAAACCCGGCCCTGAACGAGCGCCTCGGCGGCCGGGTCCTGATCAAACCCGAGACCCTGCAACGGGTCGGGGCCTTCAAGTTCCGCGGCGCCTACAACCGGCTGGTCCAGCTGTCGGCCGAGGAGCGGGCGCGCGGCGTGGTGGCCTTTTCCTCGGGCAACCATGCCCAGGGCGTGGCCCTGGCGGCGAAGTTGCTGGGCATTCCGGCGGTGATCGTCATGCCGCACGACGCCCCGGCCAAGAAGGTCGAGGCGACCAAGGGCCATGGCGCGCAGGTGCGCATCTACAACCGCTACACCGACGACCGGGCGGCCATCGCCTTCGAGATCGCCTCCACGAAGGGCTCGACCATCGTGCCGCCCTACGACGACGTCCATGTCGTCGCCGGTCAGGGGACGGTCGGGCTGGAACTGATGCAACAGGCGCTGGCGCTCGGCGCGCGGCCCGATTGCGTGATCACCCCGCTGGGCGGCGGCGGGTTGCTGTCGGGCGTCAGCCTGGCGGTGAAACACCTGTCGCCGGACACGGCCGTCGTCGGCGTCGAGCCGGAGGGCTACGACGACGTCCTGCGCTCGTTGCAGACGGGGACCTTCCAGACCAACAGCCCCGACGCCCGCACTCTCTGCGACGCCCTGCAGACGCCGACGCCGGGCCAGATCACCTTCCCGATTATTCAGAAGACCGTCGCCGACGTGGCCGTGGTCACCGATGCGGAGGTCGCCGAGGCCATGCGCGTGGCGTTCGAGACCCTGGCCCTGGTCGTCGAGCCCGGCGGCTGCGTCGGGCTGGCGGCCCTGCTGGCCGGCAAGGTTCGCCACAAGGGCGAGGTCACCGGCCTGGTGCTGTCAGGCAGCAATGTCGATCCGGGCCTCTTCGCCCGGGTGCTGGCGGGAGAGTTCTGATGATCCCCGGCTTCATTCCTTCCCAGACGCCCCTGCTGGTGGTCCGCCGCGCGGCGCTGGACCACAACCTGGCCACCATGCAGAGCCGCTGCGACAAGGCCGGCGTCCGGCTGCGGGCGCACGGCAAGACGCACAAATGCTCGACCCTTGGCCGCCTTCAGGTCGCCGGGGGCGCTGTCGGTCTCTGCGCCCAGACGGTCGGCGAGGCCGAGGCCTTCGTAAAGGGCGGCATCCGCGACGTGCTGGTCACCGCCCCCCATCCGCCCTGGGGCTCGGACCGGCTGGCGGCGCTGGCGAAGACCGGCGCCCGCATCGGCGCCACCGTCGACCATGAGAGCCAGATCGAGCGCCTCGGCGCGGCGGCGCGGGCGGCGGGGGTGGTCCTGGACTGCGTCATCGACATTGATCCGGGCACCCACCGCACCGGCGCCCATCCCTCCAGGGTGGTGGCCCTGGCGGGCCTCGCCGCCGCGACCGAGGGGCTGAACTACGCCGGGGTCCAGGCCTATGCCGGCCACCTGCAGCATCTGGATATCGCCCCCCGCCGGGCCGGTGACGATGCGGTGACCGCCAGCCTGGCCGGCGTGGTCGAGGCCCTGCGGCAGGCCAACCTGGCGCCCGGCGTGGTCACCGGCGGCGGCACCGGCACCCATGCCTGGGACCTGGTCTCCGGCGTCTTCACCGAGATCCAGGCCGGCTCCTACGCGGTCATGGACGTGGAATACGAGGCCTGCGGCGGCCCGGAAGGAAGCTGGCCGTTCGAACAGGCGTTGTTCGTCGTCGCCAGCGTGGCCTCGGCCAACCACAAGAGCCACGTCACCGTCGACGCCGGTTTCAAGGCCCTGTCGGTCGACGGTCCGCCGGCGAAGGTCGCGGCCGGGGCGGCGGCGGGGTCCCTCTGGCGGGCGATGGGCGACGAGCACGGCATGGTCATCCATCCTTCGGGCCTTGCCGCGCTCAAGGGTGGCGACTTCATCGCCGCCGTGGACGCCCTGGACGCCGACCCGGCCGCCCCCTGGCCGGAGGATGCGCCGAAGGCCGGCGCCATCGTCTGGCTGCAACCCGGCCACTGCGACCCGACGATCAACCTCTATGACGCCATTCACGTGGTGTCGGAGGATGGGTCGGTGGAACGCTGGGCGGTGGATGCGCGGAGAGTCTCCTAGGGACAGACACCTGCGGTGTCTGTCCCTGCCTTGACGCCCCTAACGTCAATGGCGCGAGCTGGTCGGAAGTCAGCGGGAGGAAACGCGATGAACGACATGGATTTCACCGGCAAGCGGGTGCTGGTCGTCGGCGGTTCCAGCGGCATCGGCAACGGCATTGCCCATGCGTTCCGCGAGCGCGGCGCGAGGGTCGCCGTCTGGGGTACGCGGGAGGCCGCCGACTATCGCGCCGAGGAAGGATCCGACCTGTCGGGCCTGGCCTACAACCGCGTCGATGTCTCCGACTCCGCCGCGGTGGCCGCCGCGCCGTCGCCCTTCGACGGGCTGGACGTGCTGGTGCTGGCACAGGGCACGGTGCTCTATCGCAAGGGCGAGTTCGACATGGAGGGCTTCCGCAAGGTGGTCTCGGTCAACCTCGACAGCATGATGGCCTGCTCCATGCGCTTCCTGGAGGACCTCAAGGCCTCGGGCGGCAATATCGTCACGGTCAGCTCCACCTCGGCCTTCCACGCCACCCGGGGCAACCCGGCCTACAACGCCTCCAAGGCCGGGGTCGTGGCCCTGACCCGTACCCTGGGCCAGGCTTGGGCGACCGACGGCGTGCGGGTGAATTGCCTGGCGCCGGGCCTGGTCGACACCAAACTGACCAAGGTCACCACCGAACACCCCGACCGCCTGGCCGCCAGCCTGAGGAGCATTCCCATGCATCGGCTGGGCACCCCCGCCGACATGGCCGGGGCGGTGCTGTTCCTCGCGTCGCCGCTGGCCTCCTACATCACCGGCCAGACCATTGTGGTCGACGGCGGACTGATCCTCTGAATCAGCGCTTTGCGAACAGGTCTTACGGGCGATAGGGTCCGGGCCGCAAAATCCTCTCCACGAAGAGCGTTGTTCGATGAAAAAGCTTCTGATCGCCGCCGCCCTCTGCGCGGCTCCGCTGATCGCCTTCGCCGCCGCTCCGGCCATCGCGACAGCCGTCGACACCGCTCGCCTGGCGGTCGACATCAAGACGCTGTCGTCGGACGAGTTCGAGGGTCGCGCCCCGGCCTCGGCGGGCGAGGAAAAGACCGTCGCCTATCTGATCGCCCAGCTGCGGAAGATCGGCCTCGAGCCCGGCGGCGACCTGAAGGACGGCAAGCGCGCCTGGACCCAGGACGTGCCGCTGGCCCGCTTCCAGATCATCGGAACGCCAAGCCTGGGCGTGACCGTGGGCGGCAAGACCACCGCCCTGACCCAGGGCGAGGAAATCGCCATCCGCGCCGCCCAGACCAACGTCGACAGCGTGACCTTCGCCAATGCCCCGATCGTCTTCGCCGGCTACGGCATCAAGGCGCCCGAACGTGACTGGGATGACTTCAAGGGCATGGACCTGAAGGGCAAGATCGTCCTGGTCCTGATCAATGACGCCGACTTCGAGACAGGTCAGGGCGACTTCGGCGGCAAGGCCATGACCTACTATGGCCGCTGGACCTACAAGTTCGAGGAAGCGGCCCGCCAGGGCGCCCTGGGCTTCATCGTGGTGCATGAGACCGGACCCGCCTCCTACGGCTGGGCGACGGTCAAGAACTCCAACACCAACGAGATGTTCGACATCGTCCGCGACGATCCGACCCGGGTGCATGCGCCGGTCGAGGGCTGGGTCCAGCGCGACACCGCCGCCGCCTGGCTGGCCGCCTCGGGCTTCGACTACGAGACCCTCAAGCGCCAGGCCCAGACCCGCGCGTTCCAGCCGGTCGAGCTGAAGGGCGTGACCCTCTCGGGCGACTACAAGGTCAAGCACGAGGTGATCATCTCGAAGAACGTGGTCGGCCTGCTGCCCGGAACCACGAGGCCGGACGAGACCGTGTTCTACACCGCCCACTGGGATCACCTCGGCATCGGCAGGCCCGACGCGAAGGGCGACACCATCTACAACGGCGCCGTGGACAACGCGACGGGCACGGCGGCCCTGCTGGAGATGGCCCGCCTGTATAAGGCCGCGCCCCGCACCGACCGCTCGATCGTCTTCCTGTGGGTGACCGCCGAGGAGCGCGGCCTGCTGGGTTCGGAATACTATGCCGCCAACCCGCTCTATCCGCTCTCGACGACCGTCGGCGTGCTGAACACCGACGCCCTGGACCCCACGGGCCCGGCCCGCGATTTCACCATCTCGGGCAACGCCAAGCTGGAGCTGCTGGACATGCTGGTGGCCGAAGGCGCCAAACGCAGCCGCACCTACACGCCCGACCCCTCGCCGGAAGCCGGCTACTTCTTCCGTTCGGACCACTTCCCGTTCGCCAAGCGCGGCGTGCCGGCCATCTCGTTCGGCTCGGGCCAGGACATGCTCAACGGCGGCCTCGCGGCCGGCCAGGCCTTCGACCAGACCTATCGCACCAGCATGTACCACCAGCCGGCCGACGAATGGTCCGACAGCTGGTCGATGGACGGCATGGCCGCCGACATCGCCCTGCTCTACGGCCTGGGCCGCGACCTGGCCACGTCGAAGCGCTGGCCGGAGTGGGGTGAAGGGTCCGAGTTCAAGGCGGCCCGTGACGCGACCCGGGGCGAGCGGCTGTAGTTCCACACGCGATTCCGTTTCCCCGGCGAAGGCCGGGGCCCAGATCAAAGGGCGCCGAGTCTCGGGAACTTGACCCAACGCCGTAGCTGAATCTGGATCCCGGCCTTCGCCGGGAAAACGGGAGCGAGGGGACCGGGCCAGATCACCGGAACACCCGGAGTCAGAATGACCGTCAGCGTCTTCGACCTGTTCAAGCCGGGTATCGGTCCGTCGAGTTCGCACACCATGGGCCCGATGACCGCCGCGGTGCGGTTTGTGGGGCTGCTGCGGGCGGCCAGCCTGCCGACGGCGATCACGCGGGTGCGGGTCAAGCTCTACGCGTCGCTGGCGCTGACCGGCAAAGGCCACGCGACGGACACCGCGGTCATGCTCGGGCTGATGGGCTTCGAGCCCGCCACCCTTGATCCCGACGCCGGCGAAGCGGCGCTGGCGGCCTTGCGGTCCGAACAGTGGATGACCCTGGGCGGCGACGGCCCCGGCATCGCCTTCGACGAGGCCGGGGATATCGTCTGGGCCGGCCGCGAGCGGCTGCCGCAACACCCCAACGCCTTGACCTTCACTGTCTTCGCCGGCGAGGAGGCTCTGCTGCAGCGGTCCTGGTTCTCCATCGGCGGCGGCTTTGTCCGCGACGAGGAGGAGATCTTCCGCAACACGGGCGATGAGACCGGGCCCGACGTCCCCTATCCCTTCGAGTCCGGCGCCGACCTCTTGCAGATGACCGCCGCGGCGGAGGTGACCATCGCCGAGGCGATGATGGCCAACGAGCGGATCCGGCGATCCGAGGCCGAGGTCATCGCCGGCCTGGATGGTGTCTTCGAGGCCATGGAGGCCTGTATCGACCGTGGCATGCGCATCGGCGGGACCCTGCCAGGGGGCCTGAAGGTCAAGCGGCGGGCGCAGCAGGTGCACCAGGCGATCATGGCCAAGGTCGAGAGGCAGATCAGCGACCCTTTGGCGGCCATGGATTTCGTCAACCTCTGGGCCCTGGCGGTCAACGAGGAGAACGCCGCCGGCGGCAGGGTGGTCACCGCCCCGACCAACGGCGCGGCGGGGCTGATCCCGGCGGTGTTGCGCTTCTATGACCGGTTCTACCAGGGCACGGCGGAGGGCCGCCGCACCTTCCTGCTGACCGCCGGCGCCGTCGGGGCCCTCTACAAGACGAACGCCTCGATCAGCGGCGCCGAGGTCGGCTGCCAGGGCGAGGTGGGCGTGGCCTGCTCGATGGCCGCCGCCGGCCTCTGCGCGGCGCTGGGCGGGACCAACACACAGATCGAGAACGCCGCCGAGATCGGCATGGAGCACAACCTGGGCCTCACCTGCGACCCGATCGGCGGCCTGGTGCAGATCCCCTGCATCGAGCGCAACGCCATGGGCGCCATCAAGGCCATCGACGCGGCAAGACTGGCCTTGCTGGGCGACGGCGAGCACAGCGTCAGCCTCGACAAGGTCATCGCCACCATGAAGCGCACCGGCGAGGACATGAACGAGATCTACAAGGAAACCTCGCTGGGCGGGCTGGCGGTGGGCCTGGCGGTCAACAGGGTGGAGTGCTGACCCGGGCCCGGACCACCTGCGGAACGCGCGCGCCTACAGCCGATATTCCCGTTCCAGCACGTAGCGCGAGCCCTCGCTGGTCTGGTGGGTCGAATAGAGGCCGAACCGGTCCACGGCGAAGGGCGGCGATCTGAGCAGGGCGTTGGCCTGGATCCAGGCGGCGACGTCGGCCGGGTCGGGCCGGCGCAGATAGGCCATGGTCAGGTGCGGCCGGTAGGCCCGGCCGTCCGGCGTGATCCTGGCCCGGCGGGCGGCCGTCTCGCAGCGCCCGGCCAGCACCCGTAGCGGCTCGCTCTCGGCGACGCCCGCCCAGACGGCATGGATGTCCGGCCCTTCACCGAACGCCCCGACGCTGTCGAGGGTCAGGCCGAACGGCGCGCTGGTGATCCGCTCAAGCTCGAGATCGAGGTCCTCGGCGACCCGCTCCTGCACGTCGCCGAAGAACCTGAGCGTGATGTGCAGCGCCTCCAGCGGCCGCCACCGGGCACCCGGCAGCCCGTGCTGGCGGCGCAGCAGCGGCTCGCCGATGTCCTCCGGAACAGCAATGGCGGCGAACAGGCGGATCATGGTCAGGGACAGGGATTGGGCTGCTGGATGTGGATCGCCGTCACCGCCTTTTCCAGCTCGTCGGTCCAGTCCAGCTCAAACGCGTCGATGTC
Organism: Caulobacter sp.; assembly: GCA_030678995.1. GTDB lineage: Bacteria > Pseudomonadota > Alphaproteobacteria > Caulobacterales > Caulobacteraceae > Caulobacter. The sequence goes on from JAUXTQ010000024.1 coordinate 61,126, forward strand.
GGTCTTCAGTTGCGCCATCGAGGTCGCGCCGATGATGGTGGCGGTCACGAAGGGGCGGGAATCGACGAACTTCAGGGCCAGCTGGGCCGGGTCCAGGCCGTGGTCGCGGGCCAGGCCCACATAGGCGCGGACTGCCTCCTCGGCGCCCGGACCCTCGTACCGTTGCAGGCGGTTGTAGAGGGTCTTGCGGGTCCCGGCGGGCAGGGCCCCGTCGAGGTATTTGCCGGTCAGCACGCCCTGGCCCAGCGGTGAGTAGGCCAGCAGGCCGACGTCCTCGCGCATGGCGATCTCGGCCAGGCCGAACTCGAACACCCGGTTGGCCAGGTGGTAGGCGTTCTGGATCGAGGCGATGCGCGGCAGGCCGCGCTGCTCCGACTCCGCCAGGAACCGCATCACGCCCCAGGGAAACTCGTTGGAGACGCCGATGGCCCGGATCCGCCCGGCCTTCACATGGCCGTCCAGCGCCTCGAGGATCGCCTGGAAGGACTCATAGTCCTGGTCGTAGTCCTTGAAGGTCATGCCGCCGAAGGTGCGGATCGGCCGGTCGGGCCAGTGCAGCTGGTAGAGATCGAGATAGTCGGTCCGCAGCCGCTTGAGCGAACCCGCCACCGCCTCGTCGATCTGGGCCCTGGTCTGGCGCGGCGTGGCCTTGTCGGCCCGCAGCCAGTCCAGCCCGCCGAAGGCCGCGCCCCGGCCGGCGACCTTGGAGGCCAGCACGATCCGGTCGCGCTTGCCGCTCCTGGCCAGCCAGGTCCCGATGTAGCGTTCGGTGGAGCCCTGCGTCTCCCGCGTCGGCGGGGAGGCGTACATCTCGGCGGTGTCCCAGAAATTCACGCCGCGCTCGAAGGCGTAGTCCATCTGGGTGTGGGCCTCGGCCTCGCTGTTCTGCGACCCCCAGGTCATGGTGCCCAGGCACACACGGCTGACATCCAGGCCGGTGCGGCCGAGCTTCGAATACTGCATTCAGGTTCCCTCAAGTTCGTGGTTCGTGGTTCGACACGCGCCTTCGGCGCTGCTCACCATGACGTCTACGGTGCACGTCATCCTGAGCAGGCCCGAAAGGGCCGTGTCGAAGGACGCAATGCGGTTCAGCTAACTTCTGGTCGCCAAAACCCGCGCCACGACGGGCGCCAGGCGGGCGGCGATGACGGTGACGCCGACGGCGTTGGGATGGATGCCGTCCCGCTGATTGAGGCGCGGATTGCCCGCCACCCCGTCCAGCAGGTTCGGATAGAGGGTCAGGCCATGCTGCTTGGCCAGCGCCGGGAAGACGGCCCCGAAATCGCGGGCATAGGACCGGCCGATGGCGTTGGGCGCGGTCAGGCCGGCCAGCACCACGGTGATCCGCCGGGCCTTCAGCCGGCGGATGATGCGGTCGAGATTGGCCCTGGTCTGCCGGGGATCCAGGCCCTGCAGCAGGTCGTTGCCGCCCAGGGCCACGACGCATACGACGGTGTCGGCCTGGACGCTGAAGTCGACCCGCGCCGCGCCGCCGGCGCTGGTGTCGCCGCTGACCCCGGCCCCGCGCACCCGAACGCCGGGCGCCCGCGGCTTCAGCGCCGCCTCCAGCCGCGCCGGCAGGGCGTCGCGGGCGGGCAGGCCGTAGCCGGCGGTGATCGAGTCGCCCAGCAGGGTGACGACGCGCGGCTTTGGCGCGGCGAACGCCCGCGATGCGGCCGCCCCGAGGATCAGGGCGCCCAGAACGCGACGTGTGACGGGACCGTAAGGTGTGCTGGCCATGGCTTCACCCTATGTAGGGTGAACTTCGCCCGGCCACAAAACCCCCACGCAAAGACAGCCTGAAAAAATGTTCGACGCCACGCCCGCCGCCCAGCCGCTGTCCCTCGACACGGTGACCCTGACCCTGCCGTCCGTCGCCGGACCCGTCGAGATCCTGCGCGGGGTGAGCCTGGAGGTGGCCCCCGGCGAGCGGGTGGCGGTGGTCGGGCCGTCCGGCTCGGGCAAGTCGTCCCTGATCGCGGTGGCCGCGGGCCTTGAGCGGCCGACCTCGGGCCGGGTGCGGCTGTTCGGCGAGGACCTGGCCGACCTGGGCGAGGACGGCCGGGCCCGCCTGCGGCGCGGGCGGGTGTCGCTGGTCTTTCAGTCCTTCCACCTGCTGCCCAACATGACCGCCGAGGAGAACGTCGCCGCGCCGCTGGAGCTGGCCGGGGTTCCGCACGCCGGCCGCATCGCCCGAGACTGGCTTGGCCGTGTGGGTCTGACCGAGCGCCTGCGCCACTATCCGACCCAGCTGTCGGGCGGGGAGCAGCAGCGGGTGGCCCTGGCCCGGGCCCTGGCCATTGAGCCGTCCCTGCTGTTCGCCGACGAGCCCACCGGCAACCTCGACGCGGCCAATGCCGCGGGGGTCGCCGACCTGATGTTCGACCTGGTCGCCGAGACCGGCGCGGCTCTGGTGCTGGTGACCCATGATACGGCCCTGGCCGCCCGGGCCGGCCGGCAGGTGACCATGGCCGCCGGCAAGATCGTCGGCGACGCCTGATGCCCCCAATACAAATGCCATTGTCCCTCCGCTTCGCCCTGAGGGAGCTGCGGTCCGGCGTGGCCGGCTTCCGCATCTTTCTCGCTTGCCTGGCCCTGGGGGTGGCGGCCATCGCCGCCGCCGGCTCGACCGCCGAGGCCTTCCGCAAGGGCCTGGCCGTCGAGGCCCGCGAAATCCTTGGCGGCGACCTGCGGGTGACCGTCGACCGCCGCCGGTTCACCCCGGCCGAGCACGAGCGGTTCGACGCCATGGGCGCGACGGCCTGGTCGGCGGCCTCGTCCGCCATGGCCGAGGCGGCCTCCGGCGAGCGCCGCCTGGTCGAGCTGCGCGGGGTGTCGGACGGCTATCCGCTGGCCGGCAGGGTCGAACTGCGGGGCGCGCAGTCCCTGGCCGCCGTCTTCCGGCCCCAGGGCGACGCCGCCGGCGCGGCGGTGGAGCAGACCCTGCTCGACCGTCTGAACCTCAAGCTCGGCGACCGCTTTCTGGTTGGCGAAGCGGCCTTCATCGCCCGCGCCGTGCTGGTCTCTGAGCCGGACCGGCTCGGACGCGGCTTCGGCCTCGGCCCGCGGGTCCTGACCAGCCTCGACGCCGTCGAGAAGGGCGGCTTCCTGCAACCCGGTCTGCCCAACACCGGCGAGGCCGTGCGCATCGCTCTCAAGCCGGCACTGGCGACCAACGCCGCCATCGACACCCTGGTGAAGACGCTCAAGAAACAGGGGTTCGAGGCCCGCGGCCGCAACGAGGCCGCCGGAGGATTCAAGCGGCTGATCGACCAGCTGGAGTATTTCCTCGGCTTCATCGGCCTGGCCTCGCTGGTGGCCGGCGGACTGGGCGTGGCCGGGGCCGTCTCGGCCTATCTGGAGCAGCGCAAGCCCTCCATCGCGGTGCTCAAGGCCCTCGGCGCGGAGGGGGCGTTGATCCGTAACCTCTACCTGATCCAGATCTCGGTCCTGTCGGCGCTGGGTGTCGGCATCGGCCTGGCGGTCGGCGCGGCGGCCCCGCTGGTGCTGGGTCAGCTGGCCGCCGACAAGCTGCCGGTCCCGGCCCTGTTCGCCGTCTATCCGGCGCCGCTGGCCAAGGCGGCGCTGTTCGGCCTGCTGGCCGCCGCCGCCTTCAGCCTGGCCCCGCTGGCCCGCGCCCGGGCCACGCCGCCGTCCTCCCTGTTCCGCCGCGACCTGACCGGCCGGCTCGGCTTCGGGCCTGAGGTGATCGTCGCCCTGCTGGCCGGCGTGGGCCTGGCCGGCCTGGCAGTGGTCACGGCGCCGACGCCGGTGGCGGCCGGGATCATGATCGCCGGCGTGGCCTTCGCCTTCGGCCTGCTCTGGGCCATCGGACGCGGCGCGGCCTGGGGCGCCGGACGCCTCCGGGGCTTCGCTCGCGGGGCGGTGCGCATCGGCATCGCCAATCTCGCCGGACCCCGTTCGGCGGCCCGCACCGCCGCCCCGGCCATCGGCCTGGGCGTCGCCCTGCTGGCGGCGGTGGTGCTGATCCAGTCGAGCCTGCTGGCCCAGGTCAGCGAGGTGGCGCCCCGCACCGCCCCGGCCATGGTGTTCACCGAGATCCCCGGCGAGCGCGCCGTCGAGTTCGATGCAGCCGTGCGCAAGGCCTTCGCCGTCCACCTGACCGACCGCAACTGGCTGCGCGCGCCGTTCACCACCGGCCGCATCGTGCGGATCAAGGGCGAACCGGTCGACCTCAAGCAGATCAAGGACAGTGAGCGCTGGGCCTATGACAACGACATCCAGATCTCGGCCATCGGCCCGATCCCCGTCGAGGCCGGGGTGACCTCCGGCCGCTGGTGGCCGGCGAACTACAGCGGCGAGCCCCTGGTGGCCCTCGAGGCCGACGCGGCGGCGGGCGGCGGACTGCGGGTCGGCGACACGATCACCCTCAATGTCCTCGGCCGCGAGATCGACGCGAGGGTCGCCGTGCTGCGCAAGGTCGACTGGGGCGGCTTTGGGCCGGCTTTCCCGATCATCATCAATCCCTCGGCGCTGGAAGGGGCGGGCTTGCGCCACGTGGCCATCGCCAAGGCTGACAAGGCGCAGGAAGCCGCGGTCACCCGGGCGCTCGGCCGTGATTTTCCGATGGTCAACGTGATCAGCGTCCGCGAACAGCTGGAGGCGGCGACCGAGATGCTCGACCGGCTGGTGCTGGCGATCCAGGGCGCGGCCTCCGTGGCGGCCCTCGCGGGGCTGCTGGTGCTGGCCGGCGCCATCGCCGCCGGCGCCCGGGCCCGGGCGCGGGAAGCGGCGACCCTGAAGGTGCTGGGCGGTTCGCGGGCGCAGATCCTGCTGGCCTACGGCGTCGAATACGGCGCGGTCGGCCTGATTGCGGGCCTCGCCGGGGTGGCCCTGGGCTACGCCGCCGCCTGGCCGGTGGTGGTCAAGGTATTCGAGGCGCAGTGGAGCGTCGACTGGGCCGGGGTGGCCGCCCTGCTGGGCGCGGCGGCCGGTCTGGCGACCCTCGGCGGCCTGCTGGCGGCGATCCAGGCCCTGTCGAAGCGCCCGGCGCCGGTGCTCAGGACGGAATGACCCGACGCGTCCGTTATTCGGACACCGCTTGCGCCGGATGGGCGGAACCCCGATATTCACTTCGCGTCCGTCATGGGCGCGGAACCATAGGGTTTACTCGATGAGCGACTTTGATCGCGGCGCGACGCGCTCGATCCCGCAGGCCGGCGACATGTCCATGGATATGGGCCTGCGCAGCTTCATGATCGGCGTCTACAACAAGATGATGCTCGGCCTGCTGCTGTCGGCCGGCCTTGCCTACGCGACATCCAACATCCCGGCGGTCGCCAGCCTGCTCTACGTCACCACGCCGTCCGGCGCCCTGGCGGGCTTCACGATGCTGGGCCAGATCGTGCGCTTCGCGCCGCTGGCCATGGTGCTCGTCGCCATGTTCGGCATGCGCAACATGACCGCGCGCAGCTCGGGCATCTATTACTGGGCGATCGTCACGGCGATCGGCGCGGGCCTGGGCATCTGGCTGCTGCTCTACACCGGCGCCTCGATCTTCATGACCTTCCTGATCACGGCCAGCGCCTTCGGCGCCCTGAGCCTGGTCGGCTACACCACCAAGAAGAACCTGACCGGCTTCGGCAGCTTCCTGATCATGGGCGTGTGGGGTCTGGTGATCGCCAGCCTGGTCAACATGTTCCTCAACCTGCCGGCGCTCTACTGGATCATCAACGCCGTCGGCGTGCTGATCTTCGCCGGCCTGACAGCCTACGACACCCAGCGCCTCAAGATGATCTACTACGAGGTGAAGGGCAACGGAGAGGGCATGGCGGTCGCCACCAACATGGGCGCGCTGAACCTCTACCTGGACTTCATCAACCTGTTCCAGTTCCTGCTCGCCTTCATGGGCGTGCGCCGGGACTAGCGGCCTCTGCCGTGCTGAACACAGGGCCCCGTCGGGAAACCGGCGGGGCCTTTTGCTATTCCACGCCTGCTACTCCACGACGGTGAAGCGGCCCTTGTCGAACACCCGCAGGACCTGCTCCAGGTCGTGACCGCGCTTGAGGATATGGCCGCCCTGGGTCAGCACCGCCCAGGCGCCCTGCTTGCGCGCCAGCGCCGGACGCTTCTCGATGCGGTAGAGCGGCTGTTCAGAGGCGCGGCGGAAGACGCTGAACACGGCGCTCTCCGACAGGCCGGCAATGGCGTAGTCGCGCCATTCGCCGGCCGCCACCATCCGTCCGTAGAGACGGAGCAGCCGCTCCAGTTCGCGCCGCTCGAAGAAGACCACGGCGGCGCTGGGCTGGGCGTATGTCGGATCGAACGCCATGCAGATGTCAGGCTAGCTCTGAATCGGCCCGGTTGGCGAGAGGCGTCGCGGAAAAGCCACGCTTGGGCGAATTGTGGAACAGCGGTCATTCAGCGCCCCGAAAAGACCTTATTTCGGACGCGCCCCCGCCGGTAACACCCGCCAGTTTAACAGCGTCGGCCGGTCGGAAGCCTCGCTGGTCCCGGATCCTGAACAGCCCCCCCAGCCCCCCTGGGATCGCGGGTTTCGGATCGGCCGATACTTTAAAGACCCCTCTCTGATGAGCCCCCGTTGTCTTCCCCTCCGGCAGCGGGGGTTTCATTTTGTCCACGGCGCAGGATCAATCGGTCCGCAGCGCAGGATGGAGGGGAATCGGCATGGGCAGACTTGAGGGCCGCAGGGCCATCGTCACCGGGGCGGCCAGCGGCATCGGCCGCGCCAGCGCCGAACTGTTCGCCAGCGAGGGCGCCAGGGTGCTGGCCGTCGACCGGCCGGACGCCAATCTCGTCTTCGACCATCCCTCCATCGAGACCCTCGGCCAGGACATCAGCGAAGACGGCGCGCCGGCGGCTATCGTGGGCCGGGCGGTTGAAGCCTTCGGCGGGCTGGACATCGTTTACAACAACGCCGGCGTGTCCGGCTCGAGCCCGGTGGGCGAAACCACCGACGAGGCCTTCGACCGGCAGATCGCGGTCAATCTGCGCGCTGCCTTCCGCCTCAGCCGCGAGGCCGTCAAGCACCTGGTCAGGTCGCCCGCCGGGCGGCTGATCTTCACCGCCTCGATCATGGCGAAGCACACCGACAACGGCCTGGTGGCCTATTCGGCGTCCAAGGCCGGCGTGGTCGGCATGATGCGCACCTTCGCCCTCGAACTCGGGCGGCAGGGGGTGACCAGCAACGCCATCCTGCCCGGGGCCATCGCCACCGGCATGACCGCCGCCAGCTTCGCCCACGACGAGGTGGCGGCTGTGTGGGCGAAGAAGTCGGCGCTCAAACGCCTGGGCCAGCCGATCGACATCGCCCGCGCGGCCCTGTTCCTCGCCTCCGACGACGGCGGCTTCGTGACGGGCCAGGCTCTGGGCGTGGACGGCGGGCTGATGCTGCGGGTTTAGTGCGTCCTTCGAGACGCGGCTTCGCCGCTCCTCAGGATGACGTCTATGGGTGGGCTGCAAAACTGTTCGTCATGGTGAGGAGCGAGGCGCCAGCCGAGCGTCTCGAACCACGCAGGGCAGCTACCGCAGCAGCACCGCGATGATCCGGCCGCCCTTGGCCGCCTGCACCAGGATGGCGGTGGACAGGCCCTCGATCTCGGTCGCGGGAATGCGGTAGGCGGTCGGCTTGCCGCGCCAGCCGCCCAGGCGGACGACCTCGCGCACGACGTTGCGCTGGACCAGGGTCTGGCCGCGGTTGTCGCCCCGCTTGGGCGTGACCTCCTGCTCGCGCGGGTCATAGCGGATCAGCCAGACCTCGGCCCCGCCGCGCGGGACCGGCCCGGAGCCCACGGCCACCCGGCGGGTTCCCATGAACAGCATGTCCGGCGGATTGGTCGGGGTCCTGAGGGCGGCGGTGACCAGGGCCTCGACGCGGTCGCCGCGGACGCCGGAGGCCTGGGCCTGGCCATCGACGACCACCTGCGGGGTGTAGACCTCGCGCAGGGCCAGCTTTCGGGCGTAGGCCCGCTGGCGCTCGGTGAATTCGGGCCTGGCGTAGGTGTCCGGCCAGCCGAGGTAGTCCCAGTAGTCGACCCCGAAGGTCAGGGCCAGGACGTCGGGCCGCTCGGCCAGCTCCGAGACCAGGGTGTTGGCCTTGAGGCAGGACGAGCAGCCCTGGGCGGTGAACAGCTCCACCACGACCGGCGGCCGGACACGCGCCGGCGCCGCCGTCGGCGACAGCAACATCAAAACGACAAAGGCGAGAAGGGCTTTGCGCATCGCGCCGCACTTAATCGGAGAAGACGGCCGCGCGCGTTTCACGAGGCCGTGAAGGGATCCTCCCCATCGGGGGAGGTGGATCGCCGCAAGGCGAGACGGAGGGGGTCCGCTCAGGTCTCGGGGGACCCCCTCAGTCCGCTTTGCGGACAGCTCCCCCAATGGGGGAGCATCTTCAGCCCTACGCCGCGCCGCCGGCGAGGTTGCGCAGCACGTAGTTCAGCACGCCGCCGTTCTGGAAGTACTCCAGTTCCGTCGGGCCATCGATGCGGCAGCGGACCGGGAAGCGGGCGATGCGGCCGTCCGACGGTCGGTACAGCTCGACGATCAGCTGCTTGCGGGGCGCGAGGTCCTGCAGGCCCCGGATCGAGACGATTTCCTCGCCGGTCAGGCCCAGGCGCTGCCAGCCGTCCGACAGGAACTGCAGTGGCAAGACGCCCATCTGGACCAGGTTGGAGCGGTGAATGCGCTCGAAGGTCTCGGCGATCACCGCGCGCACGCCCAGCAGCTTGGCGCCCTTGGCCGCCCAGTCGCGGGACGAGCCGGTGCCGTACTCCTTGCCCGCGAAGACGACGGCCGGACGGCCTTCGGTCTCGTAGCGCATGGCGGCGTCGTAAATCGACATGACCTCGCCGGAGGGGAAGTGTTTGGTTACCCCGCCCTCGATATCCGGCGTGATCTTGTTGCGGATGCGGATGTTGGCGAAGGTGCCGCGCATCATCACTTCATGGTTGCCGCGGCGCGAGCCGTAGCCGTTGAAGTCCTCGAAGCGCACCTGCCGCCCCAGCAGGTACTCGCCGGCGGGCGAGGTCTTCTTGATCGAGCCGGCCGGGCTGATGTGGTCGGTGGTGATCGAGTCGCCGAAGACGCCCAGGATGCGCGCCTCGATGATGTCCTTCACGCCGGCCGGCGTCATGGACATGCCCTCGAAGTAGGGTGGGTTCTGGACGTAGGTCGAGCCCATGTCCCAGCCGTAGGTCTGGCCGCCCTCGACCTTGATCGCCTGCCAGTGCTTGTCGCCCTTGAAGACGTCGCCGTAGCGCTTGGCGAACATCTCGCTGGTGACCGACTTGCGCTGCAGGGCGGCGATGTCCTTGGAGGTCGGCCAGATGTCCTTGAGGAAGACGGGCTGACCCTTCTTGTCGAGGCCGAGCGGCTCGTTGATCAGGTCGATGCGCATCGAGCCGGCGAGGGCGTAGGCCACCACCAGCGGCGGGCTGGCCAGGTAGTTGGCGCGCACGTCGGGGTTCACCCGGCCTTCGAAGTTGCGGTTGCCCGACAGCACCGAGCAGGCGACCAGGTCGCCCTCGTTGACCGCCGCGCTGACCGCTTCCGGCAGCGGGCCGGAGTTGCCGATACAGGTGGTGCAGCCGTAGCCGACCAGGTTGAAGCCCAGGGCGTCCAGGTGCTTGGTCAGGCCGGCCTTGGCCAGGTAGTCGGTGACCACCTGCGAGCCGGGGGCCAGCGAGGTCTTCACCCAGGGCTTGACCTTCAGGCCCTTGGCCACCGCGTTCTTGGCCAGCAGGCCGGCGGCGATCAGGACGCTGGGGTTGGAGGTGTTGGTGCAGCTGGTGATGGCCGCGATGACCACGTCGCCGTGGCCGACATCGAAGGTCTCGCCGGTCACCGCGATGCGGCGGTCGGTCTGTTCCTTCTTGCCGAACTCGTCGCCCAGCGCGGCCTCGAAGGCGGCGGCGGCGTCGCTCAGCAGCACCCGGTCCTGCGGACGCTTGGGGCCGGCCAGCGAGGGCAGAACGTCGCCCAGCGCCAGCTCCAGCACGTCGGTGAACACCGGCTCTTCGGCTTCCGGATCGAACCACAGGCCCTGGGCCTTGGCGTAGGCCTCGACCAGGTTGACCCGTTGGGCGTCGCGGTTGGTGGCGCGCAGGTAGTCGATGGTCGACTGGCTGATCGGGAAAAAGCCGCAGGTGGCGCCGTATTCGGGGGCCATGTTGGCGATGGTCGCCTGGTCCTCGATGGTTAGGCTGGCCAGACCGGCGCCGAAGAACTCGACGAACTTGCCGACCACGCCCTTCTTGCGCAGCATCTGGGTGACGGTCAGCACCAGGTCGGTGGCGGTCGCGCCTTCCGGCAGGGCGCCGGTCAGGCGGAAGCCGATCACTTCGGGGATCAGCATCGGGATGGCCTGGCCGAGCATGGCCGCCTCGGCCTCGATGCCGCCGACGCCCCAGCCCAGCACCGACAGGCCGTTGACCATGGTGGTGTGCGAATCGGTGCCGACCACGGTGTCGGGATAGGCCAGCTCGGTTTCCGGCTGGTCGGGGTTGGGCGCGGTCCAGACGGTCTGGGCCAGGTATTCCAGGTTCACCTGGTGGCAAATGCCGGTGCCCGGGGGCACGACGCGGAAATTGTTGAAGGCCGACGAGCCCCAGCGCAGGAAGCGGTAACGCTCGATGTTGCGCTCGTATTCCCTGTCGACGTTGGAGTCGTAGCTCTTGGCCGTGCCGAAGAAGTCGACCATCACCGAGTGGTCGATGACCAGATCGACGGGGATCAGCGGGTTGATCTTGGTCGGGTCGGCGCCCAGCGCGGTCATGGCGTCGCGCATGGCGGCCAGATCGACCACAGCCGGAACGCCGGTGAAATCCTGCATCAGGACGCGGGCGGGGCGGAAGCTGATTTCGTGTTCGACGCTGCCCTTGTTGTCGACCCAGGCGGCGACCGCCTTCAGGTCGGTCTCGTCCGTGTCGGTCCCGTCTTCGTTGCGCAGGAGGTTCTCGAGCAGAACCTTCATTGACACGGGCAGGCGGCTCACGCCTTTCAGACCGGCGTCTTCCGCCGCGCTCAGGCTGTAGTAGACGTAGGAGGTCCCGCCGACCGTGAGGGTGCGGCGGGTATGCAGGCTGTCGATCGACGCCATGTGGGGGAGTCCTTTCCTGTTCTCGGCCGCCCGAAAACCACTTCCGGGATCGCGCGCTCGGAGAGGACTCACAGCGTCCCCTTCTGCGCGGCGGAACTCCGCGCGCGGGCGCGCGGGGCCGATGGCGGGCTGCATACTCCGCGTTTCGTTAAACGTCCATGTCGGCGTCAGGGACTTTGCGAGCCGTTCTCAGGTGTCTACATGATTTCGCTGGTCCAGATCGAGGCTCTCGCCATCCGCCGGGGCGAGCGACTGCTGTTCGAGCACCTGGACTTTACTGTCGCCGCCGGCGAGGCGGTCGCCCTGACCGGCCGCAACGGCGCGGGCAAGACCAGTCTGCTGCGGGCGGTGGCGGGGCTGCTGCGGCCGGCCGCCGGGACGGTGCGGTTCGCCGGCGTGGAAGACGCGGATGAGGCGCGGGCCACCGGGCTTCATTTGATCGGCCACCTGGACGGCCTCAAGGGCGGGCGGACGGCGCGGGAGGAGCTGGCCTTCGCCGCCCGCTGGACCGGCGCCGACGCGGCCGGACTGGCGAGCGCGGCGGAAACCCTCGAACTGGCCCGCCTGCTGGACCTCGAGGTGCGCAAGCTGTCCGCCGGGCAGCGGCGGCGGGTGGCCCTGGCCCGGCTGGTCGCCGCGCCCCGCGCGCTGTGGCTGCTGGACGAGCCCCTGGCCCCGCTGGACAGCGTCTGGCGCGAGCGGATCGGAGGGCTGATGGCCGCTCACCTGGCCGGCGGCGGCCTGATGCTGGCCGCGGTGCATGATCCCCTGCCGATCCCGGCCCGGGCGGTGGAGATCGGCGCGTGAGCCCGCTGCTGGTCCTGCTGCGGCGCGAACTGGCCCTGGCCTGGGGGCGGGGCGGCGGACCCTTGCCGGCCCTGGCCTTCTACGCCGGGATCACGACCCTGCTGCCGCTGGCGATCGGACCCGAACCGGACCGGCTGGCGGTCATCGCCCCCGGCATCGCCTGGCTGGCCCTCGCCCTGGCGTCGCTGCTGTCGCTGGAGCGATTGTTCGAGCGCGACCACGAGGACGGAACCCTGGACCTGCTGGCCCTCGGCGGCCCGCCGCTGGAAGCCGTCTGCGCGGTCAAGGCGCTGGCCCAGTGGCTGGCCACGGGCCTGCCGCTGGCGCTGGCGGCGCCGGTGGCGGCCGTGATGCTCGGCGCCCCGCCGTCGCTGGCGCCGGTGATCGTGCTCTGCGCCCTGGCCGGGAGCCTGGCGTTCGCCTTCGTCGGAGGGATGGGCGCGGCCCTGGCGCTGGGCAGCCGGCGCGGCGGGCTGCTGATCGCGGTGATCGTGCTGCCCCTGTTCGCGCCGCCGGTGATCTTCGGCGGGGGCGCGCTCAGCCAGGCGGCGTCTGGGCTCGGCGGGACCTCGGGCCTGCTGCTGCTCGGCGCCTGGGCGGCGGTGGCGGTGGCGCTAAGCCCTCTGGCCATGGCGGCCGCCTGCCGCAACGCCCTGGACTGACCGGTCGGGCCGTTCGCAACAGCTCTGCAACAAACCGGTGTTCTTCCGACAAACGCACGCCACAGACACGGCGCAGGTTGGGGGTCACATCAATCCCGATTGGGGAGCATTCCAATGACTTCTGTCTTTTCGCGCGCCGCCCTGCTGGCCGGCGCCATGACCTTCGGACTGGCCGCCATGGCCTTCGCCGGCGAAACGCCCCAGCCCGCGGGCCCGGACGGCAAGCCTGGCGAGCGCCGCGTCGTCGTCATGGGCGGCCCGGGCGGCGGCGGCATGCATCCGGGCGGTCCCGGCGGCATGGGCATGCATCATCGCATGGACCCGGAGAAGCACGCCGAGCACCTGCGTATCATGCTGCAGCTTCGGCCCGACCAGGAAGGCGCGCTGAAGGCCTTCATTGAGGCGACGAAGCCGGAAATGCGCACCGAGCGCCGCGAGGCGCCGGCCGAAGGCGCGCCGGCGCCCAAGCCCCTGACCACCCCCGAGCGGCTCGACATGGCCGCCAAGCGGATGGCCGAGCACCAGGCCCGGTTCCAGAAGCGCGCCGCGGCGACGCGGGCCTTCTACGCCCAGCTGTCACCCTCGCAACAGAAGGCCTTCGACGCCCTGCACGGGGTCATGCGCCGGATGCACGGCCCGGGCGGCCGCGACGTGCGCGTGATGCGCCGCGGCGGCGCCGGCGGCCCCCATGGCCCGGGCGGTCCCGGCGCTCCGATGGTCTGGCAGGGCGAAGACGGCGCCGGCGGCGGCATGGTCTTCATCCAGGGCGGCGAGGGCGACGAAGCGTTCGAGATCGAGCTCAGCGAAGGCCCCGACGGCGACGAACACTAGCGTCGGCTTGCCCGCCGGCCTCCCAGAGGGTAACCGGCGGGCATGTTCGCCTTTCTCGTCAACCCTGACCGGTTCATGGCCTTCTCCCGAAGGGCCGCCCCGGCGTTCGGGATTCTGGCGGCCGCGCTGATCGCCGTTGGCCTCTGGTTCACCTTCACGGCGCCGGAGGACTACCAGCAGGGCGACACCGTCCGGATCATGTTCATCCACGTGCCGGCCGCCTATCTGGCCATGTTCAGCTATGTCTGCCTGGGCATCGCCAGCTTCCTGTCCCTGATCTTCCGCCACGCCCTGGCCGACGCCGCGGCCAAGGCCTGCGCGCCGCTGGGGGCCGCCTTCACCGCTCTGGCCCTGGTCACCGGCGCCCTGTGGGGCAAGCCGATGTGGGGAACCTGGTGGGTGTGGGACGCGCGGCTGACCTCGGTGCTGGTGCTGTTCCTGTTCTGGCTCGGCTACATCGCCCTGCGCGCGGCGATCGATGATGAGACCAAGGCCGGCCGAGCCGCCGCCATTCTGGCGCTCGTGGGGCTGGTGAACCTGCCGGTGATCCATTTCTCGGTGGAATGGTGGAACAGCCTGCACCAGGGCGCGACGGTGTTCGCCGCCGAACGCGAGAACCGCCTGCCGCCGGTCTATCTGATCCCCATGGCCCTGATGTCGCTGGGCTACATGGCCGCTTTCGGCTCGATGTGGCTGGTGCGCATCCGCGCCGAGGTCTGGCGCCGCCGCGCCCAGGTCCTGGCCCTGCAGGCGGCGGGGAGCTGAACCCATGCTGGATTTCGACGCCGGAAAATACGCCGCCTATGTCTGGCCGTCCTTCGCCGTCACCGTCCTGGCCTTCGCCTGGATGATCGGCGACAGCCTGGCCCGCGCCCGACGCTGGAAACGCGACGCCGAAGCCCGGGGCAAGGACCGGCCATGAGACGCTGGCTGGCCCTGATCCCGCTGGTCGGGCTGGTCCTGCTGAGCGTGTTGTTCGTCGGCTTCTCGCTGAAGCGCAATCCGCAGGTGCAGCCCGAGGCGATGGTCGGCCGCGCCGTGCCGGATCTGTCCCTGCCCCTACTGGAGACCGGCCAGCCCGTGGCCATCCGCCAGGCGGTCACCGGACCTTTCCTGGTCAACTTCTACGCCTCCTGGTGCGCGCCCTGCGAGATCGAGGCGCCGGCCCTGATGCGGCTCAAGGCCCAGGGCGTGACCCTGGTCGGGGTGGCCTACAAGGACGCCCCGGAAAACAGCCGCGCCTTCCTCGGCCGGGTGGGCGACCCGTTCGCCGTGCGGGTGCTCGACCGCGACGGCCGCGCGGGCCTGGAGTTCGGGGTCACCGGCGTGCCGGAGAGCTACCTGGTCGACGCCGGCGGAACCATCGTCGCCAAGTTCACTGGTGAACTGACCCCGGACGAGGAACAGCGGATCATCGCCGCCGCCACCGGGCGTTAACCGGGCTTTCATCGCCTGAGCCACATGTTGCGGCGGCGTTAACCATGTTCTGGACCTGCCCGTGAACCCCGTCCGTCCGCCTGTCTGGCCGCCCGTACCGCCCCACGCCAATGGCGCCGGTCCCGCGAAGACGGCGGCGCAGCGCGCTTTCTTCGAAGCCGCGCTCGGCAAGGCGACGGGCGCGCCCCAGGCGCAGGCAACGCCGGTCGAGGTCATTCAGGTGAGGGCCGAGCCGGTGCAGCGGATGCCGACCGCCCAACCCGACGAGCCGCCGCAGAAAGTCCTGCGCCCCGGCTCGCTGCTGGATATCCGGGTCTAGGAAAACACCACCGCTCATCCGGGCAAACACCTGGCGAGCGGATCAGGTCAGAGCGCCAGCCCCGCCACCGCCTGTCTCAGCAGCTCGGCCCGCGCCGCCTCGGTGATCGGGACGATCTTGCGGGCGTCCAGGTCGAAGGTGATGGCCACCGCCTCGCTGGTTCCCCAGGCCTTGCCGGTCTCCGGATCGATCATCCAGTGGACCAAGCGCTTGGTGCGGGTGTCGGCGTCCTTCAGGCCAGAGCGGATCTCCAGCCGGTCGCCGGCGCGGGGCCAGTCCAGATGCACCAGCCGGTACTCCAGCACCGCGCCGCCGACCCGCTTTGGCTGCTCGTCCGAGGCGCTGACCACCGTCTCGCGGAAGCTGCGGATCAGGCGCGGGATGCCGTCCGAGACCCGGCCGATGAACTGTTCAGGCCGCATCCGGCCGAAGACGTCGCAGTCGGCCGGCGAAATGGCCCCCTGGGCGATGCGGATCAGACCCAGCTCGTCGGCCCGCGCCTGGCCCGCCAGGGAGGCTGCAGGCGCCAGCGACACGCTGCGCGCCGCCGCCTGGTCCGGAACCGGCAGAGTCAGCGCCACCGCCCGCTCCCGCGTCCGACCCGGCCAGGGGAAGGCGCGGCCCTCGGCGGGGGTCACATGGGCGACCACGGTCTGGAAGCTGGCCGCCAGGGCGCCGCTGTCCGAATGCCACAGCAGCAGCAGGAAGCGGGCGTCGTCCTCGCCCATCTCCACCACGCCGCCGGTCATGTGCAGCGCCGCCCCGGCCCGGGCCTCGCGCAGGAAGCGGATGTGCTGCTCGCGCACCAGCAGGGTGGCGCCGGCGTGAGGGGCGAAGGCGTGGGGCAGGCCCAGCGCCGCGGCCAGGCCGACCAGCCCCTCCATGGCCCGGGCGACGTAGAAGCGCACGTTCATGTGCCCCATCTCGTCGCATTCCCAAGTGTTGACGCCGCCGCGCCAGATCTCGATGCCGTCGCTCACGCGCGGCAGTCCTGGCAGAGACCGTGGGCCTCCACCATCAGGCCGGTCAGGCTGAAGCCCTGGGCGCCCGCCAGCCGCTCGATCTCGGCGGCGCCGGTCGGGGCGATCTCGCGGGTCGCGCCACAACAGTCGCAGATCAGGAAGGCGGCCGCATGCCCGTCGCGGCCGCCGCCGCAGGCGATGTAGGCGTTAAGGCTCTCGATGCGATGGGCGAAGCCCTGCTTCGCCAGGAAGTCCAGCGCCCGGTAGACCGTGGGCGGCTTGGCCGGCGCGCCGCCGTCCCCAAAGGCGGCGATCAGGTCATAGGCCTTCACCGGCTGGCCGGCGGTCAGCAGCAGCTCCAGCACCCGCCGGCGCGGCGGGGTCAGCCGCTGGCCGTCGGCCTCGCAGCGCGCCTGGGCCGTCGCCAGCCGTCCGGACAGGCGCTCGCCCGTCAGGCCGCGCTGGTCGTGGTCGTGGTCGCAGGCGTGGGAGTGAGCCATGGCAGGAGAGGTAGAGAGCCGGGCGAGCTAGAGCAAGCGCGCCGGGGACTACGACTTCGGCGTCGCCCAGGTCACGGTGACGTTGCTGCCGCCGTCCTTGCCGCTGACGATGACCTGTACGCCGCGCTTCGTTGCATCGTCCGAGGCGGCGAACATCAGGGCCTGCCCCATGTCGGCGCTCATCTGTGGCGCGAGGCCGGCGGCGCCCGTCTTTTGCTTGTAGAAGTCGATCACCTGCTGCGGCGAAGCCTTGGTGTTGAACACCACCGAACCGCCCTGGGCCTCGCCGTTCTCGCTGCCCACGCCGGCAATGGTGCTCTCCACCGTCGCGCCGGGATAGACCGGGGCGAAGTCGGGCGTCCTCGCGGCGGCGGCCGAGGCGGCGCCGGCGCCGGTGGTGATGGTGGCCGAGCCGTCGTTGCCCTTCACCGTGTAGCCGTTCGCATTGACCGTGACGGACGGCTTGTCCGCCTCCGGCTTCTTGCCGCAGGCGGTGAGCGACAGGGCCGCGATGGCCGTGGCGGCGATGACCAGACGCATGGTGGAGTTCCCCATAGAAAAACCGCGCGAAGCGTGAACCTCGCGCGGTCTTTCAGGATTGGCAATGATCTCGATCAGGCGAACAGCTTGGCCCAGCGCGGCCTGGTGCGGCTCTTCCAGGCGCCGCGGTGATAGGCGTCCGAGCCGATCAGCGGCACCACCGTGGTGGCCTCGGCGAAGACCATCTGCTCGAAGGTGGTGTCCACCTTGCCCCAGCTGGCCGCTTCCTTGAGGGTCGAGGACGAACAGGCGCCGTCGCGCACGTCGGCCACGGTGATCTGCACCGCGTACTTGTGCATGTCGGCCGGGGCGCCGAGGATCTCGGCGCAGACCACGGTGTCCTGGGCGAAGTTCTTGGGCACCCCGCCGCCGACCATGAACAGGCCGGTGACGCCGGCGGCGATCTTGATGTCGGTCAGTTCGCGGAAGTCGGCCACCGCGTCGATCATGACGTAGGGCTTCTTGGCCGCGATGCGTTCCTTCTGGTGCTTGACCAGGCCAAAGCCGGCCGAGCTGTCGACGAAGGCCGGACAGAAGATCGGCACGCCTTCTTCATAGGCCGTCTGAATCAGCGAGCCGGGCTTCTTGGCGTTGCCTTCGCTCAGCCACTTGCCCATCTCCCAGATGAACTCGCGCGAGGAATAGGCGCGCGGCTCCAGGCGGTTGCAGATCTCCAGGATCGTGTGATCGCAGTTCTGGAGCTCTTCCTCGTCGATGTAGGTGTCGTAGATGCGGTCGATGTAGTTCTCGCGCAGCACGTTGTCGTCGACCGGGCCGGCGGCCTGGTAGTGCTTGAAGCCGAGGGCCTCGAAGAAGTCCATGTCGACGATCGAGGCGCCGGTGGCGACCACCGCGTCGATCATCCCCAGCTTCACCATGTCCCGATAGACATGCATGCAGCCGCCGGCGCTGGTCGAGCCGGCGAGGATCAGCCAGGGCGAGCAGGCCTTGTCTTCCAGGGCCATGTTGAAGATGTCGGCGGCGCGGGCCGTGTCGCGCGATGAGAAGCTCATCTTGCGCATGGCGTCGATCACCGGCCGGGCGTCGAAGCTGGTGATGTCGACATGCTCCACGACATTCTGGAGCAGCTGGGCCTTGGTGTTCGGAACGGGAGCGTTCATCGCTTCGGTTTCCCTTAGGTTTGAGCGCCCGTCCAAAGGTCAAAGGCGCCAGCCCGGACGGAGCGACGGGCTGGCGCGATTCTGTCTAACCGTCGAAGGCGACGGTTGGATGCGAATTACTTCTTCCGCTTCCTCTGGCCGGCCTTGCCCTTGGGGCGCGACAGCCGGACGACGTTGGTGTTCTCCGTGCGCGGCACGGGGATCGAGCGCCGGGCGAGGCCGAACATCGAGGCCATCGGGGCGTCGTCGTCCACGGCCACCGTCTCCACGGCGCCGAAGCCGTTGAAACGGGTGGACATGGCCACGCCATAGGCGCCCAGCATGCCGATCTCGACGAAATCGCCCTCCTGCACGTCCTCGGGAAGCCAGAAGGGGCCGGGCATATGGTCGATGGAATCGCAGGTCGGGCCGTAGAACTGGAACGGCTTGAGATTGCCCTCCAGCTCGCGGGCGGCCGCGCCGCCGCGATAGCCCTTCACCGGGAAGGGCCACTTGGCGTGCGCCGCGTCGAACAGGGAGCCGTAGGCGCCGTCGTTGAGATACAGGGCGTCGCCCTTGCGCAGCTCCACGCGGGTCAGCAGCGACGTCGATTCGGCGACCAGCGCCCGGCCGGGTTCGCACCACAGCTCGGTCGTCTCCGACACCGGCATCTCGTTGAAGCCGCGATCAATGGCGGCGATGTAGTCGCTCATGTCCGGCGGGATCATGCCCGGATAGATCGACGGGAAGCCGCCGCCCACGTCGATGACGTCGGCGAACACCCCGGCGCGCACCAGGGCGCGGCCGGTCTGGGCCATGGCGGCCTGAAAGGCCGTGGGCCGCATGCACTGGCTGCCGACGTGGAACGACACGCCCATCAGCTCCTGGGTCGCGCGGCGGGCGGCCAGCATCAGGGCCGGCGCATGGAAGCTGTCGACGCCGAACTTGCCCGACAGGCTGTAGGCCGCGCCCTCCGCCGAAACGGCCATGCGGACGATCAGGTTCAGGTCCTTCGCGCCGCCGGTGGCGTCGAGAATCTTCTCGAGCTCCTCGTGCGTATCGAACGAGAAGGTCTTCACGCCGTGGTCGAAGTAGGCGGCCGAGATGGCGGCGCGACTCTTCACCGGGTGCATGAAGGCCATGCGTGATCCCGGGGCATGCTTCGCCACCAGCTCGATCTCGGGGATCGAGGCTACGTCAAAGCCCGTGACGCCATTGTCTACCAGGGTCCTGATGACCCAAGGCGAAGGATTGGCCTTCACCGCGTAGAGGACGTCGCCCTTGAAATTCTCCTGGAACCAGCGCGCCGCTACGGCCACCGCATCTTGTCGCACAAGTGCGACAGGACGCTCCGGGGACCGCTCACGGACCAGGTCCAGGGGCTTATGGTACGTGTGCAATTCACGTAACCCCCAAAGATAGTTGAACCCAGCCCGGCGTTAGCAGCGCAGATGGACACGGGGTCCGCCGGGAGCGCGCGAAATAGGGTCTGTTTTTCCGGATGTAAAGCGTTTTTGTCCCCCGGGAGGCGACCGGTCCCCCGGGGCGATCCCGCGTCAGGGGCGCCATCGCCCCTTTCCACGGCGTGGGGGGGCCGGATATGCCTGCCCGTCATGAAACTTTCGCACGCCCCTTCCATGAAGGCCGGGCTTCTGTGTTAGGACTCTTGCCGAAAAGCCATGACCACAGACGCCGTTCTTTCGATCCGCTCGGTCTCCAAGACCTTTGGCTCCCGTCGCGCGCTCGACGGGGTCTCCCTTGATGTCGCGCGCGGCGAGATGGTGGCGCTGATCGGGCCCTCGGGCTCTGGCAAGTCGACCCTGCTGCGCTCCGTCGATGGCCTGCAAACCATCGATTCCGGACCCGGCGTCATCGAGGCCTTCGGCGAGAAGGTCCAGGCCAAGGGCCGGCTCAGCGACAAGGTGCGCGACGCGCGCATTCGCATCGGCTTCATCGCCCAGCAGTTCAACCTGGTCGGACGCCTCAGCCTGTTCACCAACGTGGCCCTCGGCTCCCTGGGCCGCATCACCTTCCTGCAGGGCGTGCTGGGCCGCTGGCCCAAGGAGACCCAGGCGGCGGCCATGCAGGCCCTGCACCGGGTGGGCGTCTCCGACTACGCTGGCCAGCGGGCCAACACCCTCTCCGGCGGCCAGCAGCAGCGCGGCGCGATCGCCCGGGCGCTGGTCCAGCGGGCCAAGATCGTCCTCGCCGACGAGCCGGTCGCCTCCCTCGACCCTGTTTCCGCCCGCAAGGTGATGGACATTCTGCGCGACCTGAACCGGAAGGACGGGCTGACGGTGATCGTCACCCTGCACCAGGTCGACTACGCCCTGAAATACTGTGACCGGGTCGTGGCCCTGAAGGCCGGCAAGAAGGTCTATGACGGCCCGGCCTCCGAACTGCACAAGCCCAAGCTTATCGAAATCTACGGCCCGGAATTCGAAGACGTCTTCTGGGAAGGAGCCCCGACATGATTTCCCGTCGAACCGCATTGTTTCTGGGCGCGGCCGCCGCGTTGCCGCTGTCCGCGTGTGGCGGCGAGTCCAAGAGCTCGGGACCGGTGACGTCCATTACCTTCTCGATCCTGTCCACCGAGTCCGCCCAGAATATGGAGTCCTACTGGGCGCCCATCCTGGCCGACATGGAGAAGCAGACCGGCCTGAAGGTGAAGCCGTTTTTCTCGGGCAACTACAGCGCGCTCATCGAGGCCATGCGCTTCAAGCAGTCCGATGTGGGCTGGTTCTCCAACCAGTCGGGCCTGGAAGCGGTGCGGCGGGCCAATGGCGAGGTGTTCGCCCGGACGTTCGACCCCTCGGGCGAGGATGGCTACAAGTCGGTGATCATCGTGCCGATGAAGAGCCCGATCCGCACGGTCGATGATCTGCTCAAGTGCGACCGCACCCTGAATTTCGGCATGGGCGACAAGAAGTCCACCTCCGGCACGCTGGCGCCGATGACCTATGTGTTCATTCCGGCCGGCAAGAAGCCCGAAACCTGCTTCAAGACCGTGCTGACCGCCAATCACCAGGCCAACCTGTTCGCCGTGGCGGCGGGGCGGCTTGACGCGGCGACCAACAATTCCACCGCCATTGCCCTGAACAACGCCCGCGGCGAGTCGCAGGGCGGCAAGGTGCGGGTCATCTGGGAATCGCCGACGCTGCCGGAAGACCCGATCGTCTGGCGCAAGGACCTCGACCCGACGGTCAAGGAGAAGGTGCGGCAGTTCTTCCTCACCTATGGCCAGGGTGACAGCCCCGACGCCGTTCGCCAACGCGGCTATCTGAAGAACCTGAGCATCGGCGGCTTCCTGCCGGCCGACGACACCCATCTGCTGGTGGTCCGGGAGATGGAGGCCACCGAAGGTCTGCTTCTCGCCGAGGAAACCGGTGATGCGGCCAAGATCGCTGCCGCCCGGAAGACCCTTGAGGGCATCCGGGCCGAGCGCGCGGCCCTGGCGGCGAAGACCGGCGCGGCGCCCGCGCCCGCCAAGCCCGCATCCTGACCGAGCCCATGACCGTCGCCACCGCCGCAGAGCTCAACCTCTCGCCGCCGCAGCGCCCGCTGTCGGCGCGGCTGTTCGACCTGGCCCTGTGGGGCGGGGTCGCCATCCTCCTGATCGTCAGCTTCGGGCCCGCCGAGATCGGCAAGTTCCCGATGCTGTTCAGCGAGGAAAGCGGCATGGGCGAATTCGTCCAGGGCTTCTTCGCGCCCTTCCGCTTCTGGGACGCCAGCTGGACGCCCGTCGACCTGACCGGCAACGACTGGAAGCTCTACGTCGCCAAGATGTGGCAGACGATCCAGATGGCTCTGTGGGGCACCTTCCTGGCCATCATCGTGGCGATCCCGTTCGGCCTGCTGGGCTCGAGCAACATCACCCCCGCGTGGATCCAGCAGCCGGTTCGCCGGCTGCTGGACCTGGTCCGCTCGATCCCTGACCTGGTCGTGGCGATCATCTTCATCACCGCCGTGGGCCTTGGCCCCTTCGCCGGTGTCATGGCGATGATGTTCAACACCGGCGGGGTATTGGCCAAGCTGTTCTCGGAAGCCGTCGAGTCGATCGACAAGGGCCCGGTCGAGGGCGTCCGGGCGACCGGCGCCGGCAAGCTGCCGGAGATCATCTGGGGCGTCATCCCCCAGGTGGCCCCGTTGTGGACCAGCTATGCGCTGTACCGGTTCGAGTCGAACAGCCGGGCGGCCACCGTGCTGGGCCTGATCGGCGCTGGCGGCATCGGCCAGGTGCTGTACGACTCGACCCAGACCTTCCGCTACGGCGAGACGGGCTGCATCGTCCTGGTCATCGTTGTCGCCGTTTCGGCCATCGACCTGCTGTCGCAGATGATCCGCAGCCGCCTGCTGTAAGCGCAGGGACACGCAGTTCAGTGCGTGTCCCCTCCCGACCCGATTGACACAAGGGACACGCACTGAAGTGCATGTCCCTGCATCGTCCGCACCCTGATCGATTGTCACCAAACCGACGCATCACTGTCGTCGAACCTTGCCCTGCCTGTCGTCGGACCGTCGCGCCCCGCGCCTAGGAGTCCGCTCCAGCCTCCCAGAGGGGCGTGGGGATAACTCGACAAGGATTCGGACAATGAAAACCAAGACCTCGCTGATCTGCGGGTCTGCGCTGGCCGCGCTCGTGACGCTGGCCGCCGCCTCGGGCGCGCAGGCCCAGGAAACCACCACCACCTGGAAAGGCGCGCCGCAGTTCGCCAACGACAGCTTCACCTTCAAGGTCCGCGGCCGGGCCTATATCGACGCGGTCAACCAGGAAGTCGATCGCGAGGTCGGCAATGACTTCAGTTCGCAGGTCACCCGCACCCGCACCGTGCGCCTTGGCGTCGAAGGCACCTGGAACCAGAACTGGGCCTACAAGGCCGAGGTTCAGGTCGTCGGCGGTTCCGCCGCCTGGGAGGACCTGATCCTCGAGTACAAGCCCAACGACAGCACCTCGATCATGGTCGGCAACTACAAGACCCTGTCGCTCGAGAACCTGACCTCCTCGCGCTACACGACCTTCATGGAGCGCGGGGCTTACAACGATGTGCTGGGCGTGGGTCGCGTCATGACGGTGGCCGCCAAGGTCAACGGCGAAAACTGGACGGGTCTCGCCGGCGTGTCGGGCGACTCGATCAACAGCGGCGATCCGGCGGTCGTGGGCAATGACGGCGGCAGCGAACAGGTCGCTCTGCTGGGCCGTGTCACCTGGGCGCCGATCGTCACCGACACGACCAAGCTGCACCTGGGTCTCTGGGCCCGCAAGCGGGACCGCGGCGACCAGGCCGGCTTCAGCTACGGCGTGCGCAACAACACCAACTACGGCTCGCAGTTCGTCACCAGCGGCGCCATCGGCACCGGCGACACCCAGATCGGCCTCGAAGCGGCCTGGCTTGCCGGCCCCTTCTCGCTGCAGGGCGAGTTCGCCAACATCGAGATCGACCGCACCAATGGCCTCGAGCAGAGCGCGACCGCATACTACGTCGCGGCCAGCTGGTACGTGACCGGCGAAAAGCGCAACCTGGAAGTCAAGAAGGGCGAGTTCGGCCGCACCAAGATCCTCAGCCCCATGACCGCCGGCGGTCCGGGCGCTATTGAACTGGCGGTCCGCTATGACAGCACCGACTTGACCGACATCACCGGCGTGGCCACGGCCGGCGAGTACACGGCCTGGACGGCGGGCGCGACCTGGTATCCGTTCCCCTACGTCCGGTTCATGGCCAACTATACCATGTCCGAGAACGACAATGCCGCCGTCGGCGCCGACGTGGATGTGGACACGCTGCAGTTCCGCGCCCAGTTCGACTTCTGACCCCAACCCCTCCAGGAGATCATCCCATGAAAAAGATTCTCGGAACGGTCGCCGCGGTTGCGGTCATGACCATCGCCTCCCAGGCTCACGCGGCCCGCGACTACGTGTGGGCCGCCGGCTCCTCGACCGTCTTCCCCTTCACCACCCGCGTGGCGGAAAACTTCGCCCGCAAGACCGGCTCAAAGGCGCCCAAGGTTGAATCGCTGGGCACCGGCGGCGGCTTCAAGCTGTTCTGCGGCGGCACGGGCGAGGGCTTCCCCGACATCGCCAACGCCTCGCGGCCGATGAAGAAGTCCGAGTTCGACGCCTGCGCCGCCAAGGGCGTGAAGGACATCATCGCCATCAAGATCGGCTTCGACGGCATCGTCGTCGCCACCGACAAGGACGGTCCGGACTACGCGTTCAAGATCGAGCACCTCTACCTGGGCCTCTCGGCCAAGGTGCTGCGCTTCGGCAAGTTTGTACCCAACCCCTACAAGAGCTGGGACGAGATTGGCGCGGGCCTGCCGGGCAACCGCATCGTGGTCTACGGCCCGCCGCCCACGTCCGGCACCCGGGACGCCTTCCTTGAGCTTGGCATCGAGGAGGGCGCCCGCCGCTTCCCGCTGCTCGCCGAGCTGCGCTCGAACAACGAGAAGGGCTTCAAGGGCCTGGTCGACCCGCTGCGCGCGGACGGCTGGATCGACGCCGGCGAGAACGACAACGCCATCGTCCAGACCCTGACCCGTACGCCTGGCGCGCTCGGCGTCTTCGGCTATTCCTTCCTTGAGGAGAACGCCGACAAGGTGAAGGGCGCGTCGGTCAATGGCGTGTTCCCGACGCCGGCGACGATCGCCAGCGGCACTTACCCGCTGTCGCGCTCGCTCTACATCTACGTCAAGAAGTCCAACCTGGGCGTCACGCCCGGCCTGCGCGAGTTCATCGAGGAGTATCTCTCCGATGCCGCCACCGGCCGGGGCGGCTACCTGCAGGGCCGCGGCCTGATCCCGCTGCCCGCCGGACAGCACGACGCCTTCAAGGCCGCCTTCACGGCCGGCACGGTGATGGGCCGCCCGGCCAGCTAAGGCCTGCTCCCAAGCCTGACTTCAGCGCCGCGGTTCGAATGAGCCGCGGCGCTTTTCTTTGCGCTTCTCCCTCCCCCTCGTGGGGAGGGACAGGCCGCGAAGCGGTCAGGATGGGGGAGTGATGGGCTGTGCTGGATGCGTCGGGGTGGCGGACTGATTCCCCACCCGGCCCCTTCGGGACCACCCTCCCCATGAAGGGGAGGGAGGGGAACTAAGCCGCCTTCGGCTTGCGCCTCAACCGGGCCAGGCGCCGCAGGCGGCGCCAGAAGCGGGTCTTTTCCGGCTCCGGGTAAGGCTCGAGGTTCTTGACGAACTGCTCGGCGCAGGCCCGCCAGCTGAACTGTTCGGCGAAGGCCCGGACGACCTTGTGGTCCAGGTCCAGGCAGGCGAGGCAGGCCTCGCGCAGGCCGCTGACCCGGTCGGGCGCCAGCGCTCCGGCGTTGGAGCCCGGGATGATGTCCGCCGGGCCCGGCGCGTTGAAGCCGGCCACCGGGACCCCGGCGGCCATGGCCTCCAGGATCACCAGGCCGAAGGTGTCGGTCAGGGAGGGGAAGACGAACACGTCGGCGCAGCCGAAATAGCGGCCCAGTTCCTCGCCGTATTTTGCGCCGACGAACTTCACTTCCGGGTACTTCTCCTGCAGTTCCGCCCGCTGCGGCCCGTCACCGACCACCACCTTGGTCCCCGGCAAGTCGAGGCAGGCGAAGGCCTCGATGTTCTTCTCCACGGCCACCCGGCCGACATTGAGGAAGATCGGCCGGGGCAGACCTTCATAGACATCCGGCTCTCCCTCGCGGCGCGGACGGAAGATCTCGGTGTCGACTCCGCGCGACCAGGCGGAGATGTTGCGGAAGCCGTGGGCCTCCAGCTCCTCGCGCATGGTGTCGGTGGCCACCATCATCCGGCCGGACGGCTTGTGGAACCACTTCATGTAGGCGTAGCCGGCAGCCAGGGGCACCGGCAGCCGGGCCGAGACGTACTCCGGAAACCGCGTGTGGTAGCTGGTGGTGAAGGGCAGCTTCCATTCCAGACAGACCCGCCGCGCGGCCAGGCCCACGGGACCTTCGGTGGCGATGTGGATCGCCTCGGGTTCGAACGACTTGAACCGCTCCTGGATCGGCTCGTAGGCGCCGACGGCCAGCTTGATCTCGGAATAGGTGGGCAGGGGAACGGTGTTGAACTGGTCGGGGCTGATCACCTCGACCTCGTGCCCCATGGCGCGCATCTCGCTGACGGTGCGCGTCAACGTACGGACAACGCCGTTGACCTGGGGTTCCCAGGCGTCGGTGGCCACAAGGATTCGCATCAGGCGGCGGCGGGCTCCGGCAGGCGGGCGGATTCGCCCCGGCCGATACTGGACCAGGAACGTCGCTTCGCCCACTCCACGATCTCGAGCCGGCCGTCGTGGTGCTCCACCAGGGCGGTGCAGCTCTCCACCCAGTCACCGTCGTTGGCGTACAGGATGCCGTTCATCTCGCGCATTTCCGCTTTGTGGATATGGCCGCAGATCACGCCATCCACGCCGCGCCGACGAGCTTCGTCGGTCACGGCTTCCTCGAAATTCTCGATGAATTGCAGGGCGTTCTTCACCTTGACCTTCAGATAGGCCGAAAAGCTCCAGTAGCCCAAACCCAACCGGTGGCGCACTCGCGCGACCCAAGTGTTCAGCAGGAGGAGGGTTCTATAGGACCAATCGCCGAGGAAGGCGAGCCAGCGGGCGTGCTGGACAATGCCGTCGAACTCGTCGCCGTGAACGACCAGGAAACGCCGGCCGTCCACGGTCTGATGGATGGCGTCGCGGGCCACCACCACCCCGCCGAAATGGACGCCGCAGAAGTCCCGCGCACCCTCGTCATGGTTGCCCGGCACATAGGTCACGGCCACGCCCTTGCGGGCCATGCGCAGCACCTTCTGGACCACGTCGTTGTGGCTCTGCGGCCAGTGCCAGCCGCCCTTCAGCTTCCAACCGTCGATGATGTCGCCCACCAGATAGAGATGGTCGCATTCCAGGTGCCGGATGAAGTCGAGCAGCATCTCCGCCTGGCAGCCGCGGGTGCCCAGGTGTACGTCGCTGATGAAGGCGGCGCGACAGCTCAAGATCTGGGCGTCCGGGCTCATTCCTCGCTCCGCTGACAGGCGCCGATATGAACGCCGTAGGCTGATTGCATGTCAGTCCCGTGAAACGGCGCGCGGAGCCGTTGCGGCGCTAGATCGCCGGGCCTAGATGAGCGGCATGTCCGAGGCCTCCACAGTATCGCGTGACACCCCCAAATCGCGCCGCACCCGCGCGCGGATTCTCGACGAGGCGGTGCGGGTCATCGCCGAGACGGGCTATGCGGCGACAACCAACGCCGCCGTGGCCGAAGCAGCCGGCATCACCCGCGGGGCGATGCTCTACCACTTCCCGACCCGCGAGAGCCTGCTGGAAGCCGCCATCGACCATATCCAGGCCCAGCGGGCGGCGCTGTTCCGCGTCGCGGCCGACAGCCTGCCGCCGGGGGCGGACGTGACCGAACACGCCATCGAGACCTACTGGGACCTGCTGCACCGCACGCCCTTCGTGGCCTTCGCCGAGCTGGAGACCGCCGCCCGTACCGATGCCCTGGTGCGCGACCTGCTGGCCCCGTCCCTGGCCGAGTTCGACCGGGCGCAGATTGGCAATCACTTCCTCAAGATGCTCCACGCCGGCGCCGGTCCGCGCTTCCAGGCCAGCCGCGACCTGGCCAGGTTCATGCTCGAGGGCATGGCGAGAGCCCAGGTGACCTATGACAAGGACGAGCGCGTCGAGCGCCTGCTGACCGTGATCAAGCGCGCCACCCACATGCTCAACCGCAAGGGCGGCGTGACGGACCTCTGGCCGGAGTAGGCGCCGTCCGCTCCTCCCCATTCATGGGGAGGTGTCGTCTGGAGCGCGCTGCAAGCGCGACAGGCGACGGAGGGGCCATCGGTGCACCGACGCCCCACCGGCCCTTCTCGCGCTTTCAGCGCGCTCGAAAGCCCACCTCCCCACTGCATGGGGAGGAGCTGGAGACGCCGCTTGACCCGTCCCCGCGACGCGGGCGACACCACGGGTAGTTGAGCGGAAGGGGCCACCGCAGTGAACCTGTTTACCGAGCATCCCCATTCGGTCGATGAGACCTATGGGGAGCATCTCCGCGTCGCCACCAGCTTCGGCTTCACAATGATCGGCGCGGGCGTCGCCTCGGTCCTGCACGGGGTCTTCCCGTGGATGTTTCAGACCACCGGCAGCCGCACGATCAAGAAACTCTACAACCGCCTCACCGGCCGTGGCCCCGCCGAAGCCGGCTACGGCGACTGGGAGGGCGCGGGGGTTTAGGTTCACGCGGGACAGACACCTCGCGGTGTCTGTCCCAAAAGTCACCCCTTCGCCTTCTCCGCCGCGATCCAGGCGTCGATGCGGGCCTCCAGCAGGTCCATCGGCAGGGGGCCGGCCAGCAGCAGGGCGTCGTGGAAGCGGCGGATGTCGAACTTCTCGCCCAGGGCCGCCGTGGCCCTTTTGCGCAGCTCCTGGAATTTCAGCTCGCCGATCTTGTAGGCCAGGGCCTGGCCGGGCCAGCCGATGTAGCGGGCCAGTTCGACCTCGATGTTCAGCGCCGACAGGGCGGTGTTCTCGGTGAAGCACCGGCGCGCCTCCTCCAGGCTCCAGCCCATCCAGTGCAGGCCGGTGTCGGACACCAGGCGGCAGGCGCGCCACATCTCGTAGGACAGGCGGCCGAACCTCTCGTAGGGCGTGCGGTAGATGCCCATGTCGACGCCCAGGCTCTCGGCATAGAGGCCCCAGCCCTCGACGAAGGCGGTCATGTCGGCGTCGCGGCGGAAGGCGGGGACGACCTCCAGCTCCTGCGACAGGGCGATCTGCAGGTGGTGGCCGGGGACCGCCTCGTGCAGGGTCAGGGCCGGCAGTTCATAGAGGCCCCGCTGATCCAGCGCATAGGTGTTGACCATATAGCCGCCGGCCACGCCCTGGGCCTGGCTGCCGACGAAGTAGCGGCCGGTGGTGTAGCCCTTCTCGATCCCGGCCGGCACGGGGCGAACGCCGTAGGGCAGGCGCGGCAGGGTCCAGAAAAAGCGCGGCAGCTGGTCGTCGATCCGCTTGGCGATCTCGCTGGCCTTCTCCAGCAGGTCCTCGCGGGTCTGGGCATAGAACCGGGGATCGGTGCGCAGGAAGGCGAGGAACTCGGCATGCGTGCCCTTGAAGCCGGCCTCGGCGCGCACGGCGTCCATCTCGGCGCGGATGCGGGCCACCTCGCGCAGACCCAGCTGGTGGATCTCGTCGGGGGTCAGGTTGGTGGTGGTGAAGCGCCGGGCGAGGAAGGCGTAATAGTCCTTGCCGCCAGGCAGGCCGCCGACGCCGAGCGAAGCCTTGGTCTTTGGCAGATAGTCCTTCTCGACGAACGTGGCGAAGCGCTGCTGGGCCGGACGGATCTGGTCGCGGATCACAGCCGCCGCGCGGGCCTTCAGGGCGGCGGCCTGATCGGCGGGAATCGACGGCGCCATGGCGTTGAAGGGCGTCATCAGCGGGTCGGCCTCGGGCGCCGGCTTGAGCGCGTCGCGGGCCTGGCCCAACACGATCTGGGTGATCATCCGCGGCTGCAGCCAGCCGGTCCTGATCCCCCTGCGCGCATTGGCGATGTTGTCGTCATAGTATTTCGGCAGGGCTTCCAGCCGGTCGATCCAGGCCTCGCCGTCGGCGACCGAATTGATCGGCGTCACCGTCGCCAGATAGGGCATCAGGGTGTGGAAGCCGTCGTCGCTGGAGAAGGCGAACCGACCGGTGTCGAAGGCGAGGGTGGTCAGCTGGTCGCCGATGATCCGGGCCAGGAAGGCGCGGTTCAGCTGACCCTCGGCGTCCAGCGACGCGGCGGGGATCGCTTCCAGCCGAGCCTTGAACCCCGCCAGCGCCGCCTTGCGCGCGGCCTCGGCGGCCGGGGTGACGTCGGGCAGTTTGGACAACGCCGCCCTGTCGCCGTTCTGGCCGGCGGAGATCGGGCTCTGGGCCAGGTTCCAGGCCTCGTAGTCGCTGACCAGGGCGTCCAGCGGCGCGCGGACCGGCCCCTGGGCGACGACGATCGGGACGGTGGTCGTGGCGGCTGGCTTCCGGGGGCCATGGGTTATCGTGAACTCGCCGCCCTGAACCTGCGCCTGCGCACTATTCAGCCCCATGGCTGCGCCCAGCACCAGAACTAGCGCGATTGATCGAGTCATCAACGTCATCTCCGACAGCCGGCGGCCAAGCTGGCGCCGCCCGCGCCGCGCCGCAAGCCGGGGGTTGGCGAACCGGCCCGGAGCGGGCCATGGTCCCTGCGTCTTATTCGGGGGGAGGGGCTCATGAGCTTCCTGACGCGGCGCATCGCCATCGATCGTGAAATCGGCCATGTGGAGGGGCGCGGGCTGAAGGCCACGCTCGGCTGGCCGCATCTGGTGGCGCTGGGCATCGGCGCGATTGTCGGCACCGGCATCTATGTCCTGCCGGGCGAGGCCGCGGGCCTGGCCGGGCCGGGGATGATGCTGTCGTTCCTGATCGCCGGAGCGGTCTGCGCCGCCGCCGCCCTCTGCTACGCCGAGATGGCCACCCTGATGCCGCGGGCGGGCAGCGCCTACACCTACAGCTACGCGGTGATGGGCGAGACGGTCGCCTGGGTCGTCGGCTGGAGCCTGATCCTAGAATACACGGTGGTCTGCGCGGCGGTGGCGGTCGGCTGGGCAGGCTATGCCTCGGGCCTGCTCCTCACCTGGTGGCCCGAGGCGCCGCAGCAGTTTCTCAAGGGGCCGGAGGCCGGCGGGCTGGTCAATCTGCCCGCCGTGGTCATCGCCCTGGCCGTGGCCGGCCTGCTGGCGCTGGGCACCCGCGAGAGCGCCCGGGTCAACTTCGTGCTGGTGCTGGTCAAGCTGGTCGCCCTGGCCGGGTTCATCATCCTCGCCCTGCCAGCCTTCAACGGCGCCCATTTCACGCCCTTTCTGCCGGAGGGCTTCTGGGCCCACGAGGTCGACGGGGTGAAGTTCGGGGTGATGGGCGCCGCCTCGATCATCTTCTTCGCCTTCTACGGCTTCGACGCCATTTCAACCGCCTCGGAGGAGACCAAGAACCCGGCCCGCGACCTGACCATCGGCATCGTCGGGTCGATGGTCATCTGCACCCTGATCTACATGGCGGTCGCCGCCACCGCGATCGGGGCCATGGCGCCGGCGCAGTTCGCCAAAAGCGCCGAGCCGCTGGCCTTCATCATCCGCGAGCTGGGCCATCCCGACGCCGCCAAACTGATCGGGCTGGCGGCGATCATCGCCATGCCGACGGTGATCATGGTGTTCATGTACGGCCAGACGCGGGTGTTCTTCGCCATGGCCCGCGATGGCCTGCTGCCCCGCGGCCTGGCGAAGGTGCACAGCCGGCTCGGCACGCCGGTGGTGGTGACCCTGTTCACCGGCGTCATCGCCGCTGTGCTGGGCGGCGCGCTGCCGCTCGGCCGGATCGTCTCGGTGGCCAACGCCGGGACGCTGGCGGCATTCATCGCCACGGCGGTCGCCATGATGCTGCTGCGCCTGCAGCAGCCGGCCCGTCCGCGCCGCTTCAAGACGCCTTTATGGTGGCTGGTCGGCCCCTTCGCGGTGCTGGGCTGCGCCTACCTGTTCGCCGGCCTGACCACCTTCACCATGCAGGTGTTCCTGGCCTGGAACGCGGTCGGGCTGGTGCTCTACCTGCTCTGGTTCCGGCGGACCAGCGACCTGGCCGGGGCCTGATCGGACGCGCGCCGCGTCAGGCTGAGGCAGACGACGGCGGAGACGCCGCCGACCCCGCTGAAGACAGCCGCCCAGAGCATGCCGGCCAGGAGACTGCCCAGGGAATCGAGGGGCTGGGAACCGAGGAAGTCGAGGATTGGGGAGTCGCCCTTGGGCGCGCTGAGCACCAGGCTGATCCACAGGACCAGAAAGACCAACTGGGCCATGGCCAGGCCCAGGCCGATGCAACGCAGCATGGCGAGCGGTGAAACGGGGGAAGCGGAACGGGTGGTTGGGGGCGAGGCTCGGTCTTCCATCATCGCTCAAAGGTAGCAGGGAGCGAAAACAACCGCCTTGATTAGGGTCAAAACCGCCCCGTCAGGCCGCCGCCGCCATGGCCGCCCCGATCGCCGCTCGCAGAACCGGCCGCAGGAGCGCCGCGCGGGCCTCGTCCACCCGGTTGTCGGCGCCCAGGTGGGTGGTCTTGGCCAGTTCCATCTGGATGGCGTGGACGCCCTGTCCCGGCTGACCGTAACTGCGGGTGATGTAACCGCCCTTGAAGCGGCCGTTGAGCACGGCGCTGAACGGGCCGGCCTCGCAGACGTCGAAGGCCGCGGCGCTGATCGCCGGGTCGCAGGCCTCGCCCGCGGCGGTGCCCATGTTCATGTCCGGCAGGGTTCCCTCGAACAATCGCGGCACGACGGCGCTGATCGAGTGGGCGTCCCACAGCAGGGCGTGGCCGTGGCGGTCGAGGGCCGAGGCGACGGCCATCGCCAGCGCCGCGTGATAGGGCCGCCAGTAGCGCTCGCGCCGGTCGGCGATCTCGGCCTCGTCCGGGGCGCCGCCGGCATAGACCGCCTCGCCGGCGAAGGTCTCGGTCGGGACCAGTCCCGCGCCCCACTGGCCGGGATAGAGCGGCCTGTTGTCCGGCGGCCGGTTGACGTCGATCACCAGCCGCGACCAGCGGGCGGTGACGGTGGCGGCGCCCAGGTCGCGGACGAAGTCGTAGAGGGCCGGCTGTTCAAAGTCGGTGTCGTCCAGCCGCAGCGCATCCGGCGTCATCCGCGCGGCGATGGCGTCGGGAACGTCGGTTCCCACGTGCGGGAAGCTGACGATTAGGGGGCTGGAGCCGGTGGTGGTGAAGACCTCCGTCACGCCGTGAACCCCGTGAACGCCCCGTCCAGCACCAGCTTGGACACCGCCGCCAGGTCCGGGGCGAAGTATCGGTCGCGGTCCCAGGGGGCGGCGACGGTGCGGATCAGGGCGTGGGCCTGCTCCAGCGCCGCGGAGGATGTCAGCGGCCGGCGGAACTCGATGCCCTGGGCGGCGGCCAGCAACTCGATGCCGACCACGGCGGCGGCGTTCTCGGCCATCTGGGTTAACCGCCGCGCGCCGTAGGTCGCCATGGAGACATGGTCCTCCTGGTTGGCGCTGGTCGGCAGGCTGTCGGTGCTGGAGGGGTGGCTGAGGCCCTTGTTCTCGCTGACCAGGGCGGCGGCGGTCACCTGGGCGATCATGAAGCCGGAATTGACGCCGCTTTCGGCCACCAGAAAGGCGGGCAGGCCGCTCATGGCCGGGTCGACCAGCAGGGCGGTGCGCCGTTCACTGAGGGAGCCGATCTCGGCGATGGCCAGGGCGAGCGTGTCCGCCGCGAAGGCCACCGGCTCGGCGTGGAAGTTGCCGCCGGACAGGGCCTCGCCGGTGTCGGCGAAGACCAGCGGGTTGTCGGTCACGGCGCCGGCCTCGATCAGCAGGGTGCGCTCGGCGTTACCCAGCAGGTCGAGCACGGCGCCCATGACCTGCGGCTGGCAGCGCAGGCTGTAGGGGTCCTGCACCCGGTCGCAGTCGGCGTGGCTGGCGCGGATACCGCTGCCGGCCAACAGGCCGCGCAGGGCGGCGGCCACGGCGATCTGGCCGGGCTGGCCGCGGGCGGCGTGGATCCGCGAATCGAAGGGAACGTCGCTGCCCGCCGCCGCGTCGATGCTCAGCGCCCCGGCGGTCAGGGCGGCGGCGAAGATCCGCCGGGCCAGCACCAACCCCTTGAGCGCCAGGGCCGTTGAGACCTGGGTGCCGTTGATCAGGGCCAGGCCCTCCTTGGCCCGCAGGATGATGGGCTCAAGGCCGGCGGCCTTCAGGCCCTCCGTGGCCGGAACAACCTTGCCGGCCACCTTCAGCTCACCGACGCCGATCAAGGTCGATGCGAGGTGAGCCAGTGGTGCGAGATCGCCCGAGGCGCCGACCGACCCCTTCTCCGGGATCACCGGCAGGATATTGGCCGCCAGCAGGCGCTGGAGCATGGTGATGAGCTCCGGCCGCACGCCGGAGAAGCCCCGCGCCAGGCCGGCGATCTTCAGCAACAGGATCAACCGCACCACGTCATCCGGCAGCGGCGCCCCGACGCCGCAGCAATGCGACAGGATCAGGTTGCGCTGCAGTTCGGTCAGGTGATCCGACGCGATGGTCTTCTTCGCCAGCAGGCCGAAGCCGGTGTTGACGCCATAGACCGTCCGGCCGTCGGCCAGAATGGCGTCGATGGCGGCGGCGGACCGGGCGATCCCCTGCCGGGCGCGGTCGTTGAGGGCGGTGTGGACCGGCCCGGCCAGCACCGTCTCGACGTGGCTCAGGTCGATGTCGGAGTCACCGAAGACAATGGCCGGGATCATCGGGCGGCTTCCAGCGACGGCAAGTCGAGGCCCTGCTCGCGGGCGCAGTCGACGGCGATGTCGTAGCCGGCGTCGGCGTGGCGCATCACGCCCGTACCCGGATCATTCCACAGCACCCGCTCCAGCCGTTTGGCCGCTTCGGGCGTCCCGTCCGCGACGATGACCACACCCGCGTGCTGGCTATAGCCCATGCCGACCCCGCCGCCGTGGTGCAGCGACACCCACGTGGCCCCGCCCGCTGTATTGAGCAGGGCGTTGAGCAGGGGCCAGTCGCTGACGGCGTCCGAGCCGTCCATCATGGCTTCGGTCTCCCGGTTTGGGCTGGCCACCGAGCCGCTGTCCAGATGGTCGCGGCCGATGACGATCGGCGCCTTCAACTCGCCGCTGGCGACCATCGCGTTGAACATCAGCCCGGCCCGGTGCCGATCGCCCAGCCCAATCCAGCAGATGCGCGCCGGCAGACCCTGGAAGGCGATCCGCTCCTTCGCCATGTCCAGCCAGCGGTGCAGGTGCACATTGTCCGGGAACAGACGTTTCATCGCCGCGTCGGTCCGGTAGATGTCCTCCGGGTCACCCGACAGGGCCGCCCAGCGGAACGGGCCGACGCCTCGGCAGAACAGTGGGCGGATGTAGGCCGGCACGAAGCCCGGGAAGTCGAAGGCGTGCTCCAGTCCCTCATCCAGGGCCACCTGGCGGATGTTGTTGCCGTAGTCGAGGGTCGGCACGCCCATGGCGTGGAAGTCGAGCATGGCCTGGACGTGGGGCACGATGGACGCCCGCGCCGCCCGGTCCACCGAGGCCGGATCAGCGGCTCGCGCTTGCTCCCAGCGCTCGACGCTCCAGCCCTTCGGCAGATAGCCGTTGATGGTGTCATGGGCGCTGGTCTGGTCGGTGACCACGTCGGGCCGCACGCCGCGTCGGACCAGTTCGGGAAACACATCGGCGGCGTTGCCCAGCAGGCCGACGGACAGGACCCGGCCCTCGCTGGTCGCCTTGTCGATGCGGGCGAGGGCGTCGTCGAGATCCTCGGTCGCCTCGTCGAGATAGCGGGTCTCCAACCGGCGCTGGATGCAGCGGGCCTGGCACTCCACCGCCAGCATCGAGGCGCCGGCCATGGTCGCCGCCAGCGGCTGGGCCCCGCCCATGCCGCCCAGGCCGCCGGTCAGGATCCACTTCCCCGTCAGGTCGCCGCCAAAATGCTGGCGTCCGACCTCGACGAAGGTCTCGTAGGTGCCCTGAACAATGCCCTGGCTGCCGATGTAGATCCACGACCCGGCCGTCATCTGGCCGTACATCATCAGCCCCTTGCGATCGAGCTCGTGGAAATGCTCCCAGGTCGCCCATTTGGGCACCAGGTTGGAGTTGGCGATCAGCACCCGGGGGGCGTCGGCATGGGTGCGGAACACCCCCACCGGCTTCCCCGACTGGACCAGCAGGGTCTCGTCATCGTTCAACCGGCGCAGGGTGGCGACGATGGCGTCGAAGCTGGCCCAGTCGCGGGCCGCCTTGCCAATGCCGCCGTAGACCACCAGGTCCTCGGGCCGCTCGGCCACGTCCGGGTCGAGGTTGTTCATCAGCATGCGGAGCGCCGCCTCCGTCAGCCAGGACTTGCAGGTCATCTCCGTCCCGCGCGGAGCCCGGACGATGCGGCTGTTGCTGGTGCTCATGCGAGTCTCTCGATGGTCTTGCGATAGGCGCGGGCGACGGCCTCGCGCGCGATATGGCGGCCGTTCTCGACCCGGCGCTCGCCGGCGGTCCAGACCTCGCGCACGGCGCCCTGGCCGCTGAACACCAGGCTGTCGAGGATCAGGTCGCCCTGCCGGCCGGCGAGGGTCGGATGGTCGGTGTCGAGCACGACGAAATCAGCGGCGGCGCCGACGGCCAGGGTCCCCACGGATCGGCCGACCGGCCGGGCGGCGTTGGCCGCCGCCGCCAGCCACAGCCAGGCGCCCACATGCTCGCCGCCGCCGGCGCCGAGGGTCCGCTTGCGGGCCTGCAGCCGGCGTCCATATTCGAACCAGCGCAGCTCCTCGGCCGGGCTGGTGGAGACATGGCTGTCCGAGCCGATGCCGAAGGCTCCGCCGGCGTCGAGGAAGGCCGGGGCGTTGAAGAAGCCGTCGCCGAGGTTGCCCTCCGTCGACGGACAGAGGGCCACGGTGGCGCCGGCCCGGGCGGCGCCGGCAGCCTCGGCGTTGGTCATGTGGGTGGCGTGGACCAGGGTCCAGCGCGGTGTCAGCAGGCCCTCGCCCAGCAGCCATTCGACGGGCCGCTTGCCGGTGGCGGCGAGGCACTCGTCGACCTCGCCGGTCTGTTCGGAGACATGGATATGGATCGGGATGTCGGGGCTCACCCGCTCCAGCACGAAGGTCATCTGCCCGGGCGTCACGGCCCGCAGGCTGTGGAAGGCGAGGGCCTCGGCCTTCGTGTCGTCGAGCAGGCGGAGGAAGGCCTCCGGGTCCATCAGGAACCGCTTCTGGCCGTCCAGCGGCGGTTTCCCCCAGAAACCGCTCGCGGTGTAGAGCACCGGCGCCAGGGTCAGACCGATGCCGCTGGTCTCGCCCGCCCGGCGGATGGCCCGGGCCATCTCTGACGGGTCGGCATAGGGCCGCCCAGCCGGATCGTTGTGCAGGTAGTGGAACTCGACGATCCCGCCGTAGCCCTGCTCCAGCAGCTCGACATAGAGCATGGCCGCGATGGCCTCGACGTCGTCCGGGGTCAGCTTCTGCAGGAAGCCGTACATCGCCCCGCGCCAGGCCCAGAAGTCCTCGACCCCGGCCCGGGATTGCTCGGCCAGGCCCGCCATGGCCCGCTGGAAGGCGTGGCTGTGCAGGTTGGTGATCGCCGGGATCGCCGCGCCGGCCACACGGGTGCAGCCGGCCGGATCGGCGTCCGGCGTCACCGCCGTGATCCGTCCGTCCCCGACGGCGAAACGCACGTCGCGCGCCCAGCCGTCCGGCAGCCGCGCCTGGTCGAAAATGAGGTCCACTGGGTCCGCGTCCTGAGAGTGGGTAGCTAGGCTCCCCTGGGGTAAGGTGGCAAGACCCCGCGATGACCCGAATCGACCTGCTCCTTACCGACTGCCGCGCCGCGACCATGGTCGCCGGCGGCGAGGCCTATGGCGCGGTCGAGGACGCGGTGATCGCGGTGGCGGACGGCCGGCTGGCCTGGATCGGCCCGCGCGCCGAGGCGCCGGCGTTCCAGGCCGTCAGCACCGTGCGGCTGGACGGCCGCTGGGTGACGCCCGGCCTGATCGACTGCCACACCCACCTGGTGTTCGGCGGCGACCGCATCGGCGAGTACGAGGCGCGGCTGGGCGGGGCGACCTACGAGGAGATCGCGCTCGCCGACGGCGGCATCCGCTCGTCGGTCGCGGCCACGCGGGCGGCCACCGAAGCCGAGCTGATCAAGGCCGCGCGCCAGCGGCTGGCGGCCTTCGTCGCCGAGGGCGTCACCACCATCGAGATCAAGTCCGGCTACGGCCTGGACCTGGAGACGGAGCTGAAAATGCTCCGCGCCGCCCGCTATCTCGACGGCGATGCGCGGGTGGTGACCAGCTTTCTCGGCCTGCACGCCGTGCCGAAGGACCAGGACCGCGACGCCTATGTCGCCATGATCATTGACGAGGCCCTGCCGGCGGCGAAGGCGGCCGGGCTGGTGGACATCGTCGACGCCTATCTGGAAAGCATCGCCTTCACGCCCGGCGAGGTTGCGCGCCTGTTCGACAAGGGCAGGGCGCTGGACCTGCCGGTGCGGCTGCACGCCGACCAGCTGTCCGACGGTGGCGGCGCGGCGCTGGCGGCGAAATACGGCGCCCTGTCGGCCGATCACCTGGAGTTCACTTCGCAGGCGGGGGTCGAGGCGATGGCTGCGGCCGGGACCGTGGCGGTCCTGCTGCCCGGCGCCTTCGTGGCCCTGGCGGAGACGCACAAGCCGCCGGTGGCGGCCCTGCGCGCGGCGGGCGTCCCGATGGCCGTGGCCAGCGACTGCAACCCCGGCACCTCGCCGGTGCTGTCCCTGCGGGCGGCGATGAACCTGGCCTGCAGCCAGTTCCGCCTGACGCCCGAGGAGTCGCTCGCCGGCGCCACCCGCGTGGCCGCGACGGCGCTGGGACTGTCGGCCGAGACCGGGACCCTGGAAGCCGGCAAGGTCGCCGACCTCGCCGTCTGGTCCATCGAACGGCCCGCTGAACTCAGCTACTGGCTCGGCGGCGGCCTGTTGCACCGCAGCTGGCGCGCGGGCGTGCCGGTCGTGGCGTAGCGCCCAAATCCCCAAATTGATCGGCATCATGGCGCGATGGCCGGGATAGGCCCATCGGACGCCGGGGCGTGTCATGTCATCGCGGCGAACGGCCGCCATCCCGGAGTCTGCCTTGCCCGACAAATCCCCCGACCAGATCGCCCGCAACAGCCGCGCCGTCCGCCTGCGCTTCATCCGTCAGCTGCATCTCTGGATCGCGGTGTTCGTCGCGCCGAGCCTGCTGATGTTCGCGGTGACGGGCATGCTGCAACTGTTCAAGCTGCATGAGGCGGGCGGCGGCTATCAGCCGTTGCCGGTCATCGAGAAGCTCGGCCAGGTCCACATCCACCAGAAATACGCCCTGCGCCCTGTCCGGGCCGGCCCGCCGCAGGCCGCCGCGCCGGCCGCCGCGAAGCCCGCGCCGGACCGGGCTGAAGTCGGGGAAGAGGGCGCGCCGCTGGGCGAGACCGTGGTCAAGTGGGTGTTCCTGGTCATGAGCGCGGGCATGACGCTGTCCGGCGGTTTTGGCGTCTGGATCGCGCTCAGCAACACTCGCCAGCGCCGTCTGACCCTGCTGCTGCTGGCGGCCGGGACCCTCCTGCCGGTCCTGGTGCTGGCGCTTTAGCCCGGGAAGCTCACCCTCCGTCCGCCTGGCGGGGGTCAGGCGCCTGTCACCACCGCCGCCAGCGGCGGTCTATCGGGCGGTTGCCGGGGCGCGGCGCGGTGGCGGCCGGCAGTTCGGTGACGGGACCCTTCAGGTGCGCCGAGGCAGGGCCGAGGCGGCTGTCGATCGTCACCCGTTCCGCCTCCGAGAGCGCCTCGTAATCCGTCCGCAGGTCTCGCAGGCAGCGGGCGCGGTAGGGTGAGACCGGGAGGGACCAGCGCACGCCGCGATGGTCGAATTCGGCCCGGGGCCGACCAGCGGCGACGGCCTCGTGGTTGGCGGCCAGTTCGGTCAGATGATCGCCGGCCGCCAGACGCAGGAACGGGTCGAGGTCGGCCGGCGCGTCCGCCGGGAGGGGCGCCCGTGCGGCGGCCTCGGGTGTCAGGGCCCAGAGCCGGGTCACCCAGGCCAGCACGTTCGGCGCCCGCTCGCGCATGATCGCCGCCGGCGTGGGGTCGCTGAAGAAGTGGCGGAACATCGGGCCGAACAGGCCGAAGTCGGCGCCCACCGGCCGCTCGCCGAACAGGAACGGCCGCGCCGCGAACACCGGCTCAAGCGCATCCAGCGTCTCCTTATAGACGGCCTCGACCTGTGGCGCGGTCAGGGGCGTGACGCCGTCATGGCCCAGGAACATCCGGCGCTGGCGTGCGCGAATCCACCAGGCTCGCAGCGCCAGCGGTCCGGGCTGGTCGCTGAGCATGTCCCGTCCCAGCTGGCGGCCCATCAGTCGGGAATCCTCGACGAAGGCCCAGCGGTAATAGAGCGCCGGCCGCCACAGCCATTCGTCGGCGGCGTCCTCGACGAACCGGCTCAGGAACAGACCGACGGGCGTGGCGGGCTGCAGGGCTGGCGCGGGCAGCGCCGATTCGAAATGCCGGATGATGGCGGTGGTGTCGGTCAGCCAGCTCCCGTCCGGGACCTGCAGCTGCGGCATCTGCAGAACCCCGGTCGCCCGGCCGCAGTCGCGAAAGTCGCCGGAGTCCATGATCACGAAGTCGAAGGGCACGCCCTTCACCCGCAGATAGGCCTCCATCTTGCCGGTGAAGTAGGACTGCTTCAGTCCGTGGAGGATGTAGGGCGCTGTCATGCCGCCTTCCGGCGGAGCCAGCGCACAATCAGGACCACCGCGCCGCCCAGGAGGGTGAGCAGGACGAGCGCCATCAGCGCCATCTGACCCCTCTGCTTGCCCAGGGCGTTGTTCATCAGCTGCTTGCTGGTGGTGTAGCCGGGGGGCAGCGGCTGGACGCCGACGCGGGTTTCGTAGGCGGCGTAGTCGGCGAGCATCTGTTTGAGCAGGGCCGGTTCGGCGGCGCTCAGGTCAGCGGTCTCGCCCGGGTCGCGGGCCAGATTGTAGAGCCGCCACAGGCCGTCGCCGACCGGGGGCATGTCGCGGACGATCTTGAAGTCGCCGCGGAACAGGGCGGCGTTGCCCGAGACCTCGATGCCGACCGGCTCGTCCGGACCCCAGGTTGCCGGCGCCGCGCCGGTGAGCACGGGCCGCAGGCTGCGGCCGTCCATGCTTTTGGCGTCCGGCTGGGCCGTGGCGCCGGCGAGGTCGAGCAGGGTCGGGACGACGTCGGTGACGAAGGCCGGGGAGGCGACCCGCGTCCCGGCCGGCACGCCTGGCCCGGACATGATCAGCGGCACGCGGATGCCGCCCTCCGAAGTGTAGAACTTGAACCGGTTGCCGGGCGCCGACAGGGCCGAGGCCCAGTCCTTGCCGATGAAGTTCAGGCTGCCGCGCTCGCCCTGGCCCTTCAGCCGCCAGCTGTAGCCGTGCAGCGCCATCCAAAGGTTCATGCCCGGCACATGCACCGGATCGCTCGGCTCCGGGCCGTTGTCCGAGGTGACCACGAACAGGGTGTTGCCCAGCTCGCCGCGCGCCTCCAGCCGGGCGATCAGCCGGCCGATGGCCGCGTCCATGGCTTCCAGCATACCGGAATAGACTTCCATACTGCGGGCGTAGGTGGCGCGCTCGTCGGGCGTCAGGTCCTCCCACTTGCGGGCGGTGTCGGGCATGCCGCGGATCGCTGCTTCCGGCGGCAACAGGCCCAGCGCCTTTGCGCGGGCGGCCCGGTCGGCGCGGATCTTCGCCCAGCCGCCGTCGAAGCGGCCCTTGTAGCGGTCGGAGTAGGCCTTGGGCGCCTGAACGGGGATGTGGACCGCCTGGAAGGCCAGGTAGGCGAAGAACGGCTGCGACCCGGCGGGCGCCTCGTCGATATAGCCGTTCAGCCGATCGACCATCAGGTCGGAGGAGTAGTAGCTGGCCGGCATCTTCGCCGGCTTGCCGTTCTCGAACCACGGGGCGGTGTCGTAGTAGGGCATGTAGGGCTTGGGGGCCCAGTTGTCGGCGCCCGAGGCGTCCAGCGCCAGCGAGCGGTCGAAACCCTGTTCGTTGGGCAGGGCGCCCGGGCCGTGGCCCAGGTGCCATTTGCCGACCATCAGGGTGCGATAGCCGTCCGCCTTCAGCCGCCGGGCGAGGGTCCAGACCCCGGGCGCGAACTGCAGGCCATAACCGGGCTTGTCCTTCTGCTCCGGCGGCAGGATCTCCTCGATGGTCGCCACCCCGGCGCGGTGGTTGTCCACGCCGGTCAGCAGCATGGCCCGCGACGGCGAGCAGAGCGGCGAGCTGTGGTAGGCGGTGAACATCGCCCCCTGCCGGGCCAGCCGGTCGATGTTGGGCGTGTGCGCCTCGCCGCCGAAGGCTCCGAAGTCCATCAAGGCCGCATCGTCGACGACGATCAGCACGATGTTGGGCCGCGGCTTCGATGGCGGCGGCGCGCTGACCGCGGCGGCGGGGGCCACGGCGACAGCGGCCGCCAGGATCGACCGCAGTACAAGGCCGGGCAGGCGGCGCAGGGCCGTCACGGTGTTGGCTTGCATGGCTGCCCTCCCGGCGCGTCCGCGCCTGTTCGGCGCAGTTGGTTACCCAAGAGTAACTGGACGCGGAAGGCAGGTCAAACCGCGTCTATTGTCACTGGTGTCAGCGCGCTTGGTAGTCGCTCCCCCACGGGGGAGCTGTCGCCGCGAAGCGGTGACTGAGGGAGGTGCTTCCGCGACACCGGCCCCGGCCCCCCTCCGTCTCGCCTTCGGCGAGCCACCTCCCCCGTGGGGGAGGGACTGGGCCTAGTTCGCCATCAGTGTCTGGCTGATGCGGTATGCCGCCGGCAGGATCAGCACGCCCATCAGGCAGGGGAAGATGAACAGGATCAGCGGCACCATCAGCTTGGCGGGCAGGCTCATGGCCTTTTCCTCGGCCCGCATCATCCGCTTCATCCGCATGTCCTCGGAGAACACCGTCAGGGTGTCACCCAGGCTGGTGCCCATCTCCTCCGACTGACGCAGCATGGTGGCCAGGGCCCGGGCGTCGTCGATGGCCAGGCGTTCGGCGAAGCTCGACCAGGCGTCGCGGCGGGCGCGGCCGGCGCGCAGCTCCAGGGTCAGGAAGCGCAGGTGCTCGGCAAGGTGCACATAGCGGCGGGCCAGCTCCTCGGCGACGCGGTTGACCGCAGCGTCCAGCGACAGGCCGGCCTCGACCGAGGCGACCAGCAGGTCGAGCATGTCCGGGAAGCCCTCGAGGTATTCCAGCTCCAGCTTGCGACGGCGGGCCTTGATCACCTGGTCGGGACCCAGGATGGCTGCGATGGCGAAGGTTCCGGCGGCAAGTATGGCCCCCATGCCGCCCGCGCCGCTGATCGCCCAGGGCACGGTCAGGACGGTGGCGAGGGTCGCCAGCAGCAGGGCTGCGGCCTTGGCGCCCAGATAAACGGCGACGGACTCGCGGCTGAACCAGCCGGCCTGCACCAGTTTCGCGCGGATGGTGGAGAGTTGGGACGGATCCTGGATGGCCATGCGGTCGCCCAGGCGCTTCACGCCGCTGACGACGCCTGACAGGGCCGCCGAGGCGCCGCCCGGACTGGAAACGACCGTGGCCCCCGACAGCCGGGCGCGCCGGCGCACGCCGACCCGCGCCTCCCGCAGGCCGAGAAGCAGGGCGCCGCCGACGCCCAGGCCGATCAGGCCGATGGCCGCCCAGGTCAGCAGGGTCTGGAGCTGGAGAGGGTCCATCGTCAGATCCTCATGTCGATCATCTTGCGCATGACCATGTTGCCGATGAACATCCATCCGCCGAGCGCGGCCAGGCCCATCTGGATGGTCTTCTCGTGGATCACGTCGCCGTAGAAGTGCGGGCTGGCGAACTGCAGGATGCCGAACACCGCGAAGGGCGCCGAGGTCAGGATGATCGCCGAGGCGCGGCCCTCGCCGGAGGCGGCCTTGATCTTCAGTCGCATCTTGTGCCGCTCGCGCACGGCCTTGGCGTTCATTTTCAACAGGCCGGTCAGGTTGCCGCCGGAGCGTTCCTGCAGCCGGATGGTGGCGGCGAACAGATCCACGTCCGGATGGCGGCAGCGGTCGGCGACGCGGCCGACGGCCTGCTCCAGCGTGGCGCCATAGGCGATCTCGTCGGCGGCCATGCCGAACTCGCTGCCCAGCGGGTCGGGCATCTCGCGGCCGACCAGGGCCACGGCCGTCGGCACCGGGTGACCGGCCTCCAGGCTGCGCACGATGATCTCCAGGGCGTTGGGCAGCTGCAGCCCGACGGCCTTGGCGCGGGCGCCGGCTTTCATTTTCAGCCACATCAGCGGCAGGCC
Source organism: Caulobacter sp. (assembly GCA_030678995.1). Taxonomy (GTDB): domain Bacteria; phylum Pseudomonadota; class Alphaproteobacteria; order Caulobacterales; family Caulobacteraceae; genus Caulobacter. The sequence goes on from JAUXTQ010000024.1 coordinate 105,190, forward strand.
AAGGCTCACCACCGGCGCGGCGGCGAGGCCGAACAAGGGGTTCCTGGTCCACAGGAAGATCAGCAGATAGCCGGCCAGGGCCAGGCCCGCGGCATAGAGCGCCCAGGTGCGCGGCTGGTAGCTGACCCCCGACTTGATCACCAGGTCCGAGAACCAGCGCACCAGGATGCGGCTGTTGCCGTGTTCATCCAGGCCCCGTTGCTTGCGCAGCTCGACCACCAGGTCGGCCAGGTTGGTGACGCTCTGGGCCAGGGCCAGGCGCTTGTTGACCTTGCGCTTGGTCCCGGCCACCCGGACCAGCCCCCAGACCGCCTGCGCCGCGGCGAACACCGCCGCGCCGATCAGGATCATGAACACGATGCGGGGATCGACGTCAGGCATCAGGTAACTCCTCGGACGCGCCGAGTCAGTCCCTCCCCCCCGGGGGAGGTGGCCCGGCGAAGCCGGGACGGAGGGGGGCATGCCGAACGAGCGACGCCCCCCTCTGTCGGCCCTTCGGGCCGACAGCTCCCCCGGGGGGGAGCGACGGGAATGGCCCAAACCGTCATCACAGCGCCCGCTGCGGGTCGAAGTTGGCGGTGTCGTAGGGGATGCCCTTGCGGATCATCTCGTCGAGGCACTTGGGCCGCAGGCCCGTGGCGCGGAACTCGCCGACCACCGTGCCGTCCGGCTCGGTCTTCAGGCGGTTGAAGACGAAGATGTCCTGCATCTGCACGACATTGCCTTCCATGCCGGTGATCTCGGTGACGCTCATCACCTTCCGCTTGCCGTCCGACAGGCGCATCACCTGCACCACCATGCCCACGGCGGCGGCGATCTGGCCGCGCACGGCTTCGGCGCTGAGGGTCATGCCGCCCATGGCGACCATCTGCTCCAGGCGGGTGATGGCCTCGCGGGCGGAGTTGGAGTGGATGGTGGCCATCGAGCCCTCGTGGCCGGTGTTCATGGCCTGGAGCATGTCGAAGGCTTCCTCGCCCCGAACCTCCCCAAGGATGACCCGGTCCGGCCGCATTCGCAGGGCGTTCTTGACCAGCTCGCGCTGGCGGATCTCGCCCTTGCCTTCGATATTGGGCGGGCGGGTCTCCATGCGCACCACATGCGGCTGCTGCAGCTGCAGTTCGGCGGCGTCCTCGATGGTGATCAGGCGTTCGCCGTGGCTGATGGCGGCCGAGCAGGCGTTCAGCAGGGTCGTCTTGCCCGAGCCGGTGCCGCCGGAAATGACAGTCGAGACCCGCGCCTTGACGGCCCCGTGCAGGAACTCGGCGACACAGGCCGGCATGGCGCCGACCGCGACCAGCCGCTCGAAGCTGAGCGGCTTTTTGGAGAACTTGCGGATCGAGACGCAGGCGCCGTCGATGGCGATCGGGGCGATGGCAGCGTTGACCCGGCTGCCGTCGGCCAGGCGGGCGTCGACCATCGGGCTCGACTCGTCGATCCGCCGGCCGACCGCGGCGACGATGCGGTTGACGATGCGCAGCAGGTGATCGTTGTCGCGGAAGCGGATCGGGGTCAGTTCGAGTTCGCCGCGCCGCTCGACATAGACCTGGAACGGCCCGTTGATCAGGATGTCGTTGATCGACTCGTCCTTCAGCAGCGGCTCGATGGGGCCAAGGCCGACCATCTCGTCGAACACCTCCTCGCCCATCTGGTCGAGCTCGGCGGTGTTCAGGGCCAGGCGGCTGTCGCGGGCGAAATCGCCGACCAGGCGGCGCACCTGGCGGCGCATCTCGCCCTCGTCCAGCTCGCCCAGTTTGGAGAGGTCGATCTCCTCGATCAGCCGGGCGTGCAGCCGCAGCCGCATGTCCAGCTGCTCGTCGGAGACGTGCGGGGCGGCGGGGGCCTCGACGACCACGACCGGCGTCTCGACGGGCGCGGCGACGGGCTCGTGCTTGACCGCGCGGCGGAGGGAAAACCGGCTCATCAGGCGACCCTCGCCTGATCGCCCCGAACGGCGGGCGAGGCCAGCAGCTTGTCGACCAGGTCGCCGACATCCTTGACGATCCGCGACTTGGGCCGGTGCTGGGCAATCGGGCCGCCGAGGTTGGCCGAGGCGGCGGCCGCCTCCCAGTCGGAGGTGATCCCGCCGACGGCGCGGCGCTGCAGGGCCTTTTCGGCCTCGACCATCGAGGGGGCGGGGCCAAAGACCCGCTTGGCCAGGCGGTTGAGCAGGATGCGCGGCGGCGGCCCGTCGGGCAGTTCGGTCTCGATCTCCGACGCCAGCGAGCGGGCGGCGAGCAGGGCCGGGACGGTCAGTTCCGAGACGACCAGCAGTTCGTCCGAGCCCGACAGGACGTCCAGCGTCCAGGCCCGGCGATGGCGCGGGGCGTCGACCACCACAGCGTCATAGACCTGGCAGGCAACCTCGAGGATACGCAGCACCGCCTCGCTGGAGGTGGTGTCGAAGGCGTGGCAGTCGCGGGCCGAGGCCAGCAGGTCGATTCCGCCGGGCGCCTGGGACACGAAAGCGTCCAGCAGGGAGGCATCGATCCGCTCGGGCGCCTGGGAGGCCCGCGACAGCAGCATGTTGGCCGGGGCGCCCAGATAGGCGGCCGCCGCGCCGTCGGCGATGTTCAGGTCGATCAGGCAGACCCGGCGCGGTCCCGGCATCCGCCCGGCCAGGGCGCAGGCGATCTCCATGGCGACGGTCGTTGCGCCCGAGCCGCCGACCGCGCCCATCACCGTCCAGCAGCGCGACGGCGCGTCATGCGCGGGCGTCACATGCGGCGACATCAGCGGCGCGGCGGCGGCGGCCAGGTCCTCGGTGGAGAAGGGCGCCTCGAGCACGTCGGAACGGGGCAGGCGCATCAGCGCCCGCACCAGCCCGACGGGCAGCTGGGCGCCGACCAGCAGGGTCGGCGGCGGGCTGGGCGCCCGGCCGACGGCGGCGATGGCCTCGGCCAGGTGCTCGACCGAGGCGCCCGTGGCCTCGATCAGCACCAGCTCGGGCGCCTCGCCGTGAGTCCAGCGGCCGCGGAAGGTCTCGGCGGTGGCGGTCTCGATGACCGCCCCCTCCAGGGCCTGGGCAGCCAGCTCGACCAGCCCGGTCCCGACGATCAGTACATGTCGTCCGATGAAGCTCATGACGCGGCCTCAGTTCACAGTCGGGTAGGACGGGCCGGCGGGGGTCATGGGGCGGTCCATGGCCATGCCGTTGAGGATCAGGTCGATGGCGCTGGGCTCGGTCGATCCCCTGAAGGGGTCGGGCGACAGGCCCCGGCTCTGGGCGGCCGTGGTCAGGCGCGGCGTGACCAGGATCAGCAGCTCGGTTTCCTGCTTCTTCCAGCGCGACGAGCGGAACAGGGCGCCCAGGATCGGCACGTCGCCGGCCCAGGGGATCTGCCGGACGGTGTTGGCGTAGTCCTGCTGGAACAGGCCGGCGATGGCGAAGGTCTCGCCGTCCTTCAGCTCGATGGTCGTGCTGGCGCGGCGCACCAGCAGGCTGGGCACCTCGACGCCAGACAGGCGCAGGCTCTGGCGAGTGTCCAGCTGGCTGACCTCGGGCGAAACCTTCAGGCGGATCAGCCCCCCGTCCTGGACGACCGGGGTGAACTTCAGGGTCACGCCGAAGGGTTTGAACTCGATGGTGATGTCGCCCTGGCCGGTAGGCACCGGGTAGGGGAACTCGCCGCCGGCCAGGAAGGTGGCCTCCTCGCCGGAGATGGCGGCCAGGTTCGGTCGGGCCAGGGTGCGGATAACGCCCTTCTCCTCCAGCGCGCGCAGGACCATCTCGATCGAGGTCGGGCCGACGTTGGTGGTCAGGGCCAGCGTGCCCTGCGACGCGTTCAGGCCGATCAGGCCGGTGCCCGAGCCGAACACGATGCCGGAGTTGTTCGTCACGCTGGTGTTGACGCCGAAGTCCTTGAGCGCCGAGCGGCTGGCCTCGATGATGCGGACCTCCAGCATCACCTGCTGGGCGGCGCGCACGGTCAGGTCGGAGGCGACCGCGCCCGGGGCGTAGCGCTCGGCGATGGCCTTGGCGCGGCCGGCCACCGAGGAGGTCGAGACCTCGCCGGACAGCAACACGCCATTGGCCATGGGCAGGATACGAATGGTCTCGCCCGGCAGGGCGGCGGCCAGGTCCGTGCGCAGGGACTCGATGTCCTGGGCGACCCGCACGTCGATGACCTCGATCAGCCTGTGCGAGGCGTCATAGATCAGGATGTTGGTCGTTCCGAGCGCCTTGCCGCGCACGTAGACGCTGCGGTCGGTGTTGGCGACGATCTCGGCGATGTCGGGCTGGGCCACGACGATCTCGCCCGCCGCGCCCATCAGCCGGAAGGCGACGGACTTGTCCTTGGGCACGGTGATGACCCGGCTGGGGGCCAGTTCGCCGACCAGTGAGCTGGCGACGAAACTCTGGGCCCAGGCCGGCTGGGCGGCGGGCGCGCAGGCGAGAGCCGCCGCGCAGACGAAGGCGATGCGACGCATGATGTCAGCTCCCGAAGCGCTCTGAAGGCACGGTGACGGTGGACCGCTTGTCGCCCTGGGTGACGACGAGGCCGCGGGTGGCGGTGGCGGTGACGGCGGCGGGGGGGCGGCCCGAGGGCGGCCGCCGGACGGCGACCCGGCGCGGCGGAGCGCCGGCCGGCCCGATCCCCGCCCAACGGTCGCTGCGCATCATCTGCTCCAGCGTCATGGTCGGGATTTCGGCGATCTCGGTGGCCCCGCTGCGGCGCAGGGACAGGGACAGGGTCCCCGCCTCGGCGGCGGCGGCCAGCTTGCCGGCGTCCAGGACCGCGACCTCGAGGGTCGCGGTCTTGGGCGGGAACTTCTCGGTCGAGGCCGGGTCGGCGATCAGGTCCATGCCCATCACGCGGACGTTCTGCAGCACCAGGGACGAGACATAGACCTTGGCCCCCGACGCGCCCTCGACGGCGCTCTTGTCAGAGATCTCCTGCACCAGCACCACGTCGACCCGGTCGCCGGGCAGGACGTGGCCGCCGCCGCCGGCGACGTCGTTGACCTTGATCGTATAGGCCCGCATGCCCGGCGAGATGGTCGCCGCGACCGAGGGCTTGGCCCCGCCGCCGCTGACCTTGGTCGCCAGGATCGGTTCGCGGTTGACCAGGGCGGTCAGGGTCACCGGCGCGCCGCCGTCCAGGCCGATGACCTGGTTGATGGAGGTGTAGGCCCCCTCAGGCACGGCGGCGGCCGGCATGCGGATGATGGTCAGATTCTTGGCCTCGAGCTTCTGGCCGAACGGCACCGCCCCCGAGGCGGCGACCACCGGCGTCAGCGCCGCGCTCTGGACATCCGCCGCCGCGGCCTTCGTGGCCCCGGCCGACGCGTTGGGCAGCCAGACCTTGGCGACAAACAATGCGCCCACGCCCAGGAGGGCAGACGCGCCAAGGCTGGCGATGGTGGCGACACGCATCCTGCGAAACCCCGTATTCGAGCGGCCGATTTTCGGCGCTCTCCCCGACAGTAGTCATCAGAAATACGGGTTTCCCATTGAAATATATTCAACGAAGACAGTGAAGTGCTGTAAACCCTCTAAACATGCCAAGTATTAAGCTTAATCTTCGGCAACCATGTTGCGACTGATCAATCGCGGCTGTGCGCCAGCTTGCCGGCCAGCCAGGTTCCAGCCACGGCCCGGTCGTCGCCCAGCACCATCAGGGCGAAGAGGATCTCGCGGATGTCGGTCACGCCCGCGAGCCGCCGGGCCAGCAGGGGCGTGGCGGCGGGATCGAGGGCGACGAAGTCGGCCTCGACGCCGGTGCGAAAGCTGCCGATCCGGTCCTCCAGCCGCAAGGCCCGGGCGCCGCCCAGGGTGGCCAGGTAGAAGGTGCGCAGGGGATCGAGCGGCCGGCCCTTCATCTGGGCGACGTCGCAGGCGCGGGCGGCGGTGGTCAGCAGGGAGAAGCTGGTTCCGGCGCCGACGTCGGTGCCCAGGCCCACCACCACGCCGTGCGCGTCGGCCCGGGCCAGGTCGAACAGACCGCTGCCGAGGAACAGGTTGGAGGTTGGGCAGTGGGCGATCGCCGCCCCCGCCCGCGCCATCCGGTGCAGCGAACGGTCGCTCATGTGGACGCAATGAGCGAAGATCGAGCGATCGGTGACCAGGCCGAACCGGTCATAGACGTCGAGATAGTCACGGGCCTCGGGGAAGGCGCGGGCGACCTGGGCCACCTCGCGCGGGGTCTCGGCCAGGTGGGTCTGCATCCAAACGTGGTCGTGGCGGCGCAGGGTCTCGCCCGCTGCCGCCAGCTGCTCCGGCGAGGACGACAGGGCGAAGCGCGGCGTGACCGCGTAGCCCAGCCGGCCCCGACGGCTCCAGTCGGCGATCAGGGCCTCGTCGTCGTCCTGGCCGCTCGCCGCCGTATCGCGCAGCCCGTCAGGGCCGCCGTCCATCAGCGACTTGCCGGCGATCAGCCGCATGTCCCGCGCCAGGGCGGCCTCGAACAGGGCGTTCACCGAGGCGCGGTGGACCGAGCCGAACACCATCGCCGTGGTCGTGCCGTTGCGCAGCAGCTCATCGAGGAAGGCCCGGGCGGCCGTGTCGGCATGGGCGCGGTCGGCGAAGGCCCGCTCGGCCGGGAAGGTCTTCTCGTCCAGCCAGTCAAGCAGTTGGCCGCTGAAGGACCCGATCATGTCGATCTGCGGGAAGTGGATGTGGGTATCGACGAAACCGGGAGTCAGGATCCGGCCCGGCAGGTGCTCTACGGGCGTGTCGGCGGCCAGATAGGGCGACAGGGCCGTCCAGTCGCCGCAGTCCGCCACATGGCCGTCCTCGACCAGCAGCAGGCCGTCAGGATGCCAGACCACGGCCTCCTCGCCGCCCTTCGCGGGATCATCGAGACAGTGGACCAGGGCGGCCCGATAGGCGCGAACGTCTGCCATGCCCGCCGTTTGGAGCCTGCTACGGCCCGGCTGGCAAGACGATGCCTCGCGAAAACCGCTTGCGTCCCCTTGCGTCGCCTCCCCTAGGCGAATGTTCGGCAGTCTGATCATCTGCCGCCACCGCATGGAACGCCGCCGATGAACCTCGACCTGACCCCCGACGAACTGGCCTTCCGTGACGAGGTCCGCGCCTTCCTTGACGAGGCCCTGACGCCGGAACTGCGCCAGGCCGGCCGCATGGTCACCAGCGTGTTCGTCGACAAGCAGTACTCGATCCCCTGGCAGAAGACGTTGCACGCCAAAGGCTGGGTCGCCCCGAGCTGGCCGGTGGAGTACGGCGGCTGCGGCTGGAACGAGATGCAGCGCTACATCTTCGCCGCCGAATGCACGCGGGCCGGGGCGCCGAGTCTCTCGCCCATGGGCCTGCGCATGGTCGGGCCCTGCATCCAGCGCTACGGCACGCCCGAACAGAAGGCCTTCTACCTGCCGCGAATCCTCGCCGGCGACGATTACTGGTGCCAGGGCTATTCCGAACCCGGCTCGGGGTCGGACCTGGCGTCCCTGCAGATGCGCGCCGAGAGCGACGGCGACGACTACATACTGAACGGTTCGAAGATCTGGACCACCCACGCCCACTTCGCCAACCGCATGTTCTGCCTGGTGCGGACCTGGTCGGGCGGCAAGCCACAGCAGGGCATCACCTTCCTGCTGCTGGAGATGGATACGCCGGGCATCGAGGTGAAGCCGATCATCACCCTGGCCGGCGAGCATGAGGTCAACCAGGTGTTCTTCGACAACGTCCGGGTCCCCAAGAGCGGCCGGCTGGGCGAGGAGAACGACGGCTGGACGGTGGCCAAATACCTGCTGGAGTTCGAACGCGGCGGCAGCTCCGCCCCCGGCCTGCGCGGCGGCGTCGCCAGGCTGAAGGCCATGGCGGCGAACGAGGTGTCGGACGAGGGCTCGCCCCTGATCGACGATCCGGACTTCCGCGCCCGTCTCGCCGAGGCCGAGATCCTGGTCGAGTCGATCGAGATCACCGAGCACCGGGTCATGTCGGCCCTCGCCGGCGGCAAGAACCCGGGCCCGGCCTCCTCGATGCTCAAGACCCAGTCCACCGAATGCACTCAGCGGCTGGACGAACTGGCCATCGAGATCGCGGCTCACTATGCCGCCGTCGACCAGCCCGGGGCCCGCGAGCCCGGCTCCAACCAGATGCCGGTCGGCCCCGACCACAGCCTGGTCGCCATGGCCCGCTACCTGAACAACCGCGCCGCCTCGATCTACGGCGGGTCGAACCAGATCCAGCGCGATATCATGGCCAAGCTGGTGCTGCGACTGTGACGCGCCGGGGACTGCTTCGCGTAGCGTAGCTGTCCCCTGTTTCAGGCAGGCCGAGGGGACAGCTACCGGCTGCGCCGGAAGCAGTCCCCGGTCTGCCCGCCAGCCATCCACCAAGGTCGTCTCCTGCGGGGCTGCGCGTTCGCGCGGTTCGGAGCATCATGGCGTTGGGATTCATCGAAGGGAATCACGGGATCATGGCCCACGCGGTGGCGAAGATCGGGACCAAGGCCTGGTCCACCCTGGTGGAGGCCGTCGCGTGAGCGAGGAGGACAAGCCGGGCGAACTGACCGCCTTCGTCATCGACGAAAACCCGCTGATCGTCCGACCCGCGCCGCTGGAGCGGGAGTGGATGCACGCCACCCACGACCGCTTCGCCTACCGCTGCCTGCCGCTCAACATCGCCAACGCCCACGGCTGGGAGCTGCTGGCGCCGTCCGGCTTCGCCGCCGGCTGGACCGGTCAGCCGACCATCGAGGCGGTGGTGATCCAGCCCGATCCCGGCACGGCCGCCCCCGCGATCAGCCATTTCGGCCACGGCATCCTGACCTTTCACCTCCCGGCCCTGTTCCGCACCGAACCGGGCTACGACCTGATGGTCCAGGGCCCGATCAACCGGCCCAAGGACGGCATCTATGCCCTCAGCGGCGTGGTCGAGACCGACTGGATGCCGTTCAGCTTCACCATGAACTGGGTGTTCACCCGCCCGGGCGTGCTGCTGCGGTTCGAGAAGAACGAGCCGATCTGCCACATCTTCCCGGTGAAGCGCGGCGAGCTGGAGCGCATCCAGCCCCGCGCCCGGCCGCTTAGCGACGACCCGGTGCTGAAGGCCGAATACGAGGCCTGGTCAGCCAGCCGCAACAGCTTCAACAGCGACCTGAAGACGCCGGGCTCGGCGGCCCAGGCGAAGAAGTGGCAGAAGATCTACCTTCACGGCGCGACCGAAAGCGGCGCGGTGGAAGCGGCCGAGGACCACCGCACCAAGCTGCGGCTCAAGCCGTTCAAGCGCGTCGACTAACTCCCCCCACTGTCATCCCGGACGCCGCAGGCGATCCGGGACCCAGATCGAATCTCGGGCACGGTGGGTGAAGCCGAATCTGGGTCCCGGATAGCTGCTGCGCAGCTTCCGGGATGACAGTGGTCGTGTTGCAACTTATCATTGCTATATGGAGAATTGCTACTACGTCTACATCCTCGCCAGCCGCCGGAACGGCACGCTCTACGTCGGCGTGACCAACGACCTGTCGCGGCGCGTCTGGCAGCATCGCGAAGGCAAGGCCGGCAGCTTCACCAAGAAGTACGGCGTGACGATGCTCGTCTGGTACGAGCACTTCGACCAGATCCTCGACGCCATCGCCTGCGAGAAGAAGCTCAAGCGCTGGCGACGCGCGTGGAAGCTGGCGCGGATCGAGACCCTAAATCCAGAGTGGCGCGACCTCTATGAAACCTGGAACCAGTAAACCACCACTGTCATCCCGGCCGCAGCGCGAAGCGCGGAGAGCCGGGACCCAGATTCGGCTTCATGCTCGTGGTCGGGATTCAATCTGGGTCCCGGATCGTGCCTTCGGGCCGCCCGGGATGACAGTGAGGGGGTGGCCACAAACGTCCGGATCGGTTCCGTCCAGCTCTTATCCCCGTCCGGACGTGGGAATGTCCTTGAAGGCCACGTCCTTGTCCACGCGGATGTCGCCGGGCAGGCCCAGCACCCGCTCGGCGATGATGTTGCGCAGGATCTCGTCGGTGCCGCCCTCGACCCGGGTGGCGGGACTGCGCAGCAGCATCGCCTGGAACCGGGCTCCGGCCGCCGCGATCTCCGGATCGGAGACCACCCCGCCCTGGCCTTGCAGGTCCAGCGCGAACATCGCCAGCTCCTGCATGGTGGCGCCCGCGACCAGCTTGCCGATGGAGTTCTCCGGTCCCGGCGTCTCGCCCTTCGACAGGGCGGAGATGGCCCGCATGCCGGTGTACTTCAGGCCGCTGGCCTTGACCGCGTAGCCGGCCAGCCGCGAGCGCACCGACCGGTCGTCAATGGCCAGGCCGTCCTCGGTCTGCAGGTTCATGCAGAAGTCGAACAGCTCCGGAAAGCCCGTGGGCATGCCCGAGCCGATCGACAGCCGCTCGTTCATCAGGGTGGTCAGCGACACGCTCCAGCCCTGGCCGACAGCCCCCAGCCGCTGGCTGTCGGGGATGCGCACGTCGGTGAAATAGACCTCGTTGAAACCCGACTGGCCGTTGGCCTGCTTGATCGGCCGCACGTCGATGCCTGGGCTCTTCATGTCGAGCCAGAACATGGTCAGACCCTTGTGCTTGGGCACATTGGGGTCGGTGCGGGTGATGACGATGCCGTAGTCGCTGTGCTGGGCGCCGCTGGTCCAGATCTTCTGGCCGTTGATGATCCAGTCGCCGCTGCCGTCGGTCGCGGGGACCGCCGCGGTGCGCAGGCCGGCCAGGTCCGAGCCGCCGGCCGGTTCGCTGAACAGCTGGCACCAGATGTGCTCGCCGGCGGCCAGCGGCGGCAACAGCCGCTCCTTGGTCGCCTCGTCGGCCCAGGCCATCACCGTCGGGCCGCACATGCCGTGGCCGATGATGAACAGGCCCGACAGCGCGCCGTAGACACCCTCTTCCTGGCCCCAGATCACCCGCTCAATCGGGGTGGCGCCCCGGCCGCCGTATTCCGTGGGCCAGTGCAGGCAGGCCCAGCCGGCGTCCTTCTTCTTCTTTTGCCAGGCCTTGGCGGCGGCCATCGGATCGACTGACTTGAGGCCATTGCTGGCGAAGCCGCCCATCTTCAGTTCGGCTTCCAGTTCCCTGGGCGCGTTGGCCTCGATCCAGGCGCGGGCCGTGGCGCGGAAGGCGGCTTCTTCGGGTGTGTCGTCGAAGTTCATGGACTTGTCCTTCCCTAGGCCGCGGCCGGAGCGTCGTTGCGCTGGCGCAGGCGGTCGATCAGCAGGTCTTCCCAGGTCGATTGCGAACCCAGCGCCAGAGCCAGACCGTTGGACCGGCGATAGAACAGGTGGCAGTCGAAGGCCCAGGTGAAGCCCATGCCGCCGTGCACCTGGATGTTGTTCTTGCTGCAATGCTGGAAGGCCTGGGTGGCCGAGACTCGCGCCGTGGCCGCCGCCACCGGCAGCTCCGACGAGCCGGTCGAGAGGGCCCAGGCGCCGTAGTAGGCGTTGGAGCGGGCGAGGGTGGCGGCGACATACATGTCCGCCAGCATGTGTTTGACCGCCTGGAACGAGCCGATCGGCCGGCCGAAGGCCATGCGGTCCAGGGCATAGTCGCGGCCCATCTCCAGCGCCCGGTCCGAGCCGCCGACCTGTTCGAAGGCCAGCAGGATGGCGGCGCGGTCCATGACCTCGGCCGCGAGGCGCCAGCCGTCGCCGGCCACCCCCAGCAGTTCGGCCGAGGCGTCCTTGAAGGTCACCGTCGCCTGGCCGCGGGTCGGATCGATGGTGTCCAGGGTTGCGCGGGTCACGCCCGGCCCGGTCAGGTCGACGAGATACAGCGAGACCTTGCCGCCCTCCCGCGCCGCGACCACGGCCAGATGGGCGATGTCGCCGTCGGCCACCGGGGTCTTGGCTCCGCTCAGCTTGCCGCCGGAGACGCTCGCCTTGATCGACTTTTCGGTGACCCGGCCCAGCCCCTCGCCATAAGCGAACGTCCCGATCGTCTCGCCGCTGGCCAGCTTCGGCAGCCAGGCCTGCTTCTGCGCTTCGCTGCCCGCGGCCATCAGGAACTCGGCCGCCAGGTAGATGGACGAGGCCACCGGCACCGGCGCGATGGCCCGGCCCAGCTCCTCGGCGATGACGCAGAGCTCCAGGTGGCCAAGGCCCACGCCGCCGTATTCCTCCGGAATGGCCGCGCCGAGGAAGCCCATCTCGCCCAGCCCGACCCACAGGTCGCGGTCGTAGGCCTGGCCGCCCTCCAGCACCGCCCGCACCGCCGAGGGCGGACATTTGTCGGCGAGAAACCGCCGCGCCTGATCCCGCAGCTGCTTCTGCTCGTCGGAGAAATCGAAGTTCATGCGTGGTCTCCCGGAGGCGTCACTGACCGCCACTTGAACCCCCTCACGCGGGGGCAGCCAAGCCCTCTCCACACTGCGTCATGGCCCGACTTGTTCGGGCCACCCAAGAACACTGTCATTGACGAGTGACCTGAGGTGGATCGCGCGCGCCCTTCCTGAACCACCTCACGCTTGGGTGGCCCGAACAAGTCGGGCCATGACGGAAGTGGGTGTTGCCTCACGCTCGCGGCATGGCACGATCCGGCCGTGGCGGCGCGAAGGAGGCTCTCAGCATGATCACCGTGTTCGGCGGGCAGACCTCGCGATCCCTCCGGGTCGTCTGGTTGCTGGAGGAGATGGGCCTCACCTACCGCGTGCGGCAGGTGGACATGCTGGCCGACACCCCGGACGCGGCGTTCCTGGCGGTGAACCCCGCCTACTACATCCCGGCGATCCAGGACGGCGACGTCACCATGGTCGAGTCCATCGCCATCATGGAATACCTGATGGCCCGCTACGGCCCGACGCCGCTGGCGCCGTCGCCGCATGATCCCGCCTTCCCGGCCTACCAGCAGTTCCTGCACCTGGGCGAGGCGGGCCTGGCGACCCTGATGATGGTGCCCGTCGTCAGCCGGTTCCTGGCGCCGGAGGCCGAGCGAGACAACTGGGGCGCCCGCCAGGCGCTGTTCTGGGCCGAGAAGCGGCTGAAACTGGTGAGGCGGCAACTCGAGCAGTCGACCTGGATCGCCGGCGAGTCCTTTACGGCCGCCGACATCTCGATGACCTACGCGCTGGAGTTCGGCCGCCGGCAGGCGGTGATCACGCTGGGCGACGCCGAGACCGCCTATCTCGACCGCACCATGGGCCGCGAGGCCTACGGGCGGGCCTTGGCGAACTCCATGCCCGCGGACTGACGGCCGGCCACCGCCCCGCCCTTGCCTGACGCTAGGTCGCGGGCGTCAGATGACCGCTAACCTCAAAACACGGGAGACGGCGGCATGGATCTGGGACTCAAGGGCAGGACCATCTTTGTCGCCGGGGCCAGCCGGGGCATTGGCCTGGGCATCGTCGAGGCCTGCCTGGCGGAGGGGGCCAAGGTGGCCATCACCGCCCGTGGGGCCGAGGCGCTGGAGGAAACCCGCGCGCGGCTGGCCGGCCAGTACGGCGAGGACAAACTCTGGGCCATGGCCGGCGACCTGCGCCAGACCGAGGTGATCGAAACGGCCCTCGCCGGCGCCGAAGCCGCGCTCGGACCGATCTACGGCGCGGTGGCCAATGTCGGCCTGTATCCCTGCCCGCCGGGGATGGAGGTGGATGACGAGACCTGGGACGCCGGCTTCACCCAGAACCTGACTTCAGCCTGGCGGCTGGCGCGGGGCGCCTACCGCTTGATGGGTCCGCGCGGCGAGGGCTCCATCCTGACCATAAGTTCGATCGCGGGCCTGGGCGCCCTGGGCACACCGCTGACCTACGGCACGGCCAAGGCGGCCATGAACCACCTGTCCAAGGAACTGGCCAAGATCACCGGCCCCAGCGGCGTGCGGGTCAACACCATCGCGCCGGGCAACATCATCTTCCCGGGTGGCAGCTGGCAGGAGCGGATGGACGGGCCCCGCGCGGCCAACTGGCAGCGCTGGATCGACCGCGAGGTGCCGATGAAGCGCTACGGGCGGCCGGAGGAGATCGGCGCCGTCGCCGCCTTCCTGATGAGCCCGCTGGCCAGCTTCGTCACCGGCGCCGTGGTCCCCGTCGACGGCGGCCAGACGCGGTAGGGACGG
>JAUXTQ010000027.1 GCA_030678995.1 Caulobacter sp.
CGCTCCGAAGGCCGCTCCGAAGGCCGCTCCGAAGGCCGCTCCGAAGGCCGCTCCGAAGGCCGCTCCGAAGGCCGCTCCGAAGGCCGCTCCGAAGGCCGCTCCGAAGGCCGCTCCGAAGGCCGCTCCGAAGGCCGCCGAAGCGAGTCGGCATGTCGCGGCGCCTGCCAAGGCCAAAGCGTCGCCGGCGGCGAAGAAAACCACGGCGGCCAAGGCCAAACCTGCGGCGAAAGCGACGCCGAAGGTCAAAACATCTGTTCGGAAGCCGAAATCACCGTAAGGTCGCCTGGTCCGGACAGGCGGGTCCCAAGCAGGCCCGCCGCCGGCTTTTCAAGGGGAATTGATGCCCGCACCCGTGATCATGGTGCACGGCGCCTTCTGTGGCGGCTGGGTCTTTGAGCGTTTCCGCGCGCCGTTCGAGGCCGCCGGTCACACCGTGCTGACTCCGGACCTGCCGGGCCACGGGCCGGGCGGCTCGCCCGCCAACCGGGGCATGGGCGACTTCGCCGACCACATCGCCGGACTGTGCCGCGCCTGCGACGAGCCGCCGATCCTGATCGGCCATTCCATGGGCGGGCTGGTGGCGCATCTGGCCGCGGCCCGGGCGCCCGTCTCGGCGCTGATCCTGCTGGCCCCATCGCCGCCCTGGGGCGTGCCGGGCGCGAGCATGGAGGAGGCTGTCTCGGCCGTCAGCCTGTACGCCCTGGGTCCGTTCTGGCTGCAGGGCATCGATCCGGACTACGCGCTGGCCAAGCTCTACAGCCTGGACCGCATGGACCCGGAGGACCGCAAGTCGGTGTTCGCCCGGATGGTCCCGGAGAGCGGCCTGGCCCTGTGGCAGACGCTCAACTGGTGGCTGGATCCATTCATGACCACCTCGGCCCCAGCCGGCCGGGTCAAGACGCCGGCGCTGGTCGTGGCCGGCGGCCGCGACGTCATCCACCCGCCCGCCACCGTCAAGGCGAGCGCGGAACGGCTTTCGGCGCGGTTTGAAGTGTTGAGGGAAATGAGCCACTGGCTGCCGGGCGAGCCCGGCTGGGACGCGGTGGCGGCGCTGTGCCTGGGCTGGCTCAGCGAGGCCCGGAAGGCCGCCGCCTGACGGCCAGGCGGACCAGACCGCCCAGGGCGAACAGCGCCCAGGCTCCTTCCATGAGGACCGCCGACAGGTTGAAGTCCACCGTCAGCGACAACAGGATCATCGACGCGCCAATCAGGTTGGCGAACAGCGACAGCGCCTGCTGAGGGTGGAGTTTCCCGACAATGCCGCCGGCATAGGCGGCCAGGATCAGCAGGACCCCGGCAACGCCGACGGCATCGGTCCAGGCCATCAATGGCCTAGCGGGCGCGGATTTCGAACAGGACCTGGGTGTGGTCGAACTTGGGATTCACCGGCTGGCCGTTGACCCTGCGCTCGGTCATCAGGACCAGGGCGTCAAGCTCGGTTTCGCCTTCCTTTTCCCACGACCGGGTGGTGCGTTCCATGTCGGTGACGAACCGGTCGAACCGCGCCAGGTACCAGCCACCGCCACGGCGCTGGGCCCAGTAGTGCAGGTCGGTGGCCAGGGTCGCGGCCGGGGCCACGGACTCGACGGGGTGGTTCACGTCGATGGTGCAGACCGTCGGATTGGTCGCCGAGGGCTGAATCGAGACCTGATAGCCCTTCTGGTAGACCAGGATCCACACATCGCGCTTCTTCTTGAAGCCAAGAGCGGGGGCCACCTGGGCGATCGGCGTGCCGCGCACCATGGGCATGCAGACGCGTTCGATGACATTGAGCACAGTCAGCGACGTCACGTCGGTGGGCTCGGGCGGCGGAGGCGGCGGAGCCGGCTCGGCGGGGGCTTCCGGAGCAGCGGGGACCTCGGCCGCGGGGGCCTCGGGCGCGGCGGGCGCCGGCTCGGCGACCGGGGGCGCCGGCGGGGCGGCCGGTTGTTCCTGGGCGATGGCGCCGCCAGCGATCAGGATGGCGGACGTGAGGCTAAGGAGCGCGAGACGGCGCATGTCGACAGATCCCTTGTTCACTTCGGCGGCCATAGAAGACCGCCATGCGTTCCCTCGCAAGCCATCTTGATGCGGCTTTGCGGCGGAGGTTTGACTGACCTTAGGCCTCGACCGCGTGCTCGGCGAGGATGGTCAACCCCTGGGCGTTTACGTCGGCAAAGCCGCCGTGAATTTCGAACGTCCGCGTAGTGGCCCCGTCATGGACCACCACGACGCCTTCTCGCAGAGCCGTCATGAACGGCGCATGACCGGCCAGGACACCGAAATCACCCTCGGCGCCCGGCGCGTCGACGCGATCGACCTCGCCGGAGAACACGGCCCGCTCGGGCGCGACCAGGGAGAAGTGGAGTTTTTCGGCCATCAGGCGGCTTCCATGGCCATCTTCTCGGCCTTCTCGACGGCCTCTTCGATTGTGCCGACCATGTAGAAGGCCGCTTCCGGCAAATCGTCGTGCTCGCCATCGCAGATGGCCTTGAACGAACGGATCGTGTCGGCCAGCTCGACGAACTTGCCGGGGCTGTTGGTGAACTGCTCGGCCACAAAGAAGGGCTGGCTCAGGAACTTGCTGATCTTGCGGGCGCGGGCGACGGTCAGCTTGTCCTCTTCCGACAGCTCGTCCATGCCCAGGATGGCGATGATGTCCTTCAGCGCCTTGTACTGCTGCAGAATTTCCTGCGTGCGGCGGGCGACGCGATAGTGCTCTTCGCCGATGATCAGCGGGTCCATGATCCGGCTGGTGGAGTCCAGCGGATCCACGGCCGGGAAGATGGCCTGGGCGGCGATGTCGCGGCTGAGGTTGGTGGTGGCGTCCAGGTGGGCCATCGACGTGGCGGGAGCCGGGTCGGTGTAATCGTCGGCGGGCACGTAGATGGCCTGGATCGAAGTGATCGAGCCCTTGTTGGTGGAGGTGATGCGCTCCTGCAGGTTGCCCATCTCGGTGGCCAGGGTGGGCTGGTAACCCACGGCCGAGGGGATGCGGCCAAGCAGAGCCGACAGCTCCGAGCCGGCCTGGGTGAAGCGGAAGATGTTGTCGATGAACAGCAGCACGTCCTTGCCTTCCACGTCGCGGAAGTACTCGGCTTGCGTCAGGCCCGTCAGGGCGACGCGGGCGCGAGCGCCCGGAGGCTCGTTCATCTGGCCATAGACCAGGGCGCACTTGGAGCCCTCGGTCGAGCCGTTGTTATCCTTCGGGTCTATGTTGACCTTGGACTCGATCATCTCGTGGTACAGGTCGTTGCCTTCGCGGGTGCGCTCACCCACCCCGGCCAGCACCGAGTAGCCGCCGTAGGCCTTGGCGATGTTGTTGATCAGCTCCTGCATGGTCACGGTCTTGCCCACGCCGGCGCCGCCGAACAGGCCGATCTTGCCGCCCTTGGTGTAGGGGCACATCAGGTCGATGACCTTGATGCCCGTGACCAGGATTTCCTTCGACCCGACCTGCTCCGCGAAGCTGGGCGCCTCGCGGTGGATGACGCTGTAGTGCGGCGTAACGATCGGGCCGGCCTCGTCGATCGGCTCGCCGATGACGTTCATGATGCGGCCCAGGGTCGCCGGACCCACCGGAACGGTGATGCCCTTGCCCGTGTCGGCCACGGCCTGACCGCGGGTCAGACCCTCGGTGGTGTCCATGGCGATGGTGCGGACGGTGTTCTCACCCAGGTGCTGGGCGACTTCCAGGACCAGGCGGAACGGCTCGCCGGTCTTCTGGTCGAGGTTGCTGGTCTCCAGGGCGTTCATGATCGCCGGCAGGTGACCTTCGAATTCCACGTCGACGACAGCGCCGATGACCTGGACGATCTTGCCGGTCGCCACGATGGCGGTCGGCTTGACGGCCTTGGGCGCGGCCGTCTTGGCGGCGGCGGCCTTGGGCGCGGCGGCCTTGGCGGCTTTCGGAGCGGCGGCTTTCTTGGGGGCGGTGGCCATTTGGTCTGGTCTTCCGTGCGGTCTTTATGCGGTCAGAGAGCTTCGGCGCCGGAGATGATCTCGATCAGCTCCTTGGTGATCTGCGCCTGGCGGGTGCGGTTGTACTGGACGGTCAGGCCCTTGATCATGTCGCCCGCGTTGCGCGTGGCGTTGTCCATGGCCGTCATCTGGCTGGCGTAGAAGCCGGCCATGTTCTCGAGCAGGGCGGAGAGCACCTGCACGGTGATATTGCGCGGCAGCAGGGTCTCGAGGATGCCCTCTTCCGAGGGTTCATATTCGTAGGTGGCGCCCTGCAGGTCGGTGACGGCGCCGCCCTCGACCTGGGCCGGAATCAGCTGCAGCGCGGTCGGGGTCTGGCTGACCACCGACTTGAAGCGGCTGAAATAGAGGGTGACCACGTCCACGTCGCCCGCGTCGTAGAGCTGGATGATGCGGTCGGCGATCGGCTGGGCCACCGACAGGGTCAGGGTCCGTTCGGCCGACAGGTCGAACGACTCGACGATCCGGTCGCCATAGAGTCGGCGCAGAGGCGGGACCGCCTTCTTGCCGATCGTGACGATCTTCACGTCCTTGCCCTCGGCCAGCAGGGCGGCGATGCGATCGCGCGCCACGCGGACGATCGAGGTGGTGAAGCCGCCGGCCAGGCCGCGGTCGGCCGCGGCGACGACGATCAGGTGCCGCTGGCTGCGGCCGGCGCCGGTCAGCAGCTTGGGCGCACTATCGCCGCTCACCCCGGCGGCGAGGTTGGCGATGACGGCGGCCATGCGGGTCGCATAGGGACGCGCGTTCTGGGCGGCGTCCTGGCTGCGGCGCAGCTTGGCGGCGGCGACCATCTGCATGGCCTTGGTGATCTTCTGCGTGGCTTTCACGCTCGAGATCCGAACACGCATGTCCTTGAGGCTGGCCATCGACCGCTAGGCTCCCAAGTCGAAAGCGAACACACGCGTCATCCTCGGGCTCGTCCCGAGGACCCATGCACACCGACGAACAGGGTGATCATGGGTCGTCGGAACAAGTCCGACGATGACGGTTGATAGGATGACCGTCGGCATCAGGCGAACGTCGCCGTGAAGCTCTCGAGGGCCTTCTTGAGCTTGTCCTCAAGGTCGGAGCCGAGGGCCTTGGTCGTGCGAATGCCGTCCAGCAGGTCAGCGTGCTTGCTGTGCAGACGGGCCAGGAACTCGCGCTCGAACCGGCCGACGTCGGCCGTGGCGATGCGGTCGAGATAGCCGCGGGTGCCGGCGTAGATCACGCAGACCTGCTCCTCCACCGACTGCGGCGCGTACTGGGGCTGCTTGAGCAGCTCGGTGAGGCGTTCGCCCCGCGCCAGCTGGCGCTGGGTGGCGGCGTCCAGGTCGGAGCCGAACTTCGCGAAGGCGGCCATTTCCCGGTACTGGGCGAGCTCGCCCTTGATCGGGCCGGCGACGGTCTTCATGGCCTTGATCTGGGCCGAGGAGCCCACGCGCGACACCGAAATGCCGACGTTCACGGCCGGGCGGATGCCCTGGAAGAACAGGTCGGTCTCGAGGAAGATCTGGCCGTCGGTGATCGAGATCACGTTGGTCGGGATGTAGGCCGAGACGTCGTTGGCCTGGGTCTCGATGACCGGCAGGGCGGTCAGCGAGCCCGAGCCGTTGTCCTCGTTCAGCTTGGCGGCCCGCTCGAGCAGGCGGCTGTGCAGATAGAAGACGTCGCCCGGATAGGCTTCGCGGCCCGGCGGGCGGCGCAGCAGCAGGGACATCTGGCGATAGGCCACGGCCTGCTTGGAAAGGTCGTCATAGATGATCACGGCGTGCATGCCGTTGTCGCGGAACCACTCGCCCATGGCGCAGCCCGAGAACGGGGCCAGGAACTGCAGCGGGGCCGGCTCGGACGCCGTGGCGGCCACGACGATGGTGTAGTCGAGCGCGCCGTGCTCCTCGAGCGTCTTGACGATCTGGGCGACGGTCGAGCGCTTCTGACCGATGGCGACGTAGATGCAGTAGAGCTTGGCGCTCTCGTCCGTGCCGGCGTTGATCGCCTTCTGGTTCAGGATGGTGTCGATGGCCACGGCGGTCTTGCCGGTCTGGCGGTCGCCAATGATCAGCTCGCGCTGGCCGCGGCCGATCGGGATCAGGGTGTCGATGGCCTTGAGGCCCGTCTGCACCGGCTCATGCACCGACTTGCGCGGAATGATGCCCGGGGCCTTGACGTCCACCCGGCGGCGCTCGGCCACGTTGGTGAGCGGACCCTTGCCGTCGATCGGCTCACCCAGCGGGTTGACCACGCGGCCCAGCAGGCCGCGGCCGACCGGGACGTCCACGATCTCGCCGAGGCGACGGACTTCGTCGCCTTCGCTGATCTGCTGGTCCTGGCC
Source organism: Caulobacter sp. (assembly GCA_030678995.1). Taxonomy (GTDB): domain Bacteria; phylum Pseudomonadota; class Alphaproteobacteria; order Caulobacterales; family Caulobacteraceae; genus Caulobacter. Next base: position 6,278 of record JAUXTQ010000027.1, read on the forward strand.
GAAGATCACGATCCCGACGTTGTCGCGCTCGAGGTTGAGGGCCATGCCCTTAACCCCGGCCTTCGGGAACTCGACCATTTCACCGGCCTGGACCTTGTCCAGTCCGTGGACGCGGGCGATGCCGTCACCGACGCTCAGCACGGAGCCGACGTCGGAAACATCGGCTTCCTCGCCGAAGCTGGCGATCTGCGACTTGAGGATGGCCGAAATTTCGGCGGCGCGGATATCCATAGGTCTTACGCTCTCTTGAGGGCGAATTTCAGGGAATCGAGCTTTGACTTCAGCGAAGCATCGAACAGGCGGGAACCGACGCGCACCTTGATACCGCCGAGAATGGCGGGATCGACGCGGGTCGAGATTTCAGGATCCCTGCCCAGCGCCTGGCGCAGGGCGGCGGCGACGCCCTTGCTCTGGGCGGGCGACATCGGCAGGGCGGTGACCACCTCGGCGGCGACCACGCCGCGCTTGTCGGCGGACAGGCGACGGAAGCCGTCGATCACCTCGACCAGCGACTGGGCCCGACGGTTGGCGGCCAGCAGGCCGAGGAACTTGCGGGTGACCGTATGCAGCTTCGCCTTGTCGGCGATGGCGGCCAGGCCGGCGCCCTTGTCGGCGACCGTGAAGGACGGCGAGGTCAGCAGACGGCGCAGGTCGGCGCTCTCGAACCAGGCCTTGCGCAGGCTCACGAGATCGGCCTCGACCTGGGCCGTGGCGCCGGCGTCCTGCGCCAGTTCAAACAGGGCCCGCGCGTAACGCTTGCCCACATCCGTCGCCTTGATGTCGTCCGCCACTTGTCCAACCGTCTGTGCGTCGCGCACCGCGTCCTGGGGCTGCCCCTCGGCGCGGTGCTAAAGTCTTGAAAGTGCTTGGAAAAGCACATGAGCCGGCGGGCGGTGTTTGTCCTCCGGCCCGAAGCCGCGCGCCTGATAGCATGCGTTCTGCTGCATCGCAACGGCGCGGGACGTCAGTTGTGCTCAGGCGCCCCTGACGCGGAACACCGCCGAAGCGCTGGCCGCGCGCCTGCCATCGGGCAGGACCGCCTCACCGTGGACGAAGATCAAACTCCGGGTCGCACGGTCGACGCGGGCGACGATGGTCGCCTGCGCCGGGTCGCCACCGGCGCCATAGTCGAGGGTCAGGGAAACGGGGGCCAGGTCACGGCCATCGGCGGCGGCCTGGGCGAGCGCCTGTTCGAGGGCGCCGGCAAGAGAGAGAGTCTGGGTCATGTCGGGGTCGCTCTACGCCTGCCGGCGAAAAAGAAAAGGGCGGCGGGTGAACCGCCGCCCTTCGCCACCTGGCGAGTTGCTCGAGGAAACAAACCGGACGAATGACGGCCCGGGTAGAAAACCTTAGTTCGCGGCGACGGCGTTGCAGGCCGCCAGGTCTTCGCCCTCGACGGCGCGGCGGCCGTTGGCGAAGGCGGTGACCTCGCCGACTTCCTTCACCAGGGCCTTGCAGCCGGCGACGGTGACGGTGCGGGCCTGGGCCGAAGACGCCACGCAGGTGCTGCCTTCACAGACGAACACGGCGCCGGCGGCGACGACCTTGGTTTTGGCGGCCACGGGGGCCTTCAGCGAAGCGGTGACCTTGCCATCGGCATAGGCCGCGCCGGCAAAGGACAGGGAGAGAACGGCGGCAGCCGTCAGCATACGGAGATTCATGGGTTTCGCCCTCCGGCGGAGTCGGGGTGTGATCGATGTTCAAGCTTGGATCGGTACTGGCCTCGCCCGTCCCGCTGGAGTGGCCCCGGTATCCCCACCGAAGCCGCGAAACGAACTAAGCATTGCTTAGATATCAACGATCATAAATTGAGCGCAAGCGGAATCTTCACAGTGCTTAGATTTTTCTGCGAGTCGCTCTCAATGGTCGAGGAGGGCATCCAGACGGCGCTTGGCCTCGTCATGGATAGGCCGGTCCTCGACCATGGACATGGAGCGAATGCCGTTCCGGCGATCGCTGTCCGACGGCAGGAACCAGAAGACGTCGGTCGATTGATTCTGGATGACCGACCAGAGCACCGCCGCGAGGATCGAACCGGCCCCAGCCGCGGCCATCACTGGCCAGACGCCGTGAACGTCGGCGCTGGTGATCAGGTCGAGCCGCCGGATCGTTTCGAAGTGGTCGGGCGACTTCTGGGCCAGCTGCCGAACAAAGCCCAGCACCAGATGCGCCGCCCCCGAGAGCGAGAGGGCGACGGCGATGGCGAAGAGCCGCGGCTGGATATAGAGGCCGACGGCCGCGCCCAGGATCGCGGCGGCGATGATCAGGATCATGCTCGCCATTCTGCGCCAGCAAGGTGAATCCTTTGCTCACCCATTCCGCGCCAGGGCGCCGCGCCGAAGCTGCGCCTGCAGCCTGACGTCGGGTCACGGTTGCCGCGCACGTAAGGCGGCGCATACTGCAGCCAACCAAGAGAAATAGTGGGAGCGCGCCATGGACTTCGCCCTTGACCCCAAGCTGGTCGCCTACCTCGCCGAGCTGGACCAGTTCATCGAGACCACCATCAAGCCGCTCCAGGCCCAGGACGACAACGACCGGTTCTTCGACCACCGTCGCGAGCACGCCCGGACAGACTGGGACAACGACGGCCTGCCCCGCCCCGAGTGGGAAGAGCTGCTGGCCAAGGCGCGCAAGCTGGCCGACGACGCCGGCCACTATCGCTACGCCTGGCCGGAGGAGATGGGCGGCAAGGGCGGCTCGCAGCTGTCGATGGCGGTGATCCGCGAGCACCTGGCCGCCAAGGGCCTTGGCCTGTTCAACGACCTGCAGAACGAGCACTCGATCGTCGGCAACAATCCCTTCGTGCTGATGTTCAAGGAGTTCGCCACCCCCGAGCAGGTGGCTCGCGACGGCGACAAGCTGCTGAACGGCACGCTGCGCGCCGCTTTCGGTCTGACCGAACCCAACCACGGTTCGGACGCCACCTTCATGGAGACCACGGGGGTCCGCGAGGAGAAAGACGGCAAGCCCGGCTGGCGGGTCAAGGGCGAGAAGATGTGGACCACGGGCATGCACGTGGTCAGCCACGTGATGGTCTTCGCCCGCACCAGCGGCAAGGACGGCGACGCTCTCGGCATCACCTGCTTCATCGTCCCCCGCGAGCAGATCAAGATCGAGGAGTGGATGTGGACCTTCAACATGCCCACCGACCACCCGCGCATCTCGTTTGACTGCTGGATCCCCGAGGACAGCTACTGGGGCCAGATCGACCGTGGCCTGGGCCTGGGCCAGTCGTTCGTGCACCAGAACCGCATCCGCCAGGCGGCCAGCTCCCTGGGCGCGGCGGTCTACTGCATCGAGGAGAGCGTGAAATACGCCCGCATGCGCAAGCCGTTCGGCAAGGCGCTGAGCGACAACCAGGCCATCCAGTTCCCGCTCGTCGAGCTGCACGCCCAGGCCGAGATGCTGCGCCTGCTGATCCGCCAGACCGCCTGGCAGATGGACACGATGGACCACAAGACCATCGAGCGGGAGATCTCCGACAAGGTCTCGATCTGTAACTACTGGGGCAACCGCCTCTGCTGCGAGGCCGCCGACCGCGCCATGCAGGTCCACGGCGGCATCGGCTACAGCCGGCACAAGGCTTTCGAGCACATCTATCGCCACCACCGCCGCTACCGCATCACCGAGGGCAGCGAAGAGATCCAGCAGCGCAAGGTGGCGGCCTTCCTGTTCGGCTACCTCGGTCCCAAGCGCCAGGCGTTCAAGGCGCTGGAGGAAGAGTGGGCGGCCGGCCGCGCTGCCGGCAAGAACGACCGCGAACTGGGCATGTAGGGAGAAGGGTCGTGACTCACATCGAAGGCGGCTGCCTGTGCGGCCAGGTGCGTTACAGCGGCGACGCGGAACCGATGTTCCAGGCCGCCTGCCACTGCAAGAACTGCCAGAAGCAGGCCGGCACGGCCTATTCGGTGATCGTCGGCGTCCCGCGCGGGGCGCTGACGGTGACCGGAACCCTGAAGACCTTCCACGACAAGGGCGACAGCGGCGGGACAGTGGACCGCCACTTCTGTCCCGAGTGCGGCTCGCCCCTGTTCTCCGACGCCCCGGCCCGACCGGACCTGGTGTTCATCAAGGCCGGGACCCTCGATGACGCCAGCTGGGTCAAGCCGCAGATCCACATCTGGACCGAGAGCGCCATGGCCTGCACGACGCTGCCGGCGGGGGTCCCGGCCTTCCCCAAGAACCCCGGATAGCGGAGGGTCCTCCCGCTCGGGCGCGATCTCTCCTATATGTTCCTTCACGGCCGCTCGGGCGGCCGATTGAAGGGGCCATCGATGACCATGTTCAAGCGCCTTGTCCGCCTCGTCCCCGTGCTCGCGATCGCCGCGAGCCTGGCCGGTTGCGGCATCAACACCATTCCCACCCGCGACGAGGCCGTGAAGGCCGCCTGGGGCGACGTCCAGAGCCAGTACCAGCGCCGCGCCGACCTGATCCCCAACCTGGTGGCGACCGTGAAGGGCTACGCCGCCCAGGAGAAGGACGTGCTGACCGCCGTCACCGAGGCCCGCGCCAGCGCCACCCAGGTGCGCGTCGATGCCTCGACCATCACCAATCCCGCCGAGTTCGAGCGGTACGCCCAGGCGCAGGACAAGCTCAGCGGCGTGCTCGGCCGGCTGATGATGATCCAGGAGAACTATCCGGAGCTGAAGTCGAACACCAACTTCCTGGCCCTGCAGAGCCAGCTGGAAGGGACCGAGAACCGCATCGCCGTGGCCCGCAAGGACTATAACGAGCAGGTGCGGCTCTATAATACCTCCCTGCGGACCTTCCCGACGGTGATCTGGGCCAAGACCCTCTACAGCGGCCAGAAGCCGGCCCTGCCGTTCGAGGCCGCCGTCACCGCCCAGACGGCGCCGTCCGTCAGCTTCGACACACCCGCGGCCCCGGCGGCCCCAGCCGTCGCGCCCGCGACCAAGTAACTTGAACCGGACCACTCAGACCCTCGCCCGCCGGCCCCGGGCCGCGTGGGCGGGGACGGTCTGGGCGCTGCTGATGGCGCTCACGATCGCGCTCGTCGCCATGCCGGCCCTGGCCAAGGCGCCGACCTTCCCCAAGCTGACCGGCCAGGTCGTCGATGAGGCGAACATCCTCTCGCCGGCCGTCGAGGCCGCGCTGACCGAGAAGCTGGCGGGGCTGGAGGCGACCTCCGGCCACCAGCTGGTGGTGGTCACCCTGCCCTCACTGCAGACCCTTGAGATCGAGGACTACGGTTACCAGCTGGGCCGTCACTGGGGCATCGGCGACGAAAAGAACGACGACGGCGCCCTGCTGATCGTCGCGCCCAATGACCGCAAGGTGCGGATCGAGGTCGGCTACGGCCTCGAAGGCGTGCTGACGGACGCCCTGTCCAGCGTGATCATCCAGACCGCCATCCTGCCCAAGTTCCGCGCCGGCGACATGGAAGGCGGCGTGGTCGCCGGAACCGACGCCCTGGTGCAGCAGCTCAGCCTGCCCGACGACCAGGCCCGCGCCAACGCCACGGCGGCGGCCTCGACGGCGCGCGAAAGCAGCGGCGGCCCGCCGATCGCCTTCATCATCTTCATCGTGGTCTTCTGGATCATCGTCGCTTCCCTGCGCGGACGGCGGGGGGGCGGCCTGGCCGGCGCCCTGCCCTGGATCATCCTGGGCGGCATGTCCGGCGGAAGCGGCCATCGCAGCGGCGGCGGCTGGAGCGGCGGAGGCGGCGGCTTCTCCGGCGGCGGCGGATCGTTCGGGGGCGGCGGCTCCTCGGGAGGCTGGTGACATGGCGATGACCGAATCCGATCACGACCGCATCGCCTCCGCGGTGGCCGCGGCCGAGACGAAGACGGCCGGCGAAATCTACTGCGTGCTGGCCCCGGCGGTGTCCGACTATCGCGAGACGCCGCTGGCCTGGGCGACGGCGGCGGCGCTGATCCTGCCGGCCGGCGCCCTGCTGCTGGGCTTCCAGCCACAGATGCTGACCGATCTTTTCGGCGGCTGGACTGTGGCCCATTCCGCGGCGACCGACGCGACCATCCTGTCGGCCCTGACCATCTACGTGGCCCTGCAGGCGGCTGTGTTCATCGTCGCGGCGCTGTTTGTCTCGATCCCGCCGGTGCGACGCGCCCTGACCCCCGCCAGCCTCAAGGCCGAGCGGGTCCATCGGGCGGCCATGGAGCAGTTCCTCAGCCACGGCCTGCACGCCACCCGCGAACGGACCGGCGTGCTGCTGTTCGCCTCCCTGGCCGAGCACCGCGCCGAGGTGATCGCCGACGATGGCATCTACAAGGTCACCGACCCGGCCGTCTGGGACGAGGTGGTCGCCCTGCTGATCGCCGGCCTCAAACGGCGCAAGACCGCCGACGGCTTCGTCGCGGCGATCGAGCTCTCCGGCCGCATCCTCGCCGCCCATGTGCCGCCCAGCGGCGAGCACAATCCCAACGAGCTGTCCGACCGGCTGGTCGAACTGCCCGCGCCCGGGAAGGCCTGACCGGTTGATCCCCTGGGAGGAGCTGGACCGCGCCTCCGTCCCAGGCGACGGCGGCGAGCTGCGGCTGATGCGGCGTGGTCAGGAATATTCGATCATGGCCGGGCCGATCGAGCTGATGAACAGCCGACTCAGCGGATCGGAGGAAGCCCTGGCGACGCTGGCGCAGGAGCGGCTGACGGGCGTTGCCGCGCCCCGGGTGCTGATCGGCGGGCTGGGCATGGGCTTCACCCTGCGGGCGGCGCTGGCCGTGTTCGGGCCGAAGGCGCGGATCGTCGTGGCCGAGCTGGTCCCGGCGGTGATCGTCTGGGCGCGTGGGCCGCTCGCCGATCTCCACGGCGACAGTCTCGACGATCCGCGTACGGACATGTGCAATGGCGACGTGGCCGGCCTGATCGCGGAGGGCGGCTGGGACGCCATTCTGCTGGATGTCGACAACGGCCCGCGCGGCCTCAGCCGGCCGGGCAATGACGGGCTCTACAGTCCGCGCGGCCTGGCCGAGGCGAGGCAGGCGCTGAATCCCGGCGGGCTGCTGGCGGTCTGGTCGTCGGTGCGGGATGAGGGCTTCACGCGACGGCTGATCCAGGCCGGCTTCGGCGTCGAGGAGATCGGCGTCCGCGCCCACCGCGGCCGCGGCGCACGGCATGTGATCTGGATCGCGACGAAGACCTGACGGCGGAATCGTCCTGATGTCTTGATGAGCATTCTTGCTCCGGCGAGACCTTGCTCAAGGACCGCTTCGCGGCCGCGCAGCGGCGACCCCGAAGGGGTCGTCCTTGACCAAGGCCTCGTCCGGAGCGGACCATTCCATCAAGGCCTTCAGGGCGTATCAGCATCCGACTAGCCAATTCGTTCGGACCTGAGTCACACTCCCCCCATGACCGGCTCCATCGACCCTACCCGCCCACAGTTCGACGCCTTTAAGGCCCTGCCCCGCGACGAACCGATCCATATGCTCAACCTGGTCCGGTTGAGGCCGCTGGCCGACTATCCGGCGGATCATCCCAATCATGGCAAGGGCATGACCGGCCTCGAAGCCTACCGCGCCTACGGCCGCGGCAGCGCCGAGGTGTTCAGGCGGGTCGGCGGCAAGCAGGTCTGGGCCGGACGGCCGGACGTGGTCCTGACCGGGCCGACCGACGAGCGCTGGGACCTGGCCTTCATCGCGCAATACCCCGGCGGCGGAGCCTTTCTGGCCATGGTCACCGACCCCGGCTACCGCGAGCACGTCAAACACCGTCAGGCCGCCGTGGAAGACAGCCGCCTGATCCGCATGGCCCCGATCGCCGAGCTCGGCGAAGGGTTCGGGGAGTAGTCGATTGGACCAGCCGGGGGGTGAGACGAAGAGAGCGTTGAACGAGGTCTGGGTCTTCTTCGGCCTGACCTTCCTGATCAGCTGGGGTGTCGGCGCGCCCTGGATCTTCGCGCCCAAGGCCATGACCGCCTGGCTCGGCCCCTTCGGTCCGACTTCGCCGGCCTTCTTCGTCGCGGCCTGGGCGCCGACCCTGACCGCCGTGATCCTGACGCTGGTCAAGCAGGGCTTGCCGGGGCTGGGTCGCCTTTTCCAGGGTCTGCTGCGCTGGCGGCCGGTCGGGCTGCTGGTCCTGGCCTTCGCGATCCTGCCGATGATCGCGCTGCTGCTCGCCTGGTCGCCGTTCGCGTCGGGCAAGGTCGCTCCCGCCGACATCCTTGTCCTGACCCCGCTGGTGCTGTTCACCACCGCCCAGATCGTCACCAACACCGGCCCACTGGGCGAGGAGCTGGGCTGGCGCGGCTACGCCCTGCCCCGACTGCTGACCCGCTGGGGGCCCGCCGTCAGCGGCCTGATCATCGGTCTGGTCTGGACCCTGTGGCATGTGCCGGCCTTCCTGTTCAGCGACGTGGTCGGACTGCCGCTGGCGAGCTTGGGCTGGTACGTGCTGGGCACGGTCGGCCTGTCCTGGTTGATGACCTGGCTGTATGTCCGCACGGGCGGCAGCATCCTCATCGCAGGCGTCATTCCGCACTTCGTGATCAACGGCATGGGCACGACCGGGGCGTGGCGATCACGGCCCGAGGAGACCGTGGCCCTGTTCCTGGTGGGCGCGGTGTTGATCGGGCTGGAGACCCTGGTCCAGCGACGCCGGGCCGCTACCCCACCGCACCCAGCCGGCTGATCCCGGCCTCGGTCAGCTGAAGGGGTGTCGCGCCGCGCCTATTCCGCCGCCATCGCCACTGGCGCGGACCTCGCCCCACGCACTAGCCGTCCCGGCAAGGCCCCGGTCGGTTCGCCGTCGCGATAGGTGATCTCCCCGGCGACCACGGTGGCCACATAGCCGTCGGCCCGCTGCACCAGCCGCCGCCCGCCGGCCGGCAGGTCGTAGGCCACCGCCGGCGCATGCAGGGTCAGGCCGTCGTAGTCGATGACGTTGATATCCGCCCGCAGGCCAACCGCGATCTGGCCCCGGTCCAGCAGCCCCACGGCCGCCGCCGTGTCCCGCGTCTGCATGCGGATGACCGCCTCCAGACCCAGCTTCGGGCCCCGGGTGCGATCCCGGGTCCAGTGGGTGATGTTGGAGGTCGGGAAGCTGCCGTCGCAGATCATCCCCACATGGGCGCCGCCGTCGGACAGGCCCGGCACCGTGTCGCGGTGGCTGAGCATGGCGAAGCTGGGGTCCAGCGAGCCGTCGGCGTAGTTGAGGAACGGGTGGTAGAGCATGCCTCGCCCACCATTGCTCAGCATGTGGTCCAGGGCCACCTCGTCCGGCCACAGGCCCCGGCCGGCGGCGATGGACTTCACCGAGTCGGCCTCGGTCGGCTCGTAATCCGGCTGTTCGCTCATCAGGAACATGTTGTCCCAGGCGCGCAGGGCGCTGCCGGCGAACGGTCCCCTGGCGTCGACGACCTCGTTCAGCAGCCGGGCCCGGAACGCCGGATCGGACAGGCGCGCCACCCGCTCGGTCAGGGGCAGGTGGGCGATCTCCCTGTAGGTCTGGTGCTGGCTGAACGGATTGACCGTCAGCTCAAGGCCGAACAGCACGCCCACCGGTCGCCCGGCGACCTGCGCCTTCATCGGCAGGCCGGCGTCGACGGCGGCCTCCAGCGCGCCCAGCAGCAGTTTCCAGCCGTCCTTGCCCCGCGCGCTCTGGGCCAGGGTGAAGCTCAACGGCCGGCCGGACTTTTCCACCAGCCGCCGAAACATGGCGAATTCCTCGGCCGGGTTCTGGAAATCGGACACCAGCTGCAGGACGCCCTTGCCCGCCGCCTTCATGCCCAGCGCGATGCCGGTCAGCTCGTCCTCGCCGGCGGTCAGGGTCGGGGTCGGCTGGCCGTCGCTGGTGCGGTGGTTCAGCGTCCGCGAGGTGGAAAAGCCCAGGGCGCCCGCCTCCATCGCCGCCTTGGCGATGGCGGCCATGGCGGCGATATCTTGCGCCGTCGCCGGCTCGCGGTTGGACCCGCGCTCGCCCATCACATAGACCCGCAGGGCGGCATGCGGCAGCTGGGCGGCGATGTCGATGTCAAAGCGGCGCTGGCTGATCGCATCCAGATAGTCGGGAAAGCTTTCCCAGGTCCACGGCAGGCCTTCGGTCAGGACCGGGAAGGGAATGTCCTCCACCCCCTCCATCAGCCGGATCAGCCGGTCGTGATCCTGCGGCCTGCAGGGCGCGAAGCCGACGCCACAGTTGCCCATCACCGCCGTGGTCACCCCGTGCCAGGACGAGGGCTGCAGCCGCTCGTCCCAGGTCGCCTGGCCGTCGTAGTGGGTGTGGATGTCGACGAAACCGGGGGTCACCAGCCGTCCGGCCGCGTCGATCTCCCGGGCACCCTCCGGAAGGTCCTTGCCGATGGCGGCGATCAGGCCGTCCCTGACCCCCACGTCCGCCTCGAAGGCCGGACCGCCCGTGCCGTCCACGACCTTGCCGCCCCGGATGACGAGATCGAATGCCCGCTCGGCCATGGTTTCCACCCTGTCTTATCGTTGATCAGGATGGTCCGCCCGGCTGACGCGAGCGTCAACCCCGGCCAACACAAGGAGAACTCTATTTCAGCTCCACCGCGGCGATCCTCCGGCAGCGGTCGGCCGGGCAGCCGGCCGGGTTCGCGCTCGCCTCCCGCACATAGAGGATGGTCAGGGGCCTGCCCCGGCCCTTGGCCTCGATGGCCAGGCGCAGCACCGGCTCGGTGAGCGGTCCGACGGCTTCGATGGCGAATTCGCGCGGCGGCCCCTCGGTCTCGCCCTGCAGACCCTTGGCCGGCGCGACGGAAGCGCAGCGCACGATCAGCCGGTCGCGGAAGGCGGCGACGGAGGCCACGTTGCAGTCGATCCAGGCGCCGCCCATCGGCGGATCCTCAGCCAGGGCCGGGACCGTCAGGCTCGCAGCCAGAAACAGCGCCGTCAGAATGGTTCGCATGGCGGTCCTCCCTGTCCGACAAGGACCACAGAGCCCGCCCCGCGCCAAGCCCTCGGCGCGGTTTACGCGCGCGTGAACTTTTCCTTTTGATCCGCTTCGCCTAGGGTCGCCCGCGACAATTCAAACTACCGTTTGAGAGCAGAGGGAAAACGCCATGCGCGAAGCCGTCATCGTGTCCTACGCCCGCACCGGCCTCGCCAAGGCGGGTCGTGGTGGGTTCAACGCCACCCCGCCGATGTCCATGGCGGCTCACGCCATCAAGCACGCCGTGGCCAAGTCCGGCGTCGAGCTGGACTTCGTCGAGGACTGCTACCTGGGCAACAACGCCCACGGTGCGGCCAACATCGGCCGCCTGGCCGCCCTGCTGGCCGGCATGCCGGTGAGCACCGGCGGCGTGACGGTCAACCGCTTCTGTTCATCTGGCCTGCAGGCCATCGCCATGGGCGCCGACTACATCCGCGGCGGCAGCGGCGGCGACTGCGTCGTGGCCGGCGGCGTGGAGAGCATCTCCATCCCGGGCGGCGGCATGGGCGGCGCCGGCACGGTCGATCCCGAGCTGCTCAAGATCGCTCCGGCCGTCTTCATGGCCATGATCGACACCGCCGACATCGTCGCCAAGCGCTACAATATCAGCCGGGAGTACCAGGACGAGTACAGCCTGCAGTCCCAGCAGCGCATGGCGGCGGCCCAGGCCGCCAACCTGTTCGCCGACGAGATCGTGCCGATGGCGACCAAAATGAAGGTCGTCAACAAGGAGACCAAGGAAGAGTCCATGGTCGACTATGTGGTCGACAAGGATGAGTGCAACCGTCCGGAAACGACCCTTGAGGGCCTGGCCAAGCTGCAGCCCGTCAAGGGTGAAGGCAACTTCGTCACCGCCGGCAACGCCAGCCACCTCAGCGACGGCGCCGCCGCGGTGGTGATGATGGAAGCCAAGGAAGCCGAGCGCCGCGGGCTTGAGCCCCTGGGCCGCTTCGTCTCCTGGGCCGCCGCCGGCTGCGAACCCGACGAGATGGGCATCGGCCCGGTCTACGCCGTGCCCAAGCTGCTCAAGCGCCAGGGCCTGAAGGTCGACGACATCGACCTGTGGGAACTGAACGAAGCCTTCGCCAGCCAGTGCCTCTACAGCCGCGACAAGCTGGGCATCGATCCGGCGAAGTACAACGTCAACGGCGGCTCGATCTCCATCGGCCACCCCTTCGGCATGACCGGCGCCCGCTGCACCGGCCACATCCTGCAGGAAGGCCGTCGCCGCAAGGCCAAGTGGGGCGTGGTGACCATGTGCATCGGCGGCGGTCAGGGCGGCGCCGGCCTGTTCGAAATCTACAGCTAGACCGAGCTTGAGACGTTCCGGCGATTTTCGCCGGGACATCTTTGCCTTTGCCTTGTTCTACATGGCCCAGCGGCCCCCGGGACCTTCCCGGGGGCCGTTCTGTATTGGGCGAGCCGCTTTGGTTCATCGGCCGTTAAGGCTGAAGGCGCAATTATGGCCTGTCGCGTCCACAGGAGATCGACCCATGGCCGTCAAGGCCGCCTTCGCCGCCGCAACCGCCCTGGCCGTCGCCATCGCCATGTTGCTGCCGCTGCCCGGGAACCAGTCCCAGGCCCGCAGCTCGACCATCCAGACCATGGATGTCGGCCGGGGCTAGGCCCCGCGGCTACTGCCCCTCGCGCGGTTCTTCCGCCGTCGGGAAGGCGCAGCCCTTCAGCGTTTCCGATCCCCATTTCACGTCCGCCGACCAGGCGTACTTCAGATCGCTCATGCCGTCGGAGCATTCGCCCGGCGAGATGGCCACCGCCACGGCGGTCGGCCCGGCCTGGGCGGTCCAGATCGCCTTGCCGGAATGCACCGCCATCCCGGCGTTGGTCGCCGTTGTGGCCGGGGCGTCGGGGCGGGTCAGGACAATGTCGGTCCCCTTGATGTCGATGCGCCAGAAGGGTTCGTTGCCCCGGGCCGAGAAGTCGACCTTGAACGGCGCGGCGGGATCGGCCGGCGGCGGCGCGGCGGCTTCCGGAGCCGGCGCGGGCGCGTCGGCGGGCGGCCCGACCTCCCCGCCGCCGGGGGCTTCCGGCGAACAGGCGGCCAGCAAAACGGCAGTGACGGACAGGGCGACGATGCGGCGCACGGCGGCTTCTCCTCGATTTCGACTTCTATGATCGACGAATTGCGGTCCATCCAGATGCCCGAGCAGTTGTCCCTGTTCGGGTGATCGTTGTCATGCGTTCGACCTCGTTGCCGCGCTGACGAATACCAAGCTCGACTTGATAGACTTCGTCCATCGGCACACCGAATCGGCTAGCCAAGATGGCTAGGAATTCGATTTCGCCAAGCTTGTAGGGGGGCGGGTTCGGGTTGTTTCGGGCGCTCGGGATGGTTCTTGGAAAAAGGTAGATGCATGGCGGCGGCAGCGAGTAGGGGCCGAGGACTGTGAGCCTGCTCGGATCTTGGACCAGCTTGGGGCAAGGGCGTCCAATGGTCCCACACACCATGTCCCACACAACCAAGCCATCAACCTGTTGGTGACGGTCAATGATCTCCGCGCTGAGACGGGTGTGTATTCCAGACCAGAGATTATGCCTCGGATCGGCGCCTGGATTTGTGCAGACACTCCAGAGGATGAACTCGTCAGCGTGAGGAGGCCGCTCAAAAATGGTCGTATTGTTGCCGTCCAGGCAGCCCTTGAGCTCGATGACCGCAATTCGACCCGAGGGCAGATCGACAGCGTAGTCGTGCCGATTGGAACTTCCCGCTGAGCGCCATGCTCTGATGAGACCGTCATCTTCCAAAGCGTTTAGAAGATGCCTTAGAAACTCCCGCTTTTCGCCCATCGAGGCAGAGTACTGTCCACGAATTCGTTCAATTGCGCCTCTGAACAGGCCGCTATTGTAGAACTCTTCTTCGGTCAGTCCGTGGCTGCCCAACTCATGTGCGTGCTCCCTGAGGGTTTCCGCGAAGGCCTCGATCTGCGCTCTCAACTGCGCGTTCGATTCACAGGGAATGCCGCTCAAGCCACCATTCTTTCCGGTTCAGGGCTGACGGTTCCTCGGAGCAATGTTCTGCTCAAATGGGCCACAACTGGTACTGCAACTCCGTCACCGGTCAGGTGATACGCTTCGTTATATCGCGCTGGCAGGATGTAGGACTCTGGCAAACCCATCAGTCGCGCGGTCTCTCTTGCGGAAATCAGTCGCGTTCGGACCTGGTCCCCTTCGATGAAGATGAGGATCTGTCGGCTTGAGCCGCCTGCGGGGGTCCGAAGACAACCCGCCACATCATCAAACCGGACTTCCGCCCTTTGAATCTTGTTGCCATCCTCGACTCTTGTGCGCCGGTAGATGGTCCCGACTTCGAGCTTGCCGGAAGACTTCGCCAACTCGACCTTCCGCCGGTTTAGCGGTGACATCATGTTGAGCAGCTTCTGAGTTTCTTCTGGCGTGTGCCGACCCCTGTCATTTGGCGAGGCTTCCACAATGTCGGCGAAAGCTTGGGCCCTAGGAAGAGGCGGCGGCACATCCCACCAAATCCAGCGGTCCTTCACGGCCTTAGGCAGTGCGTCGTGAGCTGCAATGAGCGCCTTGGAATGCCAAAGTCCAGAGGGGCCAGCCATCATGGACAGAGCGAGCGCCGCCTTGCTCTGGAGGGTGCCAACGACAAAGAGGCGGGGGCGCGACTGGGGAACAAAGTGGGCGGCGTCCATTACCAAGGCGCCAACGAGGTACCCTTCGTCGGTGAGAGCCTGGCAGATGGCATGAAAGTCCTTGCCACCATGAGACGTGAGGGCCCCACAGACGTTCTCGAGTACGACGGTCGTAGGTGGTCGTCCCTCGGACTTTAGCCCCTGGACGAGCTTCCAGAACGGCCAGAATGTGCCTGACCGATTGCCTTTTAGGCCAGCGCCTCCTCCAGCGAGCGAGAGATCCTGACAGGGAAACGACGCCCAAACCAAATCGGCCTTTTCGGGAAGGTCCCCAAGAGAGAGCTTGCCTACATCACCATGGCGAACCTCTCCGGCGCCCCAGTTCTCGGAATAGGCGGCTACCTTCTTCGCGTCGAAGTCGTTCGCGAACAGGCATTTCCAACCGGTCTGGGAGAGGGCGGCACGAGCCATGCCTCCGCCAGCGAAAAATTCGTAAAAGGTCGGTGCTGATCGAGCGTCGGTCATGGTGAATCTGGGCCCGATGTTCGGTATTTGTTCAGATACTATCTGAGACTCATCGAAGCAATCGTTACCGTTGCCTGTCCCCGGGAGCGAGGGTTTTCTCGTCGCCCTCGCCGCCGAATGAACGCTGACAACCTCCGGCCGGGCCTGTAGTTTTCCCGGCACAAGGGCGACTGACCTGCCGGAGACTCCCCGATGACCAAGTATGACGCCGCCCGCTACAAGCGCGCCGGGCGCGGCAAGATTTTCGACTCCATCCTGGACACGGTGGGCGACACCCCGCTGGTCCGCCTGCCCAACCTGACCGCCGCGCTGAAGCCGCGGGCCACGGTGCTGGGCAAGCTGGAGTTCTTCAACCCCATGAACTCGGTCAAGGACCGCATCGGCGTCTCGATGATCGAGTGGCTGGAGGCCGAGGGCCACCTCAAGCCCGGCGGCATGATCGTCGAGCCGACCAGCGGCAACACCGGCATCGCCCTGGCCTTCGTGGCCGCGTCCAAGGGCTATCGCATCACCCTGGTGATGCCCGAAAGCATGTCGATGGAGCGGCGCAAGATGCTGCTGATCCTCGGCGCGACCCTGGAGCTGACGCCGGCCGAGAAGGGCATGCGCGGCGCCGTGGCCCGGGCCCAGGAGATCCTTGAGGAGCATCCCGGCTCGGTCATGCCCCAGCAATTCGAGAACGAGGCCAACCCGCTGATCCACCGGGTCTCGACGGCCGAGGAAATCTGGAACGACACCGCCGGGGCGGTAGACGCGGTGGTCTCCGGCGTGGGCACCGGCGGCACGATCACTGGTGTCGGCCAGGTGCTGAAGGCCCGCAAGCCCTCGGTGAAGATGGTCGCCGTCGAGCCCGAGGCCTCGCCGGTGCTGTCCGGCGGCGCGCCGGGCGCCCACAAGATTCAGGGCATCGGCGCCGGCTTCGTGCCGGGCATCCTCGATCGCGGGGTGATCGACGACATCGTCAAGGTCAGCAACGACGACGCCATCGCCATGGCCCGGCGGTGCGCGGCGACCGAAGGCCTGCCGGTGGGCATCTCGTCCGGCGCGGCCCTGACGGCGGCCTTCGATCTGGCCGCGCGGCCGGAATACGCGGGCAAGATGATCGTCACCATCATCCCCAGCTTCGCCGAACGCTACCTGTCGACCGCGCTGTTTGAAGGCCTGTAGCCGCCCGTGCGGGTCGGGGTGGTCGGGTGCGGGATCGGCGGCATGGGCGCGGCCCTGGCGCTGGCCCGGCACGGCCATGAGGTCACCCTGCTTGAGGCCTTCGACGCGCCCCGCCCGCTGGGCTCGGGCCTGCTGTTGCAGCCGACCGGCCTGAAGGCTCTGGCCACACTGGGGCTGGAAGAGTCCATCCGGGCCCATGGCGCGCCGATCCACCGGCTGGACGGCCGCGACCTGTCCGGCCGCAAGGTGCTAGACGTGGACTATGCCGACTGGCGCAAGGGCGGCCACGGCATCGGCATCCATCGCGGGGTGCTGTTCGGCTCGCTCCATAACGCCCTGGCGCCCGCGGGGGTGACCCTGGTCACCGGGGCGCGGATCGTGCGCGTCGAGGACCGCCGCCGGCCGGTGCTGCACGACGCCGCCGGACGCGCCCACGGCCCCTTCGACCTGGCGGTGATCGCCGACGGCTCTGCCTCCAGCCTGAGACCGCTCCTCAAGCCCCGCTCGCGGGCGTGGCCCTATCCCTGGGGGGCGGTCTGGGCCAATGCGCCGGATCCGGAGGATGCCTGGGCGGGGGCTCTGCGGCAGGTCTACGACCGGGCCGAGGTGATGGTCGGGGTGTTGCCGGTCGGCCATGGGCCGGGTGGCGAGGGCGAGCGGCTGGTCAGCCTGTTCTGGTCCTTGCCGACGGCGGACTTCGACGCCTTCCAGGCCGGCGACTTCGGCGCCTGGAAGGCGCGGGTGCGCGGGATCTGGCCGGCGGTCGCGCCGCTGCTGGAGAGTCTTTCCGGCCCGGACGACATGGCCCGCGCCGTCTATCGCGACGTCTGGGTCGGCCGCTGGACCGCCGGGGCGACCGTGCTGATCGGCGACGCCGCCCACGGCACCAGCCCCCAGCTTGGCCAAGGGGCGAACCTGGCCCTGGTCGACGGCGTGGAGCTGGGTGAGCGGTTCGCCGCGCCGGTCACGTCGGTGACCGTCGCTGTGGGCGCCTATGAGGCCAGCCGCCGGCGGCATGTGATGCTCTACCAGTTCGTGTCCTGGGCCATGACGCCGCTGTTCCAGTCGCATGGCGGCTTCTGGGCGAGCGTACGGCGCTGGCTGTTCACCCCCCTGTCGCGGGCGCCGGGCATCCGCCAGTTCGGGGCGGCGGTGCTGACCGGAACCGCGCGCCTGGGCCGCTGGCCGGACGCGACGCGGCCGTGACCGACGTCTTCGATCCGGTCAAGCGCGCCTCCGTCATGCGGCGGGTGAAGAGCCGGGACACCGGGCCGGAGAAGACCGTCCGCCGGCTGCTGACCAGCCTTGGCGTCCGCTACCGCCTGCACCGCAAGGACCTGCCGGGCAAACCCGACATCGTCATGGCCGGCCGGCGACTGGCGATCTTCGTTCATGGCTGCTTCTGGCACGGCCACGACTGCGCCCGCGGCGCGCGGGTGCCGCAGCAGAACCGCGACTACTGGCTGGCCAAGGTCGGCCGCAACCGCGACCGGGATGCTGCGAACCGGGCAGCGCTGGAGGCCGCCGGCTGGCGGGTCGAGGCCGTCTGGGAGTGCGAGCTGAAGGACGAGCCGGCGC
Source organism: Caulobacter sp. (assembly GCA_030678995.1). GTDB lineage: Bacteria > Pseudomonadota > Alphaproteobacteria > Caulobacterales > Caulobacteraceae > Caulobacter. The sequence continues at coordinate 24,025 of JAUXTQ010000027.1, forward strand.
TGCTGGAGCGCCTGGCGGGGATGCTGGCAAATCAGGGGACAGCTTACTCATTTCCATCCGTGTGAGTGGAAGCCGTCGGGAAATGAGTAAGCTGTCCCCTGATTTGCCCGTCAGGCCGCCTTGCGGGCCGCCTCGGCGTCGATGAGGGCTGCTTCGAGGGCCGCGTAGAGTTGGGCCGGTTCGATGGGCTTGGCCACATGGCCGGTCATGCCGGCGGCGCGGCAGGCTTCCCAGTCGCGCTCGGTGGCCGAGGCGGTGATGGCGATCACCGGCACATGCTGGTTGGGACCGGCCCGGGCGCGCAGGCGGCGGGTCGCCTCGCGACCGTCCATGTCAGGCATGTAGACGTCCATCAGCACCACGTCGAAGGGCTCGGCCGCCAGGCGCTCAAGCCCTTCCTCGGCAGACGCGGCGGTCTGCGGCGCGATGCCCAGCGGCGCCAGGACCAGGCTGATGGCCTGGCGGTTGACGGCGTGGTCGTCGATGACCAGCACCCGCGCCTCGACCGCGGCGGGGGCCCGGGCTTCGGCCGGCGCCTCGGCGCGCGGCAGGACCAGGCTGAGGGTGAAGACCGCGCCCTCGCCCGGCGCGCTGGAGGCGACCAGGTCGCCGCCCATCAAGCGGGCCAGCTCGCGGCTGATGGCCAGGCCAAGGCCCGTGCCGCCATGCTTGCGCGCCGTCTCGGCCTCGAGCTGCTCGAAGGGGGTGAACAGGCGCGCCACCTTTTCGGGGGTCATGCCCGGCCCGGTGTCGGCCACGGCGATGGAGACGGACTCCAGGCCTTCGCCGGCGCCGGCCGTTGACAGGCGCAGGGTGATCGATCCCTCGGCGGTGAACTTGATGGCGTTGGAGATCAGGTTGTTGAGCACCTGGCGCAGCCGGTTGGCGTCGCCCTCCACCCACTTGGGCAGGCAGTGGGCGCCTTCGACCCGCAGGCGCAGGCTCTTCTGACGCGCCTCGGGCCGCCACATGCGGATGGCCTCGTTGACCACCGCGCGCAGTTCGAACGGCGCGCTCTCGACCTCCATCCGACCGACCTCGATCTTCGACAGGTCCAGCAGATCGTCGAGCAGGCCGCGCATCATCTGCCCGGCGCCCTTGATCAGGCGCGCCTGGGCGCGGCCCTGGCCCGGGGTGGTGCGTTCCAGCTCGGCGGCTCCAGCGAGAATGGCGCTGATCGGGGGGCGCAATTCATGACTGATGACGGCCAGATAGGCCGACTTGGCCTCGACGGCGGCCTCGGCCTCGGCCTGCCGGCGGACGGATTCGGCGTCCGCCCGGTCCTGGGCGCGACGGGCTTCCTCGGTGCTGATCCAGGCGCCGATGATGTTGAGCATGACCAGCCCGACGGCGATCATCATCGTGGTCAGCAGCGGACCGGCGACGTGACCGTAGTCCAGCATCGGCATGACCAGCAGGTACAGGCCATAGGGCGTCGCGGTGGCGGCGAAGGCGATGCGCGAGCCGCGGCTGAGCGCGATCAGGTTGATCATGGCGCTGGCGACGATGGCCACGCCGAGCGCCGGTCCATAGCCGGGCACGCCGATCCACAGGGCGACGGCGAGGCCGCCGAACACCAGGGCCCCGGGGAAGAACAGGACGACGGCGATGTTGGCCGCTTCGGCGGGGCTTTCCGGCGGCTTGCGCAGCAGCCGGGGCGCGGCCCAGACTTCCAGCAACTGGCTGCCGATGTAGGCCGCCGACCAGAACCAGGTGGCCCACCATCCGAGGCCGAAATGCATCACGGCGCCGATGATCAGGGCCGTCAGCAGGCGGAGGTTCACGTGGCGCGCGCGGGCGTGCGCGGAGGCCGCGATTCCAAACCTGTCCTTCATGTCCCTGCCGTTCGTCACGCCGATTTCCCCCGGTCTTCAGGACACCATGCGGGTGGTCTCCCTAAGACTCAGTGAAAGAACGACGGTTTTCGAGATGGTTAACGGGGTGTTGACCCCCCGGCTCAGAGCGCCGGGGGCGGCTCCACGACCACGTCCGTCTTCACCGAACTGGCGATGAAGCAGTCCTCGTGGGCCGCGTGATGCAGGGCGTCCAGCTGCGCCGCGTCCGGCGCCGGTCCCTGGAAGGTGATGTCCGGGCGCAGGGTGACCCTGGTCAGGGCGATCTTGCCCTCCGCGGTCTTGCGCATAACGCCCTCGGCCTGGTCGCGGTAGGCGGTTACCACCCAGCCGGCCTCGCGGGCTTTGTGCAGGAAGGTCAGCATGTGGCAGTTGGAGAGGGCCGCCACCAGCATCTCCTCCGGATCCACCGCCGCCTCCACTGACCAGGGCAGGGGCACCACACTGGGCGAGGCCGAGCCTGGGATGGTGATCCCGCCGTCGAAGGCGACGGTGTGGCCACGGCTGTAGCGACCGGCGACAAAATCTTCGCCGGGCTTTAGCGACCAGTCGATGGTGGCGGTGTAGGCGGCCATCGGATCAGGCCGTGGGAGGCTTGGCGGGCGTCCGCCGCACCAGCAGCCACTTCAGGTTTGCCGCCGCGCAAATGCCGAGAACACCTGCCGGCAATAGAGAGATAAACCCGGTCCCGATCTCCTCACCCCCCTGCATGAAGGCGCGGATCGAAAAGGCGGTGAAGGCCAGCGCACCTGCACCGTAGACGAGCAGCATGGCGGCCTGGAATGCGCCCGACCGCCCGTTCACCTCAGCGTTGCGTTTGATCAGCATGGTAATCTGTTCGACCTGCGCCTCGTGCCGGTTCTTACACGCCAGGCTGTCGTCTGTTTCCGTGGCGCACGCCGGGCAGAGCCCGCGCGAGCACAGCTTGCACAGGCCGATGGCCTCGGCGTCTTGATGGTAGAAGCAGCGCATCAGCCCTCGCGTGGAAAACAGGCTGCTTCCAGCTTGGCCCCATCCGGGTCGAGGATGAAAGCCCCGACGTAGATCGTCATGGCCGCCTGGCGCGGACCGGGCGCGCCGGCGTCCGATCCGCCGTTGGCCAGGGCTGCCGCATGGAACGCCCGCACCGCTTCGTCGCTGGAGGCCCGCAGGCAGACATGGTGGCCGGTGTCGGCGTCGGCGCGGGCCATGCCCGGGCGATGGTTGAGCCAGACCTCCGGATAGCGCTTGCCAAACCCGACGGTCCCCGGCCGCTCCACCAGCCGGCTGTAGCCCAGCGGCGCTAGCAGGGCCTCGTAGAAGGCGGCGCTCCTCGCCAGGTCGCTGACGGCGATGGAGAGGTGGTCGATCATTTGAGAAAATCTCCGGAATCAGCAGCCCGAACTCAAACGAACTCACATCGATCTCAAGGGATTTCTCGCACGGGATCTCCGGTCAAAGCTCTCACAGCGTCCGGGCGATCAGCACCTTCATGATCTCGTTCGTGCCGCCGTAGATCCGCTGCACCCGGCTGTCGCGGTACATGCGGGCGATAGGGTATTCGGACATGTAGCCGAAGCCGCCGTAGAGCTGCAGACAGCGGTCGACGATCTTGTTCTCCAGGTCGGTCAGCCAGTACTTGGCCATCGAGGCCGTCGCGGCGTCCAGCTTCCCCTTCAGGTGCTGCTCGATGCAGTGGTCGACGAAGACCCGGGCCACCGTCGCTTCCGTCTTGCACTCGGCCAGCACGAACTGGGTGTTCTGGAAATCGATGACCTTCTTGCCGAAGGCGCCCCGCTGCTTGACGTAGTCGATGGTCAGGGCCAGGGCGCGCTCGATCGTGGCGATGGCCTGGACGGCGATGTTCAGCCGCTCCTGCGGCAGCTGGCCCATCAGCTGGAAGAAGCCCTGGCCTTCGCCCTCGCCCAGCAGGTTGGCCGTGGGCACCCGCACGTCGTTGAAGAACAGCTCGGAGGTGTCGGCCGCCTCCATGCCCAGCTTGTCGAGGTTGCGGCCGCGTTCGAAGCCCGGCGCGTTGTCGGTCTCGACCACCAGCAGCGAAGTTCCCCGCGCGCCCTGGCTCGGGTCGGTCTTGCAGACCACGATGATCAGGTTGGCCGTCTGGCCGTTGGTGATGAAGGTCTTCGAGCCGTTGATGACGTATTCGTTGCCGTCCAGCCGGGCGGTCGTCTTGATGCCCTGCAGGTCGGACCCCGCGCCCGGCTCGGTCATGGCGATGGCGCTGACCAGCTCGCAGGTCGCCATTTTCGGCAGCCAGCGCTGCTTCTGCTCCTCGGTTCCGCACAGCAGGATGTAGGGGGCGACGATGGCGTTGTGCAGCGACAGGCCGAACCCATCGACGCCCTTGGCGCCCAGCTGCTCCATGAGCACGACCTCATGACGGTAGTCGCCGCCCATGCCGCCGTATTCCTCGGGGATCGACAGGCAGGCCAGGCCCGCCTGCGCGGACTCGGTCCAGAAGGCGCGCTCGACCACCCCGGCCTCACGCCATCTGGCGACGCGGGATTCGGGCGCCTTCTCCTCGAAGAACCGGCCGACCGAGTCGTTGAAAATGACGATCTCCTCCTCGGCCAGCGAGGGGGTCCGGTCGAGGTTCAGCACCCCCATCAGAAGGCCTCCGCGGGCATGGCCATCAGGGTCGCCGAGCCGGCTTTCAGCTTGGTCAGGTGCGCGCCGGCGTCGGGCAGGATTCGCTCGAGGAAGTACTGACCCACGGCGACCTTGCCGGCGTAGAAGGGATCGGTGTCGCCGGCGGCAATCTTTGCCAGCGAGACCTTGGCCATCAACGCCCACATGTAGGCCAGGCCCGTGATGCCGAAGAGGTGCATGTAGTCGGTCGATGCGGCGCCGGCGTTGTCCGGGTTGGCCAGCCCGTTCTGCATCAACCACATGGTGCCGTCCTGAAGCTGCGCCTTGGCCGCCGCCAGTCCGTCCAGGAAGGGCTTGAGCGTCTCGTCGTCGGCGTTCTCCTCGATGAAACCGTCGATCTCGGCGAAGAAGCTCATCACCGCCCGGCCGCCATTGGCCGCCAGCTTGCGGCCGACCAGGTCGAGCGCCTGGACGCCGTTGGTGCCCTCGTAGATCAGGGCGATGCGGCAGTCGCGCAGGTACTGGCTCGCCGGGAAATGCTCGGTGAAGCCGCTGCCGCCGTGCACCTGCATGCCGTCGACGCAGGCCTTGAAGCCCTTGTCGGTCAGGTAGCCTTTAAGCACCGGGGTCAGAAGGCCCATGTAGTCGGCGCCCTTCTGGCGCACAGCCTCATCCGGGTGGCCGTGGCTGAGGTCGCCATGCAGGGCGGTCCAGAACAGGAAGGCCCGGCCGCCCTCGATGACCGCGCGGCTGTCGAGCAGCATGCGGCGCACGTCCGGGTGAACGATGATCGGGTCCGCCGGGCCGTCGGCGTTCTTCGGGCCGGTCAGGGAGCGGCCCTGCAGGCGGTCCAGCGCGAAATCCCTGGCGGCCTGGTAGGCGGCCTCGCCCTGGGCCACGCCCTGCAGGCCCACGCCGATGCGCGCCTCGTTCATCATCACGAACATGATGCGCAGGCCGCTGTTTTCCTCGCCGATCAGCCAGCCCTTGGCGTCCTCGTACTGCATCACGCAGGTTGCGTTGCCGTGGATGCCCATCTTCTCTTCGAGGCCGACGCATTTGGCGCCCTCGTTGCGCGGTCCGACCGAACCGTCCGGGTTGGGCAGGTGCTTGGGCACGATGAACAGGCTGATGCCCTTGACCCCGGCGGGCGCGCCCTCGATGCGGGCCAGCACCAGGTGGACGATGTTGTCCGCCATGTCGTGCTCGCCGGCGCTGATCCAGATCTTCTGGCCGCTGATGCGATAGCTGCCGTCAGCCTCGGGAACCGCCTTGGTGCGCAGAAGGCCCAGGTCCGTGCCGCACTGCGGCTCGGTCAGGTTCATGGTGCCGGTCCATTCGCCGGAGACCATCTTGGGCAGATAGGTCTCCTTCTGCTCGTCGGTGCCGCCGGTGTGGATCGCCGAATAGGCCCCGTGCGCCAGGCCCGGGTACATCGAGAAGGCCATGTTGGCCGAGCTCGACATCTCGCTGAATGACAGGTTCACGACGTGCGGCAGGCCCTGGCCGCCATAGGCGGGATCGGAGCCGAGGCCCGTCCAGCCGCCCGCGCACAGCATTTTGTAGGCTTCCTTGAACCCGTCCGGAGTCTTCACCGTGAAGTCGGGGCTCCACTGGCAGCCCTGCTTGTCGCCCACGCTGTTGAGGGGCGCGAGGACCTCGCCGGTGAACTTCGCCGCCTCCACGATGATCTGCTCGACCACGTCCATGGAGGCGTCGGCGAAGGCTGGCAGGTTGGAATAGCGATCGATCTCCAGCACGTCGCGCAGGAGGAACACGTGGTCGCGGGCCGGCGGCTGATAGGCCATGGGCGCTCCGTTGGATCGGGGTTCTTGTTGTTGCGGGCCGGGCCTACTTGGCCCCGGCCAGCTCCTGATGGCCGTCGAGACGGGCGCGCAGCATCTGGTCGTAGTCCGCCGCCTTGGGAAGCAGGTCCGGACGCTTGGCGGCCAGGTGTTTTTCGAGGCGCTCGCAGGCTGCCCTGAGCTCGTTGATGGCGCCCTCGATGTCCTCGCGCTGTTGCTCGAGGTCGACGATCTTTTCGCGGAATTTCTTCAGCGAATGGGCATTCTGGGTCATCGCCTCGTCGTGCTCGCCGTAGAGCTCGAGGATTTCCCGGATTTCCTGCAGGGACAGACCCACCCGCTTGCCGCGGAGGATCAGGATCAGCCGGGCGCGGTCCTTGTAGGAATAGACGCGGTTCATGCCGTCCCGGGCGGGGGTCAGCAGGCCCTTGTCCTCATAGAAGCGCAGCGCGCGGGGCGTGGCTTTAAACTCGGTGCAGAGCTGGCGGATGGTGAAGGTCCGCTCAGGGCGACGCAGTTCGGATGGCATTTTTTCCTCCCGTGCCTCCGTTGTATGTCGTCGAGGGATATATGCCCCTTACGTTAACGTCAACAGTCGCATTTTCGTGATGTTTACCATAGATTGTAATCTTGCTTGCAGTCGCTCGATATGGTCCAGTCCCGCCGGCTGGAGAAATCGGGGGATCTGCAATGGACAAGGCACGGGTTGCGTCGGCGGTCGCGGAGGATCTGTTCGCCACCGAAACAGCGGTCGAGGACGCGCTCGCCCGGGCCGTGCTGCTGATGCGGCGGATGATGGATGCCCGGCGGGCGCTCGGCTTGTCGCCCGCTGTCGGCGACCCGGCCCTGCGGCGGGTTTCGGCGGCGGTCACCGCCCTGGGCGAGGCCCAGCGCGAGATCGTCCGGACTCATGACGAGCTGGAACGGGTGCGCCAGGACGTGGGCCTGCGAGGCATCGGCTTTGGGGCCCTGCTGAAGCCCCAGGCCGGCGCCGTGGAAGACCAGCCCGCGGACTGACCGGCCTTGCTGCTGGCCGCCTTCGCCCTGCTTCTGACGGTCGCGGCGGTCGGCGCCGTGGCGCGCGGCGGCGTTGTGGAGCGGCGCGGAGCAACCCTGTTCGCCCTGGCCTGGGCTGTCTCCCTCGGCGCGCAGGCGCTGTCGGGCGAGACGTCGCCGGGGCCGTGGCTGCCAGCGATTGACGCGGCGGTGCTGATCGCCCTGGGCCGGCTCGCCTGGCGCTCGATCCGGCCCTGGCCGGTCTATGCCTGCGGCTTCCAGCTGCTGACCGTGGCCGGGGATATCGCCAAGTGGGTCGAGACCGGTCTGGACGTGCGGCTGCACCTGACTTTCCTGGCGGCAACGAGCTTCGGCGCGGTTGGCGTGCTGGCGATGGGAGCCTGGTTCCCGCCTCGGACGCAACAGAAATGAGTATACTTTCCTATCAATGAGGATTATTTTCCTTTCACCATGCGCCCATCCCACGCCCAGATCTGGCACGCCATCGACCTGCTGGCCGCGCGGTTCGACATGACCGCCTCGGCCCTGGCCAAGCTGGCGGGGCTGGATCCGACCAGTTTCAATCGTTCAAAGCGGGTCTCCACTGACGCCGAGGCCCGGCCGCGCTGGCCATCCACCGAAAGCCTGTCGAAGGTGCTGGAGGCCACCGGGATTTCGTTCGCCGAGTTCGCCGCCCTGGCCGAAGGCGGTGCGGCGGCCGCGCCGCGGGGGGTGCCCCTGCTCGGCTTCGCCCAGGCCGGCGACGACGGCTTCTTCGACGATGCGGGCTTCCCCGTCGGCCAGGGCTGGGACGAGATCGACTTTCCGGGCCTGGCCCGCGAAGGGGTCTACGCCCTGGAGATCAGCGGCGACTCCATGGCCCCGGTCTATCGCGAGGGCGACCGCATCGTCGTCGATCCCGCCGGCCCCGAACCGCGCCGCGGCGACCGGGTGGTGGTCAAGACCGTCGCCGGCGAAGTGCTGGCCAAGGAGGTCGCCCGCATTACCGGCAAGTCGGTTGAGCTGAAGTCGCTCAATCCGGACTATCCGGGCCGCATCCTGGAGCGGAAGGAGATCGCCTGGATCGCCCGCATCCTCTGGGCCAGCCAGTAGGTCCTGTCACCGCCCGCTTGTTAACGATTCGTTCTGCAGTATGATTCGGCAAATGCCTCAAGTGTTTGAAACACCATCTCCGCGATTGGCGCCCGTGCTTCACTATGTGATCGCGCGATCAGATGGGCTTGGCTTCGGAGCGATCAAGCTCAACAAGGCTGTCGTTCGGGCCGATGTTGAGTTCTTCCGGCGCTATGGAAAAACAATAACAGGGGCAGAATCCTTCCAGAAGCAGCGCTTGGGGCCGGTCCCGAATGGCGTCGTCAAAGCCCTGAAGCGGCTCACAGATGAGGCGAAGATTGCGCCTCGTAACGTCCTCACCCCGGCTGGCGAGCGCAATGAGTATGCCGCTCTGGCTGAACCCGATATCTCTAGGTTCACGTCCGCTGAGGTTGACGTAATCAACCTGTCGATCTCGTACCTCCAACGACTAAGTGCATCCCGGGCGAGCGAGGAAACCCACGATGCCCTTTGGGACGAAATCGATCTTGCAGGTCAAATTCCGGTGAAAGCCGCTGCGTTTCCGCCGGCGCCCATTGATGAAGAAACGTTGGCTTGGGCGCTGGAAGGCGCTCGATGAAGCATGCGGATTGCGCGACCGCCGTCCGGCTTCAGCATCATCGTCACTGAACTCGCTCAAACCGCTCTGGACGCGAGCGTTCCGTCAGTCCCGCGCCTTACCGAAGTCTGGGACGGTGTGCGCGAGCGGCTGAAATTTACAGCGCACCGAGAAGGCGATCGCCTCCCCGATGGTCGCAGTCTGCTCCAGGTTGACGGGGATCCTTCCTTCGGCATTCCGAAGATAGCGGTCATCTACACGGTACTCGGCGACACCGTGACGGTGCATCGGATACTTGTTGTCGCCCTCCAATGACGACAAAGGGCCGCCCCCGAAGGAGCGGCCCAGAGATCAGCCGGCCTGACGATGTCTAGTCGCCGTAGGCCGCCCGCTGGTAGCCCGTGGGCGTGACATAGGCGCGGGCCACATAGCCGACGCCGACGCCGTTGCGGCCCACCAGAACCCAGCGGCCGCCATTGGCGGTGGCCAAGGCCTGAAAGCGTTCGCCCGGCGCCAGCATGCCGACCGAACGGGCGCTGGTGGTCGGGCCGGCGCGCAGGTTCACCCGGGTGGTGACGGCGAACTGGCCGCCGGCGCGCTCGAAGCGGGCGGGCTGGACATAGCCGGCCAGGGTGCGGCCGCCCGACTGGTAGGTTCCGGCGGCATAGGCTTCCTTCACCTGGGCGTTGCAGCCGGCGTAGGAGCCCACGGCCGCGCCGAGGCCGGCGCCGACCACCGCGCCCGCGGCGCGTTCGTTCTTGGACACTTGCGAGCCGAGCAGGCCGCCCAGCACGGCGCCGAGCAGCGCACCCTTCTCCTGCTTCTGGCCGGCGGCGGCGCAGGCGAAGGGGCCGCTCTGGGCGGCGGTGGCGGCCACGGGAACCGAGCCCAGCGCGGCGGCCATGGACAGGGCCAGACCGGCCCAGGCGAACTGGCTGTCAAAAACCTTGGTCATAATCCAACTCCTCGAAACACAGCGGGCCGTCCGCCCGCCTGTGATGAGGAGGTTGCCCCGACCCGCCTGAACGGGATCGGGGCGGGCCGGTCAGGTCCCGTTCACCGCCGCCAGCAGCCTACCGGCCAAGCCGTCCTCGATCAGCTGGATGGTCTTGTCGAGGCCGAAGATGGCCGCGAAGGAGCCGAAGCGCGGGCCCTGGGTCTGGCCCAGCAGCACCTCGTAGAGGGCCTGGAACCAGCCGCGCAGCGGGTCGAAGCCATGCGCCTTGCCGGCCTCGTAGACTTCGAACTGGATCAACTCGCCGTCCTGGCAGCCGGCCGGCAGCGCGCGGAAGCGGGCCAGCAGGTCCTGCATCGCCGCCCGCTCCTGGTCGGTGGCCGCGCGGAAGGCCTTCGTCGGGGCGACGAAGTCCTCGTAGTAGTTCATCGCATAGCCGACCAGCCGGTCGAGCAGCGGTTCGCTCTGCGGCGTCGCGCCGGGGATGTAGCGGCTGAGGAAGCCCCACAGCACCTCGCGGTCGGAGGCGTTGCCGGCCGAGACCAGGTTGAGCATCAGCGAGAAGCTGACCGGCGAGCCCGTCTTCGGCGGATCGCCCATATGGACGTGCCAGGCCGGGTTGTTGACGTCGACGACGTTGGCGCCCTCTTCCCGCTTGCGGTTGAAGGCGTCCAGCTGCTGCAGGTACTCGTCCGTCGCCTTGGGGATGACGTCGAAATAGAGCTTCTTGGCCGACCTGGGCGACTGGAACATGTAGTAGGCCAGGCTCTCGGGCGCGCCATAGCGCAGCCACTCCTCCATGGTCAGGCCGTTGCCCTTGGTCTTGGAGATCTTGTGGTTGTGCTCGTCCATGAAGAGTTCGTAGTTGAACCCCTCCGGCGGCACGCCGCCGAGCACCTTGCAGACCTGGTTGGAGAGCCGGACGCTGTCGACCAGGTCCTTGCCGCTCATCTCGTAGTCGACGCCCAGCGCGACCCAGCGCATGGCCCAGTCGGGCCGCCACTGCATCTTCACCCCGCCGCCGGTGACCGGAACCTCGGTCAGCTCACCGTCCTCGTCGCGGAACACGATCGTGCCGCGGTCGACGTGGCGCTCCAGGGTCGGCGCCTGAAGCACCTTGCCGGTCTTGGGGCTGATCGGCAGGAAGGGCGAATAGGTCGCCCGCCGCTCCTCGCCCAGCGACGGCAGCATGATCTTCTGGATGGCGTCGAACCGCGCCAGCGCCGTCAGCAGGGTCTCGTCGAATCGCCCGCCGCGATAGCAGTCGGTCGAGGAGACGAACTCGTAGTCGAAGCCGAAGCTGTCGAGGAACGCGCGCAGGCGCGCATTGTTATGATGGCCGAAGCTCTCGTGCTCGCCGAACGGGTCGCGCACCACGGTCAGCGGCTTGTCGAGGTCCAGCGCCAGCAGCTCGCCGTTGGGCACATTGGGCGGAATCTTGCGCAGGCCATCCATGTCGTCGCTGAAGCTGATCAGCCGCGTGGGCAGGGCGTCGTCGGTCAGGGCGCGGAAGGCGATCCGCACCATCGTGGTGCGCGCCACCTCGCCGAAGGTGCCCATGTGCGGCAGGCCGGACGGGCCATAGCCGGTCTCCAGCACCACCGGTCGCTGCAGGGCCTCGAAGGTCTTGAACGCCTCGTCCGCCTTGCCGGCGTTGATCAGAACCGACGCCAGGTCGCGCTCGGCGTCGTCGAGGCGCACGCGCAGGACCCGGGCCAGCAGGTTGCGCGCCTGCTCGAACGGCCATGCCTTGGCGTCGCGGGCGGTGTGGGAGAGGCCTTCAAACATGAGGCGGGGTTGTAGGGACAATGGGCGCGGGGTCAAGGAACCGGGGCGGCTGCCGACCCGTCGCGCTGCTCAACAAACGTGCATTTCGTTACGAGACGGTCCAGTCTCCCACCTGTCGAACCTGGGGAGGATCACGACATGGAACTGCCGATCACGTCGCTGCTGACGGGGGCCGCCGCCATACTTCTGGTGCTGCTGAGCTTTCCGATCGCCAACCATCGCCGAAAGAACCAGCTGAGCAGCGGCGATGGTGGCGACGACAAGTTCAACCGGATGATCCGGGCGCAGGCCAACTTCACCGAGTACGTACCCATCGGCCTGATCGCGATCGGGCTGACCGAAATGGGCGGCGGCGCGCAGATGACCGTCTGTGGGCTGGCGGCCATGCTCGCCGTCGGGCGGCTGTTGCATCCGTTCGGGCTGATCGCCAATCAGCTGTGGGCCCGGGCTCTGGGCCTGATTCTGACCCTGCTGGCCTTGCTGGGCGCCGGCGCGCGCCTGCTCTACGCCGCCCTGGTCTGACGGGCGGGGCCGCGCCGGTTCCAGTCCCGGCCTCGCCGAAGGATGACGAAATGCGCGCTCAGGCCGGCGCGGAGGCGGGGTCGACGACGTCCACTTCCTCGCCCGGCCTGTGCAGCACCGCCACGGCGCCGAGGTCGGCGGTGACGTTGCCGACGGTGCGGAAGATGTCGGGGATGATCTCCACGGCCAGCAGGATCGGCAGCAGGTCGATCGGCACGCCCAGGGTCAGGCAGATCGGCACCAGGCTGGCCAGGAACGACACCTGGCCCGGCAGGCCAACCGACCCGACGCTGATGGTCCAGGCCACGAACACCGCCGCGACCATCTGCGGCAGGGTCGGCTCGACGCCGTAGATGTGGGCGCAGAAATAGGCCACCGCCAGGTTGGCCGTGGGCCCGGTGATGCGGAACACCGCCACCGCCAGCGGCAGGACCAGTCCGGTGACCCGGGGTGGAATGTGCAGGTCGTCCTGGGACCGCTCGACCATCGCCGGCAGGCAGGCCAGTGACGACTGGGTGCTGAAGGCCAGGGCCTGCACCGGCGCCGCGGCCCGGGCGAAGGCGCGCAGCGACAGGCCGCGCTTAAAGGCCACTACGATGTAGGGCAGGATGGTGATGCTGGCGGTGATCAGCGAGACGATGATGACGTATTGCAGGATCGATCCCGCGGCCCCCAGGCCCGCCCGCAGGCCGACCCCCAGGCTCAGGGCGAAGACGCCGATCGGCGCGGCCCACAGCACCCAGCGGACGATGACGATCATGGTGTCGGCGATGGCGCTGAACAGCTCGACGACGCTGGCTTTGCGCCCGGCGGTCAGGCGGGTGGCGGCCAGGCCGAAGAACATGCCGAACACCACCAGCGGCAGCATGGCCCCCTCGGCGGCGGCCTGGACCGGATTGCTGGGGGCCAGCGACTTGAGCCAGTCGCCCAGCCCGGCTGCCGGCACCTTGTCCAGGTCCACGCCCCCGGCGCCGGCGCGCAGGGCCTCCGCGCCCACCGCGTCCACCGGCCAGAGGGCCAGGGCGCCCTGGGAGGCGACGGCGCCGTAGATCGCGGCGATCAGCATCCCCACCGAGAACAGGATGATGGCCCGGGTGGCCAGCCGGCCGGTCGCCGCCGCGTTGGCCGCCGAGACAATGCCGGTGACCAGCAGGCAGAAGACCAACGGCACGATGGTCATGCGCAACAGGTTCAGCCACAGGCCGCCGACCGCCTCTATGATCCCGGCCGCCGCGGTCAGGCCGTCATTGGCGATCGCCCCGCAGGCGGCCCCGGCCGCCAGTCCCAGCACCAGGGCGATGAGCACGCGCGCGGCAAGTGAACGGAACATGGTCTGGCCCCCGGCTTCGCGGCGATCCTATCGGCGCCCGGACGACCTCGACAATCTCTCGCGAGACGTCATGCTCGCCCGGTATCGACGGGACGGGGGACGGACGGGTGTCACGAGTTGCGGGAAGGCATTGGCGGGGCGTGGCCCTCGCCCTCTGCCTGGCGGCGACGCCCGGCCTTTCCGGCGTGGCCCTGGCGGCCGAGGAAGCGCCGGAAGCGGTTCCCTGCAACGACGACCTCAGTCCGGGCGCCCAAGTAGTCATCGAGGCCTGCACGGCGGACATGGACTCTTGGCCCCAGTCCGACACAAAGTTTCAGGCTTGGCTGCGGCTGCGGCGAGCCAATGCCCTGCTCACGCTGAATCGCGGCGATGAGGCGCTCGCTGACCTCGACGAGGCGGTGACGCTCGATCCCGAGCTCGCCTACGCCTACCTGGTCCGGGCGCGGCTCCTTATGATCCGTGGCGACAGGACGCGCGGGCGTCAGGATGTGGACCGGGCCATCGCCCTGGACCCGGAGATCGCCACCGCCTGGCTGCTGCGCGCCAACCTGAACCTGATCGAGAAGCAGTTCGACGCCGCGGAGGCCGACGCCAGCCGCGCGCTCGAGGCGTCCGATGGCGAGGAGATCCAGGTCTATGAGATCCGCGGCTATGTCAGGCTGCAGAAGGGCGACTATCCCGGGGCTATCGCCGACCTGACCCGGGTCCTGCAAGAGAAGCCGGAAGATGTCCGCCTGCTACGGAGACGAGCCGGCGCCTATGTCGCGACCGGAGAATTTCAGAAGGCCATCGCCGACCTGACCGTCGTCGTCCGCACGACGCCGGACGACCCGACCGCCTATTTCGAGCGGTCGGTCGTCTACATGCAAATCGACGTGTACACGCACATGACCCCGGAGAACGGCGGACTGGCGATCGCCGACCTCAACGCCGCCCTGAAGCTGAAGCCGGACTACGTCTGGGCCTACCAGAACCGCTCGATCATCTACCTTCGACTCGGCCAGATCGATCTGGCGCTGGCCGACGCCGAGACCCTGCAGCAGATGCCGCCGGACGCGGTGCTGGGGCTGAACCAGCGTGGGTTCATACTCAATGAAGCGGGCAGGAAGGCCGAGGCCCGGGCCGCCTTCGACGCCTCGCTGAAGATCAGGCCGACCGCCGTTGCCTTTGCAGGGCGCGCCCAGAGCTTCGGGGCCGAGGAGGAGGACCAGCGCCTGGCCGACCTGACCAGTGCTCTGGCGCTGGATCCCGAATTCGGCCTCGCCCGCGGCCTGCGCGCCCGTCTCTATGCGCGCCGCAAGGCCTATGACCTGGCCCTGGCAGACGCGGATCTAGCGCTCGCGAAATTTCCGGAGGATATCGACGCGCTGATGGCCAGAGCGATGACCTTTGACGGGCTCGACGATACGCCCAAGCTCCTCCTGGCCCTCGACCGCCTGGTCGAGGCCGCGCAGCCGAGCCCCTCCCTGTTCAACTGGCGCTGCTGGACCCTGGCCACCACCGGCGGTGACCTCGACCGCGCGCTGGCGGACTGCGAACAGGCCGTGAGCCTGAGCCCCAAGCAGGCCGGCTATCTGGACAGCCGGGGCATGGTCCACCTGCAGGCCGGGCGCTATGACCTGGCCATCAAGGACTACGACGCCGCCCTGGCGCTGAAGCCCGATCTGGCCGCGTCCCTGTATGGTCGCGGCATGGCGCGGCTGCGCAAGGGCCAGACTGCGGAAGGCCGGGCGGACCTCTCCGCCGCCGGGGCGATCGATCCCGGTATCGCCGCCCGGTTCGCCGCCTACCGCCTGATCCCCTGACGAGACCCCCATGCCACAGCCACCCGCCCTGCCCCGCCCGTCCCTCGACGCCGAGACGATTCCCGGCCGCACCATCGACCTGGAGCGGGGCGACGTCCTGCGTCACGGGCTCGACCTTTGGGAGGCCATCGGCTCGCGCGACGCGCTGTGGGACGGCATTCCGTCGGGGCCGTTTCCGACCCAGACCGCGTTTCTGGAATGGCTGGCAGACCGGGTCGGCCGCGACGACCAGCGGGCCTACGCGATCATCGACAAGACCGGCGACAGACGCGTCGCGGTCGGCCTGTTCTTCCTTCTGCAGCTCAAGCCGGACATGGGGACCACGGAGATCGGCCTGGTCTATGGCCCCGCCCTGATGCGCACCGTGGCGGGGACGGAGGCCGTCTATCGCCTGATCCAGTACGTCATGGGGACCAGCGGCTACCGGCGGCTGGAATGGCGTTGCGGGCCGGACAACCTGGCCTCGGTGCGGGCCGCCTCGCGATACGGCTTCACCTACGAAGGCACGATGCGCCAGACCTACTGGCTCAAGGGGCATAACTGGGACACCCGGATCTACTCGATCCTCGACAGCGAATGGCCGGCCATCGGGGCGCGGTTCGAGGCCTGGCTGGCGCCGGAGAACTTCGACGCGGAAGGGCGGCAGATCCGGGCGCTGAGCGAGATCGACTGAAGGCCGGCGCTGCCTGACCGGATGCCGATGTGCCCTGAAGGCCTTGATGGAATTCTGCCCTCCGGGTCAGGCCCCTGGTCAAGGACGGCCCCTGCGGGGCCGCCGCTGCGCGGCCGCGAAGCGGTCCTTGACGAGGGGCCTGCCGGAGCAAAACTGGCCGTCAAGACATCAGGGCAAGGTCCGCCGCGAGGCCGGCGTCAGCCGAACGCCTCGAACAGCACCGCGGCCTCACCCCAGTCCGCCACCACCCGCTCCGCCCCCGCCGCCATCAACTTGGCCGACGCCATCGCGTCCATATGGCCGCCGCCGGCGAAGCCCCAGACGGTCATGCCGGCCGCGCGGGCGGAGGTGACGCCGTTGACGCTGTCCTCGATGGCCAGGCAGCGCGCCGGATCGGCGTCCAGCGCCCGGGCGGCGTGCAGAAAGATGTCCGGATGCGGCTTGGCCCGGGCCACCAGGTCGGCGGAATAGACGTGTGGGTCGAAGGCGGCGAGCAGGCCGGTCAGCCGCAGCTTCTCGCGCAGGAACGCGGCGCCCGACGAACTGGCCACGGCCATCGGCAGGGTCAGGATCGCCACCGCCTCGGCGCAGCCGGTCACGGCCTCGAGCCGCTGCTGGCAGGCGTCCCACCGCTGGTCATGAGCGCGCTGGATGAAGTCGGCGGACAGGGGCGCGCCGGTCCGGGCGAGGGAGTCGGCGTTCAGCGCCTCCACATAGGCGGCGTCATTCAGGCCGAGGAACCGGTGGTGATAGTCGGCGGGGGCATAGATCAGGCCGCATTCGGCCAACAGGATGATCTCCACCTCGATGGCGAGGATCTCGGAGTCCACCAGGACCCCGTCGCAGTCGAAGATCACGGCGGCTGGCGTTTGCATGACCGCGCATAACAAAACGGCCTCCCCGAAGGGAGGCCTTTGTCAGTCACTTGTGGTTTCGCGTTGTTGTCCGCCCCGAGCCTTTCGGAACCGAAAGGCTCAAGACTTTGAGCTTGAGCGTGACAGGCGCCGAAACCGGCGGCCACTTTCGGCTGTCACGCTCAGGCTCCGCCGGGCCGGTTTCGGGGGGAGGAATCAGGCCCGACGGAGCTTTGCGGCGAGGGTCACAGACCCGCGACGCTGACGACGCCGAAGTTCACGGCGGCGATGACGAGCAGCACCGGCAGGATGGCGAGGGCCAGGCTGGCGAGGTTGCTGAAGTGGTTCACGGACTTGGTCGTCATGTTGAAATCCCCTTTGGATCTGGTTGGCCCCGGGATGTCCGCGGCCTGTGATCAGGGGTATAGGCAAGTGTTCGCAACAACACTCGTTAAGTATGCGTCATGACTTCGTTTTAAGCATGTAACAGCAATGTAAGATGATTACATGGCCGTAATGGTCGTTAAGTCGATCAGGACTTGGGTTCTGTCGGGGTCACGAGGAAGTGGCCGCGCATGGCGGCGATGGGCGCGGCCCGCTGTTCCTGCCAGGCCTCCACATGCACGTTGGCGATGCGGCGGCCGACCTTCTTGATCTCGGCCCGGGCATAGGTGGTCAGCGGCCGGCCCGAGCGCAGGTATTCGATCGACACGTCGATCACCCGCGGCTGGCGCGCCTGGCCCTCGGTGATCAGCAGCTGGGCCAGGGCGGTCATCTCCATGAAGGCGCCCAGCACCCCGCCGTGGATCGCCGGCAGCACCGGATTGCCGATCAGGTGGGTCCCGAACGGCAGGACGGCGGTCATCTCGTCGCCGTGCAGCTCGATGCTCAGGCCCAGGAACCGGGCGTAGGGGATGCGGGCGAGACTCGCCTGGATGCTGTCGACCGGATCGCTCATTTCGCCTTCCGGTCCTTCAGATTGGCGCCGAAGCCCCGGCCTGGGCTGGAGTCCAGCATGAAGGCCGCCTGGGCCGCCGCCACCGGGTCGGCGGGATCGACGTCGTAGGCCACCGCCCGCACGAAGGCGACCGAGCGGGTCACCTTGTAGCAGTGGGCGCGGGCGAAGATGTCCTTCCCCGGTTCGGCGGGCCGCATGTAGTCGATGCGCAGGTCGAGGGTGGCGATGGTCTTGAACTCGGTCAGGCCCGTATGTACCGCCTGGCCGCAGGCGTGATCCAGCAGGGCGGTGACCACGCCGCCGGCGATGACGCCGGTGTCCGGATCGCCGATCAGCGTCTCGTCATAGGGCACCCGCAGGACCGCGCCCTCCTTGTCCAGGGAGACGGTTTCCATCTTCAGCGCCATGGCGTGGGGGCTGCCCTGGTTCATGGCGTTGACGAAATTGCGCATCGCGTCGAGGTGTTCGCTCATGGACCGGGTTTAGCCGCGACGCGGCGGCATATCCAGTTGTTCGCGCCGGGGAGACATTCCCCGAATTGGGGAATGTCGCGAGGGCGCCACACCGGGGTTGTGAACCGGCGGTTTCCGCGATTCGGGTAGGGCGGGCCTGTTCAGCGCGCCGGGCCGCTGGATAACCTTGTTCCGTAGTTGGGGTGGCGTAGCCGGCGGACCGTCGGCGAGCCGTGTAGCAGATCGTTTCAGACGTCGCCGATGTCGGCACACGCCCCTCGTCCGGGCGCCTGAACGGCCGCGTATTCGAGTCTGGGCAGGTTTTTGGCCAATGGGGCCGACCGGGAGAATGGGAAATCCGATGAATAAGCTGTTTTTCGCGTCGACCGCGCTGGTTCTGGCTGGGGCGCCTTTCGCCGCCCAGGCCCAGGACTGGACGGTCAAGGGCAACATCGCGGGCTCGGTCGGCACGACCGAAAACGTCCTGGCCTCGGCCGCGAACGAGACCAGCGACACCGTCTATGGCCTGTCGGGCAAGGTGGTCCTGGGAACCGAGAGTGACGGCGGCAGCTTTTCCGCCTTCGCCAGCGCCGACCTGACCCACTACGCCGACGTCGATGACGAGAACGCCGACGACTACGCCTTCGGCGCCAACGGCGCGATCAAGTTCGACGGCGGCAGCGTCTTCGCCGGCGCCAGCCATGCCCTGAACACCGAGGACCGGCGCAAGATCACCGCGCGCCGCGACACGCGCAACCCGACCGAATTCACCGTCGACAGCTTCGACGCCGGCTTCCGCACCCGACTGGGCGCCGTCGCGTTCTCGGCCCGGGTGGACTATGTCACGTCCGACTATGAGGACGGCCGTCACCGCATCACCAACGCCCTCATCGACCAGGACTCCCGCGACCGCGGGACCTGGACTGAGACCTTCCGCATCACCGGCTCGCCGGACGCCGACGTGTCGGTGTTCGGCGAGGTGGCCTTCACCCAGGTGGACTACGACCTGGCCCCGCCGGCGGCGATCCATAACCGCGACTCCGAAGGTTACACCGCCAGCGTCGGGGCGACCTTCGACATCACCGACCAGATCACCGGCGAGATCAGCGCCGGCTGGAGCGGCCGCTCCTTCGACTCACCCACGTTCGACGACGTGTCGGACCTGGTGATCGACGGCAGCCTGACCATCACGCCGTCGTCCGAGACGACCCTGGTGCTGTCGGCCAGCCGCGGGTTCGAGGAGTCGACGGTGGTGCTTTCGCCGATCACCGTCTCGACGGCCGTGGGTTTCACCGTGACGCACGACATCACGCCGGACTTCCAGGTGGCGGCTTATGTCAGCCAGTCCTGGGACGACCACGAGAACCGCGACCGCCAGGACACCACCGGCGGGGCGGGCGTCTCGGTGGCCTTCAAGGTCGCGCCGAACGCGGAGATCACCGGCGCCTACGACTTCTCGACCCAGGATTCCGAGGGGATCCACGGCGTCCCTGGCTATGACGACGGCCGGCTGACGGTCGGGTTCAAAATCGGCTTCTAGGGTGAAGCCGCCGCGCGGGCGAGGTCCACGGTGATCTCGCCCGACGGTGCGGGCTGGCGCGACCGGCCGGTGCATGATCTGTTGTCCCGAGGCAACCGGGGCGGCGGAATGAGCAGGAAACCCCACCGCGACTATCGCACCCTCGACGCCGGCGAGATCGTCCGGACCGTCGCAAAGCTGGCCGACCGGATCGGCGAGCGGTTCCCGGAGTCGGGCCTGACCGGCGCGGCGCGGCAGCTGCTCGACACGGCCGAGGACACCGCCCGCCGCGCCCGTGACCTGTCCCGCCCCTACCTGGGCCTGCGGACCCTGGTGCTGCTGGTGGCCGGCGGCGGCCTGGCGCTGCTGGGCCTGATCCTCAAGGACTTCGACTGGGCCGGCATCGCCGCCCGTTCCAACGACCTTGCCCTGGCCGAGACCCTCGAATCCAGCGTCAACCTGATCGTGCTGATGGCCGCGGGCCTGTGGTTCCTGCTGTCCCTTGAGGAGCGCTGGAAGCGGGCGCGAACCCAGACGGCCCTGCACGAGCTGCGGGCGTTTGCCCATGTGGTCGACATGCACCAGCTGACCAAGGACCCCACATCCCTGCTGGGCGGCGGGCCGCGGACGCCGTCGTCGCCGGAGCGGGTCATGACCCGCTTCCAGCTGACCCGCTACCTCGAATACTGCGCCGAGATGCTGGCCCTGACCGGCAAGCTGGCCGCCCTCTACGCCGGCGAAAGCCACGACCACGTGGTCATCGGCGCCGCCGGCGACGTCGAGGCCCTGTGCACCGACCTCGGCCGCAAGATCTGGCAGAAGATCACCATCCTGGGGGAGCTGGCGGAGGGGTGAGCCCTACCCGTTAAACCCCTTCACCGCGTCGATGATCCGCTGCTGCGTCGCCTCGTCCATGTAGGGGTGCATCGGCAGGGCCAGGACCTTGTCGGCCAGGGCCTCGGTCACCGGCAGGCCACCGGCGCCGCGCGGGTACATCGCGTAGGGCTCCTGCACATGCATCGGCACCGGATAGTAGACCGCCGTCGGCACGCCCTGGGTCTTCAGGTGGGCGGCGAGGCCGTCGCGGTTGGCATGCTCGATGACGTACTGGGCCCAGACCGACTGGCCGCCGGCGATCACCGCCGGGGTCGACAGGACCGAGCCGGCCAGGCCGGCGGCGTAGCGGTCGGCCACGACCTGTCGCATGGCGATCTCTTCGGGGAAGATGGCCAGCTTTTCGATCAGGATGGCGGCCTGGATCGAGTCGAGCCGCGAGTTCATGCCGATGCGGGCGTTGAGGTACTTCGACTCGTGCTCGAACACCCGGCCGTTGAGGTCGGCGGCCACCGCCTTGCCGTGGACGCGGAAGCTGTCCATCAGGTCCCACAGGCCCTGGTCCTTGCACAGCACCGCCCCGCCGTCGCCGTAGCACCCCAGCGGTTTGGCCGGGAAGAAGCTGGTGGTGGTCACGTCGGCCCAATGGATCGGGTGCTGGCCGTTCAGGGTGCAGCCGAAGCCCTGGGCGCTGTCGCTGATCAGCTTCAGGCCATGGCGGTCGCAGATGGCGCGCAGGGCCGGGTAGTCCGCCGGCTGGCCGAACAGGTCCACGGCGATGACCACGGCGGGCTTCAGCTTGCCGTCGGCCTTCACGCCGGAGATGGCCGCTTCCAGCTTCGCCGGATCGAGGTTGAAGGTGTCCGGCAGCACATCGACGAACACCGGCGTGGCGCCGACCCAGGGCATGACCTCGGGCGTGGCGGTGAAGGTGAAGGACGGGCAGAAGACCGCATCACCCTCGCCGATGCCCCAGGCCATCAGCGGCAGGGCGATGGCGTCGGTGCCGTTGGCGCAGCTGAGGGCCAGGGGCGCCTGGCCAAAAGCGGCGAGTTCGGCCTCGAACTGCCGGACCTCGGGGCCCATGACGTAGCCACCGTGGTCGAGAACCCTGGCGATGGCCGCGTCGAGGCGGTCACGAATGCGGCGCTGCTGCGCGGCGAGGTCGATAAAGGCGATGCTCATGGGCGGGCCTCTAGCGGTCGGGGGGCGGAACGGCGACACAAACCCTGTAACCGGATGTTTCGCCTGCTACTGTCGGCGCAAATCCTGGCCATCGGAAGCGCCCATGCAGTTCGACGACGAAGTAGACCGCCGCCTCCGCCAGACCGTGCTTGGCGACGAGTCCCTGCTGCACAAGTTCACCGATGCCGCCGGCGACCTGGCGGTCAACCTGGTGGTCGGGGCGGTCATCCTGGCGCTGACGCTGTGGGCGTCGGCCTGGTTGTCCGGCCTGACACGGCGGGGAATGGCGCGGCTGAACGGCCGCCGCGCGCCCGACCTGACGCTGCAGACCTTCGTCGCCTCGATGGTCCGCTATGTGATCCTGGTGATGGGCCTGGTGGCCGTGCTGCAGCAGCTGGGGGTCAAGACCACCTCCATCGTTGCCGTGCTTGGCGCCGCCTCCCTGGCCGTGGGCCTGGCCCTGCAGGGGGCCCTGTCGAACGTGGCCGCCGGGGTGATGATCCTGCTGTTCCGCCCCTACCGGGTCGGCGACATCATCGAGACCGGCGGCAAGAAGGGCAGGGTCGCGGCCCTGGACCTGGTGATCACCGAGCTGGCCACCGCCGACAACCTCAAGATCGTCATTCCGAACAACAAGGTGTTTGGCGATGTCATCGTCAACCACAGCTTCCATGGCCAGCGGCGGGTGGATGTCACCTTCCGGATCGCCGCGGCCGCCGACGTGAACGCAATCATGTCCGGGGTGCTGGCGCGGGCGAAGGCCAACCCGCTGGTGCTGGCCGACCCCGAACCATCGGTGTCTGTCGCCCTGGTAGCGGAAAACGCGGTCGAGCTGGAGGTCAACGCCTGGACCGCCGGCAAGGACCACGGGGCGGTTCAGGCCGACCTTCTGCTGGCCGCCAGGCTGATCGGCGCGGGGGCGCCGTTGTCGGACCTGCCACCCCTGCCCGCCGCCCCGGTCAACCCAGAGCCTGGGCCAGGTCAGAAATCAGGTCGTCGCAGTCTTCGATCCCGACCGAAAGCCTGATCAAGGTGTCGGAAATGCCGATCGCCGCCCGCTGCTCGGGTGGGATTGAGGCGTGGGTCATGATCGCCGGATGCTCGATCAGGCTCTCCACCCCGCCGAGGGACTCGGCCAGCGTGAACAGCTGGGTGCGTTCCAGCACCCGCCGGGCGCGGCTCAGGTCGCCGGCGATATCGACCGAGATGATGCCGCCGAAGCCGTTCATCTGGCGCTTCGCCAGCACATGCTGCGGATGGCTCTCCAGGCCCGGATAGATCACCCGCGTGACGTCGGCGCGGTCCTCCAACCAGCGGGCGATGCGCAGAGCGCTCTGGCAGTGGCGTTCCATCCGCAGGGCCAGGGTCTTCAGGCCACGCAGGGCCAGGAAGCTGTCGAACGGTCCGGACACGGCGCCGACGGCGTTCTGCAGGAAGCGCAGCTGTTCCTCGAGGGCCTGATTCTCGCCCACCGCCACCACGCCGCCGACCATGTCGGAGTGGCCGTTGAGGTATTTGGTCGTCGAATGCAGCACCAGGTCGAAGCCGTGCTCCAGCGGCCGCTGGATCCAGGGGCTGGCGAAGGTGTTGTCGGCGACGCTGATCAGGCCATGCTTTTTGGCGACGGTGGCGGCCGCCGCGAGGTCCACCAGCCGCAGCGTCGGGTTGGTCGGAGTCTCGACCCAGATCATCTTCGTCTCGGGGCGGATGGCCGCCTCGATGGCGCCGGGATCGGTCATGTCGACGAAGCTGAAGGTCAGGCCGGCCGAGCGGGTCCGCACCCGCTGCATCAGCCGATAGCTGCCGCCATAGAGGTCGTCCGAGGCGATCACATGGGCGCCGGTGTCGAGCAGCTCCAGGGTCGTCGAGGCCGCCGCCAGGCCTGATGCGAAGGCGAAGGCCGCCACGCCGCTCTCCAGATCCGCCACGCAGCGCTCGAAGGCGAAGCGGGTCGGGTTGTGGCTGCGGGCGTACTCGAAGCCCTTGTGCACGCCCGGGCTTTCCTGGGCGTAGGTCGAGGTGGCGTAGATCGGGACCATCACCGCCCCGGTGGTCGGGTCATGGCTCTGGCCGCCGTGGATGGTGCGAGTGGCGAAGGCCAGGCGGTTCTTGCCGTCGGTGGTCATTCTCAAACCGTCATGGTCGGGCTTGTCCCGACCACCCATGAACACCGAGGCTGGCCGGATAAAGCGATGTGCATGGGTCGTCGGAACAAGTCCGACGATGACGAACGATATAGTACGGCTAGGCCGTCCGGCGCAGGTGGTTGATGAGGTCCACGCGTGTAATCAAACCAACCAGCTTGTCGCCGTCCATCACCACCGCCACCTGGTCGGCGTCGAAGATCGGCTTGAGCTCGTCAAGCGACTGGTGGACCTGCAGGGTGTGGACGTCGCGGGTCATGGCGGCGGAGACCTTGGCGCCGAAGCGATCGGCCCGACCCTCGCGGGCGCCGACGGAGGCGAGGATGTCGCTCTCGTCGAGGATGCCCACCAGCTTGCCGTGGTCCATCACCGGCAGCTGGCTGATGTCAGCCGCCCGCATGCGGTTGTAGGCGGTCAGCAGGCTGTCGTCCGGGCCGGTGGCAATCACCCCGCCCTCGGAGAAGTCGCGGGCGATCAGGTCGCGCAGGTCGCCGAATTTCGGCCGGTCCTCGAAGCCGTGGGCGGCGACCCACATGTCGTTGAACATCTTGGTCAGGTACTTGCCGCCGGTGTCGCAGACCAGGCTGACCACCCGCTGGGGCTCGGTCTGCTCGCGGCAGTAGCGCAGGGCGGCCGCCAGCAGGGTGCCGGAGGAGGAGCCGGCCAGGATGCCCTCCTTCTCCAGCAGCAGGCGGGCGGTCTCGACGCTCTCGCGGTCGGGGATGGCGTAGGCCTTGGACACCAGGTCCATCTGGGCGTTGTCGGGGATGAAGTCCTCGCCGATGCCCTCGACGATCCAGCTGCCCGCCGCGCCGTAGGTTCCGGTGTTGACGTAGTCGTAGAGGATCGAGCCGACCGGGTCGGCGAGGATCATCTTCGTCTTGGGCGAGTGCTTCTTGAAGAACCGGCCCAGCCCGGTGAGCGTGCCGCCGGAGCCGACGCCGACGACCACGGCGTCCACGTCGCCGCCCATCTGCTCGAAGATTTCCGGCCCGGTGGTGGTCTCGTGGGCCAGCGGGTTGGTCGGGTTCTCGAACTGGTTGACGAAAAAGCCGCCGGTCGCCTGGGCGATCGTCTGGGCCATGTCCTGGTAGTATTCCGGGTGGCCCTTGCCGACGTCGGAGCGGGTGATGCGCACGTCCACGCCCATGGCCCGCAGGTGCAGGATCTTCTCTCGCGCCATCTTGTCGGGCACCACCAGGATCAGCTTGTAGCCCTTGACCGAGGCCACCTGGGCGAGGCCCAGGCCCGTGTTGCCCGCGGTGGCCTCGATGATCGTCCCGCCCGGCTTGAGCCGACCGTCGGCCTCCGCCGCCTCGATCATCGAGCGGGCGATGCGGTCCTTGATCGAGCCGCCGGGGTTCTGGTTTTCGAGCTTGAGGAACAGCCGGCAGAGGCCGGTGTCGATGTGCGTCACCTCGACCATCGGCGTGTCGCCGATCAGGTCCAGGGCCGAGCGGGCGGTCGTCGGAAGGGTCATGTAGCGCTGCCGCGAGGGAAGGGATGACCCCGACTTAGCGGGCTTTGGGGCATGGCGAAAGCCGCCCGGCGGCTATTTCGGAATGGTCGTGCCCGTCAGCGCCGCCAGCGCCGCCGCCACCAGGGCCTCCAGATCGCCGCCGGAATAGACCACGCCCCTTACCCCCGCCCGGCGGGCCGCCTCCATGTCGCTGGGTTTGTCGCCGATCATCACCGCGTCGGCCGGCGCGACGGCGAAATCGGCCAGCGCCCGCAGCAGCATGCCGGGGTTGGGCTTGCGATCAGGATGGTCGGCCGCGCGGTAACGGTCCTCCGCAGCGTCCTCATGGTGGGGCGCGAAATAGATGGCGTCGACCCAGGCGCCCTCGCTCGCCAGCTGGCGCAGCATCTCGGCGTGGAAGGCCTCCATGTCGGCCTCGGCATAGTAGCCCCGGCCGATGCCCGACTGGTTGGTGGCGATCACCGCGACGGCGCCGGCATCGTTGACGCGTTTGACGGCGGCGCGGGCGCCCGGAACCCATTCGAGCTTGGCGGGGTCGTAGGCATAGCCGTGATCGACGTTCAGGACGCCATCGCGATCAAAGATGACCATCACGGGCCGCTGCGCGTTCGACATGCGCCTTCCATATCATCCGCTCATCGGGGAAAAGAAGCCGTGACCGCACCCGCGCAGATCCATGCCCTCAATGAGCAGCTGAAACGCTGGCTGTTCGATCACGCCCTACCCCTGTGGCAGGAAGTCGGGTTCGATCGCGTGAACGGCGGTTGCTTCGAGAAGGTCGGCCAGGACGGGCGGGCCATCGAAGGCCCCCGCCGGGCCCGGGTCGCGGCGCGGCAGGCCTGGGTCTATGCCGAAGCCGGCAAGCTGGGCTGGGCCGGGCCCTGGGAAGCCGCCCGCGACCACGCCCTGACGGCCCTGACCACCACCTTCGCCCGACCCGACGGCCTCTACCGCATCCTCGCCGCCGCCGACGGGACTTCGCTGGACGAGAGCGCCAATCCCTATGAGCAGGCCTTCGCCCTGCTGGCCCTCAGCGGCGCCGGGCGCGAGGCCGAGGCGGTGCGGGTCCGCGAGGCGATGACGGCCGCCGGGCTGTTGCGGCCCGACGGCGGGGTGCTGGACGACGGCCTGCTGCGCGCCAATCCGATGATGCATCTGTTCGAGTCGGTGCAGGCCTGGGTCGCCGTGGGCGCCGATGCCGGCTGGACGCCACTGGCGGATCGCATCGCCGCAAGCGCCCTGGCCCGGCTGATCGACCCGGCGACCGGCGCCTTGATCGAGCTGTTCGACACGGACTGGCGCGCGGTCCCCGACGCCGATGTCGAGCCCGGCCATCAGTTCGAATGGGGCTGGCTGCTGCTCCAGCATCTGGGCGACAGCACCCAGGCTCGCCGCCTGATCGACATCGGCGAGACCCATGGCATCGAACAGGGCGTGGCCATATTCAGCCTCGACCAGCAGCTCCGGCCCCGCGACCGGTCAGCCCGCCTGTGGTCGCAGACCGAGCGGCTGCACGCTCACGCCGCGGTCGAAAACTGGGACGGCGTCCTGAAGGGCGCGGCCGGCCTGCAGCGCTACCTCGACGTCCCCGTCCCGGGCCTGTGGCGCGACCGGCTGCTACCCGACGGGACCTTCGTCGATGAGCCCGCCCCCGGCAGTTCGCTCTATCACATCGTCAGCGCCGTCTCGGCCCTGGACGCCGCCTGCCGGAAATAGGCGGCCGCCTGTCAGGAAAACTGGGCGCCGCGCGGCGTGCGCTGACTTGCGCCGGGCGGGGCCCGGCTTTACCTGCAAGCGCGACGGGGCGTCCGGCGGTAGCGCGGGAAGTCTCAAGACTTCTGCACGCCCCCATCCCTTGCGCGTCCGCGCCATCCCGTATCCCATGAGCCTATGACCGCCGACCTTTCGCCAGCCCGTCTGACGCACCTGCAGCGCCTCGAGGCGGAGAGCATCCACATCATGCGCGAGGTGGTCTCCGAGGCCGAGCGCCCGGTGATGCTCTATTCCATCGGCAAGGACAGCGCGGTGATGCTGCACCTGGCCGCCAAGGCCTTCTATCCGAGCAAGCCGCCCTTCCCGCTGATGCATGTGGACACCACCTGGAAGTTCCAGGCCATGTACGAGATGCGCGAACGCATGGCGCGGGAGCTGGGCTTCGAGCTGATCGTCTACAAGAACCCCGAGGCCGAGGCGGCGGGCATCAACCCCTTCGACCACGGCCCCGCCCACACCGACCTGTGGAAGACCGAGGGCCTGAAGCAGGCGCTGGACAAGTACGGCTTCGACGCGGCCTTCGGCGGCGCCCGCCGCGACGAGGAGAAGAGCCGCGCCAAGGAGCGCATCTTCTCCTTCCGTTCCGCCGAGCAGCGCTGGGATCCCAAGAACCAGCGGCCCGAGCTGTGGAAGCTCTACAACGCCCGCAAGAACAAGGGCGAAAGCATCCGGGTGTTCCCGATCTCCAACTGGACCGAGCTGGATATCTGGCAATACATCCACCTGGAGAACATCCCCATCGTACCGCTGTATTTCTCGGCGGAGCGCCCGGTGGTCGAGCGCGACGGCACGCTGATCATGGTCGATGACGACCGTTTCCAGCTGCGCCAGGGCGAGGTCCCGCAGATCAAGTCGGTCCGCTTCCGCACGCTGGGCTGCTACCCCCTGACCGGCGCGGTAGAGAGCACGGCGGCGACCCTGCCGGAGATCATCCAGGAGATGCTGCTGACCACCACCAGCGAGCGCCAGGGTCGGATCATCGACCACGACCAGGCCGCGTCGATGGAGAAGAAGAAGCAGGAGGGGTATTTCTGATGCCCCCTCTTGAGAGAGGCCCGTTCCAATGAGCGCGTACAAGCCCGCCGATCTGATCGCGCAGGACATCGACGCCTACCTGCTGCAGCACCAGCACAAGTCGCTGCTGCGGTTCATCACCTGCGGGTCGGTGGACGACGGCAAGTCGACCCTGATCGGGCGGCTGCTGTACGACAGCAAGATGATCTTCGAGGACCAGTTGGCGGCTCTGGAGGCCGACAGCAAGAAGATCGGCACCCAGGGCGGGGCGATCGACTTCGCCCTGCTGGTCGATGGCCTGGCCGCCGAGCGCGAGCAGGGCATCACTATCGATGTGGCCTATCGCTTCTTCGCCACCGACAGCCGCAAGTTCATCGTCGCCGACACCCCCGGCCACGAGCAGTACACCCGTAACATGGTCACCGGCGCCTCGACGGCCGACGCGGCCGTGGTGCTGATCGACGCGCGCAAGGGCGTGCTGACCCAGACCCGCCGGCACAGCTACCTGGTCAACCTGCTGGGCATCCGCAACGTCGTGCTGGCGGTCAACAAGATGGACCTGGTCGGCTGGGACAAGGGAATCTACGACGCCATCGTCGAGGAATACGCGACCTTCGCCGGGCAGATCGGCCTTGAGGCCTTCACCGCCATCCCGATGTCGGCTCTGGACGGCCAGAACATCACCGAGCCCAGCGACGCCGCCCCCTGGTACGACGGCCCGCCGCTGATGCGCTGGCTGGAGACCATCGAGGTTGAAGACGACCTTCAGTCCCGCGCCTTCCGCATGCCGGTGCAGTGGGTCAACCGGCCCAACCTCGACTTCCGCGGCTTCAGCGGCCAGATCGCCGCCGGAACGGTCAAGCCCGGCGACAGGGTCAAGGTGCTGCCCTCCGGTCGCGAGAGCCGCGTCGCGCGCATCGTCGTGCTGCCGGGCGACCTGAACCAGGCCGTGGCCGGCCAGTCGGTGACCATCACCCTGACCGACGAGGTCGATGTCTCGCGCGGCGACGTGCTGGTCGGGGCCGACGATCCCAGCCCCGTGGCCAACCAGTTCGAGGCGACCATCGTCTGGATGGACGACGAAGCCATGCTGCCCGGCCGGCCCTATCTGATGAAGATCGGCGCCCAGACGGTCACCGCCTCGATCACCGAGCCCAAGTACCGGGTGCAGGTGAACACCCTGGAGCACATCGCCGCCAAACGTCTGGAGCTGAACGAGATCGGCGTCTGCAACATCTCGCTCGACCGGGCGATCCCGTTCGAGGCCTACAAGGACAATCGGGATCTCGGCGGCTTCATCCTGATCGACCGGCTGAGCAACCGCACGGTTGGGGCGGGCATGCTGCACTTCGCCCTGCGCCGGGCCGACAACATCCACTGGCAGGCCACCGACATCCACAAGGACGTCCGCGCCGCCCAGAAGGGCCAGAAGGGCCGGGTGGTCTGGTTCACCGGCCTGTCGGGCGCCGGCAAGTCGACCATCGCCAACCTGGTGGAGAAGCGCCTGCATGCGCTCGGCCGGCACACCTACCTGCTGGACGGCGACAACGTCCGCCACGGCCTGAACAAGGACCTGGGCTTCACCGAGGAGGACCGGGTAGAGAACATCCGCCGGGTGGCAGAGGTCTCCAAGCTGATGGTCGACGCCGGGCTGATCGTCCTGACCGCCTTCATCAGCCCCTTCCGCGCCGAGCGCCGCATGGCCCGCGAGATGTTGGAGGACGGCGAGTTCGTCGAGGTCTACGTCGAGACCCCGCTGGCCGTGGCCGAGAGCCGCGACGTGAAGGGTCTCTACAAGAAGGCGAGAGCCGGCGACCTGAAGAACTTCACCGGCATCGACAGCCCGTACGAAGAGCCGGAGCACGCCGAGCTGACGGTGGATACGACGACGCTTTCACCGGTGGAGGCGGCAGAGACGATCGTGGCCTGGCTGGAGTCCGCCTAGCGCGCTGCCGCGCCGGGGAGCAGCCCGCGGCTGGTTCACGTGAACCAGTCACCCGTGGTCTCGACCCGCCCGACCCCGCCTTCGGCCAGTTCATCCGGCAGAGGGGCCTTGCCGTCCGACTGGCCGGCCTTGGTGCCGGCCACGCCATCGGTGGCGTTTGCGATCAGGCCCAGGAAGCTGGCTGAGGACAACGAGGTCGCGGCGACGCCGGTGAGCAGTACTGCGCTGCCCGATCTGAACGTCACCAGCGCGCCGCCGGCCTGCTGGGTGATGGACTGGACCGCGCCGATCTGGCTGACATCGATCAAGTCTTCCCCGACCACGAAATCGACGATGGTGTCGATGCCGGTGGAAGGTCCGAACACAAAGACATCCGCGCCGGCCCCACCGGTCAGGGAATCGTTGCCTGCGCCGCCGATGAGGATGTCGTTCCCGTCGCCGCCGTTGAGCAGGTCTGTGCCCGTTCCGCCGTCGAGGCGATCGGACCCACCTTCGCCGAACAGCGAGTCGCTGCCGCCCAGGCCGTTGATCTGCTCATTCCGGCTGTCGCCGATGAGGAAATTGTTCCCCGCCGTGCCGCTCAACGTCCTGGCGTAGGTCACCGGCGGAGGTGGAGGCGGCGGCCCCGGAGGAGGCGGAGGCGGAGGAGGCGGGCTCGGCGGCGGTGGCGGGGGTGGCGGACTCGGCGGTGGCGGAGGACTCGGAGGGGGCGGCGGAGGCGGTGGCGGAGGTGGCGGAGGTGGCGGAGGCGAAGGCGGCGGCGGTGGAGACGCCGGCAGGCCCAGGAAACTGGCGTCCGTCAGGTCGCTGGCGGTAACGTTCTGCAGGCGCAGGGCCACACCCGAGGCCACGGTAACCAGCGTGTCAGCGCCCGACTGGGCGATGCTCTGGTAGACGCCAAAGGCCGTCAGATCGATCAGGTCGGAACCGATCTGGAAGTCGGTGATCGCGTCCGCGCCGCCACCGGCTGTGACGACGAAGACGTCCGCACCGCTGCCGCCGGTGAGGTTGTCGGTGCCCGTTCCGCCAATGAGGATGTCGTTCCCGTCACCGCCATTCAGCGAATCATGGCCCGCGCCGCCGTCCAGGCGGTCGGAACCGGCGTTGCCGAACAGCAGGTCGTTGCCGCCCAGGCCGTTGATCTGCTCGTTCCGGCTGTCGCCGGAGAGGACGTTGTTCCCCCCCGTACCGTTCAGGGTGCGGCTGTAGGTCACCGGCGGCGGCGGTGACGGCGGCGGAGGACTCGGCGGAGGCGAAGGTGGCGGCGGTGGCGGTGGGGGTGGCGGAGGGGGCGGCGGAGGCGGAGGGGGCGGCGGCGGTGGTGGCGAAGGGGGCGGTGGTGGCGGCGGCGGAGGTGGTGGCGAAGGGGGCGGCGGTGGCGGCGGCGGCGGAGGCGGAGGCGGTGACGCCGACAGGCCCAGGAAGCTGGCGTCCGTCAGGTCCCCGGCGGCCACGTTCTGCAGGCGCAGGGTCACGCCCGAGGCCACGGTGACCAGCGTGTCGGCGCCCGACTGGGCGATGCTCTGGTAGGCGCCAAAGGCGGTCAGGTCGATCAGATCGGAGCCGATCTGGAAGTCGGTGATCGCGTCCGCGCCGCCACCGGCTGTGGCGACAAAAACGTCTGCGCCACTGCCGCCGGTGAGGTTGTCGGTGCCCGTTCCGCCGATGAGGATGTCGTTCCCGTCACCGCCATTCAGCGAATCATGGCCCGCGCCGCCGTCCAGGCGGTCGGAACCGGCGTTGCCGAACAGCAGGTCGTTGCCGCCCAGACCGTTGATCTGCTCATTCCGGCTGTCGCCGGCGAGGACGTTGTTCCCCGCCGTGCCGTTCAGGGTCCGGCTGTAGGTCGCCGGCGGAGGCGGAGGCGGAGGCGGAGGCGGAGGCGGAGGCGGAGGCGGAGGCGGAGGCGGAGGCGGCGGTGACGGAGGTGGCGGAGGTGGCGGAGGAGGAGGAGGAGGAGGAGGAGGCGGAGGGGGTGGACTCGGCGGAGGCGGACTCGGCGGCGGCGGCGGAGGCGGCGAGGGGGGCGGCGGCGGTGGTGGCGGCGGAGGCGGAGACGGAGGCGGCGGAGGCGGCGGAGGCGGCGGTGGCGAGACGGACAGACCCAGGAAGCTGGCGTCGGTCAGGCTTGAGGCCGTGACGCCGGTCAGGCGGATGGACACGCCGGTCGTCAGGGTGACGAACGCGTCCGCGCCAGACTGCCCGATGCTCTGGTAGGCGCCAAAGGCGCTGACATCGATCTGATCGATTCCCACCACGAAGTCGGTGATCACATCATTGCCGCCGCTGGCGGTGGCGACGAAGATGTCGGCGCCCGCGCCGCCGGTCAGCACGTCGTCGCCGGCGTTGCCGGTGAGCCTGTTGGCCGCGCTGTTGCCGATCAACGTGTCGGCGCCCGACCCGCCCACCGCGTTCTCGATCACCACGCCCATGGCGATGGCGACATTGCCGCGAAGACTTATGCCGTTGTACGTGCCGACGCTCGAGAAGGCGCCCTGGCCCAGGTTGATGATCTGGTTGTTGCTGTAGCCGGAAAAGTCGAAGGTGTCCGTGCCGCCGGCGTCCCAGACCGCGAAGACCAGGATGGTCGTCGCCGACGAAGCGACGAACCAGGGTCTGTCCGCCGTCGCGTTGAACCCGTAGACGGTGTCGCCCGTCCGGGTGGTCATATTGATGCCGTAGACCTTCTGGGCGACGGCAATGTCGTCCAGCATGATCGTGGCCGGGTATTTGGGGCCAAAATAACCACCAGTATTGTCCTCGGTGAAATAACTCATCACCGTGTATTGATGGCTATCTTCATAATATTCGGCGTTGGCAACGTAGGTTATGTCGCCACCTTCCCCGGCATCATATTCCCCCGGATGGGAAAACCCTATCGCGTGGCCCAGTTCGTGAACCAGGACCAGCTGACCATAGTTACCGGCTACGGGCGCGTTGTTGTAGCTGATGCTGTTGTTGACCCATACATCGCCGCCGCTGGCGCCGAGGCTGGGCATATAGGCGAAGGCCGCCGCCCCATCCGCCCCACTTGCGTAGTTGCCGAACAGGATGGTCGCGTTGTTGGAGTAGGCTTCGTCGCCGGATGCGCCCTCGCCCACCCTCACGAAGACAATGTTGGCCACGTCCGACCATGCGGCCAGCGCCAGCAGCGTGGCGTTGATCTGCATTTCGTTGAATCGGCTGAAGTCCGCCGTATCGTCAGGCATGCTGGCGGGCGCCGACGAGCGAAACGCCCAGGTGACCACCGACGGCGGGCCGAGGAACTGTTCCTCGCCGAAGAAATCATTCCACGAGGCGAAGGTGCGGCTCAACTGATTGGCCGCCTGCGCCACGGACTTGGAGATTTTGCCGGTGACCGGCTCGATCCCG
This sequence comes from Caulobacter sp., assembly GCA_030678995.1. Taxonomy (GTDB): domain Bacteria; phylum Pseudomonadota; class Alphaproteobacteria; order Caulobacterales; family Caulobacteraceae; genus Caulobacter. The sequence goes on from JAUXTQ010000027.1 coordinate 57,543, forward strand.
CCACCCCGGTCGCCGGCGTCGAGGAAGGATATCGGTCCCTCCGGCGGGCCCACCGGGTTGGTGATGAACAGCCCGCCCGAACACAGGGGGCAGGCGCAGGCCCCGACCGCCACGCTGTCGAAGTCGAGGGTCTCGTAGGTTTGCGGCGCGGCATCGGCCGCCGTCGCATCGACGGTCAGAAGGCCGGCATCGACATCGCCGCGCACGAGCGGCGAGCCGGCGGCTTCATCCAGATCCCGCAAGCCGGTGGGGGAGGTCTCGCGAAACTTCGCCATCCGGCTATGAACCCCGCAACACGCGTCTCTCCGACGACAGAACTAGGCCGATGACGAGCATCGGGCAAGGAATGCTGCGCGCGCGAAATTACCGCACCCTTTAGAATAGCATGCTCGCCGACGGAGAATCTGGCGCCATTCCGTGCTATGGGCGCCCATTCTAGAATGAATGTCGTTTTTCGACCTCTACGGTGAGCTGGCCTTGAACAATCTCTTCCGACGATTGAAACGTGGCCTGACGCCTGTCGCCCCCATGGCTATGGACGATCGGCCAGTGTTCGCGGTCGGCGACATTCATGGCTGCAACGATCTGCTGACGGCGCTACTCGACGCCATCGCCGGAGCGAGCCCCCCGGGGGGCCGACGGCCCTTGCTGATATTCCTTGGCGACTATGTCGATCGGGGACCGGATTCAAAGGGCGTCATCGAACGTTTGCTGCAGATTCGCGCCGACCAGCCGGAGGCGCGGTTCCTGTGCGGAAATCATGAGGAGACGATGCTGCGTTTCCTCTCCGATTTCGACTCGGGCCTGGCCTGGACCAGCTATGGCGGCCGGGAAACCATGCTGTCTTACGGGGTGACGCCGCCACAGGACAAGAACGACCTCGAAGGATGGCGGCGGGCGCAGCAGGCCCTCAAAGCGGCCATCCCGGATACGCACATGAAGTTCCTTTGGGGCCTGGAAGACCGGGTCGAGGTCGGCGACTACCTGTTTGTTCATGCCGGCGTCCGGCCTGACCGGCCGCTCAATGCCCAGACCGCGCACGACCTGCGCTGGATCCGCGAGCCGTTCCTGTCGCACGGCCGGCGACTGGCGAAGATCATCGTTCACGGCCACACGCCCGAGACCGAACCCTACTCCGACGAACGCCGTATCGGCGTAGACACCTGGGCCTATCACACCGGCGTGCTGACCGCGGTGGAACTGGATGGTGAAAACCGCCGGTTCATTCAGGCGCGGCGGGAAGCAGACGGCGAGGCGGCCGTCCTTGAGGTCGCGATGAGCGAAGCCTGACCGGAGAGCGAGGGCGAAGCGTAACCGCCGAAACATGCTCCCGTTTCGCCCGCCGTTTCCGGGGCTGGTCGGCGGGCTGGGCCCGGCGGTTCCACGAAAACTCCGCCTCTCACCTGGCTCTCACTGAGAGAGTGGCGGGTGCGTATGTTACGCGATAGCCTGCACCGGGACGGGGGAGCCAGTGGCCAGGGATATCGTAGGCGTTCAGTATCTGCGGGGGCTCGCCGCGCTTGCGGTGGTCGTCGACCATAGCGCCGCGACTGTCGCGAACGCGAAGTACTTCGGCGCACCCGTCCTCGATGGGTTGCTCTATCGAGGCGCGAGCGGCGTCGATCTGTTTTTCCTGATTAGCGGGTTCATCATCACCGTTGTCAGCCTGGACAGCGACTGGCGGCCGAAAGTCAGGATCGCTGACTTTTTCGGGCGGCGGTTCAAACGAATCCTGCCGCTGATGTGGATCGCCATCATTTCCTGGGCCGTCCTGAGATATGTCGGTCGCGGCGTGTTTCCTCTTCAGCCCTACCTGATGGCCATGGTTGTATCTCCGGTCGGGGACCTGGAACCGGTCGGCATCTGGACGCTGCGCCATGAGTTCATCTTCTACACGGTCTTCGCCCTGACCATGCTGGGGCCAAGGTGGGCGAGGCCTCTCCTGGCGATCTGGTGCCTTTCGCCGTTCCTGATGATGGGGTGGGAAGGCCCGGAACTGCTGGAGAAGATCGCCTATCCGGTCAATGTCGAGTTCGGCGCGGGCGTCCTTGTCGGGCTAGCCTGGTTGAAGCGCGGCGGCCAGTTCAAGATCAGCATTGAGCCGTTCTGGCTGATGGTTCTGGGGTTGATCGGGCTGATGTTCTTCGGCCGGCTGGTCGATCTGACCTTCCATGAACTGCCCAAGACGCTGATGGCGGCGGCGTTCTGCGCGCCGATCCTGTTGTTCGGGGTCTATGTGACCTGCCCGCCGGGGGTGGTCAGCGCGATTGGCCTGGCCTTGGGAAATGCGTCCTACGCCATCTACCTGTTCCATCCCCATGCGATTTCGAGCGTGACCGGAATTCTGGCCAAGGCGGCGCCCCAGGCGCCGCCGGGTCTGGTGATTGTCCTGGTGGTCGTGATCGCTACGCTGGCGGGCTATCTCGCTCACCTGCTGATCGAAAAGCCGATCCTGGCCTTCCTGCAACGACCGCGACGGGTTGGCGAGCTGGGCAGGCCCGCCTGACCTGGTCTTCGCGGTCCGAACCGGGCGCCGGCGGCTACAGCACCCCGTTGTAGCCGCGGTACCAGTCGACGAACGCCTTGACGCCCTCTTCCACGGTCACCCTGGGGCGATAGCCGACGAGGTTGGCCAGGTCGGTGACATCGGCCTCGGTGTCCGGCACATCACCCGGCTGGAGGGGCAACATCTCCATGATCGACTTGCGGCCGAGACACTGTTCCAGCACCTCGATGTAGCGCAGCAGCTCGACCTGCTGTTCGGCGCCGATGTTGAAAATGCGATAGGGGCCCGAACCGCTGGTGGCCGGATCCGGGCGGGCGCCGTCCCAGTCCGGATTGGCCGTGGGCGGCTGGTCCAGCACGCGGATCACGCCCTCGACGATGTCGTCAATGAAGGTGAAGCTGCGCTTGTGTTTCCCGTGATTGAACACCTTGATCGACTCGCCGGCGAGAATCGCCTTTGTAAACATGAACAGGGCCATGTCCGGTCGGCCCCAGGGCCCGTAGACGGTGAAGAATCTCAGGCCTGTGCACGGCAGGTCGAACAGGTTGGCATAGCTGTGCGCCATCTGTTCGTTGGCCTTCTTGGTGGCCGCGTACAGGGTCAGGGGATGCTCGGTGCTGTCATGCTCCGAGAAGGGCATCTTCAGGTTGGCCCCGTAGACCGAGCTGGTCGAGGCGAAAACCAGATGTTCCACGCCATTGTGCCGGCAGCCCTCCAGCACGTGCAGGAAGCCGGTCACGTTGCTTGACACATAGATGTGCGGGTTGGTCGCGGCGTACCGCACGCCGGCCTGGGCGGCCAGATTGATCACGCGCTGGGGCCGGTGGGCGGCGAAGGCCTGTTCCATCGCCTGGCGGTCTGACAGGTCGATGGTCAGCTGGATGAAGTTGGGGTGATCGAGGTGACGCGCCAAGCGGGCGCGCTTCAACTCCGGATCATAGTAGTCGTTGAGGCAGTCGACGCCAATCACGCTGTCGCCGCGCTCCAGGAGCCGCAAGCAGGTGGCCGATCCGATGAATCCGGCGCTGCCGGTGACCATCACTTTCATGAGACTGCTCCGAACAGGTCGGGACCGGGGCCGCTCACAGGCGGCCGTCGACCGCCAGCGGCGGCAAGGCGGACTTGACGTCGTACATCACGAACGCCGGCTTGCCGAATGCGCGAAGGCCTTCGGCCCCCAGGTCGACGAACTGGCTATGGGCGACGGCGAGGATGACGACGTCATAGGCCCCCACTTCCGGCGCCGCGGTCAGGGTCAGACCGTACTCGTGGCGGGCCTCAGCCGCGTCAACCCAGGGGTCATGCACGTCCACCGCCATCCGGTGCTCGGCCAGTTCCGCGACAATGTCGACGACCCGGGTGTTGCGCAGATCGGGGCAGTTTTCCTTGAAAGCCAGCCCCAGCACCAGGGCGCGGGCGCCGACCGGGTTTACGCCCTTGCGCACCAGCAGCCGCAGCACCTGATTGGCGACATAGCCGCCCATGCCGTCATTGATACGCCGCCCCGCGAGGATCACCTCGGGATGGTATCCCACCTCCTGGGCCTTGTGGGTCAGGTAGTAGGGATCGACGCCGATGCAGTGGCCGCCGACCAGTCCGGGCCGGAACGGCAGGAAATTCCACTTCGTCCCCGCCGCCTGCAGCACCTCCAGGGTGTCGATGCCCAGCCGGTTGAAGATCATCGCGAACTCGTTGATCAGGGCTATGTTCAGGTCGCGCTGGGTGTTCTCGATCACCTTGGCGGCCTCGGCCACCTTGATCGAGCTGGCCAGATGAGTGCCGGCCGGAACGATTGCGCGATAGAGCGAGTCGACAAAGGCAGCCGCCTCCGGCGTTGATCCCGCCGTCACCTTGGTGATGGTCGAAAGCCGGTGCTCGCGATCGCCGGGATTGGCGCGCTCCGGGCTGTATCCGCAGAAGAAGTCCCGATTGAACACCAGCCCGGACTCCCTCTCCAGGATCGGGACGCAGATTTCCTCGGTGCAGCCGGGGTAGACGGTGGACTCATAGATCACCACCGCGCCGGCCCTGAGGTGGCGGCCGATGGCCCGGCTGGCCGCCGAGATCGCGCCGAGGTCGGGACGCCGGGCGGAGTCGATGGGCGTGGGGACGGTGACGATGAACACATTGCGATCGGCCAGGTCCGCCTCCTGGTCGCTGAACCGCAGATGTGATGAGCCGGCGAGTTCGGCGGCCTCGACTTCCAGCGTGCGATCTTCGCCGCGGCGCAATTCAGCGACCCGGCCGGCATCCAGATCGTAACCGAGGGTGTCGTGCGCCGCCCCGAAGGCCACCGCCAACGGCAGGCCGACATAGCCCAGGCCCAGGACACAGAGACGGGCTTCACCGGGTGCGATCATGCGACAGGCCCTTGCGCGTGGGCGAGTCCCGCCCAGGCTCCGGCAATCGACGATCCCGCGCGCACTGGCAAGAGGGAACCGCGCCGATGGTCAGCGTGGCGCTCGCGAACACGGAGGGCGGTCAGAGCCTGAACCTAGGGGTCCTGCGGCGTGGGGGTGGGCGAGACATCGAGCACGCCCTCCCACGGTTGCCGCTCCAGGGTCAGGGACGGGCCGGCCGGAGCCTTGGTGGCCTTGGCGTCGGCATAGGCCGCCGTGACCGCCAGCGGCCGGTCAGTGAGCACCAGAATCTCGCAATACAGCCGGATGGTCTTGGGGCCGGCGGTCCAGGGATTCGTGGTCGTCGGCTTGCGCGAGGCCGGACCGCAGGTGCGGTTGCCCACGATGATGGTCAGCTGCTGGGCGGCGCCGGGACCCTGGGCGGTCGATGTGCCGCTGGCCTTGACCAGGTAGCGACCCGCCGTCATGGCCGGCAAGGTGCATGTCGTTTGACCCGGATTGATCACCCGGCAGTAGTTGGCGCCAATGTCAGGCTGGGAATAGCCCTGAAAGGCGCGCGGCGCACCGAGCGGCGCGCTCGGAGCGGCTGGAGCGGCCGGAGCCGGTTGAGCCGAGGGAGTGGCGACGCCGATCACGGACAGGGCGGCGGCTATGATCAGGGTGCGCATGGGCGTCTCCTGTTTTGGGTCCTGGATCAGGACTTGGTCTTGTTGGTGGATATCACGCCACGGCTCTCGAGGGCGGCCTGCAGGTTGTTCATCTTGTTGAACATGTCCACCGCCCCGTCGAGATCGAGGACCAGCCGCACGACGGGCACCGCGCGGCCGGTGCGCTTTGCGGACTTTCCATCGGGGTCATCCATCCTGGCGACGCAGAACTCGACGCGCAGGGTGCGTCCGTCGAAGGTCATCCGCTGGACGTTGTCGGCGAACGTCTCGACGACATCGGCGCGGTCTTCGTAGCGCAGATCTGCGGTTTTCGGATTGGCCTTGGCCATATGTGCCTCCCTGTGGCGCCGGCGAAACCGGGCCGCGCGTCGCCTGTGATCTGGTCGCGGACTGTAGCAGAAACGAAGAGGGCCGGTCTCGCGACCGGCCCTCCTGTTGTTTGGCCGGGCTTACCAGCGCCAGCGGAAGCCGAGCGAGGCGTCCGTGGACTGATAGTCGTCCTTGAACTTCACGCCCGCGTTCACGAAGGCCGAGAAGGCCGATTCGGAGCTGAACACGTTCACGCTGCCGGAGACTTCGCCGAAGGTGCCGTTGAAGTCGTCGCCCAGAGGCAGGTCGGGACCGGCGCTGTGGATCACCAGGCCGTTCTCGCCGTCGAACTCGTTCCAGACCCGACCCGTCAAGGTGAACTTGGCGGAGAAGGTGTCCAGATCGACGTTGGTGCCCAGACGGCCGCCGATGCTGCCGCGCATGCTGGTCTGCTCGTCCCAGTCGATAACCGCGCCCGGGACGGTGACGTCGTCGAACTCGGTCTTGACGTAGGACAGGCTGGCGATCGGCTCGAAGAAGGCCGACTCGCCGAGGGCCAGGGTGACCCCGCCCTCGATCTGACCGCCCCAGCTGTTCACTTCACTGGTGAAGATGTTGTTGGGCGCGGGCGCCAGCGACGGAGCCTGATGTTCCAGGTCCATGAACTGGCCGGCCACGATGCCGTCGAGGAAGAAGTTGCCGGAGACGAGGGTGCCGTAGACACCCACGGTCAGACCTTCCATCGACGCCATGGTATTGGAGGCATTGAAGTTCACGTCGGTGTCGATGTAACCGATCATGCCGCCCACGACCCACTGGCTGTCGGCCGAGGTGGCGCTGATGAAGTCAACGCCGGCGGTCGCCGAGATCGTGTTCTGCTCGTAGCTGGTGTCGAAGCTGTAGGTCACCCCGAACAGGTCGTAGCTGTTGATCAGGTCACGGTCGGTGGCGCCGCCCGCGATCTTCATCCACACGCCCGCGCCGCTTTCGGCGACATCACCGAGCTGGTCGCGCAGATCGGCCTGACGGTCGAACCAGGTGCCTGTCGACTGGTACCAGGCGTTCTGGGCCGCCGTGCCGAGGACGGTGAACTCGAAGGCTTCGCCATCGGGCAGACCGACCAGAACGTGTTGTTTGTTCAGGTTGAGGGTCAGGTCATAGAAGAACAGACCCTTGTCCAGAACGCCGTCGGCGGAGTTGAGGTCCGCCCGCCAGAAGTCGGAGTTCGGATCCAGCGAGAAGTGGGTCGCGGCGGTGGAGCCGACCCCGCTCACATCGACCAGCACGATGCCCGTCGGGTTGTAGGCCCCGAAGACGTTCGGGCTGATGTCGTTGACCAGGATCAGGGTGCTGCCGGCGGTGGAGCCGCCCGTCAGGCTGAGGCAGTCGGCCGCCGCCAGGACCGCGCAGCTCGTCTGGGTGACGGCGGCGAGGTTGGCGTCCATCACCAGGCGGCTGGAGCCCGAACCCGTAAAGGTCGTGCTGGCGCTGAAGATGCGGTCATCGATCGCGCCGTCCGAAGACACCGCGCCCGAGCTGCCGAAGACCACCCGGCCGGAGTTATTCCAAGCTTCCAGGCCCGTGATCGTCAGGGTCGAGGCCGCCAGGGTCGGCTCGCCAACCACCAGGGTGCCGGCGTTGGTGAAGGTGTCAGCCCCGGCGCCGAAGTCCCAGGAGGTCGCAACCCCGCCCGAGTTGGTGAAGATCACGCCCGTGGAGGTGTTGTTGAGCACGTCCGCGCCGCCGCTGAACACGGAGGCTCCGGTGGTGTGCCAGCTCAGCGACGAGGTGTTGTTGAACACCACGTTGCCGGTCAGGCCCGAGAAGTTGACCCGGCCGTTGATGCGGCCCGCGTTGTTCACCACCACGCTGCCGCCAATGCCGCGGATCGCGAGATCGTCGTAGCCGGTGGCCGCCGCGTCGGTGGACCGGACCGTCGAGTTGGCCGTCACGTTCAGCGTCGAGGTGCTGGCGCCGGAGTTGTTCAGGTCGACGACCCAGCTGGTCGCCCCCGTCCCGGCGCCGGTGACCAGCGCGGCCGCGCCGCCAGCGCCGACGTTCACGGTCACCGCGCCGCCGGCCGTCGAGGTGCGGATGCCGCTGCCGGCCGGACCGGTGACCGTGACGCCGTTGGCGACGTTGATCACCGTAGCGCCCGTGCCTGTCGTCACGGTGTTGATGCCCGCGCCGCCAACGCCGCTGGCGCTGACGCCCGCGTTGGCGTTAACCGTGGTCGCGCCGGCGCCGGAGTTGGCCGTGACGATGCCGGTAGTAACGCCGCTGACGGCCGCGTTGTTGGTGACGATGATCACGCCGCCCGCCGAGCCGGCCTGAATGCCGTCGGCCCCGGACGAGGTGACCGTCGCATTGGTGGTCACGTTCACCGCCGCCGCGCCCGTGGACGTGGCGTTGATGCCATCGCCGGCCGAAGCGATCGTACCGCCGGCGTTGTTGTTGACCGTGTTGGGCCCGGTGGTGGTGGCGGTCTGGATGCCGACGCCGCTCGAGGTGATCGCGGCGCTGTTGGTGACCAGCGTCGTGCCGGCCCCCGACGAGGCGTTGATGCCGAAGAGATTGATCGGGTCGCCACCGCCGCCCAAGACGCCGGTGTTGGTGACGGTCGTGTTGCCCGTTCCGCCGTTGTGCGCCGAGATGCCCCGATCGGCCGTGCCGTTGATCGCGCCGGAGTTGACGACGACCGTGTTCCCCGCCCCGTTGTTGACGGCGAAGATGCCGTATCCACCGATGGTGTTGACGTTGGCGTCGATCTGCGCGGCGTTGGTCACCTGCACATCGCCGGCGGAGGCGCTGACCGCCGAGATGCCGTCAAAGCCGGCGGCGATGAAGACCCCCGCCGCCTGGTCGACCGTGATCGCCCCGGTGCCCGAGCTGGCGTTGATACCGATGTTGTCGGCGGTGATCGAGTTGTTGCTGTCGATGTTGATCAGGCCGGCGACCGACGTCGCCACGATGCCGTCGCCCGAGGAGCCCACCAGGCCGTTGTTGACGATGGTGATCGTCCCCGCGCCGGCGGTTTCTGTGTACATGCCTGCGGCGTTAAGCGCGCTGTTGCTGGCAAACAGCCAGGCGTTGTTGGTCACCGTAACGTCGCCGCCCGCGGACAGCACCCCGATGCCCGCGCTGCCCGGGAAGTTGGGCGGGCTGCCGTCGACGCCGTTGCCGGGGAAGACCCAGATGGTGCCGGTCCCGGTGGTGATGCTCACATCGCCGGTGTCGCTGATGGCGCCCAGGCCGAAGCTGTTGTCGCCGACGAGGACGATATCGACGGTGCCCAGAGTGATATCGACGGACGCCGCGCCCGTGGCCGTGGCCAGGATGCCCGCCGAACCGTCAGCCTCGCCGCCCGCGCCATCATCGACGCGAATGACCAGGCCGTCCCCGATGTCGATGTCGATCGTCGGATCGCCCACGGCGGTGTCGGCCACCTGGGTGCTGTCGACATTGATGCCGATCGAGATGAAATCGAGGTCGGTGTTGTTGACGTCGATGTTCAGGTTGATCCCGGCGAGGAGGGTGGCGTCGCCGCCGACCGAGAGGTCCACGCCGTAGTCCACCGGATCGATGAACACGTCGTCGCCGATGTTGATCGTGCCGTCGTCGCCAGCCGTAACGCTGACGCCGACGACGCCGGCGGTGATGTTGACGGTGTTGCCGATGGTGGCGAGGCCGTCGATGGCCGCTGTCACTTCAACGCCGATGGTGCCGGCGGTGATGTCCGTGCCGGCGCCGATGGTCGCGGTGGCGTTGCCGCCGCCCGAGTCGGCGGTCACCCCTTCGGTCGTGGCCGAAAGGATCGTGGCCGCGCCGAGAGTCGCGGTGGCGTCACCGGCGCCTTCCGTGCGGGCCAGGACCCCGAACCCGCTCAGGGCGGTGATCGAGGATCCGCCGCCGATGGTCGTGATCACGCTGCTGCCGTTGGCCGCGTTGGAGATGTAGCCCGCCACGCCGACAGTACCGCTGCGCAGGGTTCCGCCGTTGTAGTCGACCGTGACTCCGCCGCCCGTACCGCTGTTGACGCCCGCGACGCCGGCGCCGAAGGCGCCCGCGCCGAGGGTGTAGATGTCGCCGCTGGCGTTGACGTCGATGACGCCCGAGCCGCCCGTGCCGATGGCCAGAATGCCGCCCAGGCCCGTCGGGTCGAGCAGGGTTCCGATCGCGCCCGACGAGGTGATGGTGATGTTGCCGCCGCCGCTCGTCGAGCCGACGATGCCGTAGCCGTCGGACGCGTCGATGGTCCAGGAGGTGTTGACCGTTACGGTCCCGCCGGCGCTGGAGCTGGCGTCAATGCCGTCGCCGCCCGTGGCGTTGATGGAGCTGCCGGCGCTGAGCGCCGTGACGATGGCGGCGCCGCTGGCCGAGGAGACCTGGATGCCGTCGCCGGCGGTGCTGGTCACCACGACGCCCGCGCCGTTGCCCTGGACCTCCGCGAAGCCCGTGCCCGTGGCCTCCACATCGACGCCGTTGACGCCGGAGATGGCGCCGAACAGGATGGCTTGGCCGTTGCCCGCACCGCCGGTGGAGACGTTGACGCCGTCACCGGTCCCGCCGGTGGTCGTGGTTCCGGTGGACACCACAACGCTGCCCGATGTGCTGGTGGCGTCGATGCCGTCGACCGTGCCGGTAACCACCCCGAAGGTGTTCACCAGGATGTCGCCGCTGCCGCTCGTCGCGGTGATGCCGTCGCCGGCCGTGCCGGTGATCGGACCGGCCAGGGGGCCTTGCACCACGTCCACCGTGCCCGTGCCCGTTGCGATTGCGCTGACGCCCGTCGTGCCGGAAACGCTGGAGGCGACGTTGATGTCGATATTGCCGCCTGACGTGGTGCGGATGCCGAAGCCGGTGGCGACGATGGCGCCGTTGGCGTTGATATCCAGAGCCCCGGTGGTGCTGGAGGCGTCGATGCCGTCTCCGCCCGTGGCGTTGATGTTCAGGCTGGTGACCGTGACAAGGCCGCCGACGCTGCTGGCGTTGATGCCGTCACCCGCCGTGGACGTCACCACGCCGGCGGTATCGACGCTCACCGTGGTCAGGGCGCCGGTGGTGCTGGCGTTGATGCCCGCCGCGCCGTTCACGTCGCCATTGGCGTCGATGATGACGTTGCCGCCCGTCGCCGCCAGGATGCCCGTGCCGGTCGTGCCGGTGACCACGCCTGCCGTCAGGATGTCGATGACGCCGGTGGTGCTGCTGGCGTTGATGCCGTTGACCGAGCCGCTGATCAGGAAGGCGCCGCCATTGATATCGATCAGGCCCGAGGCGCCCGTCGCCAGGATGCCGTCGCCTGCGGTGGCCGTGACCGTGCCCGCGGTGGTGACCGTGGTCGCGCCCGCGCCGCCATTGCTGGTGCGGATGCCCGCCGCGCCGCCGCTGACCGCGCCGGTGTTGTCGACATTGATGGTGCCGGTGCCGGAGATCGCCGCGATGCCGAAGGTCGTGCCGCTGGCCGTGACCACGTCGACGTCGACGTTGCCGCCGCCGAGGGCCTGGGCGTTGACGCCGTTGCCGGCGGTGCCAACCACGTCGCCGAGGGTGGTGACGGTCGAATCGCCGCCCGCGTTGGCGTTGGCGATGATGCCCGTGGATCCGGTGATCAGGGTGCCCGCGTCGGACGTGACCGTGACGCTGCCGCCGGCCGAGGTGACCGCGCTGACACCGACGCCGGAAAGGTCCGCGTCATTGTCGCCCTGCACGGTGGTGCCGGCATTGTTGACGTTTATGGTGATCGGGCCGGAGGTGTTGGTGGCGGTGATGCCGCCGGCGTCGCCGGTGACGTCGTTGTTGGCGTCATAGGTGATGACGCCGCCGCCGCTGGCCAGAACCACGCCAGGATCGCCGGTCACCGTGCCGTTGGTGACCAGGGTGATGGCGCCGGTGGTGGTGGTGATGTCGATGCCGTCGTCGCCGGCGCCCGAGCCACCGTCAACCGTGCCGCCGACGACCAGGTTGACCAGGCCCGCGCCCGTCACATTGACGTTCAGGGCGTCGCCATTGGCCGAAGTCAGGTTGCCGTTCAGCGTGCCGGTCACGTCGCCGACGGAGGTGATGAGCAGACCGCCGCCGTCGCCCGTGATGCCCGCGCCCGCCGAAGAGTTCACCGTCACGGTGCTGCTGCCACTGATCAGGACACCTGCGAGGCCAGCGGCTGTCGTGGAGATCGAGCCCGCGGTCTGGTCAAAAGTCACCGCGCCGCCCTGGGCGGTCAGTGTCATCGCGTTGCCGGCGCTGAAAGTAGCATTGCCCGAGGCATCGACGTTTACGCCGGCCAGCGAGTCGATCACGATGCCGTCGCCGCCGGTGGCGTTGCCGTTCAGGGTCAACGAAACCCCTGTCCCATAGAGGGCCATGTTGTAGAACGGGCTGGTGGACGTCACGGTCGAGCCCGCGTTGACCGTCACATCGATCGTGCTGGTGCTGTAGCTCCCGCCGCCCACATCCCAGGCGACGATGCCATTCTCGCCAGCATTGATGTTGCCGCCGACCACGATGGTCGCGTTGCCGTTGGTCTGCGACAGGATTCCGATGTCGCCGGCCGTGACCACGCCTGACGTCGTGATGTTGACCGTGCCCGTGGTGGAGTCGGCCATGATGCCGTTGTCGAGCGTGCCGGTGACCGCCGCCGCGTTGATCACGATAGCGCCGCTGACCGTGGTCGCCGCGATGCCGTCATCGTTGCCGGAGACCGAGCCGGTGGCGTTGATCGTCACCGTGCCGGCCCCGCCGGTCGCGGCGTTGATGCCGTCGCTGTTGGTGCCGACCACGGCGCCGGTGGTGGCGATGTCAATGACGCCGGTCGTGGAGCCCGCCAGAATGCCGAAGGTGCCGCCCGAGACGCCGACGGCGTCAATGTCGATCAGACCGCTGACCGTCGTGGCCTCGATGCCCTCGGTCGCGCCAGTCACCGCTCCGGTCGCGGTGATGTCGACGCCGCCGCTGCCCGTGGCGATAGCCTGGATTCCTTCCGAGGCGGCGCCACTGGCGCCACCAACACTGACCACGATGTCGCCGTTAAACGTGGAGGCCTCCACGCCACGTGAGCCCGAAGCCGTTCCTGACACTGTGATGGCCACAGCGCCACCGACGCCAGCGATGCCGCGGACGCCGATCACGCCGCCCGACACGTTGCCGTTCGACACGATGGTAACGTCACCGCCGCCGATCGCTTCGCCCGAGACGCCGAACGAGCCGCCGCCCGTGACGTTGCCGGTGGTGATGGTGACGTCGCCGCCGAACGAAGCCTGGGCGAGCACGCCGTTGCCCGTGACGTCGATGTCGCCGGTGGAAATGACCAGGCTGCCGGCCGCGTTGGCCTGAATGCCGTTAGCCGTAAAGGCGCCGATGTCGGTGATCGTGCCGGTCAATGAAATGTCGACATTGCCGGTCGAGGAAGCATAGATGCCGCCGCCGGCAGCGACCGTGGTGACCGCCAGCAGGTCCGTGGCCCCAAGGTCGATGTTGATGCCGTTCGAGCCGGCGACCGCGTCAATTGCGAAGCCTTGCGAGGCCGACTGGACGTCGCCAGCCGTCATGATGATGTTGACCGAGGCCGCGCCGCTGGTGTGGGCGTAGATACCGCCCGCCCAGCCGGCGACGAAGGGGTTTCCGTCGGCGGCGTCGGGGTCGGAAAGGTCAACGATGATGCGGTCGTCAGGGCTCGTGATTTCGATGGCGCGCTGGAAGCCGACGCCATTCTGGATGTTCACGTCGCCCGCGCCGGAGATCACCGTCACTGAGCGGACCTCGATGGGTTCGCCAGAGTTGCCGAAGACGCGGACGCCGCCGGTGGTGACCGTCACGCCGTCAATCAGGCCAAGGCCGATCCCGCCGTTCGTGGTCGCCGTGTAGTCGATACCCGTGGGGTAGACGCCCGCGGGGCAGAGGAGCGGATCGGGCAGATTGCCGTTCGCACTGGGATCGCCGCATTCGTTGGCGGCCAGGGCCGCGCTTGGTGCCAGGGCCAGCATGGACGCCCCGCCTACGCCGACAAGCAGTGTGGCCGCGGCCAGCGACGAACTGGCGAGCAGCGAAAGACGACGACGCGCAATCTTGGAATGGGCAGACATGTGGACGAACCCCCTCGTGCCATTGCCGCAGGCGCACTGCGCCCGCAGTTAGAACAATGTTCCCCGAACCTATAGCGGCCCAGCGATGCCTGTCTATGGCTTTTGGCCGTCGTCATTCGGGAATTCACCTGTCAGGCGATTTTTCCTCCAGGCCGACCCTGCATGAACCCACCCGAACCCGATTCGGGCCAGGCGTTTCGGCGGCGGCGGCGGTCCAACGGTCACGGACGGTCGGAAACCTGGCGACCCCGGTCTGTGGGAACGCCGCAATACTGAAAGGTGCACGAACGAAAGGTGCTCGCGCGATCGGCGTCGGTTGCGGAAAGGGCTCTTCCGGGATCGCGCCACGAGTGGCAAAAGGGCGATCGTCCCCTCCGCGGAAGGACCGCAGTTGCCCAATACCCTGCACTTCATTCTCACCCATCCCCTTGGCGGGCGGCGGCCGGCCTCGGCCCTCGCCCGGTACGTCGCCTGGCAGGTTGGAAGTCGGATCAAGCGGGACCACATCCATCCCTGGATCGAGGGAACAAGGCTGGCGGTTCGGAACGGCATGACCGGCGCGACGGGCAACATCTACTGCGGCCTTCATGAGTTCACAGACATGGCCTTCGTGATCCACGCCCTCAGGCCGGGCGACCTGTTTCTGGACATCGGAGCGAACATCGGCAGCTACACGGTGCTGGCTTCCGGCGTATGTGGCGCCCGCTCGATTGCTTTCGAGCCGGATCCGGGAACCGCCCACAATCTTCATCGGAACGTCACGCTCAATGACATTGGCCGACTGGTGACGGTTCATGAAACCGCCCTGGGGGCGACCTCCGGCCAGGTGTCGTTCACAGTCGGCCGGGACACGGTGAACAGGGTAGCGGACCCCGACGAAAGCGAAACCCGGCTGGTGTCCCTCAGTCGCCTCGACGACATTCCCGGGGTCCTCGAACCTACGGTCATCAAACTGGACGTGGAGGGATACGAGGACCAGGTGCTGGCCGGCGCGACGCGCGCTCTTGCGTCCAAATCCCTGTTGGCGGTCGAGACCGAAGCGCTCGACGGGCCGATTGCCCGCGCCCTGGAGAACAACGGCCTTCAACGCCGGTTCTACGATCCCTTCGCCCGGCGGCTGCTCGACGCGGCGGGGACCCATGCTTCGTCAAACGCGCTGTTCGTCCGCAACGAAGATGCCCTCGCCCGCCGCCTGGCCGACGCCCCCCGGCGAAGAATTGCAGGCATAATGCTCTAGCGGCGAGCCGATTCAGGCCTCGTGACGCGCGGCCCAGACGTTGTGCTCGACCAGCGGCCCTCCGGGAGACCAGGGAGTCCCATCGACCTGGCGCAGAGCAAAACCGCTGGCGATCAGTGTGTCGACCAGCACCTGGACGACCGCGGGATCCATCTCCGGCAGGCATTCGAAGACCACATTGTCGGTTGCGGCGAGCGTGTCCCGCGCACCGGCGAACACTTCCCGCTCGAAGCCCTCCACATCGACCTTGAACAACCGGACCCGGCCGAGGCCGTGCCGCTCGACGACGCTGTCGACGCGCACCACGGGCACCTCAAACAGCGTCGCCACGTCGCTGACCCCGGCTCCGGACAGGGTGAGCCGGGCCTTGTCGTTGCGCTTCTGGTTGTGCAGCCGGACGAAGCCATCCTCTTCGCCGGCCGCCGCCATGACAACGACGATGTTCTCAAGGCCGTTGGCCTGGCTGTTGATCAGGATGCGCTCACAATTGTAGGGCTGCGGCTCGATGGCGATCACTCGGCCCGCGCGGCCGACGCGTTGCGCCGCAGCAAGGGTCAGAAATCCGACATGCGCGCCGACGTCGATGCACACGTCGCCCGGCCGCAGCAGTGAACGGAACAGAGCGGTGGTGGTGGGCTCCGGCAGGTCGCCAGCCATCAGATGGATCTGCAGCCACTCCTGCGGATCCAGTTCCATCCGGATCCCGTCGACCGTATCGACAGCCGGCAGAAGTCGCCGGCGCAGGATGGCTTCCAGACGATGCCGCCCACGAAACCGGGGCATGCGCAGCAGCCCCTTGTAGAGGAAACGGATCATCTGGCGGAGACGCTTTCCTTATCAGGCCGGGACGAGGTGGCGGACAGTCCGCCGGGAACCCGGTTGTGGCTCGCGCCGCGGCGCGCTTCGTAGACCAGCAGGGCGATCATTGCCTCATAGACCGACAGCATCACCGCGTAGACGAAGCCCGGGCCGCCGTCGATGAAGCCGCGGCGCAGGAGGTAGACATAGAGAAACCGGGCCGGCGGGCGGGCAAACAGCGGCAGGCCGGCGGCCAGCGCCTTGGCGCCCCGGCGCCGGGTCGTGCCATCGGCGCCGAACAGCATGGCCTTGAGGGAGCCGGGCTGGCGCGGTTCGCCCGTGATCACGGCCGCCTCGTCGGCGGCGTAGCGGACATGCTTGTCCAGCCAGCGCCGCAGGCCGTGAGAAAAGGAGTAGTGCAGCAGCGCCTCGGGAAATTCACCGACGCGCTCCGGCGGAAGGTCCTCCCGTTGACCGTGGCCCACCTGAATGAAACGGAGGCGCTGGGCGTGACCTAACCGGACCTGATAGGTCGGCCACATCCCGGCGTGCTCCAGCCACTTGCCGAAAAAGATGGTCTTGAACGGCACGCGCCAGGCATCGAATGCATCGGTTTCCGGAAGGGCGCGAAGGGCGGCGAGAAATTCGTCGGTGACGATTTCGTCCGCATCCAGGTGAAGCACCCAGTCATGGCGGAAATTGCCCACGTCGAGGCCGAAATTGCGCTGGCCCGCGAAATCATCGAACGGTCGCGTCAGGATCCGCGCGCCGCGCTGGCGGCCGATCTCGACGGTGCCGTCGGTGCTGCCCGAGTCGATAACAAGGATGTCGTCGCACCAGGTCAGGGCGTCGAGGCAGGCCGGCAGATTGGCCGCCTCGTTGTGGGTCAGAATCAGGATCGAGACATTCATGACGCGGCGAAGGGCTCACGCGATCGGATCGGTCTGGCGGGATTGCCGGCAACGATGGTCCAGGCGGGAACGTCGCGCATGGCCACGGCCCGAGCGCCGACGATAGCGTGGCTGCCGACCGTCACATCTGGACCTACGAACGCGTCAGCGCAGATCCACGCGCCATCCTCGATCCGGATTTCGGCCTTGATCAGCGGCAGGTCGACCCGGGTGTGGTCGTGAGTGCCGGCGCAGAGGTGAGCCCCCTGAGACAGGGTGGCGACGCGGCCCAGGAAGACTGGTCCCAGATTGTAGACGCGCACACCGTCACCGATCGTCGCGAAGTCCGCAATTTCCAGATTCCAGGGGATGGCAATCGCGGCGCTTGGGTGCACATGAGCATGACGGCCGATCCGGGCGCCGAATAGCCGCAACATGCCGCGCCGCCAACCCCAGAAGATGCGAGGGCTGTACCGGAAGAACGGCTGACAAGTCTCCCAGAGCGCACGGCCGACCAGCTCGCCAGGAGACCATTTGCGCGTACTCCGGGCGGCGACGGGGTCGAGAACAACCGCCCGCGGACCGGCTTCTGGGCCCGGGGCCGGCCTCACAGACGCACCGTCGAGGGCGGCGGCCCTTTCAAGACCAGCCACCGGTACGCCTCAAACATTTCGCGGCCGACGCGATTCCACGAATACTCCCGCTCCATCCAGTCTCGCCCTCGATTTCCCATCGCCGCGAGCTCATCGATCGGGAGCGCCAGGGCATGAGCCAGAGCCGCCGCCAAGGGCTCGTCTCCGTGGTCTATCCACCAGCCGCACCTCTCCCGCTCGAGCCCAGACCACGGGGCCCCCTTTGACGAGATCACTGGAAGCTGGGCAGCCAGGGCCTCGGCGACCGTCATCGCGAAGTTCTCGTGCTGGGTGGGCAGCACGAACAGGTCAGCCTGACGGTAGGCGGCGAGCTTGTCGTCGCCAAATAGCGGTCCCTCAATATCGACGGTCGCGAGATTTAGGTCTGAAGCGAGGCCGCGCAGCTTTTCAGCGTGCCCGACTTCACTTGGCCCCACGATGCGCAGCCTCCACCCCTCGGCGCGGCCGCCCAAGCGCGCCCAGGCGCGCACAAGCGTATCGAGCCCTTTTTTTGGGTGAATCCGGCCGAGCGAAAGGACGGTTCTCGATCGCCGGCGCGTGACCCCGCTCACGGGCGGCAGGTCAACACCGTTCGGAATGATGGCGACGGGGTTCGTCAGGCCATAGGCACGGATATCCTCGAATTCAGCCTCGCTGGTGGCATGCATCAGGCTGGCCGACAAGGCGGCGCGTTCCTGAAGCACTCGCCAGAAGGCCCGCTTCTTCAGCGGCGAAAATCTTAGCGCCGGGGCGCCCAGCATGCCTCGAGGCGAAATGACCAGCGGCTTTCTCGCCGCCCGGGCGGCATCCGCCGGATAGATATTGGGCATAAGCCATAATCCATGCATGTGCAGGATCTCGGCATGACGCGCCTCATGGAACAGGCTTCGGCGCATCTCCGACGAAAGCCAGAGGCGTTTGGCTCCCGGAACCTGCGCCAAATCCTGCGCGAACGATGTCTGGACGACGCCGTCGGAGGCAACGTCTCTTGCCGGCCCGATCGTGAACAGATCGACCGAGGCCCCCGCACGGGCGACGCTCGCGGAGAGTCTCGGGACCGAATAGGACGGTCCCGCAGCTTCGTCTGTGACCGAGGCTACGACCTGGATGACACGCATGACGGACTCGGTAGGTCAAAATTCGGGGCCGGGGTAGACCCCTTGAACGTCGGCGCAGTCGCGGACTTCAGCATTGAAGTCGAGGCAGATGGGGCAGGACATCGCCGTCCAGGCGGCCGGAAGTCACAGGTCAACTCTTTCCCAACCAGCCTCGTTGGCATAGCAGCGCGGGAGCCGGCAGGCCGTCGTGCGATCTTCTGTTTTTCGCGCCACGACGCAAAGGGTCTGGGCAAATTTTTGTTTCAGGTAGAGCGGCCCAAAATTGTAAAAGGACCTGTAAAGATTTGTCGCACCGCTTCGAGTGTAAGGCGACCAGAAATCGGCAACGACAATTTCAAATCCGCAGGCGGTTACAAGATCAGTTAGGATTTCCATTGTATATACATAGTTGTGTCGACTATATACGCTGGGCCGATAGCTCGGCATCTTCGGCTTTACGCGAAATGGATTCTCGAATTGAGATCCATTCGGCGTCGTCATGACAACGTACCCTCCCATCTTCAGCCAGCTGTTTATATTTAACAGCATTATGTGGGGAGACCGGGCTAGGTGTTCGATAATTTCGCAGGCAACAATCATGTCGGCCTTGAGACCAATCGGAAACAGGGTGCGTTCTACGTTGGCAGAGTAGTTTGGAAACTGGCGGCTGCTGCCCTCATCCGTCTGGATATCATAAATGTTCCGCTGAATGACCAATTCTTCGGGCCAAGCGGTTACCTCTTCTGCGCTCACCGTCGCCAAAAGGTTGACGCCCGGCGCCGCGGCCAACCTTCCCGTCATCACCCAGGGATGACCGCCAACCTCG
Organism: Caulobacter sp.; assembly: GCA_030678995.1. Lineage (GTDB taxonomy): Bacteria > Pseudomonadota > Alphaproteobacteria > Caulobacterales > Caulobacteraceae > Caulobacter. The sequence continues at coordinate 76,944 of JAUXTQ010000027.1, forward strand.
ACCAAATCCCCCCCGCCGAAGCGCCCGACAAGATCAAGCGTCTGCTCGAAGCGGCGTTTGTGGAAACGCGCATACACATCCTCATCAATCAGTTCACCGTTGACGCGCAGACCCATATCAAGGCTCCTCGATGACCATTCTGTGCTTGCCCGCCAAGGAGGGCGGAATGAAACTGATCAGCTCGACGCGAACGTCCGCGAGGTCCGGATGCACTTTATGCAGCTGCGCTCTGAGCGTCTTAAGGGTTGATGCTGGCAGCGGCTCGCTCGACTCGATTCGTATGACGGGCAACCGCGCCGATGCGCGCCGAACGATTTGGTAGGCCCGCACTCCCGGCAGGCCGCGCACGGCATGTGTAAACGCCTCGGAATGGATCGCCGTGCCGTCCGGCAGGTCAATGTGCTCGTTGCAGCGACCCAGGATCGAGCGGACGCCCGTCAGCACTCCACCCGCCGCCGGAACGGCGAGATCGCCTATCGCATACCGCAGAAGCGGCATTGCGCGCGGATACAGGCTGGTGACGACCAGTTCACGCGCGCCATCCGCGGCCGGTTCGCCGGCTAACTCCAGCCGGTGGTGCCGCCAGAACACGTCGTAGCCCTCGCCAGTCACCCGTTCATAGGCGATGGGCCCGGTTTCCATGGAGCCGTACTCCATTACCACCGGCACGCCAAAACAGGCAGCGATCTCCCCTCGGCTGTCGGCCCGAGGGAACCCTTCGGCGGTGGCGATCACCGCCTTCAGCCCGAGTCGCGCGAACTCCCCGGAGCGCCGCATGTTGGCGCGAGCGAACCGGTCGAGCGCGGTCGAATAGCCGATCACATAGCGCGCGCCACTGCGCAGCAAGGCCTCGCCCGCCAGCGCCAGATCGGCGTCAGACAACCGGTAGGCGTTCCATCGGGTGTAGCCGAGCGCCAGGTCGGAGGCTCGCCGCCGCCAGCGCGCCAGGCTGCCCGCAAGACCTGCACCAAAGATGTGGCTGTGCCCCCAGATCATGAACAACCGATCGTCGGGCCGGATGCCGAGCCGATCACGGCCCAGCCAGATGTCGAGCGATGCGGTCAGTGTCTCGCTGGTGAAAACCGGGAACTTCATCGGTTCAGCGGTGGTTCCCCCGGTCGCGCGCCAGAGCAGGTCTGCGGGCGGCGCGACGGCCGTAGCCAGATCGGCGCGGAGGTCCGGCTTGCGCTGGATCGGCGTGCGGGCGGTGAACTCGGTCCAGTCGCCGAACCGGTCCGGCAACGCCAGTCGGTCGCGCAGCGCCCTGGCCCAGGGCGAACGGGCCAAGCTCTCGGCCCAGGCCGTGTTGAGGATATCCAGCTGGATCGCGGAAACATCGCCATCGACCCGGGCGTAGGCTGATCGGTAGGCCGCCAGCGGGGCCTCGATCCGGCTTCGTCGCCACAGGCCGACAAGATTGGTCACCCGCCGTTGTCCGTCGTCCGCAGCCACAGGGCGCTGGGGAAATGCCGCCCGCCCTCGCCGGCGAGTCCCTGTTGATCCGTCTGTGGATCATAGTGGGCGAACCACGATTTCATCGTCTCGCGCGCGCCGTAGTGCAGCATGCTCAGGCTGGCTTCGATGCGACAGTTCGCGTTCCCGACGAGGAAGGCATGCACCAGCGTGCTCTCGGAGTGAAAGAACAGATCGCCGCTCAGCAACCGGCGGGGATAGTCGTAGGGGAAGTAGATGTCGTGGAAGTGCACGAACACGCCTGGGGCCAGCCGCGGTAACACCTCCAGCACGATCCGGTTGACCTCGCTGCCCGGTTTCACCGCATGGGTGGAGTCGATAAACAGCAGGTCGACGGCGCCGAGATCGGTCAGCACCGCAAGGTCCACTTCCTGGGCCGGCTCAGCCAGCAGCGCGATGCCGCCGGCGGCATGTCGCCGACGCAGAAAGTCCGTCGGATAGGGATCGACGCAGAGAATCTGCGGCCGATAGCCAGCGTCAACCCCGGCCGCTTCGATCACCGCCGTGGAGACGCCGCAGCCGATCTGCACCACCCGGGCCGGGCGGTGGGCGCGGACGAAGCCATAGAGGAACTCGGCCTCGATCTGGCCGTAGCCGCCGTCACTGCCGTTGGCCGCGATGGCCTCGGCATGGACATCCCGGTCGGCCAGCACGGCGCGCACTTCCGGCGGCAGGCAGGCGGCGGCGAACGCCACCTGGCCGTCCAGATCGCGACCGGCCACGCCGGTGAGGCTCATCGGCGCGCGCCAGCTGCTCAGCGCGCGCATCTGGGCCAGGTCGGGAACCTGGGAATAGAAATGCTTGGGCAGAACGTTGACGCCCAGCCGCTGGCCGAGGGCGAACAGGCCATGCAGCGCCTGTTTCCCGGCGGTCTTGAGGGTGCGGGTCAGGGTGGCCATCAGGAGTACCGCGCGGGAGGAATGATCGGGCCGGCCGGCGCCTGTCGCGGCCCGGGCGGCAACAGCGGCCGAAGGAAGCTGACCATACGTTTCTGATGGGCCGCCGCGGAGAAGTCCTGGACCAGGCGACGCCAGCCCGCTTCGCCGAGGCGGTGCGCCAACGCCGGGTCGGCCAGCAGGCGGTCGAGGGCCGCGAACAGCTCGTCCGGCTCCACCGCGCGCGACACCAAAAGGCCGGTTTCGCCGTCCACGACCACGTCCGCGCCGCCGTCGTCGCGACAGGCCAAGCAGGGTTTAGCGTAGTTCATGGCCTCAAGGTAAACCAGTCCGAAGCCCTCCTGGCGGCTGGGCATGACGAAGGCGAGGGCCTTGCCGTACAGCGCCTTGAGCAGGTCGTCCGAGGCCCGACCGGTGAGGAACAGGCTGGCCGCCGCCGGCGAGGCCGCCGCCAGGGTCCGAAGATCCGCCAGGTCCGAGCCGTCGCCGGCGAACACCAGCTGGGCGCCTGGATAGCGGGCGAGGATCGCCGGCATGACCGCGATCAGTTCGCGGTGGCCCTTTTCGCGCTCGCCGGCGTCCATCCGGGCCACCAGCAGCAGGACCTGATCACCGAGCGCCCGCGTCTGCCCGTCGGCGGCCTCGAGCGCGATGACCTCCGTCGAGGGCGGCGGCGGCGCGGCGGTCATGGGGAACTGCGGCGGCAGGCCCAGGGGGCAGGCCACGCCGCGGAAGCGGGCCACCCGCGCCCGCATGCGCTGCAGAGTGAAGCTCGAGTTGGTCAGCACCAGATCGGCGCGGCGATAAACCCTGGCGCTGGACGTCCGGAGCTGCCGCGATGCCTCGGAACCGTGCGCGAAAACCACCGTCCGGGGCCAGAGTCCGCTCGGCAAGAACAAGAGCGGCGACGCCAAGTGAACATGGTCGAAAATAGCCAAGTCTGCCCTCGGCAGGCTGGCGAGAACGCTTAGCGCGAACCTAACCCGGTCGCCATTAAACGTTTCATAGCCTCTTCCGTTGTCACCTTCCCCGAGCACGAGAGTCCGCACAGCGCGACCGGTTTCGGCCCCCAACGCCTGTAGCGCCGCGAGAACGGTTCGGTTCGCCGAAGCGATCCCGCCTACGAGGCCAGACACACCCGTCGCGAAGAAGAGGATGGGGCCGGGCAATCGCTCGGTCATGACCACCGGACCGACTTACACGAATGGTCCGCAAGGCCAATATCTGCGCAAGATGACCGGGCCACGACCGTGACCCGGTTCAGATTTGGAAACACGGACACCCTGAATGTCCAGATATTGGACATGGTTGAGTGGATTGGGGCCCTCGCAACCCCGCATGCCAACACTCTATCCCGGCCGGGGGTCGCTGCGCAGCACATAGCTTGTTTCACCTAAGCTATCCTCACGTTTCGTACGCCCGCAAGCCACCGATGCATTGGGCCGCCGACGACGAGGAACACCCCGTAGGAAATCGCTGTCCGTTGCAGGAACCCGGCGAACAGTTTGATGAAACTGCCGTCGAAAGCCATGAAGAACTGGGTGAGCAGCGCGAGGATCAACGCCAGAAACACCTCGCGCGACGGAGCGACCCTGGCGAGCAGCCCGACCCCGCCGCCGCCGACCATCCCCCAGACCATCGACAGGAGCAGCACGCCGAGGACGCCGAAGTCGATATAGAACTCAGCCATGTAGCCCAGGCCGATGGACGCCTTGGATTCGTCTCCCGCCACCGCGGCCCCGGCGTATTTGCGAACCAACCAACTGTCGCCGCCCAGGTTAACCTTCTCCGGGAACAGGAAGCGGGGCGTAATGGCGTTCGAAATGGCCTTCCACAGCAGCGTGCCATTTTCGTGTGGCAGGGTGGCCGGCACCCGCTCGGTCACCAAGGAGAAGAAGATCTCGCCGCTGGTCAGACGGGACACCAGCGTGTCCGACGCCCGCTCCAGGTCCAGGTGTGATGTAACGTCGCTCGCGACCTCGAAGAACTTGCCCATCCGTTCGATGGGCGACTCCGAGATGATGCCGTTCCAGATCCGGTCCCGCCATTCCTGCTTGATGCCGCCATTCCAGACCATGCCCATGTACAGCAGCGTCACTGCGCCGATCGCGCCGAAGAACAGCATGCGCCAGTTTTCCCGGGCCTGCTGAGGCGTGCGAATCCACGGCCGCCAGCGCGCCAGCACGGCGATCAAGATGACGAAGAGGATTTCCTTGAAGTCGCTGAAGCCGGTGAGCAGCTGGGGCAGGATCACCCACGCGGTGGCGAAGACGAGGTAGCGATAGTTGCGCCGGCGGTCGAACACCGCCACCAGCAGCATGAAATAGGGCACGAACCGAAGCGAGAGCAGGCTCTCGATGATCTGCGCCCCGCCGAACCAGATCGCCTTGGGGGCGATGTCGACCACATAGCTGACGGCGAACGCGGCCAGGGTCAGGGTGAACAGGCGTTGCAGATTGTAGGCCGAGACGCCTTCGAAGGTCGTGGGCAGGATCCAGTTGCGACACATGTACATCCCGAGCCGCAGCCCGAGCGTTTCCATCGCCAGCCCGGCGATCGACAGCAGCATGGTCGACTGCATGTTCTCCGAAAAGAACCGTCCGGGCAGATAGCCCGCGTTGTGCAGGAATATGTAGCCCGCGCAGGCCGATACCCACTGGTAGGCGATACAGGCCGGAATGATCGGCACCATGTCGACGCGCCAGCTCGCGCCGACCATGGCGAACAGGGCGAACACGGCGACCGCGATCGACCAGTCCTGGGTGGCCAGCGCGATGGCCGCGGCGACCGCGCCGACGATGATGAGGCGCAGCTCCAGGGGATAGAGGCTGGCCTTCTGCGGGCGGCGGGCGGTGCGCGGCAGCGAGGGCAGGACGCCCTCGTAGGACATCCGACGGGCGACCGGAGCCTGTTCATCAGGGGGGATTGGCGTTTCGCTCAAGCTCCACCCCGCCTTGGCAGTTTGCAGACGGCCAGCATCTGGCAGTGCCGCTCCGCGGAACTGGCCTCCGCGCCGAACGGGTTGAACCCCATCCGCCCGGCGAGACGCAGAAGCCGCCACCCGATCCGGGTTCGATAGACGTCGGACCACATGCGCGGCCAGCAGAAAATCAGCTCTACCGAGCCAAAGTGCTCGTCGAGCAGGGACTTGAGCTGCTCGGCGGTGAACTCCTGGACATGCCGTTCGTCCCACACCCGGTCCGGGCGCCAATGAGGCGTGGTGATCAGCGCGACGCCGTCGTCGGCCAGCACGCGAGCCATTTCAGCGGTCGCCGCGCCGGGATCTTCGAGGTGTTCGATGACATCGGCCATCACCACGCCGTCGAAACTCGCGCTCGCGAAGTTCAGATCGTAGGTGCTGCCCTGCTCCACGGTGACGTTTGGCACGTCGGCCAGCATTTTGCGGGCCAGGACCACGCCGGAGGGCTCGTATTCCACCGCCGCCACCTCGCGGCACCGCGCCGCCAGCCGTGCGGCCAGGTAGCCGTCGCCGGCGCCGACATCCAGCACCCGGCCGGCCGGCGCGCGCTTGACCACCAGGTCGTAGCGCGCCGCCAGCGGGGGATTGTACTCGCGTGAGCGCCGGTCGCACTCGCGCCAGTGGTAGGCCCCCATCTCCTGGTACTTGTCGAACACAACGCTCTCAACGGTCATTTTCGCCGAACCTCGAACCTGTAGACCAGAAGCGATCTCGATAACCGACGCAACGCCCGCGTCATAGCCGCCTTCGACGCTGATCCGCGCCAAGGACGCGCGAGGCAGGTCGCGAGAGCACAGGATCGCGGTTGCATAAAGTTCGGCCAGATGGCCGGCGTCCGGCCGCCGCATCAGCCAGCCGGTTTCGCCCTCGACGACCAGTTCCGGGGCGCAGCCGGCCTCGTCCGAGACGATCGCCGGCAGGCCGCAGGCGAAGGCCTCGTTGACCACCAAACCCCAGGTTTCCTCGCCGTTCGACGGCAGCACCAGGCAGTCCGCCGCGGCGTAGGTCGCCGGCAGGGCGCTCTGGTTGACGAAGCCGAGAAAGTCGACCGGCAGGTCATGCTCCGTCGCGAACGCCGCCAGATCCTCGCGCAGCGGGCCGTCGCCGACCAGCCAGAGGCGGGCCCGTGCGAGGGCGTCCGGATCCGTCCGGCGCAGATGCAGCAGGGCTTCCAGCAGCAGGCGGGGCCGTTTTCGGGCGATCAGCTTGCCGACGAACATCAGGACGCGCTGGTCGCCGCCGGCGCCGTGGGCGGCGCGCAAGGCCGCCGCTTGGCCATTGCGTCGCGCCTCGGCCGCGCCCCGGGCGAACCGGTCAGTGTCAACCATGTGGGCCAGGCGATGAATGCGGGCGACAGGCACCGCGTAGTGGCGCAGATAGGCGTCGGTGCGCGTGCCCGGCGACAGGTAGTGACCCGCCTGGGGCAGTATCGCCGAATAGACCGGCTGTTTCAACGCCGACTTTAGCCAGGAGCGGGGGGCCAGCAGGTTTGAATCCAGCCGGATTAGCAGCGGCGTTCCGGTTCGGTGCGCCGCCCAGCCGGCCTGCAGCATGCTCTTGCGGTTCCAGCCGAACATCAGGAAGGCGTCGAACCGCTCGCGGCGGAAGATGTCGGCGATTTCCGGAGTGTCGCAGCCGTCGAAATGGGCCAGCCCTGGCCGCCGCGAGACATTGTTCAGCCAGCGCCAGTCATAGCCGTCGAGCAGCGGCACATCCCATTCGAATCCCTTGGAGAACCCGGCCCGAGCCTGGCCCTCCGCAGTCTGCTGGTGGGCGTAGTAGACCGTCAGGCGGCACCGCGCGGCCAGGGCCCGGAACCACGGGCTGTAATATTGCACCGGATGGGTCAGCAGCGCGCCGAGTCGCGGGCCCATCAGGCGCCCTTCCAGCGGGAGGTGTCGATCAGAACCAGGGCGTCAAGCCGCCGGCGGTCCTCCGCCAGGCGGTCCTGCAGGCGCCGGCGGTCGGTCTGGTCCAAGCGCGGATAGCCGCTCTTAAAGAACAGGGCTTCGGACGCTTCGCGCAGACGCAGCAGGCGTTTGAGCCGGTCCGCACCCTGCACCCCGATCAGCCGCTTCAGCCAGGTGTAGGGGCCCCGGGCGACGCCGACGTAGAGGCGCGGGAACAGCCGTCCCGCCAGGCCGCCCCGCGGCTGCACCCCCGCCCGGCCATCCTGGGCCGAGGTGTCGCCGGCCGCGGCGGTGAAGTCGAAGCGGTCGACGGCGACGAAGTCGCAGATGCGGTCTAGCGTTCCCTGCAGGTCGCGCAGCATGTCGGCGTGGTCGATCACCAGCATCCGGTCGCGCGGGAACAGCGCCAGCCAGCGTTCCAGATGCTTGCCGTACAGCGCCGGCTCGAGCAGCAGTTCGGGGAACCAGTCTAGCGCCTCGAACAAATCCGGCGGCGGATCGACCGGCCGGGCCTGGTGAAAGTTCTGCCGGCGCAGGTGCCAGTAGTGCGACTGGATCTGGTCGACCGGGTTGCGCAGGATGACCATCAGCCGGGTGTCGGGCGTCAGCCGCGCTGCCGCCGCCGGGGCGTTTGGCGACGAGAGGTAGCGGACCGAGAAGTCGCAGCGCACGGCCACGTCGCCGGCCTCGCGGAAATAAGCCATGTACTCGCCGACCCGGTCGTCCAGGTCGTTGTAGTGAAGGGCGTTCAGCTCCTTCTGCGGCGGCACGTAGATGTCTGGATGAGCGCCCAGCACGGTCGCCAGCGCCGTCGTGCCGGCCTTGGCCGCGCCCAGGCAGACAAGGTTGGGCCGCAGCCGGCGTGCCATCGTGTCGCGCCCATCGGCCCGTCCATCGCCGTCAATTTGAACGTTCGTCAGCGCCGCCCCCACCTAGGCTCGGCCTGCATACGCTCACCCAGCGTTGGGCGAAGCTGTCGCCCCCAAACGATCCGAGCGAGGCCGCAGCAGCTCTACCGTGCCGCGCTGCGCGAAGTGGGTCGATCAAGTAGTATCTCAAAGCAATCTCCAACGCTTCGACCGTTGAACTCTCACAGACATGACCGTCGACACCGTGCTCGATCAGTTCGGGAAGACCCCCGGATGGGAAGACGACACATGCGGTTCCAGCGCCTTTTGCTTCCAACACCACACCGCCCAATGGTTCTTCGGTCAGGGTAGGCACAACGGCGAGATCTGCCTGCGCCAACATCGAGGGAACGTCCTCCACAAAGCCGAAAAACTGCGCACGAGACGCCAACAAGTCATCGGACAAGACGTCGTCTCGGAGATTCCGCGCCCAAGCATCCCCCGCCCAGTCCGAAATGCGACCGGCTATCCACAGCCTGGCCGCGGGGAAGTCCGAAGCGACCCTTCTGAAGGCGTCAACAAGGACGTGTACTCCTTTTGCAGCGTTGATTTGCCCAGCGAATGCAACAATGAAGGTTGACTGGAACGCCTCCAACCCGCGCGGGTCTAGTGTCCGATGCGGCATCCGGGGACGATTGTAAATCAAATCGATTTGGGTTGACGGCACACCACTCGCCTTGAGCCGCTGCGCCACAAAATGGCTGTTGGCGACAAACCGACCGCTACGCCAGACGATAAACCTCCAAATGGCGCGCCATAGAGCATTGTGAACAATTGGCTTGTCGCCGGCGCGGTAGATCAACGGAGTCCGAGACAGCAGCAGGCCGGGAAGGAAATTCAGCACATAGAGTTGGTTGCCGACAAGAATGTGAGTCGCACGAAATCGCCGCTTTGCAACGAGTAACGCCAATGAGGCCCGAAGGATGATCCAAGGATACCGACACCAAGGGTCTATGGAATAGTCTGGCCGGGGGAGGACCAGATATGGGCAAAGCGATAGCTCAAAACCTTGATCATACAGATTCCTCCTGATGTCCTCAGCCCACGGTGCATCGGAGACCATCAGGAGGACCGTAGCACCTTCGTCACGCAGCGCCGAAAGTGCCTCAAGCGCACCGCGTTCGGCACCATATTTGACGACGCCGCCGAACAACGCGAGCACCCTCAGGCCGGCTCCTGTGTGTGACGCTGTCAATAGATCAACTCGCACCATCGCCAGATGGCGCTTCGAATCCATCATTGGCCTCCACCACACAACGAAACAGCGCACAGTCGCGCGCGGCACATGTGGCGGCTTCATAGACATTTGCTTGGTTCAGGCGTTGCCGATAGTCGTTAAATCGGGGGTTGAGAAGCAGGCGCTCAAGCCGCTCACTCCAATCCTCAAGATATCTCCGATCCAGTGCGCATTCGGGAGAAATGAATAGCACCGAGCCTATATCCGCAAGTGCTTGGGTCACCGGCGAGTTCGGAGGGGCGGCAGCAATGATGGGCTTAGTCATCGACAGACACTGATGCATCTTTGACGGCGTGTAGCCGTCATCCTCCGAGCCAAGAACCAGCAGCACGTCCGCTCGCTGCATCGCTCTCAGCGCGTCGAGAAGCGGCACACGGTCAGGGCGCTCGACGACAGCATCTGATATCCCCGCCTGGGCGGCCAGCCGAGCGGCGACGGATGGGTTGCCGCTGCGGGCATAGCCGGTTCCGACGAAGAGGAACCGCATTCTACAATAGATGCCAAGTCCCAGGGCGCGCCCCGCGGCGACTGCGGCAAAAACGGCGAGCAGCGAACGTTCCATGGCGGGCGGGACCGCGCCAGCGAACAGACAGGTGATCGTATCGGGGTTGTCCCAATCCAGGGACAAGGGCTTGCCCAATCTCTGGGCAACCGCGAAATCCGCTGTCCGGAAGCCGAAGGGCGACGCCAGGGACGGTTTGCCAAGAAGGACCGGATAGGTTTCATGCAGGAGTTGAATATAGGCGTGACTGACGGCCAAAAGGCCGTCGGCGGCCGGCACCGTCCACCGCTCAAGCAAATGATGCAGCCCATGCATGAATCTATGCTTCGCGCCCCGTCGAATGAACGGCGTCGCGCTGGGCGGGAATGTGGCCCAAGGATCCTGAAAATCCAGGACAAAAGGTACGCCGAATCGAGCCTTCCATACTCGCCCCAACGCCATGGCGGGGAAACAGGTCGTGGAAATGAATACGAGATCGAATTGACCTTTCTTGAGAATTATACTCCCCGCGCGCTCGAGTGAAAGCCAAGCACGAAGACCAAGGGCACTAACTCCAAAATATCGCGAAATTCTCTCCGGCATGGCGCCAACGGAAACTACAGTTAGATCTTTCGGTAAAGTCTCCGTCAAGTTATGGTCTACGAGTCTATCAGCATCTTCTGGTCTAACGCAAAGCACGACTGGGTCCCATCCAAATTGGGCATAGTACCCCACTGTCATGCGCACACGGTGCATATCGACGGTGTCCGTCGGTGGGAAATGCGGTGAGATGATCAGGACCCGCCTCACCCAGCCCCCGTCAAATCCTGGGCTACCGCGGCGGGCCTGCGCGAAAGCTGCATCTCGCATCGTCGCACGCAGGCCAGATTCTCATCGCGATGGCCCTTGTTGAACATAGAAACGAGCACAACGCCGTCCGGGTTTCTAGTCAGCGCGCCGGTCAGTTTCTCGGCAGCCGAAGACGGCTCGTCCGTGCGCCGGAACACCGAATGCGTGACCAGGAGAGGCGGAGCCAGCGCGAGGGGCGCGGCCCTCGTCAATTCCATCACATCCGATTCGTCAGCCACCTGAATGTGGCCCACGGGAAGTCCCGCCCTGAACGCGGCGAGAACCGCGTCTCGGCTTCCGGCGATACCGATTGCGCGGGCCTTTCCCGAATCCCGGACTCGCGCCAGCGCGGACATCACCTCTTCCCGCCGCAGGTCCTCAGGATCCGGATCATGGAGCGCGTAGACGTCCACCTGTTCGACTCGAAGGCGGCGAAGACTGTCCTCGATGCTGGTCTCGATGAGGTTGGCCGACAGCTGTTGCGCCCGCGTCGGCGGTCGCCGCGCGGCGACCAGACCGCGAACGCCTGGAGCAACCCGCAGCGCCAGCCTTACAAGCGGCCGGATGCGGCCAGCCAGTCCGGAAATCCGGGCGCGACCAATACCGCATTTGGTGCATATCTGGATCCTGTCGCGCTTTCCGGCGGCGAACCCCGCGAAAATGGTTTCGGCCTCGCCATCCCCGTAGGAGGGGGCGAGGTCGAACCAGGACACCCCGTGTTCGAAGGCCTCGGCCATCGCGCGAAGGCCCGCGCGTTCGCTGACGCGCGATCCCAGCGAGGCGCAACCGAAACCCAGACGCGTGGCTTCAGGAAATCTCTGGCGCATTCACCTCTCCAGAACGCTACGCAGGTAGGCTGCGAGCCTCAGCGCGAGTGCTGTAGCAAAAAAAGTGGGGTTCGCCTGACCCGAAGTCCGAAATACGCCGGATCCGGCGACAAATAGGTTGTCGAACCCGAAGACCTTGCAATTCGCGTCAACAACGCCGTCCCGATTGTAGAACCCCATTCGCGTCGCGCCAATCTGGTGCAATCCGTCCCGGGCCTGATCAAGAACGGCGGAAACGCGATCGGCGGGCGGTTGACGAAAACGCAGGCATCCGACACCCGCGGCCCGCAATCTTCGGTCCAAGGCTGCGTGCGCGAGAACCACACCGCGGGCATCGTCCTCGCCGTATTTGATGTCAATCAGCAGTCTGCGCATGCCCAGCACGTCGCGTTCATCATCCAGGGTCACGCGGCTGATGGCGCTGGGAAGGTGCTCGGCGTGATAATGCAGAGGGTATTCACCCTTGCGGCTCTTGTAGAAGAAGAATGGCTTACGCCGCCCCTCCAGCACTCTTTGCGCCAGGATCTTTGTCAGGTCCCTGATGGTTGACGGGCTGTCGAGGATGAGATTGCGAACGTGCCGCGGGTAGTCGCTCCTCCCCTCGAGCTGCGACCGCAGGATGGCCTCTGAGATGAACCGGCGGCCCAGGCCTGGCAGCGACAGCAGCAGAAACAGCGCTGACAACGTGCCCATTCCATGCCCCGCATCGGACAGCCGCGGGTTGAACGGCAGGAAGCAGATATTCGGCAGGCCCTCGTCGAGCCGCACTTCGCGGTTGAACGTCAAACGCCGTCGCGTCGCAGACAGCTTTTCGAGGCGGTAGTCGAACAGATCCGCCGTCTGGGCCCCGAAGAATACGATATCGGCGATAACGCCGGAGACGTGCCCCATATAATACCGACCTAGCGGCCCGGCGGGACCGCCAAACAGATCCGACCTGTCGGCCTGGGCGCTGAGTAGGATTCTGGTTGTTTCGAGGCCCCCTGCGGCAAGAACGAAGGCACGCGCCCTGTCGAAGGTGGCAATGCCGGTCGCGGTGGCGATTTTCAACCCCGACAGCCGGCGGCCGATCCCCGCCGTTTCGATCTCGACAACTGTGGAATTCAAACAGACGGTGAGGCCCTTGTGCGGGTCCCCCACGATGCGGCGGGCGAGCTGGGGTTCGTTGGACCATCGCTCAAGCTGATCGATCCGCACACCCTGCTGACTCAAACGGGCCGCGTCGGGCGGAGCGGCATCGGTGAATCCCCCGGTCCCGCAACCCAGAAAGTCGGACGCGGCGGCGTAGAAGGGGGCGACGTCCGGCTCGCGGATCGGCCAAGCCCGACCCGGCGTCGCGCCAGATCCGTCCAGATCATCCGCATCGAGTGGGAGACATCGCCCGCCCCATAGCCAGGACGTGCCGCCAAATCCGCGCCTCACGGCCATCGACATTTCGGCATGGGCGTTGGGGGAGAGAATCCTCGCGTCCGAGAGCGGGCTTCCGGCGAGGGCGGGTCGCCGCGGCCCTGAGTCCAGAACCAGCGTTCTCAATCCCGATTTCGCGAGGGCCGACGCCAGCGCCAAGCCCACCGGGCCTGCGCCCACCACGCATACATCGAAATGCGAGCTGGAAAGGGCGTCGACGCCCGGGCGAATGTCCACCGATTGAAGTCCCTATGACCTCTGGGCGTGCAGGTGGGAAGCGTCGATCCAGTCCAGCTTCATGCCGAGCGAACGCATCAGTCTCTCAATTTCGGCGGGACCATCCGCATGACCCTGCTCCTGCAGGAGCCTGAAATGAACCTCGATGAAGACGTGTTTCACGTCATCCGAGGACAGGACGCTCTTCATTCCCTCCAGGACCTGGAGCTCGTGGCCCTCCACATCGATCTTGATCACTGTCGGGACCTTGGCGGCCTGCATCGCCACCAAATGGTCTCCAAGGGTGCGCTCCACAATCTCCGTCTGAAGTCCCTGATTGTCACCCTTGCCCGCAACGCGTGAAAGTGACCCTGCCTCGTCGACGCCCTGCAGGAACACGACCGTTCCTGCACTATCGGAAAGCGCCAGGGGAAATATTGTGACCTGTTCAATTCCGGCAACGGCGGTTCGCAAGACTTCAAGGTTCTTGGTGCTTGGTTCGAAGGCGTAGACATGGCCTTCAGGTGAAACGATTTCCGCGAACCGCTTTGTATAAAGGCCGATATTCGCGCCGATGTCCCAGACGATGTCGCCCTTTGAAATCGACGAAACCATCGTCTCCGAAAGCTTCGCTTCATAGCGTCCGCCGTCCAGGAGCCGGACAAGTAGGCGATTGACGCCCAACGGCCGGAGGGCGCTGCGAAGCGTCATCGCCAATGGGCTAGTTATCAGCGACATGCGGACTCCAGGAGTTCATCGGTTATCTGCCATTTAGGACATCAGCGGCGGCCTGGGACGGCTCGACCCGCAGCCACAATCTCAGTCCTTCTCCCGCCCCCGGTCGGCCGTCAAGAGCCGACCGGGTTCGCCGGGTCCACCGCGCCCATAGGATCCGTGAGGCTGTTGGGCGCTTCACCCGTCCGATTGCCAGCCTTCGCCCGCACCGCGCACTGCAGCGCCACTCGGAATCGTTCCATGTCCGCCGCCAAGTTGCCTTCGGTCAGCGCAAAACATCCCGCTTTCGCCATCAGAGAGGTCAACAGGCCCGGCTCATCGCGCAGGCGTCGGATCTGCGCCGCAAGGGCCTGGGGCGAGCCCGGTTCGAAGATCAGGCCGCTGTCTGCCCGGTCGACCACCGCCCGCAGGCTGGGCAGGTCGGCGATCACCACCGCCAACCCGGCCATCATGTAGTCGAACAGCTTGTTGGACACGGTGTACTCGTGGTTGGCCGGGCCCCGCCGCTCGAGGCACAGGCCGACATCGTAGCGCGCCGCCTGCCGCACCGCCTGGCCCGGCGAATAGGGCGGCAGGATGGTCACGCGCTCGACCAGGCCGAGCTCGGCGATTCGCGCCCGCAGCCGGGCGCCGCCATCCATCGAGGGCTTGCCCTGCAGATGCAGGGTGACATCGTCAGGCAGCAGCGTCAGCGCCACCAAGGCGTCGTCAAGGCCGCGCTGGCTGAAGCCGACGACGGCGTTGCGCCAGTAGAGCCGCAGGCCGGCGGCCTTTGGCCGTGGCGGCAGTTCCTCCGCCGGCGGCGTGTTGTACAGCGCCAGCGGCGGCGTGATCGCGTAACGGCTGGCCAGGACTCGGGACAGGGCCTCGCTGCTGGCGGTGGTCAGGACACACTGCGGCAGCCAGCGAGTCTCCAGCAGCGTGGCCGCCCGGGCCTCCTCCACCGACTGGTCCTCGCCCATGTCGGAATAGTACTCCATGCAGTCGAAGATCAGCGCCGCCCGGTTGCGCCGGGCCGCCAGGCCGATCGGCAGCAGGGTCTCGATGTTGTGGCCCATGTAGACGTCGGCCCGCGCGGCGATGAGCATGGCGGTCAGGCCGATCGTCCGCTCGCCGAACAGCGGCTCGGTGACCAGGCCGAAGACCTTCATCAGCCACCGGGCGGCGAGCACGCGCAGCTTGCTGATGGCCAGGGCGACCGGCGCCGAGGCCCGCGAAGGATAGTCCAGAGTCTGGCGGATCACGCCGGCGGCGGCGCGCAGGTCCGGAGGATCGGGCTGGGTCGCTCCGCGCGGGGCGCAGTCGACGAACAGCACCTCGGCGTCGGGAAAAGCCTGTTTGGCCGCGACGGCGTGGCGCGGCGCCCGGGGCTCGGCGCCGGCCGGTTGCGACGTGACCACGCAGATCCTCATCCCGCCCCCCCGCGTGGGACATCGCGGCCGATGATCGAGTCGACGATGCGGCGGGCCGCAAGGCCGTCGCCGAA
The DNA here is from genome assembly GCA_030678995.1 of Caulobacter sp. Lineage (GTDB taxonomy): Bacteria > Pseudomonadota > Alphaproteobacteria > Caulobacterales > Caulobacteraceae > Caulobacter. Next base: position 92,349 of record JAUXTQ010000027.1, read on the forward strand.
CGGATTGGAGGCCTCCGACATCGCCCGGTAGAAGCCGGCGTCGTCCAGCAAGCGCTCGGCGGCGGCGACGATCCGGTCGGCGTTGGTGCCCACCAGCAGGGCGGTGCCAGCGTCGACGGCTTCCTGGCGTTCGGTCTGGTCGCGGGTGACCAGCACCGGCTTGCCCAGGGACGGGGCCTCTTCCTGGATGCCGCCGGAGTCGGTGACGATCAGGGCCGCCCGGCGCATCAGGGCCACGAACGTCAGATAGTCCTGCGGCGGGATCAGATGGACGTTGTTGCGGCCGGCCATCCGCGCCTGCACCGTGCGCTGGACGATCGGATTGGGGTGCACCGGCCACAGAATCTCGACGTCGCCGCGGCGGGACAGACGCTCGAGCGCGACGCACATCTGGTCCAGCCCGCCGTCGAAATTCTCGCGGCGATGGCCGGTGACCAGGATCAGGCGCTTGTGGGGCGACAGAAAGTCGAACCGGGCGGCCATCTGCGCGCCGATTCCGGCGTCCAGCTCGATCATCAAGGCCGTGTGCAGCAGCGCGTCGATCACCGTATTGCCGGTCTCGAAGATATTCGCCTCCGGAGCCCCTTCGCGGCGCAGAGTCTCGGCGGCCTGCGCCGTCGGGGCCCAGAGCAGGTCGGCGATGCTGTCGACGCAGCGGCGGTTCATCTCCTCCGGCCACGGCGCCATGATGTCCCCCGTTCGCAGCCCCGCCTCGACGTGGCCGACCGGGATGCGACGATAGAAGGCGGCGAGCGCGCCGGCGAAGCTGGTGGTCGTGTCGCCATGCACCAGGACACGGTCGGGCGCGACCTTGTCGATCACCGCGCCCAGGCTGGTCAGGATGCGCGCGGTCAGGCTTTCGAGGCTCTGGCCCGGTTGCATGATGTCCAGATCGAAGTCGGGCGTAACACCGAACAGCTCCAGGACCTGATCGAGCATCTCGCGGTGCTGGGCCGTGACGCAGACAAACGTCTCCAGCTCCGGCCGTCTGCGCAACTCCGCGACCACCGGCGCCATCTTTATGGCTTCCGGACGGGTCCCGAAAATTACAAGAACGCGCCGGGCCCGGGCGTTAGAAGGGGCAGCTGCGACGGGCAAGAACCGGCGCTCCTTTCCGCAAACGTCTGTCGGATGTCTTTGAAAGCCGTGCCGACGATAGCATCACGAAGAGCTCCCCGGTCGCAAGAGCAGCGCCCGCCGCAACAGCGCGCCCGCCGGCAAAAGGCCCAGGATCGTCGCCAGCCCACGGGGGTCCAGGAGCCGGGCCAGGGCCAGCACGGTCAGGGTACAGGCCGTGGCCGTGCCCAGCAGGACGGGGATCGGCCAGGTCGCCTCCGCCTGGTCGAACCCGGGCAGCCGGGCGGCCGCCAGCGCCAGGACGCCGCCCAGACCCGGCGGCAGGAGGGCGAGAACTACGTCGCGGGGGTCGAGCAGGGTCATACGCACCATGTAGACCAGGGTTGCGGCAATGAGGACGAAGTTCGCGACGCCCAAGTAGACCGAATAGACGAGCACGCCACCGTGCGCGATCAGGAACAGGCCCAGGGCGTTTACGGCCACGGCGGTGATGTCGAGGGTAATAGAGTGGCGCGGGCCCATGTTGGTAAGCAGGACAAGACTGCAGGTGGTCAGCATGCTGCCAGCGATCGCCGCCATCAGAACGGGACGCACCAGCTCGGCCACGCCGCCCCAGCCGTCGCCGTAAAGGACAAACACGGACGCCTGCGGGACTGCGGCGACAGCGATCGCCACGGTCCCGCTGGTCCACAGGTTCACCCTCAGCAGCAGGCCCGCCGTTCGCCTGGCGGCATCCGCCCTGGCGGCCAGGGCCGCGAGCGAGGGATAGAGGATTGAGCCGATCTGGTCCGACAGCCAGCTCGTGGCGAGCTGTGACAGCCCCTTGGCGCGGTTGAAGAGCCCCAGCGTGCCGAAGTCGATGGTCAGCGCAAAGATCAGGCTTTCGAGGGCTCCGTAAGCCGTTCCGACCGCTGCCCCGCCTGAACGCACCAACCCGAACCTAAAGGCGCCTCGATAGGCTCCCCAGTCGAAGTTCAGACCCAGCAGTCGCCGATCAGAGACCAGAAAGGCAACAGCGTAAGGAATCGGCACCAGAAGATTCTGCGCCAGCAGCGCCCAAACGCCATATCCCTGGGCCGCCAGGATAATTGAAACGGGAGCATAGAGAACGAAGGACATGACGGTCAGGGAGCGGATCTTTTTCCACTGCAGCATGACCCGGAGATGGGTGGCGTAGAGAATCCTCGGCACATTGATGAGGATCGATAGCGACCCCACGTGGAGGTAGAGCGTGATCTTCGACAGCGTCTCGTCGAAGTACATCGCCACGGCGACAAGATTAACGGCGAGAAACAACAGTCCGTGCAGGAGAACGCCGAAGGCGAGGTGCCTGTGGTAGTCCTCGACCGTCGGCGTCTTGTGAAAGATGTTCTCCATGAACCGCTGCATCGAGAACGACATTACGAACAACAGGATGGTGCTTACGGCGCCGTACTGTCCGTACATGTCCGGCGCGATCAGGCGCGCCAGCACCAGGGAAAGCAGGATGGTGGCCACCTTGGTGATCGCCGCCAGCGCTGCGCCCCAGAGCACAATCAGCCGGGTCTGCTCGCGATGAAGCGAAGGGGGGGGGGCGCCGGGTTCGTCCATCAAGAGTGGGCGCCGTGCCAGCGCCAGGCTGTTTCGACTATGGTCTCGAGGTCGGAGTGAACGGGCTTCCAGCCCAGGATCTTTCGCGCCTTGCTCGTGTCGGCGACCTGGGCCGCGGGATCGCCGGGCCGCCGGGGCCCGATGATGCGGGGGATCGGTCGTCCGGAAACCGCCTCGACCGCGTTGAGGATCTCCAGCACGGAAAGGCCGCGTTCGGCGCCCAGATTCATCGCCTCGGACGGACGGCCGGCCATCAGGTGCTCGAGCGCGCGGCAGTGTGCGTCAGCGAGGTCGTTGACGTGGATGTAGTCACGGACCGCCGAGCCGTCGGGGGTGTCGAAATCCGCGCCGTTGACGGTGAAGGACCGGTCGCCGGCCTGGGCGGCCTGGATGGCCAGCGGAATCATGTGGGTTTCCGGCTCGTGGCGCTCGCCGATCTCGCCGTCGAGATCGGCCCCCGCGGCGTTGAAATACCGCAGGGCCACGTAGCGCAAGCCGAACGCGGCGTCGAAATCCGCCAGCATCTTCTCGGCCATCAGTTTGGACCAGCCATAGGGGCTGATCGGCGCCTGGGGATGGGACTCGTCAATCGGCATCCGCACCGGCACGCCGTAGGTCGTGCAGCTGGACGAAAAGACCAGCCTGCGCACGTCGGCCTGCCGCATTGAGTCCAGCAGGTTCAGGGTGCCCATCAGGTTGTTGCGATAATAGAGATCGGGCCGCTCGACGGACTCGCCGACATAGGCCACCGCGGCGAAGTGGGCGACAATATCGGGTCGGGTCTCGTCGAGCGCCCGTTGCAGCGCGGGGCGGTCCAGCAGATCCCCCTCGATGAGCGGACCCCACCGCACCAGATCGCGCCAGCCGCGGGACAGGTTGTCGAACACCACCACGCGCCAGCCGGCCGCGGCGAAGGCCTTGCAGCAGTGGCTTCCCACATAGCCGGCGCCGCCGGTCACGAATACGGTGGGCCGCGTCGAGGTTGAGGGCATGCGGATCCTGGGGCGGCTATCATGGCGGGCCGCGTCCCTCTACCGCCGCGGGGTGGGCCCGTCCACCGCCGCGAATGTCGCGAAATCGTCATCCGACGGAAAGAAAGCCGTGCTAGGGTTATAAAGGTCGGCTACCCGTTTTGGTGTGACTGTTTCGCCCCACCGCAGGTCAATTTCTGGCTGTGATGGAACAGTGTCGCCTGAAAAGGGTTGAAGCCGTGATGCTGGCGCGCTACTGGGTAATTCAGGCCTCGCGTGGCCCAGAATGTTTGAAGGGGATGGTCGATGCTTCGCCGTGCTATTTTCGTAACCGCCGCGCTGGCGCTCGCCGCAACGAGCACCGCCGCGTTCGCCCAGAGCGCAAAGGTGGGTTCGGCGCAGGGCGCCGTGTTCGCCAACCGTGCCGGGCAGATGACGCCGCTGAAGGCGGGTTCCGTGCTGCAGTCGGGTGACCGCGTGGTGGCCACCAGCGGCAACGCCCGTATCACCTTCTCCGACGGTTGCAACGTGAGTGTCACCGCCCGGTCGATGATGACCGTGACCGAGACCTCGCCCTGCGCCGGCGGATCCTCGGATCTCGTCCGGGTCGCCAACGGCGACGGCGACACCGGCTACGGTAAGGGCTGGGTCTGGGAAAACGGCGCCTGGGTTTGGGTTGGCGCTGGCATCATCACCGCCATCGTGGTCGGCAGCGCGCTGTCTGACAACGACGACGCGCCGGCCAGCCCGTAGTCTTTCCGGCCATCGCGGCTAAATGAATTCAAGGCGCATCCGGCTTCCGGGTGCGCCTTTTCTTTGCAGCGGTAAGGACTTGCGGGGGACGGCACGGCGCGACAGTGAGCCGATCAGGCGTGCCCGGGCGCCCGGGATTCAATCCCTCGGTCACCGAAAGCTGGGACCCCCCGGGGAATTTGGCCAGGTGCTGGCCATTTGCCGCGGGCTGCGGTCGCCTCAGCCGTCAGCCTGAAGCGGGCCCGGCCGGCACAGCGTCAGGCCGAGAGCAGCTGGTCGAAGTGGGCGATGGTCTTCATCAGGCCCTCACGCAGTTCGATGGTCGGCTTCCAGCCGAGTGTCTCGATCGCCAGACTGATGTCGGGCTGGCGCTGGCGGGGGTCGTCCACCGGAAGGGGACGGTTCTCCAGTTGTGAGCGGCTGCCGGTGAGCTCGATAACCGTCTCGGCCAGCTGACGGATGGTGAACTCGTTGGGATTGCCCAGGTTGATCGGCCCGGTGACGTCGTCGGGGCTGTCCATCAGACGCAGCAGCCCTTCCACCAGATCGTCCACATAGCAGAAGGACCGCGTCTGGGCGCCATCGCCGAAAATGGTGATCGAATCGCCGCGAAGGGCCTGAACGATGAAGTTCGACACCACCCGGCCGTCGTTAGGGTGCATCCGCGGGCCATAGGTGTTGAAGATCCGCGCCACCTTGATGCCCAGACGGTGCTGTCGCCAGTAGTCGAAGAACAGCGTCTCAGCGCATCGCTTGCCTTCGTCGTAGCAGGACCTGGGCCCGATCGGATTGACGTTGCCCCAGTAACCCTCGACCTGCGGGTGGACCGCCGGGTCGCCATAGACCTCCGATGTCGACGCCTGGAGGATCCGGGCCTGAAGCCGTTTGGCCAGGCCCAGCATGTTGATCGCGCCATGGACGCTTGTCTTGGTCGTCGCCACGGGATCGTGCTGGTAGTGAACGGGGCTGGCCGGGCAGGCCAGGTTGAAGATCCGGTCGACCTCCACATACAGCGGGAAAGTCACATCGTGTCGGCTGACCTCGAACATCGGATCGCCGAGCAGGTGCCGAATATTGCCCCGGGAGCCCGTGAAGAAGTTGTCGACGCAGAGCACCTCGTCCCCGCGCGCCACAAGCCGCTCGCAGAGGTGAGAGCCGATAAAGCCGGCGCCGCCGGTAACCAGTACTCTAGCGCCGCTCATGGGCCGTCTCCGATGGTCGTAAGGTGCGGGCGATCCGAATGGGGTCAGGCTGCGTTGCGCAGGACCTGGCGCTCGATCCAGCCATAGGTCTTCTCGAGACCGGCCTTCAGGGTCATGCTCGGCGCCCAACCCAGCTTCTCGGCGATCAGGCGGTTGTCTGAATTGCGACCGCGGACGCCGGTAGGCCCGTCGATGTGATTGATCTCGATGGTCTTGCCGGAAATGTCGGCGACCAGGCGGACGAGTTGATTGATGGTCACCATCTCTTCCGAACCGATGTTCACCGGACCTTCAAAGCCGGAGCGCAACAGCCGCAGCGACCCTTCCAGGCACTCGTCGACATAGAGGAAGGAGCGAGTCTGAAGGCCGTCGCCCCAAATGTCGATGGCGTCGCCGGAACGGGCCATGGCGATCTTGCGACAGACCGCCGCCGGGGCCTTCTCCTTGCCCCCGTCCCAGGTCCCCTCCGGGCCGAAAATGTTGTGGTATCGGGCGACCCGGCATTCCATGCCGTGGTTGCGGTTATAGGCGAGGAACAGGCGTTCGGAGAACAGCTTCTCCCAGCCGTACTCGGAATCCGGAGCCGCCGGATAGGCCGAGTCCTCGGCGCAGTTGGGATTGTCCGGGTCGAGCTGATTGTGTTCCGGGTACATGCAGGCCGACGACGAATAGAACACCCGTCGGATGTTCCGCTTGTGGCTGGCATCGGCGACGTTGAGATTGATCGTCGCGGAGTTGTGCATGATGTCGGCGTCATGCTCGCCGGTGAAGATATAGCCGGCGCCGCCCATGTCCGCGGCCAGCTGGTAGACCTCGTCGAACCTCTGGTCGATGACGCCGCGCACGAAGGCCTGGTCGCGCAGGTCGCCGATCACGAAGTCATCGGCCTCGGTCTCGGCATATTCATTGAACTTCAGGTCAACGCCGCGGACCCACAGGCCCTCGCGCTTGAGGCGCTTGACCAGGTGGCCGCCGATAAATCCCCCGGCGCCCAGCACCAACGCGGTCTTCGTCATCACCCTGCCCCACGCGTCCGGAAACCTGTCCAGCGCCAAGTCCGATAAACAGTTTGGGCCATCATATCAATCGCGCCCCGCCATCGCGCGGTCGGCGAAGGACTCCAGGTTGGCGGCGCAGCCATCGACATCCCCCGGGTCCGCCTGGAGGTATCCCGCCGCCCGATCCTTCGAGAGCAGATGCACATCCGACTGCGTGGGGCCGACATAGAAGACGGGCCCGTCCAGCTCCAGACAGGCATAGATCTTCGACGGCAGCACATAGCCCCAGAACGGCGTTCCCAGCAGCACCAGATGGCCATCGCAGGCGCGCAGCACCTCCGGCAGATCCTCGAGCGCCGCCGGCGCGCTGAAGTGCAAGGGCAGGTCCCGCTCGGCGCAAAAGCCGCGCAGACTCTCGACGCGGCCGCCAACGCCGTTCAGCCACAGACGCACCCGATCCGACCCGTGCCGCACATGCCGCTCGTAGGCCTGGCAGAGCGTGTCGATATCGTGAGCCACGCCGAGATTGCCCGAATACAGCAGAATGGCCTTGTCCGGCGGGAACGGTCGGGCGACCGGCGTGCGCCGCGACCAGTCCTGGATCGGTGAGGCGTCGCGCACCACCACGACACGCTCCGCCGGAACTCCGCTCTCGGCCAGCCGGCGCCTCTGATCCTCGCCGAGGGCTTCGATGCGCGTGGCGCCCCGCCGCAGCCAGTGAAACAACCCGGCCAGCGGCCGCAGCCAGGGGAGGTGGCCGGCGGCAAACAGCGTCTCGGGATAGAAGTCCGTAATCCGGTAGATCAGCGTCCGGCGCCAGACGAGGCGGTTGTAGACGATGAACAGATAGGCCAGGAACGGCGGCGACCCTGTGACCACAATCTCGCACGGCTCGTTGGGCCAGGCCCGGGTCGCCCGATGCGCGGCCCGCAGCAGCCGCAGACTGGTTCCCAGGGCCCACAGACCGCGCTTCAGCATGGAAGCCTGCTTGTCCACGGGCGGAGCGGCCAGTCGCCGGATCGTCAAACCCGGCGTGACCTCCGTCGCCGCCTCCGCGCCCAGTCCGATCAACGTTGTCTGGCCGCCCGCTGCAGCCCGTCCGCGCGCCCGTTGCTCCATGTATTGGCCCACCGCCCCAAATGCCGGTGGAATCCAGTCACAGACAATAATGGTGTGCATCGGGTCCGGGACGGTCAGCGCAGCCGGAACCAGAAGCTCTGGGCGATGCCCTTGGCCATGAACGGCAGGGTCTTCGACACATCCGGGCGCGCTCGCTGCAGGTAATGGCCCGGCCACAGGATATCGGCGGGTTTGCCCTGCAGAAGGGCATGAAGAATGAACTGCTCGCCCCATCCGGCATAGGCGCGCGAATAGACCTCGACGTACTCGTAGGGCAGGAAGATGTCGTGGAAATGCAGCACCACGCCCGGCTTCAGGCGGGGGAGAATATCGCAGACAATCCGCGCGACATCGTTGCCGAGTTTCACCTCGTGACTGGAGTCCACGAACAGGATGTCCCCGGCATCAAGGCTCTCGAACACCGCGTAGTCGCCCAGATGCTCGACACGGGCCTGCAGGAAGCCGTCGACATAGGGCGCGATATCGGTCCGTGGCCAGGGATCGATCGCGGTAATCTTGGTATCCAGACCGCCATCGATGATGGCCTGACGGGTAATCCGCGTGCTGTAGCCGCAGCCGATCTCCACGACCCTCCTGGGCGCCAAATGGCGAACCATCAGATACAGGGCTTCCATGTCGGGACTGGAGAAATAGGGATTGTCCAGAACGAACTCGACGTCGTTGCCGCCGCGGACGCGCAGCTTTTCCATGTCTTTCCCGTAGCGGGAATAGGCCTCGGCCATGGGGGCGATGTCGAACGCCTCCATGCCTGGAAGCAAGGCGTAGACGGGGCGATCGAACAGTCCGGCTTCCGACAACTCGACCAGTCTGGCCTCTTCCCGCCGCTCGGCGGTCAGGCTGTCAATCTTGAGATTCGCGACGCTCAGCAGTTTGTTGAGTGCGACCCTGATCTTGGTTGAAAACGCCACTTATTATTCCCAGCACGACTTGAAAACGAGCGGCGACACAACCCTGAGGCAATTCTCCGCTAGGCTCAAAAAAGGGTGGCCCCCAGCTTCCACGCCCGCCACCCGAAGTTCCGTCGATCGAACATGGTCGCCGCCGACCGGGCCGACGATCAGGCCGACTTTCGTCCGGCCACGAGCGTGAACCGGTTGATCGGCAGAAACCTCCTGAGGCCCCGCCCAACGCTGTCGGTGAGCGACCTGCTGGAGACGACGCCAAAACCGGCGCGGCGCAGCATCCCGCGCCACGCTCCACCCGTATACCAGCGCTCGCGAAAGGGCGAATCCCAACTGTAAATCCAACGGCCCTTCAGCTCGTGCCAAGGTTTGAGTAAGCCGCGAATGGAAATCGGATTGCGGTCGTAAATCACAAAGAGCCCGCCGGGCCGAAGGACGCGGCGAACTTCCCTTAAGGCGCCGTCGATGTCGCTGACATGCTGCAGGCTGATATAGGCGTAGATCATGTAGGCGCTGGCATCCTCCAGCGGGATGCGGTTCGCCGTGCCGACCAGGACCGGCTTTCGACCCTCTTCGGCGGGGATCGGGTCGACGCCCAGAATTTTCCAGTCAGGACGCTGCTTCTCGAACCAGGCCACGCCCCGACCAGCGCCACAACCCAGATCAACGACGACCGGCAGGTTGGCGGGCGACAGATGACGGTCAGCCAATTCCCTGATGCCTTCCATCGTCCGCTGCTCGAACGGGCTGAATTCAACGCTGGACTCGGTCCAGCCCACCATGCGCGCATAGATGTGATGCGAGCGCATCACGAAGGTTTCCTGCTGTCGCGTCTCGTCGAGCCCCATCACTTCCCACTTGGTTAGGGCGTCGCCGAAGAACTTCAGGTTCCAGTTGGGAAACGATAGTTTCAGGTAGGAACCCCACAGCGGAACCGAACCGGGCAACGCGCCGCGAATCTGCGTCTTGCCCTGGATCTGCTTTGACTTGACGTAGAACAGGCTGTTCGACGCGCATTCGACATAGTCGGCATCGCCGGTGATCGTGAACAGGCGCAGGCAGAGACCGGCCCATTGCGCCAGCCCTGTGATGCACCGGTCTGAGGACATCGGGACCAGCTCCGCATCGTAGAAACTGAACAGCACGATTTCGCGTTCGAGGTTCACGGTCTTGAGCGCCTCGGCGCCACGCAGGACGGCATCCAGCCAGCGTTGTTCGCCTGTTTCGTCGTAGGCCTGAAGGAACCCCTCCAGAACGTAGATGATCGTGTGCAGCAGGTACGGCGCGCCCGAGGTGAGCTCTGAACCGACGAACAGACCGCTGGGCAGTTGCTGCTCCAGCGCCCAGTCCAGGAACCGCGAGCCCGCGTCCCGATATCGGGGCTCGTCCACCAGCCGGCCGAACGCCAGAAGCGCCGCCGCTGAACGGGTGAAATAAGTTCGGGACGCGCCGAGCGAATCCCCGCCCCCGGTCCAAGAGCCGTCGGCCTCCGACAGACCGCAGAGCCAGTCGGCGGCGGCCCTGCCGGCAGCCACGTATCGCTCCTCACCAGTCTCTTCCACAAGTCGATGCAGGCCCATCAGGACCTGACCGGTGTCGAATGCCGCGGACACCGTTCGCGTAATGTCGGGGAATGACCCGTCAGGGCGCTGGTGCTGAAGCAGCCAGTCGCCCTGCGCCAGCGCGTAGTCGCGCAGGTCCGGGCGGTTGATCGTCGCGGCGATGTCCAGACAGGTGGGGACCAGGTAGCCGGTTGTCTCGACATAGCCGCGCATCCAGCCGTGCAGCAGGCTGAAGGCGATCGCGTTGCCCCCGTCCCGGGACCTCTGCCCGTAGCGCAGAATGGCGTCTGCCGTCAGCGCCAGGTGTTCCCGGTTCGACAGGACGCGTTGCGCAATCATGCCGCGCAGCGCCGCGATCAGCTCCGGCGTGAACCGGGCGAGCATCCACAGGTTCAAAGCCCAGTTCGGAATTAGCCCGACCATCTATTTCATCAATGCTGGCCGGTTTCTGAAGTCACCTCGACCTCAGCGGAACGTCCAGACCCCCACCGTGGAAGCTAGCCGAGCGGCCAGCCCAGACCAATCGCCTACCCGCGGTTGTCCTGTGCCAAAATGTCGCAGAGGCGAGAGAAGCGGAAATGTAGATGCCTGAAATTTTCTCCGCCCGGCTGGCGAGCCTGACGCCGGCTTGGTTCGGGTGGACAAAGCATGGCCCCAGATGGCATTGCGTGCCGGGCAGGGTTCCTATCCCACCGCATATAGATTGAGCTGAGGTCCGCCATGATCCGATCCGCTGTGTCCCTGGTGCCATGGGGTCTTCGGGGGGCCGTGCGCTCGATCCCCGGCATCGCCCAGGTTCAACGCTGGCTGGTCTCCCGGACCCTGGACGGGGCCGAGTTTGAGCATCGGATCGACGCCGGCCCGGCGAAGGGCGTGCGGTTCTGGATTCGCATGCCGGAGGACAAGGGCATCTGGACCGGCACCTACGAACTCGCCTTCGCGCAACGGATCGCCGCTGCGGTTCCCCGGGGAGGCGTGGCCTATGACATCGGCGGCTGGCACGGCTTTTTCGCCGGAGTGATGGCGTCGCAAGGCGCGGCCAAGGTCGTGGTTTTTGAACCGCTGCCGGACAACGTCGCCCGAATTGAGAGGCTGGTGGCCCTCAATCCGAATCTTCCGATCCAGCTGATGCCCCAGGCCCTGGGCGCCGAAGAGGGTGTCACGGAGATGGTCGTCATGCCCGACACGAGCATGGCCAAGCTCGCGGGCAGCGATTTCCAGCCGGGCGCAACGAGCGCCACGCGCCTCAGCGTCCGCATCAGTTCAATCGACGCGCTGGTGTCATCCGGAACGCTTCCCCCGCCAGCTCTGATGAAGCTCGATGTCGAGGGGGCCGAAATGATGGTTCTGCATGGTGCGGAATCCGTGCTGACGAAACACAAGCCGGTGATTTTCGCCGAGATTCACTCGTCAGCGTTGCTGCTCGAGGCGACCGCCTATCTGCGAGGCCTCGGCTACGAGGTGGCCCGCATCGACGAGGATGAATCGCTGGCGGCCAGGCGGGACGTGTTCCAGATCTACGCCACGCCCGTAGGTTCGCCCTAGGGCGCGTTAGGATTTGATTGAATCGAGGATCCCGTTGTTTGGCGGATCGTGATTCAAGATGTGGGCTGGGCGGAAGCCAGCCTGCATGGTTCGACCTTACGGCATGGATTTGCGGGAGCGTGTGGTTGCGGCGGTTGAGGCTGGCGAGAGCCGGCGGTCAGCGGCGCGGCGTTACGGGGTGAGCGGGTCTGTTGCGGTGAAATGGCTGCAACGGGTCGCGGCGACCGGTTCGGTGAAGCCGGCGAAGATGGGCGGCTATCGTCGTCCAACGCTGGAGGGCCAGCGAGACTGGCTGCTGGCGCGGATCGCCCAGAAGGCGGACGTGACGGTGCGCGGTCTGTCGGCGGAGCTGGCGGAGCGTGGCGTGAAGGCCAGCCCGTATGCGGTCTGGTCGTTCTTCAGGCGCGAGGGCCTGACCTTCAAAAAAAAGCCAGCACGCGGCCGAACAGGACCGGCCGGACGTGGCCCGCAAGCGGGCGCGGTGGAAGCGCTACCAGAACAGGCTTGATCCCAGCCGCCTGGTGTTCGTCGACGAGACCTGGGCCAAGACCAACATGACCCGCACCCACGGCCGGGCCGCGCGCGGTGAGCGGCAGGTGGCCAAGGTCCCACACGGGCGCTGGACCACCCTGACCTTCATCGCCGCCCTCAGGTGCGATGCGATCACCGCGCCTCTGGTTCTGGACCAGCCGATCAACGGCGAGTGGTTCCGCGCCTGGGTCGAGCAGGCGCTGATCCCCTCCCTCAAGCCCGGCGACGTGGTCGTCCTGGACAATCTCGGCAGCCACAAAGGAAAGGCCGTGCGCAGGGCCATCCGAAAGGCCGGCGCCCACATGCTGTTCCTGCCGCCCTACAGCCCCGACCTGAACCCCATCGAGCAGGTGTTCTCCAAGCTCATGACCCTGCTCAAAAAGGCCGACGAGCGGACCGTCGAAGGCGTCTGGCGAGGGATCGGCAGCCTGCTCGACTGCTTCAGCCCCGCAGAATGCTCAAACTACCTTCGCCATGCCGGCTATGCGTAGGAGAAAACCCAACATGCTCTAGGTCGTAGTCAGGATTTAGCGCTTATCGCAGCTGGATAGCTATTGCGGCGATTGTGACAAAGCCCATGAAGTTGGCGAGCAGCTTGTCGTATCGGGTTGCGACGCGGCGGAAGTGCTTGAGCTTGTTGAGCCGAAGGCCGGCGAAGCCAACAAGCGCTCGATGCGGTTGCGCTCCTTGTAGATGACCTTGTCATAGGCGTGTTGGACGCGGCGATTGCGCTTGGGCGGGATGACCACGTCGGCTCCGGTTCGCAGGATGCTGGCGTGGAAGTGGTCGGCGTCATAGGCCTTGTCGGCCAGGACATGGCCGGGGGTGAGACCTTCGATCAGATCGTCGGCGCGGCGAATGTCGTTTTCCTGGCCCGGTCCGCCGATCAGGCGCACCGGATCGCCCAGGCTGTCGGCGGCGGCGTGGATCTTGGTGCTCAGGCCGCCGCGTGAGCGGCCAAGGCCCTGGGCATCAGGCCCCCTTTTTTTCGCCGCGCGCCGGCGGCGTGCTGGTGAGCGCGAACGATGGTGGAGTCGATGCTGAGCCACTCCAGATCAGCCTCGGTTCCCAAGGCGGCGAAGATGTCGTCGAAGACCCCGCGCTCGATCCAGTCGTAATAGCGCTGCTTGACCGTCCCGGGCCGTCCAAACCGCTCGGGCAAATCACGCCACCGCGCGCCGGCCCGGGCCATCCACAACACCGCGTCCATGAACAGCCGATTGTTGGTTCTGGGCCCGCGCTTGCCCTTGCAGCCCCCAGGCATCAGCCCAGCCAGCCGGGCCCATTGCTCGTCGGTCAAACGATCTGGATCAACGACGCTCATCAGGACTGATCTCCAAAAATCAGCCTTGAATCACAACCCGCAGCAAGCCGGAATCCCCAACAGCCATTAAATCCTGACTACGTCCTAGGTCGGGCGGCGGCGGCCCCGGGTGCCAACTGTCGGCTGCACCTCGGGACTGAAATCGGTCGGCCGTCCGGCGAGCAGGGCGCATGACAGCGCCAGAACCGCCGCTATCGCCAGCGTGCGGACGGGATAGTCGACCAGCGAATGCACCAGCAACAGGGCAATCGCGGCTGACCCTGCCCTCGCCAGATTGCGCCCCGGGGTCGTCTGCAGCGTCCATACCCGATAGCTTCGGCCCACCCACCAGGCGATAATGGACAGTAACGCCATCACGCCAAGCACGCCGGTCTCGAGCCATATCTCCAGGTAGTCGTTGTGTGCGTGATTGAAATAGGTCTGGGCCATTAACTCCACCGGTTCAGCCCCGGCATAGACCGACGGGAAACTGCCGATGCCGGCGCCGGTCGGTTGGAACCGCCAGGCCGTGGCCGCCACGACCGGCGCCGTGTCAAATCGCTGGTCAGCCCGGGCGGAAAACCGTTCCAGTAGGGGGTCCACGACGAACGAAGCCGTCAGGACCGACACAGCCAGGACCAGGCCGCCAACCACCAAGCTGATCCGACCACCCAGCCGGCCGGCTCGCACGAGCATCGCCGTAACCAGCACAAGAGCGGGCGCGGCAAGAAGGGCTCCCGCGCGGGAGCCTACGATCACCAGACCGACGACCATCAGAACAACATGTCCGACCAGGGCAGCGGCTGTCGGCGCGCTTTCGCGGAGACCCGGTCTGGCTCTGCAAAGCCAGAGCGCCGCAAACGGCAGCGACATGACCAGGAGGCTGGCCTGGTGATTGCGGTTTGAGAACAGTCCGACCGGCGATCCCTGGTTCGTCGTCTTGTAGAAGTACAACGGGCTCGAGTCCCCGCCGGCCAGTTGCAAGGCGCCGATCGCCAGACTGACGATGGCCACAACAGGAACGAACACACACAGCCAGCGTCGCTCCGATTCCGTGGTTAGCGCCGCGCCGAGGAATATCGCCGCGGGCGGAATCAGCGCCAGCATGCTGCGCCAGGTTTCCAGCGGCGCCAGGCTGATCGGTCGCCATTCCGGCGCCAGGCCCGCGAGACGCGCCGCGCTGGCCGCCGCGGCGTGTCCGGGCAAGTCTACCCAGATACCGAACGGCACGGGAAGGAGCTGGAGGAGTGGAATTGCCGGCAGAAGCATCAATATCCACCGCGCGCCGCCGAGGCTCTCCCAGCGGTTCTCGGTCGTGTACCGCCAGGCCGCGTGCGCAAGCAGCGGCAAGCTGGCCAGTTCGAGGAACATGACCTGTAGAGTGTTCTCTCTGCTGGCGCCGCCGAAGACCAGGGCCAGCGCGAGGACAGCTGCGGTGAGCCAGAAAGCCAGGGACAGCCCGCGGATGGTCGAAACCTGATTGCTCCAGTCGATTCTTGGCTGCGCCATGACTAGTTGAGCCCCGATTGTGTCAGAGCCAGATCGTCGAACCAAATGCTCGGCTCGGCGGCGGAACCGGGGCTCGCGCCGAGGAGCTTGAGAACCTGGCCGGAACAGCCCTGAGGCGGGACCCTGAATGACAGGGCCAGGCCGCTCCAGGCCCCCGGACGAGCCCGCACGGGTGTCCGTGCCAGCACCGAGTCGTCCTCAGCGCAAAACAAGGCCCATTCGAGAACGCCTGGCGACGCCTCGCCGTCGGCGCGCGTCCGAACGGTAATCTGATAGGCGCCCGGCGCCAGGACCAGAAGCTGACGAGCAAAGAACTGGGTTGTTCCGCCGAAACGGACAACCTTCAGCGCACCCCCGTCGCCAGGCCCCTCCAGTTCGACCGTTGCTCCGCCGCCCTGGCCAGATTCGATCCGCCAACCAAACGGCGCGAACGTCTCAAGGCCGGAGAATCCGCCATCATGGACGCCGGTAATCTTCGCCAGCTCGGCGCCCGGCAGGAACAACGTCCAGCCGACATAGGCCTCTTCGTAGAGTTTTCGCGCCACCAGTGAATTGAGGTAGGCCTCGACTTCATCCTTCGACGCGGGGCTCCCCGAGTCCTGCAATGCCCACAGGATGGCGGCGGCGCGCTGGGGTGCGGGTCCGGCGAACCCCAGGGCGAAGAAAGAGCTCCGCCACCCTGGCTTGTTCCGAAGCCGATCGACCAGCGGCTCCATGGCTTTCGGATCATTCAGCGCTCCGAGCAGCGTCGGATACATCAGTTCCCGGACCCCGCGTTCGCGCCGAAGCAGGGAGTCAGCGTGGAGGAAGCCGTCAGCGAACCGGCCAGAAGACATTGCCCGCTGGAAAAGCCAGAGGTCCGCCTCGGAGTTGCGATGACTGAGCGCCCAGGCGGCGCTGAAGAGTTGATCGGCATCTCGCAGCCGGCCCTTGGACTGCCGTGACACCGCCAACAGGCTGACGGCCTGCGACTCCAGCGGAAACTGCCGCAATGCGACCCGGGCGCGGGCCTCGACGGCCTCCTGATCGGCCTTGCTCACCGGCTTGGCGAAGCGGGTCAGGTCCCGCTCCAGCCCGTGCCGGATTTCCGCCGGACTTAGGCGCGCCTGGTCCAGGACCATGAGCCCCAGAGCCACCGTCGTGACGGCGATCGTCAGCGCCAGCAGTAACGACTTGCCCTCACCCCGCTGCGGGGCGAGGCGACGGTCCGTTCGCGCGAAAGACCACATCGCCGCGCCTTTACGACTTCGAGGGGAGGGTCGGCTTGGCTCCGTAGTCGTAGCTGTACTGGTAGCCGTACCCGTAGCCGTAACCGTAACCGTAGGCGCTGTTTCGAGCGTCGAACTTGGTCAGCAGCACGCCCAACATCCGGGAGTTGGCGAGCCGCATGCGGCGGATCGCGGCCTTCACCAGCCGGCGGCCGGTTTGGCCGGCCTCGACCACCAGCACCGTGCCGGCCGCGCGCGACCCGATCAGCGGGGCGTCCGCGAGGCCCATCACCGGCGGGCCGTCGATGACCACGTGGTCGAAGGTCCGCATGGCTTCCTGCAGCAGTTCCGTCAGCCGCGCGCTGCTCAGCAATTCGGCGGGGCTCGGCGGGAGCGGGCCGGAGGTGAGGACCAGCAGGTTGGGAATATCGACCGCCTGGGCCAGCTGCTCGATCGACATGCCGCCGCTCAGATAGTTGCTCAGTCCGGTCGCGTTCTGGGCCTTGAGGACCCGGTGAACCGACGGGTTGCGCAGGTCGGCATCCACCAGCAGCACCCGGGCGCCAAGGCGGGCAAGGCTCTGGGCGAGGTTGACCGCGCTGGTGGTCTTCCCTTCCGAGGGGCGGGCGCTGACCACCAGGATGGACTTCGGCACCCCGGAGTCGGTCGAGAATTGCAGGGCCGTTCGGGTGGAGTAGTAGGCCTCGGAGAAGGACGATCGGATATTCATCGCCGCCTCGGCCGGCGAAACGCCCTTCTCAAGTTTGGGGATCGTGCCCAGCAAGGGCAGGCCCAGCTGAGTCTCCACGTCTTGCGGCGCGCGGATGGTCTCGTCGAGCGCTTCCAGCAGGAAGCTCGCGCCCAGGCCCAGAAGCAGGCCGATAAACGCAGCGGCGATCAGGTTTTTGATCGGCTGAGGCTTGGACGGGCCGCCCGGCGCCCTTGCGGGGTCGACGACAGAGACGTTGTTGGTGCTCAGGCCGCCGGCGACGCCGATTTCCTTGTAGCGCTGGAGCAGGCCGTCATACAGCGTCCGGTTGGTATCGACCTCTCGCTGGATGATGTCGTACTGGATGGTCCGTCCGCGCAGGTCGAGCGACGCGCCGGTCAGGCGATTGACCTGGGCCTCGAACGATCGTTCCTGACCGAGGGCCGTCTCGTACTGCCGCTTGACCGAGCCTTGAATGGTGGCCACCTCGGCCTGGATCTGACGATCCAGCTCGGCGATCCGCGTTCGCAGCTGGACCATCTCGGGAAATTCCGGTCGGAAGGTCTGCAGCTTCTGCTGGTAGTCAGCCTCCAGTGCTGATCGGGTCGCGGTGAGCCCCTGGATCGTGGCGCTCTGCAGAACCTCGGGAAGGTCGGCCCCGGAGCCTCGCTGCGCCTGGCGCCAGCGCTCTTCAGCGATGATCCTGGCCGCCCGGGCGTCAGTCAGGGCGGAATTGAGGCCCGTAAGCGAGGAATTCAACAGGGACTGGTTGCCGCTGTTGCTGCTGCCGCGGACACCGCCTTCGGCTCCGCCACCGGTTTCGATGCCGCCACCGCCGCCGCCGATGCTGACGATCTGTTCGGCCTTGGCGTAATCGACCAGCTGCCGTTCGCTCGCCTCCAGCTTTGCCCGGATCAAGGCGATGCGCTCTTCAAGGAACTTGCGGGCGTAGGAGGTCGCGTCGAAGCGGCGCTCAAGCGTGGAGGCAATGAAGTTCTCGGCGATGCCGTTGGCGATCCGCGCCGAAACATTGGGGTCGGGGCTGCTAAAGGCGACGCGGACCAGGCGGGAGCGCTGGATCGGGGTGACGTCGAGCGAGCCCTGCAGAATGCCGGCCAGCGACTGACGCAGGCCTTCAGGATTGCGGCGGGCCTCCGGCCCGATATCGTAGGCCTTGAGGAAGGCGGCATCATTGATGAGGTTCAGGCGATCAACCGTGCGCAGGGCCAGCGAACGGCTGTTGAGCAGGCCATACTGGGTCTGGAAGAACTCGTCATATGACGTGGTGTCCCGGGGGCTGTTCAATGAGTCCCCGTCAAGCACCCTCGGGGCTTCCTTGTCGATCTGCAGGGTCACCGCGGCGGTGTAGATCGGCTGGGTCATCAGGGTCAGCGTCAGGCCAACCGCCGTCGACACGATGACCGCCGCCAGAATCACCAGCCAGTGCTTCACGAGGATATGAAGGTAGCGGAAGATATCGGGGCCTTCGCTGGCCGCCGGATCGGCGTCGCCGAAATACTCCCCGGGCACGCCAAAGCGCCGTGCCTGCAAGGCGGCGCCATCACTGTGTGACAGGGCGACCGAGCGATTGTACTCGCCGCCAGAGTGTTCGTTGCCGACCATGTCAAATTCCCGCTGGCGGATTTGGGCCCGCGTTTTGTGGTTTAGAGGAGGGGGCCAAACACGCCGAGGAACGGCACGGCGCTGATCACGCCCCGCCACGCGCTCTTGGCGCCCGACGTGTCGACCACGATCATATCGCCACCGTAGATCTCCGGGTCCTTGGCGCGACCGGACCGGATGTCGTCAATATCAAAGAGGGCGCCCATCCGTTGCCCGTTGACCGTGCGGAACACCGCGACCCGGCTCGAGGCCGTCGGTCCCGGACCCTTGGCCATGGAAATGGCCTGCAACAGGGTAGTCGGTCCGCGCAGCGCGAAGACGCCTTGCTCCGTAACCGCTCCGGTCATGGTGATTTGCTGGCTGACGGCCTCGTCGACCTGGACCATGACCTGCGGGTTCTGCAGGCAGCACGTGCTCAGCCTGGCCGAGATATCCGCGGCCAGCTCGGTCGAGGTCCTTCCGACGACGTCGATCTCGCCGACCATCGGCAGAAGGATCTTGCCTGTCACCGGCACCCGAACGCCTTCAAGGCCGAGATCCTTGTTCTGGAAGACCTGGATGGTGATCTTGTCGAGAGGGCCAATGCGATACTCGCGAACCGGAGCGACGACTCCACCGGCCGAAGGCGGGGGCAGATCCGTACCGTAGTCCCCGGCCTTGAGTTGCGACGACGCGCAGCCGCTCAAAAGCAACACGGCCGCAGCAGCGAGCGGCAACCACCTGATCATATGCGCTCCTTAGGCCCAGCTTTTCCGGGAAACCCCGGGGGAGACATCCGCGACAACCCGCCAACGCGGGGCGCGCACGACATCGCCTTGCCGCTTTGCAAGGCGATCTTATCGGGGAAATAGTGGGGCTGCGTCAACACATTGGTTGGTCAGGACGCACAACCGGGACGGCTGCAATTCCTGTGTGCTCGTGTAGTCTGCGGTCGTGAGACGGGTTTCGGCCGGACGCCCGTTTAATGCCGCTGACCCAACGTACAGACGTCGCGGAGTCGACTTATGGACACCTTTGCTGCAATGCAGCGGGGCCGTCCGGAGATTGAACTCCGGACGTCGGGTCGACTAGATCGCGGTTTGGAGTGACGGAATGGAGCTGGCGGCCTTCAAGATTGCCCTGTCGTTCCTCGTCGTGGTCGGGCTCATCCAGTTGATGAATCCGGTCGCCCGGCGGATCGGGCTGGTCGACCGGCCCGGCGGGCACAAGGCGCACGATGGCCACGTTCCGGTCACCGGCGGCCCGGCCGTGGCGATCGGCGTTCTGGGTCCAGCCTTGCTGTTGCTGCCCGTCACGCCGCACCTGGCCAGCCTGGCGATCGCCCTGGGCATCCTGCTGGTGGTCGGCGTCCTGGACGACATCTACGACCTGAGCTGGCGCTACCGGATCGTCGCCCAGGTGGCGGCGGCGCTGGTGCTGGTCTACGTCGGCGACGTCAAGGTTGAGCAGATCGGCGGCGTCTTCGGCTTCGAGCAAACCGATCTGGGCTCCCTGTCCATGCCGTTCACGGTGCTGGCGACGGTTGGACTGATCAATGCCCTGAACATGATGGATGGAATCGACGGCCTGGCCGGGTCGATCACGCTGTGCGCGGTGGTCATGCTCCTGTCGGCGGCGGTCTACTCGGGGAATGTGCCGCTGGTCAGCGAACTGCTGTTCACCGCGGGGGCCATGGCCGGGTTTCTGGTCTTCAACCTGCGCCTGCCCGGCCACGCCAGAGCCCGCGCCTTCCTGGGCAATTCCGGCAGCGCCATCATCGGCCTGATCATCGCCTGGGCCAGTTTCCGTCTGACCCAGAGCCCGAGCCATCCGGTTACGCCGGTGCTGGCGCCCTTTCTGATCGCGCCGCCGGTGATCGACGCGATCGCCCTGGCCCTGCGACGCATCGCCAGCCGCAAGTCGCCCGTCGCGGCGGACCGGACCCATGTGCACCACATTCTGATGGATGGCGGCTTCCGGGTCAGCGACGTGGTGCTGATCATCTGCACCGCGAGCCTGGCGACGGGTCTGCTGGCGGCGCTGGCCCTGCGGGCCAACGTGCCCGAGCCGGCCTTTGTCGCGACCTACCTGGCGATGCTGGCGATCTATTTCGCCGTGACCCGCCACCCTGACCGGACGGCCCGCCGCATTCGCGCATTGCGCCAGTCGCTCAACGACCGACTGTCCGGCGGCAAGGCGATCGTCGCCGCCCTGGACAAGGAGTCCGGCGGCCAGCCGGAGAAGGACTAGGGTCAGGGCCGCGCGTCGCTGCGCGCCCCGACCCAGTCCAGCGCCGGCGTGAGCCCCCCGGCCAGGCTCAGGGCGCCGGCCCGGGACAGGTGGCCGCTGTCGCCATACAGGACCGCGCCCGCCCTGACGGGCGAGCAGACGGTCGGCGAGCACATCGTGTCGATGGGATCCCAGAAGGCCACCCCCGGATCGGACGCGGCCAGCAACTTCAGGAAACGCACCTCGCCCGCCCGCCCGGCGTCCACCGCGGCGCGGTCGAGGTCGCAGGCCGTCCACCCGCGGCGGGCGACGCAGGCGGGAACGTCGAACGGATACTGAGGCGCGTCGGCGAGCAGGAGCACGCGCAGGCCCCGGGCGCGAAGCCTGGCGACAATTTCCGTCAGGTCCTCCCGCCAGTGATCCGGCCGCGCCTCCCAGCGGGCGGCGATCGCCACGCCGGCGACCCCCTCGGCCTTGGCGGCCGGCAGACTGTCCAGCACCGCCCGGTTGAACGCTACGCAGTCCAGGGCGCGGAAGGTGTGCGCGCCAAACATCCTGTCCGGCGAGCTGAGGCGTGGTCCGCATCCGCTCCTGACCCGGTAGAGCACCGCGTAGCCGGCGGCGGCGGCCTCAGCGGTCAGCGCCGGCTCCAGGTGGCGGGCATGGGAGTCGCCCCACAGCAAGACCGTCGTCGATGGGCTCCGCGCACCGCGGCGACAGTTCGCCACTGGGCCCAGATCGCGTGATCCTACCGGGGTCTCGCATCCCGATATTATCGTGGTCCGGAAGCGCGCCGCCGCCTCGGCCGCCGCCGCCTGTGGCGTGACCGCGGCGCCATGGTCCGCCCAGACCCTGAGCCCGCCCGCGAGGGCCGCGCAGGTCGCCAGGATTCCGACGCCGGCCATCACGGCGCCGCCCCTGGTGGCGAACGGTCCGGGTTTGCGCCGCCGCACCGGCTCCTCGACGAACCACCAGGTGAGGCCGGCCAGCACCAGCGCCAGCACGACCAGCAGCAGGCCGGCCGTCAGTGAACGCTCCCTAAGCGTCACGAGACTCCACAGCGCCAGCAGCGGCCAGTGCCACAGGTACCAGGAATAGGAGACCTTGCCGATCGCGACCATCGGCGCGGATCCGAGCAGGCGGGTCAGGCCGGCCGCCGGCGCCGCCGCCCCGCCGGCGATCACCGCCGCGGCCCCAGCGACGGGGAGCAGCGCGGCCACGCCTGGAAACAGGGTCTGATCGCTGAACAGGACTGTCGCGGCGACTATGGCGGCAATCCCGCCCAGGGTCAGGCAGACGCCCCAGCGTGGACTGATCCCGGCGCCGCGCGGCAGGAGGGCGATCAGGGCGCCCGCGCCGAATTCCCAGGCCCTGAAAGGCGTGAGGAAAAACGTCCACTGGGGCCACTTCCACGTCATAGTCGCGCAGGCCACGAGGGACGCCAGGCTGCCTGCGGCGATGAGCCAGGCGAGCAGGCGTCGCCGGCCAAGGCGCGCGGCTCCGGCCAGCCATGCGGCCATCGCCAGGGCCAGGGGCCAGAGCAAATAGAACTGCTCCTCCACCGCCAGGGTCCAAGTGTGAAGCAACGGCAGGCCGTTGGCGCGGGCGCGGAAATAATCCGATAGCACGGTCTTGAAGTAGAGGTTCGACACGAACCCGGCGACCGCCTGGACGGATGTCGCAAAGGCCTGCTGTTCGCCGAACGGCAACAGTATTACCAGGCCCAGCGCCATGACCGCCACCAGCACCAGGGCCATGGCCGGCACGATCCGTCGGACCCGCCGGGCGTAGAAATCGAGGATGTCGATCCGGCCGGATCGGTCCTGCTCCCGCACCAGCAGGCCGGTGATCAGAAAGCCCGATATGACGAAGAAGACGTCGACGCCCACGAATCCGCCGGAAAAGCCCGGCAGTCCGACATGGAAAGCGACCACCACGAGGATGGCGACGGCCCTCAGACCGTCGATATCGGATCGGTAGGTCCCGGCTTGCCCCACGGCGCCCCCTCAAGCGCGGTCGCAACCGGTGCGGGCGACGCGGCGCGAGGTTAGGGTCAAGACCGGGGCGCGCCAATGGGTCTCACGAACCGCATAAGGCCGATTTCGCGCGTGCCGGCCGTCAATCCTGCTCGCGGCGGCCCAGAATCTGTTAGGCAGACCGGGCGCGGCCCGGAAGGGGGACATGGACGTCGATTCACCCAACCAGGGAGAGCCTGCCGGGCGCCGGCCCGGCCTGGGCCATCGCGTAACCTCGGCGATCACCGCCTCATTCGCCGTTTTCGTGGTCGCCAGATTGCTCCAGGTGGTCTTTCTGGCCACCCTCGCCCGGCTGCTGAACCCGGCGGATTTCGGCGTCGCCGCCGCCGCCGCGGCTTTCCTGTCGATCGTCACCCTTGTCGCCCAGATGGGCGTGGGCACGGCGATCGTGCAGTCACCGGTGCTGACCGACCGCACGATCAACGTGGCCAACACCATCATCCTGGCCATGGCGGCCCTGTTCTTTGGGCTGATGGAGATCGGCGCGCCCCTGGTCGCAACATGGTTCCGCAACGACCTGATGACGCAGGTGGTGCGGGTTGTCGCGCTGGCCGGCCTCGGGTTCGCGATCGCCGCCGTCCCGCAGGGCCTGCTGACCAGGGACCTGAGGGCGCGCGATCTGGCCCTGATCGACCTGGCTGGCGCCGTGGCGGGCACCGCCCTGGTCGCTATCCCCCTGGCCATCATGGGGTGGGGCTACTGGGCCCTGATCAACGGCCTGATCGTGCAGGCCTTCACCCGCGCGGTGCTGGTCCGGGTCGCCGCCCGGCGGTCGTTCCCCTTTATCCTCGACGGCGGCGAGATACGCCGGCTGTGGGCCAGAGGCGCGGGATTTTCCCTGGTGGTGCTGTTCACCCGGGTCGCCTCCCAGGCCGATCGTTTCATCGTCGGCCGTTACCTTCCGATCACGGCGCTGGGGCTGTATTCGCGCGCCAACAGCCTGATGGGCTTTCCCGAGACCCTGTACGGGCAGGTCGTGGAGCGGGTCGCCTTTCCGGCCTTCGCCCAGGTGCAGAACGAGCGCGAGCGGCTTCGGACCGCCTACATGCACGGGCTGTCGTTGGTGGCGATTGTAGGCATGCCCCTGACGATTGCGCTGGTGGCCGTGGCTTCGGAATTGGTCCGGGTCGTCCTTGGCGACGGCTGGCAGGGCGTAATCTGGCCATTCCGCATTCTTAGTCTTGCAATGTACTTCCGTCTTTCGGTGCGAGTTGGCGGGACCGTCCTGCGCAGCAGCGGCCAGCCATACCTGTTGGCGGCGGCCCAGATGGTGTTCGCCATTCTGACCGTGGTCGGCTGCCTGTTCGGTGTTCAGTTCGGCCTGATTGGCATCTGCGCGGGGGTGGTTAGCGCAACGACCTTGAACTACAGCCTTGTCACGCTACTCGCCTGCCGACGAACCGGGCTGGGATTCATCGACTATCTCCGCGCTCAGAAGAATGGGCTTGCCTGCGGCGCACTCTCCATCGCAGTCGCCATTCCGACACTGCTCACTGTGCGCTACATGGAGTTCAACGCTTTCGCAGTCGTGTTGTGCGTTGGTGCAGCAAGCGGACTTGCCGCTCTGGCGGCCGTGATTCTCGCGCCGAATATCTTCCTTGGGCCAGCCGGAAGGATGGTCATGTCAAATCTGCTAGGCGCAAGTTCTGTCCGCGGTAGATCTGACGGCGGGCAAAACTAAGTCTGAGGAACCGAAATGTTCGGCAATGGATAGAGCATTCCAACCATGATTTCTGGCGCGGAGTACGATGTAGCGATTATTGCTCACCCCCCAGGCGCACCGATATCAGGCTGCGCACTTACTGCAATGGTTTGCATGGATGGTAGCCTTGACACACAGCCCTGAGCAAATCCGAGGTTACGCCATTTGCACCACGCCGCGTTCCGGCAGCAATTATGCCTGCGAAATTCTTTCGTCTACGGGACTGCTGGGGTTTCCACAAGAGTATTTCAATACAAAGGGAATGATATCTCGGGGAATGGCGTCTTATTCAAATAATCCAGATTCTCAGATTTCCTATATACTTACTGGCGGCCTGTCGACTAACGGTGTCTATGGTGTCAAAGTCATGAGCCCCTATTTCGACTACGGGCGCCGGACTCTCTGGGTTGATAGACTGCCGAATCTAAAGTTGTTGTACTTGGAGCGCCGGGATTATCTTGGCCAAGCCATCTCTTGGGTAAAAGCGTCGCAGACAGGAGTCTATCGATCGAACGATAAAGAAATAGAAAAGTCGCCATTCTATGATGTAGTTGCCATCAGAAGGCAACTTGAAACAATTGCGCGTAACAACGCGAGGTGGAGAATCTTCTTCGCGCGAAATAACCTCTCGCCGACGTGGTTTACCTACGAGGACGTTCTGGCACGGCCCGGCAAGTTAGTGGATGTCGTGGCGGATCTCATGGGCGAAAGGGTGCCTAACGGTATCGAGCGCACCAACATCAATCTGGAAATCCAACGGGACGCGCGCACTGAAGAATGGCGGGCCAGATTTCTAGCTGAATCGCGCGACATCACCCATCTTGACGCCTTCGACTCAGACACGTTCTGGGCTTGGTTGCGGGACAGGACAAAATGGGCGCGAAGGCTCACTTGAATACCATTTGCAGCCAGGGCCAACCTTCAGTTGGTGGGCCGGCGGCTAGATGGAATGGTGAAAATGCACTCCAGCGCATTCTTCTTATGCGTTGATGATCGCCAGTCGAGCACGGGTGATTGCGGTGCAGATGCGCCGAGCGGAATGGCGTTCCCAACGAACGCCGCTACTCTGGATCAGTAGAATCGACCGAGCCGAAGAAGGCGCGGTGGGCGAGAGCGATGGAGCCCCAGTCGAATGCGTCCAGGTTGGGTCGTGCGCCCCGGCGATCCTCCAGCGCCCACCGCAGGGCGTCCTTCAGGATTTCTGGCGTCAGGGGCGGATCATAGAGATAGAGCCATTCCGGCCCGACCTGCGCCTGGATCTCGGGCAGGGCGCCCAGACGCGGCGCGCACACTGGACGGTTGCTGGACAGGGCGAACAGCACCGACCCGGAGTTGAGAACCCGCCGAAACGGCAACACCGTCAGGTCGGTCATCGCCATCAGCGTCGATAGTTCTTCATCGGACAACCGCCGCAGATGGCCGGTGATCCGGTCGCTGGCGCCGATCTGTTGCTCGATGGTGCGTGAAAAATCCGGATCGGCGGGGCCGCCCATGGTCTGGCCGGCAATAACCAGGTGGCTGTCGGTGATATCCGCCTCGCGGAAGGCCTCGATCAGTTCCCGAACGCCTTTGTAGGGTCTGACCAGGCCGAAGAAGGTGATGACCGCGCTGCCCGCGGCGACGCCGACCCGGTCGCGGGCGGCCGCCCGATCCACACCGGAGCTGGCCAACGCGCGATAGTGGCCATGCGGTATGACGGCCCGGGGACGGTCGGCCAGCCGAGGGTACCGGGTCAGAAACTCAGCCTCGGCGCCGGCGGTGAGGAGGATGACGCCCGACACAGCGCGTTGAAACACGGTCCACGCCAGGTTCTCGAGCATTGGGCGAGCCGCGCCCTCGTGGGTTTGCAGGTTGTGCACGGTCCAGACCACCTTGCGGCCCCGGAGGCGCGCGACGACGAGGGCCCCGACAAAAAGGACCGACTTCAGCAGGGCGCCGCCGGCGAACCTGTGCCGCGCCATGGCTTCGGGCCAATGCACGTGAACCAGACGATAGTCGCCCCACCAGAGAAACCCGATCCCGCTCCGATAGCGCACACCGGCGTCGCCCAAAGCGCCCTGAAGCAGTCGAAGGTAAGGATTCCAGAGTTTGCCCGGTTCGAGCATACAGGCCACGGACAACGCCGGTCGCGCTCGGGTCTTGTGGTCCGCCCCCACCGTCATCCGGAGATCGCCTGGGCCCGTTCGACGGCGGCTTTCAGGCCCGCGTCGTTGTCGAGGCTGCAGACCATCACCACCCCT
The DNA here is from genome assembly GCA_030678995.1 of Caulobacter sp. Lineage (GTDB taxonomy): Bacteria > Pseudomonadota > Alphaproteobacteria > Caulobacterales > Caulobacteraceae > Caulobacter. Next base: position 119,158 of record JAUXTQ010000027.1, read on the forward strand.
TCGTCGACGATGACGGCCAGGTTGCTGGCGCCGACCACGACGACCGTGACGCCCGGCCCCGCGCGAACCAGGGTGTTGGTCGCGTCGGCGAACACCGCCGCCCCGCTGGCCGCGTTGCCGTCCGCGTCGCGAGTCCCGGTTTCCAGCACCGCGCTCCAGCTGCCCAGGTCAGACCAGGCAAACGGCGCGGCGACGACCGCCGCGTTGCGGGTGGCCTCCATGACCGCGTAGTCGATCGAGATTTTCGGCGCGGCGCTGAACGTGGCGCCCAGTCGGACCACCTGACCGTCCGTTTCCGCCTCGTCGACCGCCGCCCGCGCCGCCGCCAGCACCGCCGGCGCCCTGGCTTCGAGCTCGCCGATCAGGGCCGCCGCCGAGACCATGAACATTCCGCTGTTCCACAGGCAACCCTCGGCCAGCAGGGCCTCGGCGCGATCGACCGAGGGCTTTTCGACAAAGCTCGCCACGCGCCACAGCCCCTCGTCCAGAGGTTCTCCCGGCCGGATGTAGCCATAGCCCGTGGCCGGCGAGGTGGGTGTTACGCCCAGGGTGACGATCCGGCCGAGCAGCGCCTGCGGCAAGGCCCTGGCGACCACCGTCCGGAAGGCGGCCAGGTCGGGAATGCAGTGGTCGGCGGCGAGGAACAGGGCGACCCCCTCCGGATCCCGGTCAAAGATCCAGCAGGCGGCGGCGGCCATCGCGGCGGCGGAATCGCGCGCATCCGGTTCCAGCAGCAGGACCAGCTCGGTTCCCGTCGCGGCGCCCGCCGCCTGGATGGCCGCCTCATGCCCTCGCCCGGCGACGACGATCGGCCTGGCGGCGTCCGGCAGGGACAGGGCCCGCTCGACCGCCATGTCGAACGTCGACCGGCCGCCGAGCAGCGGAATGAAGGGCTTTGGACGGGACGGGCGGGACGCGGGCCAGAGGCGCTGGCCGGATCCGCCGCTCAAGATCACAGGATAGAGCATGGTGGGTCCCTGGAGGTCATCACGGCCGGCGGAGGCTGGTCAACATCCCGCCGTCCGTGCAGCAGGATGCTGCTCTAGCACAGGGCGGCGCGCCGTCTTCTCAGAAAGCCCGATTGCACTTGCGGCGGAAACGATGCGCGGGGCCGGCGAAACATGTAAATCTGCCGCCATGACCGCCAAGATGTCGCCCGATCGGGGCCTCCCCTTCGCTTCACCCTACCGCCACGGCTTCGTGCGGGTGGCGGCCTGCGTGCCGCTGACGTCCCTGGCCGACCCCGCCGCCAATGCCGAACGCACGCTGGGTCTGGTGAAACAGGGTCACGACCAGGGCGTCGCCCTGATGGTCTTCCCGGAGCTGGGCATCAGCGCCTATTCGATCGACGATCTGCTGCTGCAGGACGCCCTGCTCGACGGGGTCGAGGCGGCGCTGGCCAGCCTGGCGGAGGCCAGCGGCGGTCTGCGTCCGGTGTTCGCCGTCGGCGCGCCGCTGCGCTTCGAGGGGCGGCTGTTCAACACCGCGGTGGTGATCCACGACGGCGAGATCCTCGGGGCCGTCCCCAAGACCTTCCTGCCCAACTACCGCGAATATTATGAGCGGCGCTGGTTCGCCAGCGGCCGGGGCGTCGTGGGCCGCACCCTTCAGATCGCCGATCGGCTGGTTCCGTTCGGGACCGACCTGCTGTTCCGGGCCGGCGGCGCCGCGCCGTTCACCTTTCACGCAGAGATCTGCGAGGACGTTTGGACGCCCGAGCCGCCCTCCACGGCCGCGGCCCTGGCCGGCGCCGAGATCCTGCTCAACCTGTCGGCCAGCAACGTCGTCATCGGCAAGGCCGAGGCCCGGCGGCTGCTGTGCGCCTCCCAGTCGATGCGCTGCCAGGCGGTCTATGCCTATTCCGCCGCCGGGGTCGGGGAGTCGACCACCGACAACGCCTGGGACGGCCAGGCCTCGATCTTCGAGCTGGGCGAGCTGCTGGCCGAGAGCGGCCGGTTCCCCACCGAGTCGACCATGGCCGTGGTCGACGTGGACCTGGGCCGGGTCCGCCAGGAGCGCATCCGCACCGGCTCCTTCGGCGACGCCATCGCCGGGCGGCAGGAGGCCGTCTGGCGCACCGTCGATATCGCCTTCGAGGCCCCGACCGGACCGCTGGCGCTGCGCCGGACGGTGGACCGCTTCCCGTTCGTGCCCGACGACCCCGCCCGCCTCGCCGAATACTGCCACGAGGCCTACAACGTGCAGGTCCAGGGCCTGGCCCAGCGGCTCAGGTCAACGGGCCTGAAGAAACTGGTCATCGGCGTCTCGGGCGGGCTGGACTCGACCCAGGCCCTGATCGTGGCCGCCAAGGCCATGGACCAGCTGGGCCTGCCCCGCGAGGGGGTGCTGGCCTTCACCATGCCCGGCTTCGCCACCTCCGACCGGACGAAGGCCAACGCCTGGGCCCTGATGAAGGCCCTGGGCGTCAGCGCCGCCGAACTCGACATCCGCCCGGCGGCGGACCAGATGCTGGCGGACCTCGGCCACCCCTTCGCCGACGGGAAGCCGGTCTACGACGTGACTTTCGAGAACGTCCAGGCCGGGCTGCGCACCGACTACCTGTTCCGGCTGGCCAACCAGAACGGGGGGCTGGTGGTCGGCACTGGCGACCTGTCGGAGCTGGCCCTGGGCTGGTGCACCTATGGTGTCGGCGACCACATGAGCCACTACAACCCCAACAGCGGGGTGCCCAAGACGCTGATCCAGCACCTGATCCGCTTCGCGGCGGGGGCCGCCGAGGTGGGCGAGACGGCCGTAGCGGTGCTGCGCGACATCCTCGACACCGAGATTTCGCCCGAGCTGGTGCCGGCCGACGGCGGCAAGACCCAGGCCACCCAGGACTTCGTCGGGCCCTACGCCCTGCAGGACTTCACCCTGTTCCACATGACCCGCTCCGGCGCCGCGCCGTCGAAAATCGCCTGGCTGGCCCTGTCGGCCTGGGGAGACGCCGACCGCGGGGGTTGGCCGGTCGACCTGCCGGCCGCCGAGCGCCGGGCCTACGACCTGGCGGAAATCAAGCACTGGCTGCGCCTGTTCCTGACCCGCTTCTTCGCCAACCAGTTCAAGCGGTCGGCCGTGCCGAACGGGCCGAAGATATCTTCCGGCGGGGCGCTTTCCCCCCGTGGGGACTGGCGGATGCCGTCGGACGCCCGGCCCGACGCCTGGCTCGCCGAGCTGGACGCCAACACGCCTGATTGAATACCTGCGGCGCCCTCGCCACACCCCTGAACTACGCTGGTGCAACCGCTGGAATATCTCTGGAAGGTGGCGTATGGTCGCAACGCGCGAGAGTATCGTGCACGGTCGTCGGGCATACTGCATGGAACGCCAACGCGTTTCGGGCGTTGCTGGGTCGGTCGGAAGGTCTAGGCGTCGTCGGATTGTCCGGATTTCCTGAATGGGGGTCCGGATAGTTGCATCGTCGCTAAAACTGCGGCCAAATTCCTAAAGGCCGGCGCTGGATTCCCGGTGCGCGGCGAAATTTGAGCGAGGGGCTCGTTGTGAAAAGAAAAGCACTCATGCTGGGCACTGTGCTCGGCGCTCTGGCGCTGGCGCCTCAGGCGTTCGCCGAGCCAAACAGCGGTTGGTACTCGGCCTTCGACCTCGGCTACCACTGGGCCGATAACATGGAGATGCGGTCCACAGGGCTCGCCAGCGACGGCGACCCCTACAACTTCGAGTTCGAGATCGAAGACGACTTCGTCGGGTTCGCTCGCCTGGGTTACCGGATCAATCCGAACTGGCGTGTGGAACTCGAAGGCGGCGCCCGTGCGGGCGATGTCGGCGACGTCTATGGCGATCCGACCCGGCCGACCCCGAACGCGCTCTGCGAAATCGGCTCCTTCCCGCCGTGCTCGCCGCCCCAGGGCTCGATCAAGTCCTATTCGCTCATGGCGAACGTCATCTATGACTTCATGCCCGACTCTTCGTTCAATCCCTTCATCGGCGTCGGCGTCGGTGTGAACAAGGTGGACATGTCTGTCGGCGGCCAGGGCAACCAGGTGCTGCCGGTCAGCCGGTTGGGCATCGATCAGGACGACACCTCGTTCGCCTGGCAGGCTCTGGCGGGCTTCTCGTTCGTGGCCACCGATCGCCTGAACATCGATGCGACCTACCGCTTCCTGCAAGGCTCGGATGTTCACTTCGACAGCACGGGCCTGGGCACGTTCGCGGCCTTCGCGCCCGGGGAGTTCAGCGGTGAGTATGTCGATCAGTCGGTGACGATCGGCGTTCGCTACGCCTTCGGTGCGTTCGACGCTCCGCCGCCGCCGCCTCCCCCGCCGCCTCCGCCTCCGCCCCCCCCGCCGCCTCCCCCGCCGCCGCCGCCTCCGCCGCCGCCGCAGTACGAGGCCCGGGAATTCATCGTCTACTTCCCGTTCGATCAGTACATCCTGACGCCGGAAGCCCAGACGGTGGTGTCTGAAGCGGCTCAATACGCCAACGCCGGCGGTGCGACCCGCATCGTGGTTATCGGCCACACCGACTCCTCCGGTTCGCCGCAGTACAACGTCCGCCTGTCGGAACGTCGTGCCAAGGCGGTCGCCGATGCGCTGGTTGGTCTCGGTGTTCCGGCCTCGACCCTGGCGGTCGAC
>JAUXTQ010000033.1 GCA_030678995.1 Caulobacter sp.
GAGATCGTCGGCAACAACGTCCGGGTCAAGGTGGTCAAGAACAAGGTCGCCCCGCCGTTCCGCGAGGTCGAGTTCGACATCATGTACGGCGAGGGCATCTCCAAGCTGGGCGAGATCATTGACCTGGGCGTCAAGGCCGGGGTGATCGACAAGTCGGGCTCGTGGTTCTCGTTCGGCGACCAGCGCATCGGCCAGGGCCGCGACAACGTGCGCGAGTTCCTCAAGAAGAACCCCGACATCGCCCAGCAGATCGAGGACGCGGTGCGCGGCAAGTCCGAGATCATCGAGGAAGAGCTGCTGGTCGGCCCCTCCGAGGGCGGCGACGAGGACTAGTGTCCCGATTCCGAAGTTCGCAAGTGCTTGTGGCGGGCTCTGACGAACTTCGGAATTGAAGAGGACACTAGCAAGTATATGTTTCTAGTGCGCTTTTTGGATTTGAAGTTCGCTCACAGCTTGATCCAACAATGAGGCGAACTTCAAATCCAGCACACTAGCCCCGGACCCGGATCGGCGGCCGCCAGGCCACCGACGGTTTCGCGGCGGACCTCTCTACGCCGGGCGCCTGCCCACCCGACGCCCGCGTGGCCCCGCGGGGTCCGCCGCGATCAAAGGACGTCCGGTCCAACCGCCGGGCGTCCTTTTCCTGTGCGCGTCCTTCCTTCTCCCGGCGGGAGAAGGTGGCCTGCGGAACAGGTCGGATGAGGGATTAGAAACGGAGCAGACAAAAGTCGTGATCCCCCATCCACCCGCGCTGCGCGCCGGGCCCTGCCCTCGCCCGCCCGGAGAGGGGCAAGACTTCGAACCTCCACACCGCTCCACGGCGCAATTCGACCTGATGTCTTGATGAGCATTCTTGCTCCGGCGGGACCTTGGTCAAGGACGACCCCTTCGGGGTCGCCGCTGCGCGGCCGCGAAGCGGTCCTTGAGCAAGGGCCGGTCCGGAGCGAACCATTCCATCAGGGCCTTCAGGGCGCATCAACATCTGGCGAAGGCCCGTCCACCCTCTCCTCGAATCCGCGACCACGCGCCTTTTCCTTTGTGACCGCGCCGCCCCTTGGCTATGCAGCCGGTTCCAATCCCATCGGCGAGGGCCCTTCCGCCCGGACCGACAGCAGACCGGCCATGCGATGAAGAGCCTCAACGAGATCCGCAGCAGCTTCCTCGACTATTTCGGGAGCAACGGTCACCAGGTCGTCGCCTCGGCTCCCCTCGTGCCGCAGAACGATCCGACCCTGCTGTTCGTCAATGCCGGCATGGTGCCGTTCAAGAACATGTTCACGGGCGCCGAGACCCCGCCGGCCCCCCGCGCGGCTTCGTCGCAGAAGTGCGTCCGCGCCGGCGGCAAGCACAACGACCTGGACAACGTCGGCTACACCGCCCGCCACCACACCTTCTTCGAGATGCTCGGCAACTTCTCGTTCGGCGACTACTTCAAGGAACAGGCGATCACCCACGCCTGGACCCTGCTGACCCGCGACTTCGGCCTGCCCAGGGACAAGCTGCTGGTCACCGTCTATCACACTGACGACGAGGCGGCGGCCCTGTGGGGCAAGATCGCCGGCCTCTCCGACGACCGCATCATCCGCATCGCCACCAACGACAACTTCTGGTCCATGGGCGACACCGGCCCCTGCGGCCCCTGTTCGGAGATCTTCTTCGACCACGGCGAGCACATCTGGGGCGGCCCCCCGGGCAGCGCGCAGGAGGACGGCGACCGGTTCATCGAGATCTGGAACCTGGTCTTCATGCAGTTCGAGCAGCACCTCGACGGAACGCGCACTGACCTGCCCAGGCCCTCGATCGACACCGGCATGGGGCTGGAGCGGATCGCCGCGGTGATGCAGGGCGTCCACGACAACTACGACGTCGACCTGTTCCGCACCCTGATCGCCGCCTCCGAGGAGGCCACCGGCGTCAAGGCGCAGGGCGACCGCGCGCCGTCGCACCGCGTCATCGCCGACCACCTGCGCACCTCGTCCTTCCTGATCGCCGACGGCATCACCCCGTCGAATGAAGGACGGGGCTACGTGTTGCGCCGGATCATGCGGCGGGCCATGCGCCACGCCCATCTGCTTGGCGCCGCCGAGCCGCTGATGCATCGCCTGGCGCCGACCCTGGTCGACCAGATGGGCGCCGCCTATCCCGAGCTGCGCCGCGCCCAGCCGGCCATTGTCGAGACCCTGCGCCAGGAGGAGGAGCGGTTCCGCCGCACCCTCGGTCGCGGCATGATCCTGCTCGACGAGGCCACGGAGGGCCTGACCGCCGGCGGCGTCCTGCCGGGCGACGTGGCCTTCAAGCTGCACGACACCTACGGCTTTCCCCTCGACCTGACCCAGGACGCGGTGCGGGCGCTGGAGCTGACCGTCGACACCACCGAATTCGACCGGCTGATGGATGAGCAGCGCAGCAAGTCCGAAGGCCTCAAGGGCACGGGCCAGCAGGTCGCCGCCGCCGAATGGTTCGCCATCCGCGACCGCGTCGGGCCCACCGCCTTCACCGGCTATGACGGCGCCGACGGAACCGGAACGGTTCTGGCCCTGGTCAGGGAGGGCGCCGAGATCGACGAGGCCGGCGCCGGCGACACGGTCCAGGCGGTCTTTGACCGCACCCCCTTCTATGCCGAGAGCGGCGGCCAGGCCGGCGACGTCGGCCTGATCGACTGGCCCGGCGGCTCAGGCAAGGTCACGGACGTGCAGAAGCACGCCGGCGACCTGCATGCCCATCACCTGCAGATTGTCTCCGGCGCCCTCAAGGCCGGCCAGGCCGTCTCGCTGCATGTCGATCCGGCCAACCGCACCACCACCCGCGCCAACCACTCGGCCGCCCACCTGATGCACGCGGCCCTGCGCAATGTGCTGGGCGAGCACGTCACCCAGAAGGGCCAGATGGTCGACGGCGAGCGCCTGCGCTTCGACTTCAGCCACGGGGGGCCGCTGACCGCCGACGAGCTGGCGCGCATCGAGGACGAGGTGAACGCCGTCGTGCTGCAGAACCGCGCCGCCGAGACGAAGATGATGGCGCCGCAGCAGGCCATCGAGGCCGGCGCCATGGCCCTGTTCGGCGAGAAATACGGCGACGAGGTCCGCGTCCTGACTCTTGGCGCGGCGCTGGCCGGGCAGGGGGCCTATTCGGTCGAGCTGTGCGGCGGCACTCATGTGGCCCGCACCGGCGACATCGGCCTGTTCAAGATCGTCGCCGAACAGGGCATCGCCGCCGGCGTGCGCCGCATCGAGGGCCTGACGGGCGAGGCGGCCCGCCGCTGGCTGCAGGACCAGGCCAATGTCGCCCGCGAGCTGGCCGACCGATTCAAGGCGCCAGTGTCTGAGGTCATCGCGCGGGTCGATATTCTCGACGCCCAGCGCCGCAAGGCCGAGAAGGACCTGGCGGAGGCCAAGAAGGCCCTGGCCATGGGCGGCGGCGGGGCCGGCCCGGTGGCGGCCGAGGACGTCGGCGGCGTCAGCTTCATCGGCAAGGTGCTCGACGGCGTCGGCGGCAAGGAGCTGCGCGGCCTGGCGGAGGAGTTCAAAAAGCAGGCCGGCGTGGTGGCCATCGTCGGCACGGCCGACGGCAAGGCGGCCATCGCCGTGGCGGTGGCCCCCGACCTGACTGGCCGCTTCAACGCCGCCGAACTGGCCAGGGCCGCCGTCATCGCCATGGGCGGCCAGGGCGCCGGCGGCAAACCCGACTTCGCCCAAGGCGGCGCCCCGGACGACAGCCAGGCCGCGGCGGGTGTCGCGGCGGTGAGAGCGGCGCTGGATTGACCGCGGGGGGACATGTTCCGGCGATAGCCGGTACGTGTCCCCGACCAGGCGGTTGTTCATATACCTGAAAAGTACGCGTCCCCTTTTCGTCCCCGTTTCCAGGGTTTGATTACGGCGGTTTAACTTGTGGGCAGCAGTCGCCATGCCCAGGCTTCTCGAACCGCCCGTTGACGCGGTGCTCGAACAGTTGGGTATGGAATGCGTGTGACGATCGGATTGGCGGCAGCGGCCCTGATGGTGATCAGCTCGGCTGCAATGGCCCAGGACTACCAACCCGTTTTCCATCCTGACCAGTTGAAGGGCCCCCCGACGGGAGCACTGAATGAGGTGCTGGTCCTGGGTTCGCCGCATCTCTCAGGCCTGCCCGACACCTTCCGGCCGGAACTCCTCGAGCCTCTGCTGGATCGACTGGCGGCCTGGCGACCCACCGCCATCTCGACCGAGAACCTGTCCGGTCTTCAGTGCGACAGCCTGCGGCGCTACCCCTATCGTTATGCTTCGACGGTGCGAGACTACTGCTATGATCCCACGGTCGCCGGCGAGGCCGCCGGACTGGACGTGCCCGCGGCCAACGCGGAGGTCGAGCGTCTGTTCGCGGAATGGCCTGACGCGCCGTCGTCGGGCGAGCGACGGCGGCTGGCTCTTCTCTTCCTCGCCGCCGGCGAGCCGGGTTCGGCCGTCGTGCAGTGGCTGCGCCTCCCCGAGGCCGAACGGCTTGCCCAGGATGGCCTGACCGAGGCGTTGGTCGCGGCCCTGAACCGGCGTTTGACGAGACGCAATGAAACGGAATTGATCGCCGCCGCCCTTGCGGCTCGACTGGGCCTTGAGCGCTTGTGGAGCGTCGATGACCAGTCGGCGGCCAGCGAGACGCCGTCCGAAGAAACAGAGGCCTACGGCAAGGCGGTCATGGCCGCCTGGGACAACCCCGCGAGCAAGGCGCGCAAGGAGGCCGATGACCTGCTCTACGCGCGTCTGGGTGAGGCCGACGGGGTCCTGAACCTTTATCGGGCGCTCAACGCCCCCTCGGCGGCGATGCTCGTCTATCAATCCGATTTCGGCGCGGCCCTTGTCGAGCCTTCGCCTGAAGGATTCGGGCGGCGCTATGTGGGATACTGGGAAACGCGCAATCTGCGCATGGTCGCCAACATCCGTGACGTGCTGGGCCGCTACCCGGGCACGCGCATGCTGACGGTCGTCGGCGCCTCACATAAGGGTTATTACGAGGCCTATCTGAATCAGATGCACGACGTCGTTCTCGTGGACGCCAGCACCGTCCTTGAATAGGAACCTCAGAGGCTGACTGGAAACCAGGACACGCACTCTTCAGGGTCATGAACACCCCAGGATCATCGCGCGAAACCGCCCCTCGCTCCTTTCGGCCCCACACCCCGTCCTTCATCTCATGGCGAGATCTTCGCCGGACGGGTCGGGTCACTCAAGGTCGGGCCTGCTACGGGAAATAGGACGGAAATAAGGGGACAGGAGCAGCATTCCCCCTTCCATGGCGGGCGCCTTCCTGGGCGGGTCGGCGGGAATTGACACGTACGAACCGCTCCGGGCGCCCCGGTCGAGGAAGAACATGACCAGCCAGCACATCGTCTCGCAACTTGCCGAGGAGATCGCACGGGTCAGCGTCGCCGATCTCGGCCGCCATGTCGGCGTAAACCGCTGCCGCAGCCTGCAGAGCCTGACCCGCATGACCGTAACGGCGCCAACGCTGATGCTCCCGCTGGTGGGAGCCAAGCGCATCACGGTGGCCGGGGAGAACCACGAGGCCGGCCCCGGCGAGTATCTCGTCCTCCCGCGGGCCACCGTTTTCGACGTCGAGAACATCCCCGACGCGAGGACGGAAAGGTATCTGGGGATCGCGCTGGTCTTCGACGCCCTCACGATGGAGCGGTTCCGAACGCTCTATGGCCCGGAAATCGGCGGGCGCCATCTCATGCCGCGTTGGGTGGCGCGAGGCGGGGACGAGTTCTTCTCAGCCATCCGCGACTGGGTGACGCGCAATCGCAGCTTCCCGGTGGACGCCACCCTGACCCGCCACCGCATGTGCGAGTTCCTGCTTCTGCTCGCGCGGCTGGGCACGGCGGGCAACCTGCTCTTCCAGCAGCACCCGAGGCTTCGCGACCGCGCCAGGCACCTTCTCGCCCTCGACCCGGGCCGCGACTGGCGCATCGGCGAGGTCACGGTGCGCCTCGCGCTGAGCGAGAGCACCCTGCGCCGCGGCTTGCGCCTCGATGGCACGAGTTTCAGCGACCTTCTGGAGGAGGTCCGGCTGGATCGCGGCGTCGAGCTGGTGATGGCGACGGACATCCCGATCGGGCGGATCGCCCATGACTGCGGCTACCAATCGCAGTCGCGCTTCTCCGAACGCTTCCGCCTGCGCTTCTCGCTCAGCCCCACGGAGCTGCGCGCCACCCAACGCCCCCCGCAGTCCACCGTGACGCCCCTGCGCCCGCGCCGCGCCACCCTCTGACCGGACGCGGCGAGATCCTGACCGTTAGCGGCGCGCGGCGGTGGGCCGCCTCAGTCATTCCTGCCTTGCACCTCAATGCAAAGGCTTTCCATGAAACGGATCACAGTTACCACATTGGTCGCGGCCCTCTCGGCCGCGGTCCTGGCCGGGGAGGCTCTGGCCGATCCGGCAATCACCCTGCCGGATCACGGCTTCGCGCCCGAAGGCATCGCCGTCGACGGCGACGGCGCGCTCTATACCGGCAGCCTCACGCAGGGCAGGATCGTGAAGATCACGCCCGCAAGCGGTGAAGTGACCGATTTTGTCGCCCCTGGCGCCAATGGACTGGTCTCGGTCGTCGGGCTGCATGTGGCGGGCGACCTGCTCTATGCCTGCTCCTCCGATCCCGGCGTCAGCGCGCTCAAGGGCGCGGCGGCCCCCGCGCTCGTCGTCTTCGACCGCAGGAGCGGGGCAGCGGCCGGGCGTTTCGAGCTTCCCGAGGGCGGCGCCTTCTGCAACGACATCGCCGAACTGCCAGACGGCACGATCCTTGCCACCGACAGCTTCGCGCCGCGCATCTACGCGCTCCGCCCCGGAAGCGAACGTCTGGACATCTGGCTCGAGGATACGCGCTTTGTCGGCGAGGGGTTCAACCTCAACGGCATCGCCCATGATGCCGGGGCGGTCTATGTGGTGCGCTACAACACCGGAACGCTGCACCGGATCGAGGTTGCCGCCGATGGGGCCGCCGGCGCCGTGTCGGAGATTGTCCTGCCCGCCCCGCTCCGGGGACCGGACGGGCTCACGGCGCTCGGCGACGGCCGGTTTCTCGTGGTTGAGGGCGGCGGGCTGAATGCAGGCGCGCGTGGCGCCCTGACCGGTATCCGCCTCGATGGGGCAACCGCGACCGTCGAGACCATCGCGGCCGATCTCGACGTGCCCACCGCGGCCGTGGTTGTCGGGGGAACGGCCTATGTGGTGGAGGGTCAGCTCGATCATCTCTTCGACCCGGGCGCGGGGCCGGCCTCGCCGTACCGGATCCTCGCGATCGACCTGCCCGCCGCCTATCGCTGACCCGTATTGGAAAGGAACCGCCCCATGTCCGCATATGTGATCGTGCTTGCCGCGCCACGCCCCGAGAAGGCCGACGAGGCCGCAAGATATTCGCACGCCGTCCAGCCGCTTCTTGCGGCGGCCGGCGCACGGCCGCTCCTCCGCGGCCCGGTGTCGGAGACGGTTTCCGGCGCGGGAGGACTCGCCACCGGCATGGTCCTCGAGTTTCCCGACCGGGCAGCGGCGAGCGATTTCTTCACCCAGGACGCCTATCAGGCGCTCGTCGGCCTGCGCGACGAAAGCTTCGCCCTGATGGAGATCCACATCGTCGGATGACGCCGCTACGCGCCGACCAAGGGGGACACGTACTTTTCATGTTTGCCTAGTCACGGGTCCGCGCTCACCGGACGGGGACAGGTACGGATTGCTGCGCACTCCGAACATGTCCCCGGCGGCGTTGCCTGACGAAACAAGACTCCCGATTTCAATACTCCCGGGACAAAGCGGGACATTCCCGCGACTCCCGCGCCCGCTCCCCATTCCCCCCACAGGCGAGCCCGGCTTGCCAACCGCCCCCCACAGGGTGCTTTGATGGGCGACGCTCAGCGTTAACGGGACAGGTCCATGCGGGTCAGCCTCTTCAAGATCGTCCTCACGGCGGCGGTGGTGTTCAGCCTGGCCTTCGCCAGCGCGCCGTATTTCGCCTTCCGGGCGCTGCGGGCGGCGACGGCGGCGGAGGATGTGCAGGCCACGGCCGACCTGGTCGACTTCCCGGCGGTGCGCAAGAGCCTGACTGCCCAGCTGGCGCCGGCCCAGGCGAGCGCGGCCGAGCCGCCGTCGGTCTGGCAGGACCCGATCGGCGCGCTCAAGCGGGCCATCGAACCGCTGGCTCCGCCCGAGCCGAAGGTCGATCGTTACCTGACGCTGCCGGGCCTTTCGGCCCTGACCCGCGGCTACAAACCCGGCGCCGCGCCGCCGGCGGCCAAGGTTCCGCCGCCGCTGGGTGAAAGCGCCAGGGCGGCCATGAAGGGCCCTTGGCCGACGATGCCCTATTGGGACCCGAGCCGCGCCCGTATCGCCGTCAAGCGGCCGGACGACGAGGCCAAGGTGACGGTCCTGACCTTCGAACGCCGCGCGCTGTTCACCTGGAAACTGGTCCACGTCCAGTTGCCCGAGGGCGAACGCTAGGGGCGGGCGAATACGGGCGGAGTCCTTCTTCACCCTGATACAAAGCGCCCTGAAGGCCCCGCCGGAGCAAAAATGCTCATCAAGACATCAGGCGTGGTCCGCGACGAGGGTGGCCCATTGATCATCCACGGCTCCGGTCAGGCCGTTCTCCCGCCACCGTGCTGTCAGCAGCTGACAGTCCAGATCACGAGCGTTCTTGTTTCGTTCGAGGGGGCGGGTTAACGTCGTTCCATCAATTCGGACCACGGAGCGGGAGCTTCCAATCATGATCGGATACGTCACCATCGGCGCCCTCGACGTCGAGAAATCCTTGCCATTCTGGGACGCGGTGTTCGCGCCCATCGGCGGCGAGCGCGGCTTTTTCAGCGGCGGCTGGGCCGGCTACGGCCTCAAGGGCGAGGCCCAGAACATCTACATCTGCCCGCCGCACGACGGCCAGGCGGCCCGCGGCGGCAACGGCATCATGCTCGCCTTCAAGGCCCCCTCGATCGATGCGGTGAAGGCAGCCCACGCCGCGGGCCTGGCCAACGGTGGAACCGACGAGGGCGGTCCCGGACCCCGGCCTGAAGACTCCAAGGACTTCTATGGAGCCTATCTGCGCGACGCGACGGGCAACAAGATCTGCATCTTCGCCAAGGGTCCGTTCTGACCGCCGCGGGAGACCCGGTCATGAAGCGCTGCATCGCCCTGTTCAACCACGGCTGGGCAGACTGGGAGGCTGGTTTCGTGCTGGCCGTCCTGCGGGAGTATTTCGGGTTCGCGGTGCGCATCGCCACGCCAGGCGGGGTCGAGGCCACCTCCATCGGCGGGGTGCGGGCGGCGGCGGACCTGGCCTTTGACGCGGTCGATCCGACGGATACGGACCTGCTGCTGGTCATCGGCAGCGCCAGCTGGATCGAGGGCGAGGACCTGGTGGTCAGCGACCTGCTGCGGCGGGCGGACGCCGTCGGCCTGTCGATCGGGGCGATCTGCGCCGGGACGCTGGCGGCGGCCCGGGCCGGGCTGCTTGATGACCGGCCGCATACCAGCAACGACCTGGCCTTTCTGCGGGCGAAGTCCCCGGCCTACGCCGGCGCCGCCCACTATCAGGACGCTCCCGTCGCGGCGCGGGGCGGCAATGTCGTCACCGCCCCCGGCTCGGCCCCGACCAGCTTCGCCGTGGCGGTCCTGAGGCTGGTCGCACCCGAACGGGAGGCGGACATCGCGGCCTACGAAGCGATGCTCGGCGCCGAGCATGCGCATCCGAAGGGGCTGGGAAATCTGTAGGGAGAGGAAGCGACCTGTTTTCCAGACCGGATTGGATGCTCCCTGAAGGCCTTGATGGAATGGTTCGCTCCGGACGGCGACCTTGGTCAAGGACCGCTTCGCGGCCGCGCAGCGGCGGGCCCAGCGGGCCCGTCCTTGACGAAGGTCCCGCCGGAGCAAGACTGCTCATCAAGACATCAGGGCGCAGTTTGCCCGGACCGCTGACATGGCTGAAACGCCTACCGCCGGTACTGGATGAACCCGCTCCGCGTCGCCAGACGGTCATACAGCAGCCTGGCCGTGGCGTTGGTTTCGTGGGTCATCCAGTATACCCGCGCCGCGCCCAGCCGATCGGCCTCGGCATAGACCGCCTCGATCAACGCCCGTCCGGCGCCGCTGCCCCGCCGCGACGGATCAACATAGAGGTCGCCCAGATAGCAGTAGGGCGCCATCGACCAGGTCGAGGCGTGCAGCACGCACTGGACCAGGCCGAACACCCCGGCCTCGTCCTCGGCCACCAGGGCGAACATCGGCGTGGCCGGGTCAAGCAGCCGCGTCCAGGTCGCCTCGGAGACCTCCGGCGCGACGCTGGACTCATAGAAGGTCAGATAGCCGGCCCACAGCCCGTCCCACGCCGCCCGGTCGGACGGCGCGAGCGGGCGGATGGTTCCGGCGAAGGCCAATCAGGCCGCCATCGCCGCCTTGAGGTTCTCGTCGATCTTGTCGAGGAAGCCCTCGGTGGTCAGCCAGTTCTGCTTGTCGCCGACCAGCAGCGCCAGGTCCTTGGTCATGAAGCCGGCCTCGACGGTGTCGACGCAGACCTTTTCCAGGGTGTGGGCGAAGCGGTCCAGTTCGGGGTTGTTGTCCAGCTTGGCGCGGTGGGCCAGGCCGCGGGTCCAGGCGAAGATCGAGGCGATCGAGTTGGTCGAGGTCGACTCGCCCCTCTGGTGCTGGCGGTAGTGCCGGGTGACGGTGCCGTGGGCGGCCTCGGCCTCGACGGTCTTGCCGTCCGGGGTCAGCAGCACCGAGGTCATCAGGCCCAGCGAGCCGAAGCCCTGGGCGACGATGTCGCTCTGCACGTCGCCGTCGTAGTTCTTGCAGGCCCAGACGTAACCGCCCGACCACTTCAGGGCCGAGGCGACCATATCGTCGATCAGCCGGTGCTCGTAGGTCAGGCCCAGGGCCTTGAACTGACTGGCGTACTCGGCGTCGAACACCTCCTGGAAGATGTCCTTGAAGCGCCCGTCATAGGCCTTGAGGATGGTGTTCTTGGTGGAGAGATAGACCGGGTACTTGCGGCCAAGGCCGTAGGCGAAGCTGGCGTGGGCGAAGTCGCGGATCGAGTCGTCGAGGTTGTACATGCCCATGGCCACGCCGGCCGACGGGGCGTCGTACACCTCGTGCTCGATGGTCTTGCCGTCGTCGCCGACGAACTTGATCGACAGCTTGCCCTTGCCCGGGAAGAGGAAGTCGGTGGCCTTGTACTGGTCGCCGAAGGCGTGACGGCCGACGATGATCGGCTGTGTCCAGCCGGGCACCAGACGGGGCACGTTCTGGCAGATGATCGGCTCGCGGAAGATCACCCCGCCCAGGATGTTGCGGATGGTCCCGTTGGGGCTTTTCCACATCTTCTTCAGGCCGAACTCCGCGACCCGCTGCTCGTCGGGGGTGATGGTCGCGCATTTGACGGCCACGCCGTGCTTCTTCGTCGCCTCGGCGGCGTCGATGGTCACCTGGTCGTTGGTGGCGTCGCGGTTCTCGATCGACAGGTCGTAGTAGTCCAGCTCGAGGTCGAGGTAGGGGAAGATCAGCTTGTCCTTGATGAGCTTCCAGATGATGCGGGTCATCTCGTCGCCGTCCATGTCGACGACAGGATTGGCGACCTTGATCTTGGCCATGGGGATGTCTCTCCGTTGGGCGCGCTTCTGCAGGAAAAGCGGCGGCGCACAGGGCCCCCGCGAGCGCGAGCGGGAGGGCTATAGCCTCTGCCGGGCGACGGGGGAAGGCAGCAGCAATCAGCCCATTTCCAGTCAACGGCCTGTTCAGGTCTGGGGGTTATGCCTGTTCCGTTGACTGGGGGCTCTGTGGCCATGACGACTGTCGCCAAACCGCTGGCGCGAAAACTGCTGGGTATCGTGGTCGTGCTGTCCATCGCCGTCACGGGCCTGGCAACGGCCGCGACGTTCGCCTTCGTGCAGAAGGCTTCCATGGAGCGGCAGATTCGCAATCTGCAGCTCTATGTGAAGGAGCGCGCCAACACCGAGGACCGACTGTTCTCCGATCTGGTCAAGGTCCACGCCGACGCCACCGAAGCCCTGACGCGACGGATGGGGCGGCTCACCGGTCCGGCGCTGGACGCCCGGTTCGACCGCCTGTTCCCGCCGAAGAGCGACGGCACGCGCCGTAGCGCCCCGGCCCTGTTCGACGGGGTCACAGGCGAAGGCGGCGGCTACACCTACGGCATGGGCGCCTTTCTCGCCGACGGCCGCCACGTCACGCCGCAACAGAAAGCGCTGTTCGTCGCGTCGATGCAGATCGTGTCGATGGCCGGCGAAGCGCAGCACTCGCGCTACGATAACTTCTACATGTTCACGCCGGACAACCGGCTGGTGGTCTACGGCCCCGATCGGGACGACCGGCTGATCTACTATCGCCAGGACGCCCCGCCGACGCTCGACTTCCGCAATGAGGAGATGACCGAGCTTACGCGCCCGCGGGCCAATCCCGCGCGGGTGATGAAATGCACCAAGCTGCGCAAGCTGATGAGCGACCCCACCGGCAAGGCGCTGACCACGGCCTGTATGACGCCGATCGACATCGACGGCGTCCATGTCGGCGCCTGGGGCACCACCCTGACCCTGGATTCCTACCTGATGGCCGCGGTCGGCGAGTCGATCCAGGGCGGCGAGAACCTGATCGTTTCGGCCGACGGCGAGCTGATCGCCGCGCCGGGCCTTGGCAAGAAGGGCATCGTTTCGCCCGCCGAGCTGGTGCGCGAAGAGACGCGGCGCGGCATCGGGCCCCTGGTCAAGGGCATCCGCGCCCGGGGTGGCGCCTCGGGCGCATTTCTGTCCGGCGAGCGGGTCATCGCCTATGGCCATCTGGAGGAGCCGGACTGGTATTTCGTCATGAGCATTCCGACGTCCGAGATCGCCTGGTCGGCGGCCCGTACGGCGTCCTGGGTGCTGCTGTTCGGCCTGATCGGCATCGTCGTCCAGGCTATCCTGCTGTTCCGTTTCATCCACCGCGAGGTGGTCGATCCCCTGGTCACCCTGTCGGCCGCCCATGCCCGCGATGGCACGGCCCAGGCGCCCGGGGTCGAAAGCCGCCAGGACGAGATCGGCGGCCTGGCCCGCATTCTGCGCCACCAGCGCGCCGACAACGACGAGCTGTTCCGGTCGCTGGAGGACCGGGTCGCCGCGCGCACGGCCGAGCTGGAGCGGGCCAACCGCGCCAAGTCGACCTTCCTGGCCAACATGTCCCACGAACTGCGCACGCCGCTGAACGGGGTCATCGCCCTGACCGACCAGCTGGCGGAGACCGATGATCAGGGGCGCCGGCGTGAACTGGCCGGCCTCGTCTCGTCCTCCGGCCGCCTGCTGGAGCAGGTGTTGAGCGATATCCTCGACGTGTCCAAGATCGAGGCCGGCCAGTTCCGCCTGTCGCCCGCGCCCTTCGAGCTGCAGGAAACCGTGGCGGCCATGGCCGACCTGCACCGCGCCTCGGCCGAGGCCAAGGGCCTGAACCTGACCTGGAAGATCTCGCCCAGGGCCGGGGGCGCCTATCTGGGCGACAGCGGGCGCATCGCCCAGATCCTCAGCAACCTGCTCGGCAACGCGGTGAAGTTTACCGACAAGGGCGAGGTCGTGCTGGCCGTGGACCGGAAGGGTGACGCCCTGAAGTTCACCGTCCGCGACACCGGCGTCGGCTTTGACGCCGAGGCCCGCGAGCGGCTGTTCCGTCGCTTTGAACAGGCCGACGACTCGATCACCCGCCGCTTCGGCGGCACTGGCCTTGGCCTGTCCATCTGCTCGGCCCTGACCGGCATGATGGGCGGCGAGATCGACGCCACGGCCAAACCCGGCGTCGGGGCCACCTTCACCGTCATCCTGCCGCTGCCGCGCGCCGAGATGGCCGCGTCGGAAGAGCGTGCGACGGTCGATGACAGCGTCAACCTTCGGGGCATGCGGGTGCTGGCCGCCGAGGACCACCCGACCAACCAGAAGGTGCTGCAGATCGTGCTGGAACCGTTCGGCGTCGACCTGACCATCGTCGGCAATGGCGAAGAGGCCCTGGCCGCGTTCGGCGAGGGCTACGACGCGGTGCTGATGGACATGCAGATGCCCGTCATGGACGGTTTGACCGCCACCCGGATGATCCGCGAGCGGGAAGCGGCGGCCGGCGCGCCGCCGTGCTTGATCATCATGCTGACCGCCAACGCCATGGACGAGCATATCGAGGCGGCCCGCGTGGCCGGCGCCGATCTGCATGTGGCCAAACCGCTGCGGCCGGCCCAGCTGTTCGCCGCCCTGGCCCTGGCCCGCGCGCCGAAGGCGTTCGAGGCCGCCGCCTGACCTAGCCGGCGGCCCTGACGACGACCCGCATCACGTCGGCGAAGACCTTGTCGCGCGCGGCTTCTTCGTGGGGCGAGGCGGTCATGAACACCGCCACGGCGTAACGGCGGCCGTCCTTGAGGGTGACGATGCCGATGTCGTTGACCACCGGCGTCAGGCCAAGGTCCGTGCCCGAGGTTCCGGTCTTGTGCGCCAGGGTCGCTCCAGCGGGCAGGCCCGCCTTCAGACGGTTCGGCCCGGTAGGGGAGTCGGTCATGATTTTCAGCAGCAGGGCCGTGCTGCGCGGCGACAACAGTTCGCCCACCGCCAGCTTGCGCAGGAAGTTCAGCGCGCCGCTGCCGGTGACCGTGTCGCGCGGATCGGCCAGGTAGCGGGCGGTGGCCGCCCGGCGGGCATCCTCCGGGATGCTGTCGCGGGCGGCCTTGAAGGCCGGCCAGCCCTTCCACTCCAGGCGGAAGGAGGCCATGCCGTAAATCTCGGGCTGAAGCTCACGCTCGTAGCGGTCGATGCGCAGCTCCTTGAGGCCCCAGGTCTGCAGCCGCGCCGTCACCACGCCGGGGCCGCCGATCCGCTTCATCAGCACGTCGGCGGCGGTGTTGTCGCTGCCGCCCACGGCCCGCGCCAGCAGGTCGCGGACGGTGTAGGTCGAGACCGCCGGCCAGGCGTCGGCCACCGGGCTGTAGGGCGGCGACAGGTCCTGCTCGCGGATGGTCAGAACCTCGTCGAGTGAGAGGGCCCCCGCATCGACCTCGGCCAGAACGGCGGCACCGAGCGGGGCCTTGAACACGCTCTGCATCGGAAAGGCGCGGTCGCCGTTCCAGGCCCACATCTCGCCGCCGTCGAGGTTCTGCACCGCCACCTCGATCATGGCCGGCTGGGCGCCCGCTGCTATGTCGCCGATCTCGCGGTCCAGCAGGGCTGCGTCCAGCGGCGGGGTCGTGGCGACCGTGGTCGTGCCGGCCGGCTGGCAGGCGGCCAGGGCGAAGGCGGCGACGAAGGCAAGGAGCGGACGCGTCATGGTCTACCTTAACGCCCCGTTCCGGCGATTGGGCGTCCGGGAGCACGTCTTTTCTGATATCTCCCGCGCCCATCGATGACCGCCCCGGCGTCCCGGGGACCAGCGGAGACAGACGTGACGGCTCCTGTCGTGATTCTCAATGAACCCCAGCTGGCCGAAAACATCGGCTCGGTCGCGCGGGTGATGGCCAATTTCGGCCTGTCGGACCTGCGTCTGGTGCGACCGCGGGACGGCTGGCCGCAGGCTCGGGCCTGGGCTAGCGCCTCCGGCGCCGACTGGCCGCTGGACAATGCAAAGGTGTTCGACCGGCTGGAGGAGGCGGTGGCCGACCTGCGCCTGGTCTACGCTACCACGGCCCGGTCGCGGGGCACGCAGCTGCCGGTGCTCACGCCGCGCGAGGCGGCGGTCAACCTGCATGCGGCCGACACCTTGGGGCAGGCCGTGGGCCTGCTGTTCGGCGGCGAGCGGGCGGGGCTGGAAACCGACGACATCGCCCTGTGCCATGCCATTGTCACCATCCCGGTCGACGAGCGGTTCCGCTCGCTGAACCTGGCCCAGGCGGTGGCCCTCAACGCCTATGAATGGCGCCTGGGTGTCGCGGACCGGCCCCGCGAGGCTTTCGCCGTCAACGTCGACGGGCCGGCCGACATGGCGACCCTGGTCGGCCTCTACGAGCAGCTCGAAGGCGAGCTTGACGTCGCCGGCTTCTTTCATCCGCCGGAGAAGCGCCCCTCGATGGTGCGCAACCTGCGCATCTCGCTGGGCCGCTCGCGCCTGACCGACCAGGAGGTCCGCACCTGGCGCGGCGTAGTCACCGCTCTGTCGAAAGGGCGCGGCCGGGTGCTGGAAAAACTTGCGCGCAAACGCGCGGCTGCTAATGATGAGACCAACGAGTAACATAACTCGCTGGAGGGTCTCATGAACCGTCGGGAACTGCTTGCCGCCCTGGCCCTGGCCCTGGCCGGCGCTGCCGGCGCGCTGCCGGGCCGGGCTTTCGCGGACGAATCGACCGATGCCCGCGACCTGTGGCTCTACGGCCTGCCGATCATCGAGATGGCGACCACCCGCGCCCGTCACCTGGCCGGGGGGCTGAGGCTCAACACCTTCCAGCATGCCCGCCAGCTGTCCGATTTCCGGTCGAGGACCGTCACCAGCCCCAACAACGACACGCTCTATTCCATCGCCTGGCTGGACCTGACCCAGGGACCCGTCAGCCTGACCGTGCCGGCGACCGGCGACCGCTACTGGTCGGCCGCCTTCATGGACATGTACAGCAATAACAACGCCGTCCTGGGGCTGCGCACGACCGGCGGCGGGGGCGGCCGGTACCTCGTCGTTGGGCCGGGTCAGACCGGCAGCGGGCCGGGCGTCGTCCGGTGCGCCACGCCGCATGCCTGGCTGCTTGTTCGCATCCTGACGGACGGGGCCGAAGACCTTCCGGCCACCCACGCGGTGCAGGACGGCTTCCGGCTGAGCGGGCCGGCCGGCGTGGCGCCGCCCGCCTTCGCCGGGCGCGGCGCGGCGCCGGTCGACTATTTCGCGTCCCTGAACCAATTGCTGGCAAGCGATCCGCCGCCCGCTACCGACGGCAAGATGCTGGCGCGCCTGAAGGCCTTCAGGGCGGATGGCCCGGGCGTCGCCGCCGGGATCGACCAAGCCCGCAACATCGCCAGGCTGGCGGAAGGTCGCACGTCGTTCATCCAGGGCTGGACCTACACCAAGGCGAACCTCGGCGATTTCGACCAGGACTACCTCTATCGCGCCCTCGTCGCCCTGAGCGGTCTGGCCGCCCTGCCGGTGGCCGAAGCCATGTATCTGCGGTCCCAGGGCGAGCGGGAGAACTCTTACTGGGGCGATGGCCTCTATCGTCTGGCGATTCCGACGCAGATGCCGGTGAACGCGTTCTGGTCGCTGTCGATGTACGAGCAGACGGCGGACGGACAGCGCTTTTTCGCCGAGAATCCGATCGGCCGTTACGCCATTGGCGACCGCACGAAAGGTCTCAAGCGCAACGCCGACGGGTCGCTGGACGTCTGGATCGCCCGGACGGACCCGGGCGGCGAGCGCTCGGCCAACTGGCTGCCGGCCCCGAAGACAGGTCCGTTCAACATGACCATGCGCCTCTACCTGCCGCGTCCCGAGGTTCTCGACGGCCGCTGGCGCCTGCCCGCCATTGAGAAGGCCTGACCCATGACCGACCGTCGCGCGGCCGCCCGTGAAGCCTGGCTCTATGTCCTGCCCCTGATCGAGATCGCCGCGTTGCGAACCGTCAGCCAGGCGGCGGGAACGCCGCTCAACAGCTTCGGCATGATGCGGCGGCTGGCGGATCACCGGGCGAGGGCGGTCACCACGCCCAACAACGACACCTTCTACGCCACCTGCCAGATCGACCTGACAAACGGGCCGGTGACCCTGACCATTCCGCCGTCGGGCGACCGCTATCTGTCGCTTCAGCTGATGGACGCCTGGTCGAACAGCTTCGCGGTGCTCGGCACGCGGACGACCGGCAATGACGGCGGGACCTATACCCTGGTCGGGCCCACCGACGCGGCCGAGGGCCGCAACGTCGTGCGCTCGCCGACTCGTCACGTCTGGGCGCTGGCCCGCATCCTGGTCGAGGGGCCACACGACCTGGAGGCGGCCGCGGTCGTGCAGGGCGGCTTCTCCGCCCAGGGGCCGCAGGCGGCGCCCGCGCCGGACTATGCCCGGCGGCATGACGGCTGGGCGACGTATTTCGCCAGCGCCGATCGCCTGATGGCGCTCAATCCCCCGCCGATGACGGATGGCGCGCTGCTCAAGCGGATCGCGCCGCTGGGGCTGGGCGAGGGGACCTTCGACCCGTCGCGTTTCAACCCCGACGAACAGGCCGAGATCGAGGCCGGCGTCGGGGAGGCGCGCAAGGCGGTGCGGGGCGGGGGCGGTCTCTCGGGCAGTCACTTCATCGAGGGCTGGGCCTATCCCGCCAGCAAGCTCGGCGATTTCGGCCAGGACTATCATTTCCGCGCCGTGGTGGCGCTTGGCGGCCTGGCGGCCCTGCCGCTGGTCGAGGCGACCTATCTGCGGGCCGGCGCCCCCGGCGGCGGCGGCGAGTTCGACGGCCTGAAGGCGTGGCGGCTGCATATCCCGGCGGACCGGGCGATCCCCGTCAACGCCTTCTGGTCGCTGTCGATGTACGAGATCACGCCGGAGCGGCAGTTCTACTTCACCGACAATCCGCTCAATCGCTACGCCATCGGTGATCGCACCGCCGGACTGCGCTGGAACGACGATGGCTCGCTGGACCTGTGGATAGGCCACGAGTCGCCCGGCCTCGAGCGCGAGAGCAACTGGCTCCCGGCGCCCGCCGGGCCGTTCGCCCTGTTCATGCGCGCCTACCTGCCGCGCCCCGAACTGCTCGACGGCCGCTACCGGTTGCCGGCGGTGGTGGCGGCCTGAGCGCGCGGGGACATGCACTTCAGTGCGTGTCCCCTGCCAGCCGCTGATCGGGGACACGTACTGAAGTACATGTCCCCTTCCGGCTGACATCCCGGGAGCCGTGGCTATAGTCGCGGCGCCCAACCGGAGAGTCGCCCGATGAAGACCCGCGCCGCCGTCGCGTTTGAAGCCAAGAAGCCGCTGGAGATCGTCGAGGTCGACCTGGAAGGTCCCCGCGCCGGCGAGGTGCTGGTCGAGATCAAGGCGACCGGCATCTGCCACACCGACGCCTATACGCTCGACGGCCTGGACAGCGAGGGCATCTTCCCCTCGATCCTCGGCCACGAGGGCGCGGGCGTGGTGCTGGAGGTGGGCGCGGGGGTGACCAGCGTCGTTCCCGGCGACCACGTGATCCCGCTCTACACGCCCGAATGCCGCCAGTGCAAAAGCTGCCTCAGCCGCAAGACCAACCTCTGCACGGCGATCCGCGCCACCCAGGGCAAGGGGCTGATGCCGGACGGCACCAGCCGCTTCTCGTACAAGGGCCAGCCGATCGCTCACTACATGGGCTGCTCGACCTTTGCCAACCACACTGTGCTGCCCGAGATCGCCTTGGCCAAGATCCGCAAGGACGCCCCCTTCGACAAGGCCTGCTACATCGGCTGCGGCGTCACCACGGGCGTGGGGGCGGTGACCAACACCGCCAAGGTCGAGCCGGGGGCCAACTGCATCGTCTTCGGCCTGGGCGGCATCGGCCTGAACGTGATCCAGGGCCTGAAGCTGGTCGGCGCGAACATGATCATCGGGGTGGACATCAACCCCGACCGCGAGGAATGGGGTCGCAAGTTCGGCATGACCCACTTCGTCAACCCCAAGGCCATCGATGGCGATGTCGTCCCGCACCTGGTGGCCCTGACCGACGGCGGCGCGGACTACACCTTCGACGCCACCGGCAATGTCACGGTCATGCGCCAGGCGCTGGAAGCCTGCCATCGCGGCTGGGGCGAGAGCATCATCATCGGCGTGGCGGAATCGGGCAAGGAGATCGCCACCCGCCCGTTCCAGCTGGTCACCGGCCGGGTCTGGAAAGGCACGGCCTTCGGCGGCGCCCGCGGCCGCACCGACGTGCCGCAGATCGTCGACTGGTACATGGACGGCAAGATCCAGATCGACCCGATGATCACCCACGTCATGCCGCTGGAAGACATCAACAAGGCGTTCGACCTGATGCACGCGGGCGAGAGCATTCGGTCGGTGGTGGTGTTTTAGGAGAACCGGCCGTGAGCTATGACCTGATGGTGTTCGAACCAGATGCGGCGCCTCGCGACCGTCCCGCGTTCATGGCGTGGTACGGTGAGTTGACGCAATGGGGCGAGGGTCACGACTACGACGACCCCCAGTTCACATCGCCGCGCCTACGGGCTTGGTACCAGGACATGATCCAGACATTCCCGGCCATGAACGGACCGGATGGCGTGAGTGATGATGAGGTCGATAACCCCAAGGTGACCGGCTATTCGTGCGCCAGCCAGGCCATCTATCTGGATTTCCGTTGGTCGCAGGCGCAATCGGCCTACGACCATGTCAAGACGTTGGCGCGTCAGCATCGTTTGGGCTTCTTCGATGTCAGCGCCGATGACGGCGAGGTCTGGGAACCGCTTCCGAACGGCGGCTATGAAGTGGTTCATGGTTCCGGACGGTCCGGATGACCGTCGAAATCCTCTCCACCCACCGCACCTTTGACGGCACGCTGCACTATTGCCGCCACCAGAGCGCGGCGACCGGCACGCCGATGCGGTTCACCATCTTCCTGCCGCCGGGCGAGGGGCCGTTTCCGCTGCTTGTCTGGCTGTCGGGCCTGACCTGCACGGAGGAGAACTTCACCACCAAGGGCGGGGCCTACGGCGCGGCGGCGGCGCTGGGCCTGGCCATCGTGGCGCCGGACACCAGTCCGCGCGGCGATGAGGTGGCTGACCACCCCGACTACGATTTCGGCAAGGGCGCCGGCTTCTATGTGGACGCCACGCAGAAGCCCTGGGCGCCGCACTTCACCATCGAGACCTATATCGTCCGCGACCTGCTGGCGGCGGTGCACGGCGCCTTCCCGGTGGACGCGGCCCGCCGCGCGATCAGCGGCCATTCCATGGGCGGCCACGGGGCCCTGACCTTGGCCTTGAAGCATCCGGACCTGTTCCGCGCGGTCGGCGCCTTTGCCCCGATCTGCTCGCCGACACGCTGTCCCTGGGGCCAGAAGGCGTTCACCGGCTATCTGGGCGCGGACGAGACGACCTGGACGGGCCACGACGCAACCCTGCTGATCGAGGCCGGCGCCGCCAGGGGCCGCTTCGACGACATCCTGATCGAGCAGGGGACCGCCGATCCCTGGCTGGCCGAACAGCTCAAACCGCAGCTGCTGGAGTCCGCCTGCGAGGCTGCGGGGCAGCAGCTGACCCTGCTGCGGCACGAGGGCTACGACCACGGCTATTTCTTCGTGGCGACGTTTATCGCGGATCATCTGGCCTGGCATCGGGAACGGCTGGAGTAGTTCGGGTTGGACGCTCCCCGCTCGCGGGGAGCTGTCAGGCGGAGCCTGACTGAGGGGCAGCGCCGGCGTCGGAGGTCTGAGTCAGAACGCGGCTAATCACAACCGTCCGCGCTGCCCCTCCACCACGCTCCGCGTGGTCCCCCTCCCCAGCGACGCTGGGGAGGATTGGTGATGTCAGATCCCCGCTCCCAGGTCCACGAACACGTCCGACAGCGCCGGCGTGACCACCTGGTCCTCCGCCAGCCGGTGGGCCAGGCCGTCGACCTGGGCGGTGATCTCGGGGACGGCGGTGATCTCCCACCAGGCGGGGCGGGTGAGGGGGCCCAGGGCGTAGAGCCAGGTTGAGACCTCACCCCGGGCGGCCAACACGGCGCAGTCGTTGCTCTCCAGCCCCAGCCCCAAGTCGTCCGGCGCGATCAGGCCCTTGCGGGCGAGGTCGGCGAACAGGGGGACTTCCAGCCCGGCAAGGTCGCTGCGCGGGCCGGTGCAGTTGATCACCCGGGCGGCCATCAGCGTCTCCGCCGCGCCGCCGCCGCGCGGGTGCAGGGTCACCGAGACCCCGTCGCCATCGGGTTTCCAGTCGCGGGTGCGGCCGGCCCGGACGGCCAGCGCGCCATCCGCCATCAACTCGGCGATGCGTTCGGCGATACGCGGCGCCATGCGGTGGCGGTGGACGTCCCAGCGCGGCCGCTGGTGGCGCAGGAACTGGCGCTTCTGGGCCGGGGTCCAGCTGGACCAGACCCGGGCGATCACCGGTCGCACGGCGTCGATCACCCGCTGCCAGGGCTGGCCCTGCGCGTCCGCCCGGCGGACCTCGGCGCGGATGGCCCTCGACAGCGCCAGCGGGCTGGCCGGCAGCATGGGCGCCAGGAACGGCTCCCAGTGGCCGCCGTAGCGGTGGGCGCCGGGCAGCAGGCCGCGACGGGAGACCGCCAGCATCGGCCCGCGATGGCCCTCCTCGGCCAGCTTCAGGGCGATATCGACCATGGTCAGGCCCGTGCCCAGCAGCAGCACCGGGGTCTCCGGGTCGATGCCGGTCAGGGCGTCCGCCGCCCAGGGATCGGCGGCGAAGGCGGCGGCGTCGCGCAGCCAGCTGTCCGCCGGCAGGGGCGGGCGGGGCGGCAGGTTGCCGGTGGCCAGCACGATCGTGTCGGCCTCGACCTCGCGGCCGTCGCCGAGCACCAGCCCGCGCCGGGGCGCATCCAGCAGCCGCACGGCCTCGCCGCGCAGCACGGTCAGGCCGGGACCGTTGTCGGTCACCCGCACGGCGGCCACCTGCTGCTGCAGATACTGGCCCCACAGCTCGCGGGGCGAGAAGGCGGCGCTCATCTCCCCGCCGCTCTCGGCCAGGGCCTCGGCCATCTCCGACCGCCCCGCCAGCCAGTCGGCGTAGGGCGGCGTCAGGCCGGTCTCCATCCTGGCGACGGGCACGTTGAGCAGGTGCGAGGGGGCGCAGGCGCCGTAGGCCAGGCCGCGTCCGGGCCGGCTGGACGGCTCGACCACCACCACGCGCCAGCCCGGCCTCGCCCGGGTGAGCTTTAGCGCCAGCAGCGCGCCGCTGAACCCCCCGCCGGCAATGGCGATGGTCCGGCGGGCTTTGGGAGTATCGAACGCCATCGGCCCTGAGGATTCGAAGTGGATGCCCGAAGGTCTTGTATTGGCGACAGGCGAGTCGGGGGAGGGGCTTGTCGCGAACAGTGCCGAAGTTCAGCCTGCGCGGATGGAACGTCGCGCCTTCAGTCGCATCGATCTCACACCGCTGGTTGGTGTTCTGCTGGTGCTATTCGTTGTTCTCTTGGCCATCCATCCCGGTCCAACGGTGGGCGCCGATGTGGTCCAGAACCCTTCAGATCCTGCGCCAGGCAATCCGCCACTGACGTTGAATCCGGTCCTTGTGCATGTCTCACGCACCGGCGCGGTGGCAGTGGACGGCAAACCGAGTTCCTTTTCGGGGCTTGCCGCCGATGTTGCGAAGCGAAGGGCCGAGCTCTCCGAGGAAAGCCCCGGCGTCCCCCACCCGTCGTTTGGCATCTATGTCGACGCAGACAACGATGCCCCCTACGATCAAGCTTTTCAGGCCTATCGGACGCTCCAGCGTGCTGGATATCGCGTCGCCTACGGCCAGCGCTACTTGAACGACCAGCCCCGTCAGCGTTGACTCGCGGCGCCCATTTCTTCATAAGCGCGCCTTCCCACGCCGCCGGTTCGCTGGACGGCGCTGAGAATCCATGACGGGTGATACGAAGCCGCCGTTGAAATCGCGCCTCCACTTGCGGAGGGGCCGGCCCGGATCGAACTGAAGAAGAGCCTACGCATGTCCAAGCGCCATAGCGCCAAGTACAAGATCGACCGCCGGATGGGCGAAAACATCTGGGGCCGTCCGAAGTCCCCGGTGAACAGCCGCTCCTACGGCCCTGGCCAGCACGGCCAGCGCCGCAAGTCCAAGGTCTCCGATTTCGGCCTCCAGCTGCGCGCCAAGCAGAAGCTGAAGGGCTACTACGGCAACCTGACCGAGAAGCAGTTCAGCCGCACCTATACCGAAGCCGCGCGCCGCAAGGGCAACACGGCCGAGAACCTGATCAGCCTGCTGGAAGCCCGTCTGGACGCGGTGGTCTACCGCTCCAAGTTCGTGCCGACCGTGTTCGCCGCCCGCCAGTTCGTCAACCACGGCCACGTGCTGGTGAACGGCAAGCGCGTCAACATCGCCTCCTACCGCGTGAAGGCCGGCGACGTGGTCAGCGTCCGCGAAAAGTCGCGCAGCATGGCCCTGGTGCTGGAAGCCCTCGGCTCGTCCGAGCGCGACACCCCCGACTACATCACCGTGGACGGCCGCCACATGGCCGCGACCTTCGTCCGCGCCCCGGAACTGGCCGAAGTGCCCTATCCGGTGAAGATGGAGCCGAACCTGGTCGTCGAATTCTACGCCTCGTAGGATCGTCGCCAGACAGACTTGCGAAGGGCCCCGGAGCGATCCGGGGCCCTTTTGCTATGGGCAAGTTCTAGGCAAGGCCGGATATGAAGCGCCCTGAAGGCCTTGATGGAATGGTCCGCTCCGGACGGTGACCTTGGTCAAGGACCGCTTCGCGGCCGCGCAGCGGCGGGCCCTTCGGGCCCGTCCTTGACGAAGGTCCCGCCGGAGCAAGCATGCTCATCAAGACATCAGGACGCGGTCCGCCTTGAGGTGCGAAGTCTGGACAAGTCCCGCCGGGCCGTCTCTGCTCTCGCCATGAACCGCCGCGTCCTGATCATCGCTGGAGCCCTGCTGCTGAGCGGCTGCGTGACAACCCCTGTGGCCGCGCCCGGCGGGGCGGGGTTCGACCTGCTGGAGCCGCTCTACGCCGCCGTCGCCGGGCGCGACGCCCTGACCATCCGGGTGGCGTCCAACGGCTGCACGAAGAAGGAGGACTTCGCCTTCTTCGTCGAGAAGACTCCGGCCGGGCCGCGCGTCGCCTTCGGCCGCAAGAAGCTGGACACCTGCCGGTCGTTCGCAATGGGCTCGACGGAGCTGAGCTTCACCTGGACGGAGCTGGGGCTGGACGGCCGCACCCCCGTCTTCGTGGTCAACCCGCTGGTCGCCTGGACCGGGCCAGGGGGTTAGAGGCAAATAGGGGGCAAATAGGGGACAGCTTACTCATTTCCTCGGCGACGCCGCCGATCGGGCGCGGGAAATGAGTAAGCTGTCCCCCTATTTGAACATCGTCTCCATCCACTCGGGCACCCGGGCCGGGCGCTTGGTGACCGCATCCACCAGCACCCACTCCGAATGGGTCTGGGCGCACATCTCGCCGTCCGGGCCGTCGATGCGCACGAAGCGGTCGAAGCGGGGCCCGCGCCGCTCGCCGACCCAGGTGCGGCCCGTGGCGTGCTCGCCGGGCATCAGCGGGCGGCGGTAGTCGATCTCGTGGCGCAACACCACCCAGGCCCAGCGGGCGGTCTCCTCGGCCGGCGCGCGCGAGCGCCAGTGGGCGATGGCGATGTCCTGCACCCAGCCCAGATAGACCACATTGTTCACATGGCCGTTCTCGTCGATGTCCGACGGGGTGGGGGTGAAGGGCAGGGTGAAGACCTGGCGGTCCTGAGGCGGGGTGAGGAGTTTCATTTTATCCGCTCATCCCGGCGAAGGCCGGGACCCAGATCCAAACTGGGTCTTCAGGTCAGGATTCGAAAAGCCGGCGCTCGCAACTGGGTCCCGGCCTTCGCCGGGATGAGCGGAATTAATTGCTGAGCAAACCCTGCTGCTCCAGCAGCGTCTTCAGCTCGCCGTCCTGGTACATCTCGCGGATGATGTCGCAGCCGCCGAGGAACTCGCCCTTCACATAGACCTGCGGGATGGTCGGCCAGTCGCTGTAGAGCTTGATCCCGTCGCGCAGCACGTCGCTCTGCAGCACGTCCACGCCGACGAAATCGACGCCCAGGGTATCGAGAATCTGCACCACCTGGGAGGAGAAGCCGCAGCGCGGCTGCTCGGGCTCACCCTTCATGAACACCACGACCGGGTGCTCGGCCACGGTGCGGGCGATAAAGTCGTGGGCGGGGTTGGCGACGGCGGCGTCAGTCACGGCAGGAGCCTTTTCGGCGGAAATTTGAGCCTATCAGCTAGGCGCCCGGCCCGTTCGGGTCAAGCCCGGGCGGCGGCCTTGCCCGGATCGCGGGAGAACCGGGCCATCTCGATCTGGGCGGCGACGCCGGTGGGCAGGTCGCGATCGGGCACTTCGGCTAGGCGGACCAGCCTCTCGATGCGGTCGATCTCAAGCCGCACCGTGGTCACCGCCGGCTCGGTCAGGATGTAGGCCAGGCAGATTTCCTCGGCGGTCCAGCCGTGGGTGGATTCGAGGAAATGGTAGCCGCCCATTCCCGCCAGCGGATTGGTCCGCGGACCCAGCAAGGGCCTCTTGAGCAGGGTCTTCTTCGGCTGCATGGCCTCAGGCCAGATGTCGCGGGCGATCACCGCCATGTCGCGCCCGGCGGCGGATTTCAGGCGGTTGCGTTCGCGCCAGCCGGAAACCGGGCTATAGCCGGTGGTCAGGGCGTCGAACGCGCCGGTGGCCACCAGCAGGTCCGTGTCCTCGTCATCGCGGGTCAGGCCGAAAGCGCGAACCCGGCGCGCCTGCCGCATGCGTTGCAGCACCTCGGGCGCTGGCGGCGGCTGGTCGAAATTGAGCAGGTCGAGGTAGCCCAGGTCCATGCGGGCGAGAAACGCCTCCACCGTGACGCCGGGATCGGCGGCAAGCGCGCGCGGGCGCCAGGCGACGAACAGCAGCTCCCGCTCGACCGCCGCCAGGGCCTCGCTGGCGCCTTCGATCAAGGCCGGCGCGTCGCCGGCGATCTCGAAGCCGTTGATGCCCACATCCAGGGCCGCGGCGATCAGATCTCGCCACTCCCGGGCCGCTCGCCCGGTGTCGCCATCAAGCAGCAGCGAGACCGCTGACACCACCTGACCGGATCTGCCGAAGGGACGATACCGCATGCGTCAGCCGGCCGGGGCGGCGGTTTCGAGGGCGAGGGCGTGCAGGGCGCCCCCCAGCACGTCGGCGAGGGCCTTGTTGACCAGCTGGTGCTGGCGCACGCGGGGCAGGCCCTTGAACTGGTCGGAAACGATGCGCGCCCGGTAGTGGTCGCCGTCGCCCGCCAGGTCGGTGATGGTGATCTCGGCGTCCGGGAAGGCCTTGCGCAGGCGGCTTTCCAGATCGGCGGCGGGCATCGGCACAGGCGGCTCTCCGGAGGTCGCGACACCCCTTGTGGGCCATAATGTTTAACAACGGCTGGATGGTCGAGACGAGGCGTCAATCAGGGGACAGCTTACTCATTTCCATCGACCGGGCTGCTGCCGTCATGCGGGAAATGAGTAAGCTGTCCCCTGATTGACCGGCAGGGTGGATCCGATCCGTGATCACGCGTCCGTGATCAGGGAGTCGCCATGAGAGTCCTGATGGGTCTGTGCGTGCTGCTGCTCCTGGGCGCCTGCAACCGCGTCCACACCGATCAGCCCCTATTCTTCGCCAGCGATGCACCCGATGCGCCAAGGCTGCGCGACGGGCTTTGGGTCGTTCAGGACACCCTCGGCATTGACGACGATGATCAGCCCTGCCGGTTCGACGCCCGCAAGCCGGTCACCCGGTGGCCGAAGTGCGCTCAATGGGTGCTTGTCCGCGGTGGCGAACTGCTGGCCTACGACGGCGAGAAGGGCAAGCGCGAGTGGCAGAGCATGGGCTTTGTGCTCGCCGACGTCGACCCGATGGTGCTGCAACTGGGCATGAAGTCGGGCAAGGAGAAGGAGAAGCTCGACTTCCAGTATTTCGGATTCAGCGTAACGCAGCGAATGTCCGACGGGCGGATCGAAGCCTACGCCGTCTGGCCGGTCCTTTGCGGACCGCCGCCTCCCGAGGGAACCAAAGAAGCAGACGGCGCGCCCCGTTTCGCCACGCTGGAGCCATTGCCGGGACTAACCATCGACGGGAACAACTGCACGACCGGGTCGTCAGCCGCGGTTATCAACGCGGCCCGCGCCAGCCGCGCCTGGGAGGCAGAGCCCGGCACGGCCCGCTGGGTTCGGGATACCTGGCCCTGACCGTCAATCCTCGATCGCCGAGTAGATCAGGCTCTTCAGCTGGCCGCGGAAGTTGAAGGTGGCCGAGGGCATCAGCTGGGTCATGAAGACCACGCTGAGGTCGTCCTTCTGGTCGGCCCAGAAGATCGTCGAGGCAGCCCCGCCCCAGTAGAAGTCGCCGCTGGAATGGCCGCCCGTGGCCGTCTGGTCGATGGTCATGGCGAAGCCCAGGCCAAAGCCGATGCCGGCGTTGGCGGTCTCGGAGAAGCCGCCGATGGCCGCTTCTGTCAGATCGACGCCGCCCTTGAGGTGGTTTCGGGTCATCAGGTCCAGGGTGCGCGGGCCGATCACCCGCTGGCCGTCCAGCGCCCCGCCGGCCCGCAGCATTTCGGCGAAGCGGACATAGTCGGCCGTGGTCCCGGCGAGGCCGCCGCCACCGGACTTGAACACCGGGTCCTTGAGATAGGGGCTCTTCGTCGGGTCGTCGGACAGCCGCAGGCTCTTGTCGGGCATCCGCATGTAGTTGGCCGCGAAGCGATGCGCCTTTTCCGCCGGGACGTGGAAGGCGGTATCGACCATGCCCAGCGGCTCGAAGATCGCCTGTTTGAGGTAGTCCTCCAGCGGCATGCCGCTGACCCGCTCGACCAGGGCGCCGCAGACGTCGGTGGCCAGGCTGTACTGCCAGCGCTCGCCGGGCTGGTAGCGCAGGGGCGCGCGACCGAGCTTTTCGAGGAACTGGTCGACGGTCTCGCCGTCGCCGCGGCGCACGCCGATGACGTCGTAGGCCTTGTCCACCGGGTGCTCGATTGGCAGGCCCGACAGGTGCGCCAGCATTGAGCCGTAGGTCAGGCCGGCGGTGTGGCTGAGCACGTCGCGGAAGCTGACCGGGCGGTGCGGCGCCTCGGTGACCATGGCATCGCCCTCGCCGGACACCCAGACGCGGTGGTTCTTCCACTCGGGAATGAAGCGGTGCACCGGGTCGTCGAGCTGGAATTTGCCCTGCTCGAACAGGGTCATCAGGGCCACCGAGACGATCGGCTTGGTCATCGAATAGATGCGCACGATGGTGTCGTCCGACCAGACCGTTCCCCGCTCCCGGTCGCGCAGGCCGAAGCTCCTCGCGTAAGCGGTATGGCCGTGCCGGGTCACCTCGACCTGGCAGCCGGCGATCTTGCCGGACTGGATGTAGTTGCGCTCGATGTGGTCGGTGATGCGTTCAAGCCGACCGGCGTCGAGGCCGGTCCATTGCGACTGGGCGTCCATGTCTCGCTCCCTTTATCTCGTTGCCCCCATGATGACCGGGCGACGCAGGGGAGGGGAAGCAGAAAAAGCGGTATGGGCGTTGCAGGCCAGTCGAGGGCAAATCAGGGGACAGCTTACTCATTTCCCATGCGATGGCCGTGTCTGGGCTGGAAATGAGTAAGCTGTCCCCTGATTTGTCAGCGCCCCGTGCCCGGATTGGATCGCCACACCCGGCCATCCAGCGTCCGCACCTCCACCGGCCCGCGCTGGCCTTTACCGACCAGGCCCCGGACATCGCGAAACACGGTGGTCGTGGCTCGGCGGGTTGGCGTGGTCAGGCAGACGGTCCGTTCCCCCTCGCGGCCCAAGGCGGTGACGCTTGAGCTTGTGACCAAGCGCGGATGGCGGGTGACATAGCGCTCGACCTTGTCGAAGGCCCGGCCGTCGATGCCCATGGCGTAGCTGCCGAACTGGATGCTGACGTCGCAGGCCGGCGCGCTGGCGCCGGCGGCGGCGGGCGTGAGGACGGCCAGGGCGAGGGTCGCGGCGAGCAAGGCCTTCACGGGTCACCTGTCGATGGGAGCCGCCAGCCTGACCGAGGCCGCCTGAACGGCGCATGACCGGCTTGCACGGCGCGGCGCGTCCCCGCATTGATGGGCCGTTCAGGCCGGAGTTTGCATGCGCCGCACCGTTTTCGCCGCTTTGGCGGTTTCGCTGATCGCCACCGCCGCCGTGGGCGCCCCGGGCGACCAGGCGCTGGAGGATGTCCGCATCCTGTCAGCCGACGACATGGGCGGTCGGGGCATCGAGACCGAAGGTTCGGTGAAGGCCCGCGCCTATATCGCCGGCCGCTTCCGCGACACGGGTCTGACGGTCGTCGAGCAGCCGTTCACCTTCACCCGCAAGAAGGACGGCAAGACGCTGACGGGCGTGAACCTGATCGCCCGGATCGAGGGGACGCAAGGCGCCGGCAGGGTGATTGTCGTCACCGCCCACTACGATCACCTGGGCACGCGGGAGGGGGTGGTGTTCAACGGCGCGGACGACAACGCCTCGGGCATCGCAGGCCTGCTGGCGGTCGCCGAGTCCTTCAGGGCCGCCGCGCCGAAACACACCATCCTCCTGGTCGCCCTCGACGGCGAAGAGATCGGCCTGCAGGGCGCGAAGGCCTTTGTCGAGGCGCCGCCGGTTCCGCTGGCGTCCGTCGGCCTGAACGTCAATTTCGACATGCTCAGCAAGAACGCCAGGGGCGAGCTCTATGCCGCCGGCGGTGCGCCGTTTCCCTGGCTGCGGACGCGGGTGGAGCGGCTGGCGACGACCGCGCCGGTGAGCCTCAAGCTCGGCCATGACACCGACGCCGACGGCGAGCAGAACAACTGGACCTATCAGTCCGACCACGGGGTCTTCGCCAGGGCGGGCGTGCCCTGGGTCTATTTCGGGGTCGAGGACCATCCAGAGTATCACAAGCCGACCGACGACTTCGCTACGGTCCCGCAGGACTTCTTCCTGCGGTCGGTGAAGACCGTGGTCGCCGCCTGCCGGCTGTTCGACAACGAACTGGACGCGATGATGCAAGAGGCTGGACGCTAGATGCAGACCCTGATCCCCATCGCCGCGCGCATCGGCGCCCGGCTGGTCGAGCGCGGCGAGAGCGTCGCGGTGTCGGAATCCTCTTCCGGCGGGCTGGTCTCGGCGGCGCTGCTGGCGGTGCCGGGGGCCTCGGTCTGGTACCAGGGCGCCAGCGTGACCTACACGCCCAATGTGGCGCGCGGGCTGCTGGGCCTGACCCGTGAGACCATGCCGCCGGGGATCCGCTCCTCCAGCGAACCCTACGCCCTGTTCATGGCCGGGGTGATCGCTGCGAAGCTGCGCGGGACCTGGGGCCTGTGCGAAACCGGCGCGGCCGGCCCGACCGGCAATCCGTACGGTGACGCGGCGGGCCACACCTGCGTGGGGATCGTCGGGCCGGTTGAGGCGTCATTCACGCTGGAGACCGGCGACAGTGATCGGCTGGCCAACATGTTCGCGTTTGCCCGGTTCGCGCTGGAGCGGTTCGAGGCGGTGCTGGCGTAGGGGCTCAGGCGGCTGCGGGCGGTTGCCGAGTCACATCGCCCCGTCCGGCCAGCAAACCTTCGATGGAGATATCCTCATCGAGGTCTTCCCAATGCAGGCCGCCCAGTTTGCTGATCCGATAGGCCATGCGTTGCGTTGGCGCTGCGTGGAGAAGGCGGGGAAACCAGGCCAACGGGACACCAATGGTTCGGCCATCGGTGAGTTCGACCCACATGGTGTCGTCGTCGAAACGCAGCCTTTCAGCCAAAATGCTCATTCCAACGCTCCTCGATCAGCGTCCTGTTCGCGGTCACGACCTGCTCCAGCTCTCTGAACGTTCTACGGTCGAAGCCCACACTGTCGGCCAAGGCAATCTCGGGCTGAAGCCAGATTTTGGCTTCATTGCCATCCTTTTCCACATGGATGTGGGACGGCTCCCTCGGCTGCCCTTCGTTTGAATAGAAGAAGAACCGGAACCCTCTATATCTGAAAACGACCGGCATTGCCTGTCCTCATGCCATGAAGGCTGGCAGCCATGCCTCATGTGCGGTGCGCAACTTGGCGAGTGGGATGTCGAACAGAGGCCCTTCCGAGCCGGTGCAGCTGAAATTGTCGCCGCCCACCCCACCTAACATCAGATACTCAATGCCCGCCGCGTCTGCCGCCAAGCCCAATGCCTCCATCTGGGATTCATCGATAGCGATGAGGTAGCGCGCCTGATCTTCGCCGAAGAAGTCTCCGACGTCGGGCCCATCGCCCTGGATGCAGCAGCTGACGCCGACGTTGGAAGCCAGGGCCATGTCCGCAATCCCGACGATCAAGCCTCCATCAGAAAGGTCATGCGCCACAGTCACTTGCCGTGACTTGATGAGTCCACGAACAAAGTCCCCGGTCTTGCGCTCCAGCGCCAGATCGACCGGCGGCGGCGCGCCGTCCTCCCGGCCGAGCACCTCGCGTAGATAAATCGAAGCGCCCAGTTCACCGCGGGTTTCACCGATCAGCATCAGGACCTGACCGGCCTTCATGCCGGCGAAGTCGGCCCGGTGGCTGTATTCGGTCAGCAGGCCCACGGCGCCGACCGTCGGGGTCGGCGGGATCGCCGCGCCATTGGTCTCGTTGTACAGGCTGACGTTGCCGCTCACGACCGGGAAATCGAGCACCCGGCAGGCCTCGGCCATGCCCTCGATGGCCTTGACGATCTGGCCCATGATCTCGGGCCGTTCGGGATTGCCGAAGTTGAGGTTGTCGGTGATGGCGATCGGCTCGGCGCCGACGGCGGTCAGGTTGCGCCAGGCTTCGGCCACCGCCTGTTTTCCGCCCTCGTAGGGGTCGTTCTGGACGTAGCGCGGGGTGCAGTCGCTGGTCACAGCCAGGGCCTTGCGCGTGCCGTGCACCCGCACGATGCCGGCGTCGGCGCCGGTGGCGCTGTCTTCCAGGGTGTCGGCCATCACATGCCGGTCGTACTGCTCCCACAGCCAGCGCTTGGAGGCCATGTCCGGGCAGCCGATCACCTGCAAAACGGCCTTCTCCCAGTCGGCGGGGGCGGGCACCTGCGCCGGGTCGAGGCGCGGCTGGGTCTTCGGCTCGGTCCAGGGACGGTCGTAGAGCGGCGCGTCTTCCGACAACGGCGCCAGCGGGATGTCGCAGACCACCTCGCCCTTGTGCTTGAGCACGATATGGCCGGTGTCGGTGGTCCAGCCGATGACGGCGGCGTCCAGGCCCCACTTTTCGAAGATGGCGTGGCCTTCATGCTCGCGGCCGGGCTTGAGGATGGCCAGCATCCGCTCCTGGCTCTCCGACAGCATCATCTCGTAGGCGGTCATGCCCTCTTCGCGCTGGGGCACCTTGTCCAGGTCCAGCTCGATGCCGACCTCGCCCTTGCCGGCCATCTCGACGGAGGAGGAGGTCAGGCCCGCCGCGCCCATGTCCTGGATGGCGGCGACGGCGCCGGTGGCCATCAGCTCCAGCGTCGCCTCGATCAGCAGCTTCTCGGCGAAGGGATCGCCGACCTGGACGGTGGGGCGCTTCTCGTCGCTGTCCTCGTCGAACTCGGCGCTGGCCATGGTCGCGCCGTGGATGCCGTCGCGGCCGGTCTTTGAACCGAAATAGACCACCGCCAGCCCGGCGCCCGGCGCGGCCGAGTAGAAGATCTTGTCGGCGTCGGCCAGACCCACGCACATGGCGTTGACCAGGATGTTGCCGTCATAGCCGCGGTGGAAGTTGGTCTCGCCCGCGACGGTCGGCACACCCACGCAGTTGCCGTAGCCGGCGATGCCCGCCACCACGCCGCCGACCAGCCGCCTGGTCTTGGGGTGCGAGGGATCGCCGAAGCGCAGGGCATTGAGCAGGGCCACCGGCCGGGCGCCCATGGTGAACACGTCGCGCATGATCCCGCCCACGCCCGTCGCCGCGCCCTGGTAGGGCTCGATGTAGGAGGGGTGGTTGTGGCTCTCCATCTTGAAGATGCAGGCCTGGCCGTCGCCGATGTCGATGACCCCCGCGTTCTCGCCCGGTCCGCAGATCACCCGTGGTCCCGTGGTCGGGAACTTGGAGAGGTGTTTGCGCGAGGATTTGTAGGAGCAGTGCTCGCTCCACATCACCGAAAACACGCCCAGCTCCACGTGGTTGGGCTCGCGGTTCAGGCGGCGGACGATGAGGTCGTATTCCTCGGGCTTGAGGCCGAACTCGACGGCCGTCTGGGCCATGGTCTTCACGGGGGAGGCGGTCATGGCGCGGGCTTAGCGGATTCCCCTCGAAATGTCAGGGCGGGCGAGGCACGATGGCGTCATGAAACAGGATCGCAGAACGGTCGCGGCCGCCCTGGCCGGTCTTCCCCTTCTCGGCGGGGCCGCGATGGCGCAAACGCCGGCCACCCGCGTGGTCATCGAGACCGCCGCCGGGTCGATCACCCTGGAGCTCTACGGCGACAAGGCCCCGGTCACGGTGGCCAACTTCCTGCGCTACGTCGACGAGCAGCGGTTCGACGGCAAGCAGTTCTACCGGACGGTCCGCCCCGAGACGATGCCGACCATCGGGCTGATCCAGGGCGGGGTGCAGGGCGATCCGACCCGTGTCCTGCCGCCGATCGCCCATGAACCGACCACCCAGACGGGCCTGCGCCACAAGGACGGGACCATGTCGATGCCGCGCCGGGGGTTGGGCACCGCCGACGGCGAGTTCTTCATCGTGCTGGGCGATGCGCCCTGGTTCGACGTCAATCCGATCAAACCTGGCGACGACAACCTGGGCTTCGCCGCCTTCGGCCAGGTGGTCGAGGGGATGGATGTGGTGCGGGCCATCCACGCCATGCCGACCCACCCCACGGAGGGCGAAACCTACGGCATGAAGGGCCAAATCCTCGAGCCGCCGTTGAAGATCACGGCCGTACGGCGGGCCTGAGGCGTCAGGCCCCGCGGAACGTCCGGCGCCCGGCCCACAACACGCCCATGACAAAGGGCGCGACCAGCAGGACCAGCATCAGGCCGGTGGCGGCCAGCCCCGGGATGGTCAGGTATTCGCCGAACTGGATGCGGTTGGTGGCCGGGTCATTGATCATGCCCTCGACCAGCGGAATGCCCAGGATGGCCGCGAAGGCCGCGCTGGAGAGGGTCACGAAGGCCATGGCCAGGCGGGCCCTGGTCAGGGCCAGGAAGGCCCCCAGCACCGCCACGATCCAGACGGCTCCGGCGGTTACCGTGACCGCCAGGCCCTGGTCCGCCCCCAGCAGGCCAAAGCCGTAGCCGACGTACTCGGGGTCGAAATAGCCGCGCACCGGCGCCGCCGAGTTCAGCCCGGCGACCAGCAGGTGCGCGAAGCCGACGAACAGCGCCGGCGCGCCGGCCTTCGCCATGACGGCCCGCGCGATCCAGGCAATGAGAAGCACCGCCGAAACGGCCAGGGCGAAATACGCCCAGTTGATCTGGCTGATATCCATGTTCCGCCCCCCAGGAGGTCCGGAAACTGGCGGAGGCGCCCAGGGCTCGCCAGCGAATTCGCCGTCAGGCTGAACGGCTACGCGCTGGCCAGGGCGCTCTGGAACAGCAGGGCGCCGTCGGCGGAGCCGAGGTCGATTTCGAAGGCCCGGTCGGGGTGGGGCATCATGCCCAGCACGTTGCCGCCCTCGTTGATGATCCCGGCGATATCCCGCGACGAGCCGTTGGGATTGTCGAGGTAGCGGAAGACCACCTGGCCTTCGCCCTCGAGCCGGTCGAGCGTGGCCTCGTCGGCGAAGAAATTGCCCTCGCCGTTGCCGACCGTCATGGTCACCTCGCGACGGCCCTGGTAGGCGGCGGTGAAGCGCGTCTGGGCATTGGTCACCTCCAGCGCCACCGGCTTGCAGACGTATTTCAGGCCCTCGTTGCGCAGCAGGGCGCCGGGCAGCAGGCGGGCCTCGCAGAGGATCTGGAAGCCGTTGCAGATGCCGACCGTGGCCACGCCCCGGCCCGCGGCCGCGATCACCTCGGTCATCACCGGCGACAGGGCCGCCATGGCCCCGCAGCGCAGGTAGTCGCCATAGGAAAAGCCGCCCGGCAGCACGATCAGGTCCAGTCCGTCCGGCAACGCCGTGTCGCCGTGCCAGACCATATCCACCGTCGCGCCGGTGGAGCGCTCGATGGCGACCTTGCAGTCCCGGTCGCAGTTGGAGCCGGGGAAGACGATGACGGCGGCTTTCACCTCAGGCCACCTCGATCCGGTAGCTTTCGATCACCGTGTTGGCGAGGAGCTTCTCGCACATGGCCTTCACCTCGGCCTCCCCGGCGGCGGTGTCGCTGCCCGGCAGGTCAAAGGTCAGCACCCGGCCGACCCGGACATCCTTCACGTCGGGCCAGCCCAGCCCGTGCAGGGCGCTCTCGACGGCCTTGCCCTGCACGTCGAGGACGCCGGGCTTGAGGAATACGTGGACAGTGGCTTTCATCGGCAAATCTCTAGTGCAGGCCGCCGCGGATCACCGTCGGCATTTCCTTCATGATCCCCAGGCGCCGGGCGACCTCGGTGTAGCTTTCGATGACCTCGCCCATGTCGCGGCGGAAGCGGTCCTTGTCGAGCTTCTCGTTGGTCGTCGAGTCCCACAGCCGGCAGCTGTCGGGGCTGATCTCGTCGGCCAGGATCACCCGGGCGAACTCGCCATCGTAGACCCGGCCGTACTCGATCTTGAAGTCCACCAGGGTGATGCCGACGGCCGCGAACATCCCGCACAGGAAGTCGTTGATCCGCAGGGTCAGGGCCATGATGTCGTCGATCTCCTGGGTCGTGGCCCAGTTGAACGCGGTGATGTGCTCCTCGGTGACCATCGGGTCGCCCAGCTTGTCGTCCTTGAGGCAGAACTCGATGATCGAGCGGGGCAGGGGCGTGCCCTCCTCCAGGCCCAGGCGCGTGGCCAGGCCGCCGGCGACGATGTTGCGGCAGATCACCTCCAGCGGGATGATCTCGACTTCCTTGATCAGCTGCTCGCGCAGGTTCATCCGCTTGATGAAGTGGGTCGGGATGCCCACCGCGCCCAGCTTGACCATGACGAATTCGCTGATGCGGTTGTTGATCACGCCCTTGCCTTCGAGAACGGCCTTCTTCTGCGCGTTGAACGCGGTGGCGTCGTCCTTGAAATACTGGATCAGGGTGCCGGGCTCAGGCCCCTCGTAGAGGATCTTGGCCTTGCCTTCGTAGATCTTCTTGCGGCGGGTCGTCATCGGTCGGGTTCCCCGTGGGGGTGCGGCGGCGGCCTCGTGGAACAAAAAGAGCGCGCGGGCGGGAGGCCTGCGCGCGGGTTTTCGACTCAGGGCCGCTGTCGCTGAAGTCGAGCCGGAAACTACCTGAAGCGGGCGCCCGGCGCAAACGTCACGCCGGTCCGCATTGCGGCGGCTCACACAAGGGGATATCAGGGCGCCCGAAAGCACCACTGGAGTACACATGAGCACGTTCGACGACCGCGAGAAGGGCTTCGAAAAGAAGTTCGCCCTCGACGCCGAGCAGGAGTTCAAGGCCTCCGCCCGTCGCAACCGCATGCTGGCGGAATGGGCCGCGGGCCTGATGGGCCTTGAATCGGTTGAGGAATATGTGCGCGCGGTAGTGAAGTCGGATTTTGAGCAGCCCGGCGACGACGATGTCCTGCGCAAGGTGTTCGGCGACCTCAAGGGGTCCGGCGTCAGCGCCAGCGAAGGCGAGGTCCGCATGAAGATGGACGAACTGCTCGCCCAGGCCCGCGAACAGATGAAAAACGGCGGCTGATCGCCGGGGACATGTACCGAGGGTGCGTGTCCCCCAAACGAGCCGCTGGACTAGGGGACACGTACCTGCGGTGCATGTCCCCGCGCTTGCCCTAGGGTGAACTGGCGCGCCCCCGAAAGTCCGGTGTATTGCGGACGAAACACCGGGGAGAGAGCACCATGGCCGACGGCGCGGTTGACGGATTCATCCACGACAAATTCGCGCCGGTTCGCGAGGCGTTCGAGGCCAATCTGGCCAGCGGCGCGGACGTCGGCGCATCGTTCTGCGCCACCCTCGAGGGCGAGACGGTGGTCGACCTGTGGGGCGGCTTCGCGGACGAGGCGAAGACCCGGCCCTGGGAACGCGACACCATCGTCAACGTCTACTCCACAACCAAGACCATGACCGCCCTGACCGCCCTGCTGGTCGCCGACCGGGGCGAGCTCGACTTCGACGCCCCGGTAGCCCGCTACTGGCCCGAGTTCGCCGCGAACGGCAAGCAGGAGGTCAAGGTCAGCCACCTGATGAGCCATGCCGCCGGCCTGTCGGGGTGGAAGGAGCCGATCACCGGGGACGACCTCTACGACTGGGACAAGATGACCAGCCTGCTGGCCGCCCAGGCGCCATTCTGGGAGCCGGGGACGGCCAGCGGTTACCACGCCATCACCCAGGGCTACCTGGTGGGCGAGGTGGTCCGGCGGATCACCGGCAAGTCCCTGGGCACAGTGTTCCGCGAAGAGATCGCACAGCCGCTGGGCGCCGACTTCCACATCGGCCTGCCGGCGTCCGAGGACCATCGCGTCGCCGACCTGATTCCGCCCCCCGCCGGCGGCGGCATCGGCGACGGCAAGCAGACCGAGCTGCAGCACAACATGTCCCACAATCCCGGCGTGGATGTCGGCGCCACCCGCAGCCGGGCCTGGCGGGGGGCGGAGATCCCGGCCGCCGGCGGGACCGGCAACGCCCGCTCGGTGGCGGAGATCCATGCCATCCTCGCCAACGGCGGGGTGGCGAAGGGCAGGCGCTTCCTGTCCGAGGCCGGCTGCCGCAAGGCGCTGGAGCTGCAGATCGAAGGCGAGGACCTGATCCTGGGGGCGCCGACCCGCTACGGCATGGGCTTTGGCCTGGCCGGCGGCATGGTGCCCCTGCCCAACCCCGACACCATCTACTGGGGCGGCTATGGCGGCTCGCTGGTGATCATCGACATGGATGCCCGCACCACGTTCGGCTACGCCATGAACAAGATGGCCGGCACGACATCCGGCGACGCACGGGCCTTCAGCCTGGCCATGGCCATGTGGCAGGCGCTGGGGGTGATTCCGGGCTAGAGCCGATCAACTCAGGCCTGCGATGCTTGGCGCCGTACGGTAAAATTGGTCCGTCATGGCCCGACTTGTTCGGGCCACCCAAGAACACGGCCCGAGGCGATAAATTGCTGATCTTTGGCGGGCCAAACCCTGGCGTCAGCGTGCTTGGGTGGCCCGAACAAGTCGGACCATGACGCTGAAGATGAATATGGATCGGGACTAACTGTTGCCCACCGCGTCCGCGCCGAACACCCGGGCGAAGATCGTGTCCACGTGTTTGAAGTGGTAGCCGTTGTCGAACAGGGCCTCGAGCTCGGCGTCGGTCATGTTGGCTGACACGAACGGGTCGGCCTTGAGGAAGTCAATGAACCGGCCCTCGCCGCGCCAGACCTTCATCGCGTTGCCCTGCACTGCGGCATAGGCCTCCTCGCGGCTGACATCCTTGTGGGTCAGGGCCAGCATGACGCGCTGGCTGTGGACCAGGCCGCCCAGGCGGTCGAGGTTCTTGAGCATGTTCTCCGGATAGATCACCAGCCGCTCGACCACCCCGGCCAGGCGACGCAGGGCGAAGTCCAGGTGGATCGAGGCGTCCGGCGCGATGCCGCGTTCGACCGAGGAATGGCTGATGTCGCGCTCATGCCATAGGGCGACGTTTTCCAGCGCCGGCACCACGGCTGACCGGACCAGGCGGGCCAGGCCCGTGAGGTTCTCGGTCAGGATCGGGTTGCGCTTGTGGGGCATGGCCGAGCTGCCCTTCTGGCCCGGATCGAAGGGCTCCTCGGCCTCCAGCACCTCGGTGCGCTGCAGGTGGCGGATCTCGATGGCCAGCCGCTCGATCGACGAGGCGACCACCGCCAGGGCGGCGAACCAGGCGGCGTGGCGGTCGCGGGGGATGACCTGGGTCGAGACCGGCTCGACGACCAGGCCCATCTTCGCTGCCACATGTTCTTCCACGCGCGGATCGACATTGGCGAAGGTGCCCACGGCGCCGGAGATGGCGCAGGTGGCGATCTCGAAGCGGGCCATGGCCAGCCGCTCCTTGGCCCGCTGGAACTCGGCGTAGTGGCCGGCCAGCTTGAGCCCGAAGGTGGTCGGCTCGGCGTGGATGCCGTGGCTGCGGCCGACCGTAGGCGTCAGCCTGTGTTCGAAAGCCCGGCGCTTGAGCGCGGCCAGCACCAGGTCAACGTCCTCGAGCAGCAGGTCGGTGGCGCGGGCCATCTGCACGCCCAGGCAGGTGTCCAGCACGTCGCTGCTGGTCATGCCCTGGTGCAGGAAGCGGGCTTCGGGACCGACGACCTCGGAGACATGGGTCAGGAAGGCGATCACGTCGTGCTTGGTGACGCGCTCGATCTCGTCGATGCGGTCCGGGTCCCAGACCGCGTCGCGGCCCCCGGCCCAGATCGCCTCGGCGGCGGCTCTGGGAATGGTCCCCAGCTCGGCCATGGCGTCGGCAGCGTGGGCCTCGATCTCGAACCAGATCCTGTAGCGGGTCTCGGCGGACCAGATGGCGACGGCTTCGGGTCGGGCGTAACGGGAGATCATGCCGCCCGCTACGCCCTCATCGGCCTAACCGTCAACCGCCCGCGGTCGACTTCATGTGTTTGACCATGCCGATGGCCGCCAGGAAGTAGTGCAGCGAGGCCCAGGCGTAGAAGCAGATCGAGATGATGATCGCCTGCCGCGTACCCATGGACCCGGCCGCGTGACAGGCAGTCGCCAGCGCCTCCGCCGAGCCTTTGGGCGCGGCGCCTCCGGGACAGTCCTGG
The DNA here is from genome assembly GCA_030678995.1 of Caulobacter sp. Classification (GTDB taxonomy): domain Bacteria; phylum Pseudomonadota; class Alphaproteobacteria; order Caulobacterales; family Caulobacteraceae; genus Caulobacter. The sequence goes on from JAUXTQ010000033.1 coordinate 40,372, forward strand.
ATGAAGTCGCCAACGCCGGGGTCGGCGCCGATGGCGCTGAACATCCCCGACACCGTCAGGCCCGGATGGGTGAAGTTGAACTGGCCCAGCATGTCGCTGATCCAGCCGGTGAAGACCGGTCCGCCGCCCAGGGCGAGCAGGTTGAGGAAGAAGAACAGCAGGGCCGTGGCGGTCGCCCGCTGGGTCACCGGCACCGAATTCTGCACCACCCCGAAGGTCGGGCCCAGGTAGGTGTAGTGGAAGATGCCCGGGATCAGCAGGATCATCGCGGCGATCTTCCAGTCGTACTGCAGATAGGCGGCGATGTAGATCGGGGTGGCGATCAGCAGGCCGATGGCCGGGACCAGCGGATACCAGACCGCGCTCTTGCGGGCCGCCCGATCGGCGACGAAGCCGCCCACCAGGGTGCCGATGCCGGCCGAGAAGCCGCCCACCAGGCCGGTGATCAGGCCGACGGTGGCGTAGTCCAGGCCGAACTGACGCACGAAATAGGCCGGCACGAAGGCGCCCGAGCCATAGGAGCCGAACGAGGCGATGGTTACGCCCAGCACCATGTGCAGCACCGGCCATTTGCCGAACAGCACCTTGGCCACGCCAAAGAGTTCGCGGAACTCGCCGCCGATCGAGAAGGGTCGGGGCGCCCGAACCGCCGGGGCGGTGACGTCTTCCGGCTCGATGGGATGCTCGGGGAGGTCGGAGTGTCCGCGCGGCGGCTCCTTGACCAGCCACTTGAACAGACCGGCGAGGATCAGACCGGGCAGGCCGACGATGACGAAGGCCCAGCGCCAGCCCATGTTCTGCGCCAGCCAGCCGCCGGCGACGGCGCCGATCATGCCGCCCAGCGGGATGCCGAAGGAATAGATCGACAGGGCGCTGGCCCGCTTCTTGGGCTCGAAATAGTCGCTGATCAGGGAGTGGGAGGGCGGCGAGCAGCCCGCCTCGCCGATGCCGACACCGAAGCGCAGGGCGGCCAGCATGGCGAAGTTGGTCGCCGCGCCGCACAGGGCGGTGAAGCCAGACCACAGGATGAGCGCCAGGGTGATGATGGTGGTGCGGTTGCCGCGCTCGGCCCAGCGGGCGATCGGAATGCCCAGGGTGGTGTAGAGCAGGGCGAAATACAGCCCGCCCAGCAGGCCCAACTGGGTGTCGGTGAGCTCAAGGTCGACCTTGATGGCCTGACCGATGGTGGAGATGATCGTCCGGTCGATGAAGTTGAACGTATAGGCCGCCACCAGCATCGCCAGCACCAGCGACTTGTAGCCGTTCGAATATATGGGCCGTGTGGCGCCCCCCGCCGTCACGTCGGTCATACAGGCCTTCCTCCCTTATCGTTACGCGCACCCTAGCCGGGCCGGGCCGGGGCTCGCCAGTGGCGAATTGAAATAGCGGTATGGCCTCAGCTGACCATCTCTTCGCGGATGGTCTTGCGGGCCAGCCAGAAGAGGGCGAAGGCGACGAAGTTGAACGCCATCGACCAGACCAGGGCCCAGCGCAGGCCTTCGGCCTCGGCGACCGCGCAGGCGCCCTTGTTGACCGCCAGCATGCCCTTGCCGCAGTCGGCGAGCGTCAGCCCCGTCGCGCCGAGGAAATTGTTTGCCAGCAGGTCGCTCAGGATGCCGACGAACAACGGTCCCAGGCCCAGGCCCACGAGGTTGATGATAAACAGCAGCACCGCGGCGGTGGTCGCCCGCATGCGCGGCTCCACGATGCTCTGGGCGGTTGCATAGACCGGGCCATACCAGAGCGAGCCGAGGATCGCCGGCAGGGCCAGCAGCAGGAAGGCCACCCTGGCGTCGCCGATCATCACCGCCGTGATGTAGATCGGAATGACCACCAGCGAGGCGATCGCCGGCACGATGACGTAGGCGCGCAGGTCCTTCGCCCCGAGGCGGTCGGCGATGAAGCCTCCCAGCCAGACGCCGAAGATGCCGGCGATGCCGGAAACGGCGCTGAGACCGATGCCCACCGTGCCGGCCGGGCCGAGGCTGAGGCCTGTTAGGACCTTGATCGTCGCGGCCAGCTCGGTGATCTGGTCGGCGTGATTGCGGAAGAAGAAGGAGGCGGTGAAGGGCGCGTGCCCATAGCCGATGAAGGCCTTGATGGCGGCGGCGAAGGCGATCAGCCAGAAGGTCTTCTTGTTGGCCAGGACCTTCAGGGCGACCTTGAAGTCGATCTGGTTGGCCTTGCGGGCCGCGACCTGGGCGACGAGTTTGCCCCGCGTCTCGATGAGGGTGAAGAAGCAGAGCAGGCCGATGATCACCCCCGGCGCCCCGGCCACCCAGAAGGCCGTTTGCCAACCGTAGGCGTCGGCGATCATCCCGCCCATCGCCAGTCCGATCAGGCTGCCGAGCGGGGTGCCAATCGAATAGAAGGCGATCGCCGAGGCCCGCTTTTCCTTGGGCGTGTAGTCGGTGATCAGGGAGTGAGCGGCAGGGGTGCAACCCGCTTCGCCGATGCCCACGCCGATCCGGGCCAGCACCAGTTGCCAGAAGTTCGTGGCGAATCCGCACAGGACCGTAAATCCGCTCCAGAGGATGATCGACCCCGCGATGATCTTCGGCCGGTTGGACCGCTCGGCGAGCCGTGCGATGGGCAGGCCCAGCACGGTGTAGAACAGGGCGAAGGCCAGGCCGGTCATCATGCCCAGCTGCCAGTCGGCCAGGTGGAGGTCCTTCTTGATGTCCTCGGCCAGGATATTGACGATCTGCCGGTCGAGGAAGTTCAGCGTGTAGACCAGCATCAACAGCCACAGCGCGTACGTGCGGTAGCCTGCGGAGAGGGGAGGGGTCTCGGCCTCTTCGGCCACAAGCCCTTCGGCCGGCGCGCTGGCGTCGGTCATCGGTACGCTCCTCCCTGTCAAACGCTTGTTCTAGTTATTGCCGCACCTTACGTGCGGGTCAGCGCGCAGAGTCAATAACGGCTGCGTGATCGTATGGAGGTTTGGGTATGGAACTCGTCATCGGCACGAAGACCTGGTCGACCTGGTCCCTGCGACCGTGGCTGGCCCTGAAGCGCACCGGTGCGCCGTTTGCCGAGACCCTGGTCCAGCTGCGCGAGATCGAGACGTCGACGGCGGAAATCCTGAAGCATTCGCCCTCGGGGCTGGTGCCGGTGCTCAAGGACGGCGACCTGACCATCTGGGACTCCCTGGCCATCTGCGAATACCTGGCCGAGCGATTCCCGGGGGCGAAGCTGTGGCCGGCCGATCCCGCCGACCGCGCCCTGGCCCGGGCCGCGGCGGCGGAGATGCACAGTGGCTTTGGCGCCCTGCGCGGCGAATGCCCGATGGATCTGAAGCTGAAGACGAAGGCCGACCTGTCCGAGGCCACCCGGGCCAATGTCCGGCGGCTGGTCGAGCTGTGGTCCGGGTTGCTGGCGCGGTCGGGCGGACCGTTCCTGCTGGGCGGCTGGAGCATCGCCGACGCCTTCTTCACCCCGGTGGCGACCCGCTTCCGCAGCTACGGCATCGAAACGGGCGACGCGGCGGCGGACGCCTATGTCGCGCGGCTGCTGGCGACGCCGGAGTTCCTCGAGTGGGAACGCGACGCCCTGGCCGCCTGATCACGCCGCGGCGCCCGCGAGTTGACTCGCCCGTGATCGGACGGCGTGATCCACAGGCGCGCTCGGCCCGTAAGGGGCTGGGGGGCGAACGGAGACGACCATGCTTATCCGTCACGGCGGTGACCTGACCGAGAACGACGTCACGCCCCATGAGGTCTGGCTGCGCCGCCGCGAGTTCCTTGCCCTGGGCGCGGCCGGTGTCGGGCTCGGCCTGGCCGGACCGGCCTCGGCGATCGCGCTCAAGGGCGCGCCGAGCCGCTATTCGACCACCGAGCCGAAGACCTCGAAGGCCGACGTCACCGGCTACAACAATTTCTACGAGTTCGGCGTCGACAAGGATGACCCCGCCCGCAACGCCGGGTCCCTGAAGACCTCGCCCTGGACGGTGAAGGTCGACGGCGAGTGCGCCAGGCCGGGGACCGTCGATCTGGCCGATTTCCTGCGCGGCAACACCCTGCAGGACCGGATCTACCGCCATCGCTGCGTTGAGGGCTGGTCGATGGTCATTCCCTGGCTGGGCGTGCCGCTGGCCGATCTGCTCAAGCGTTACCAGCCGACCAGCAAGGCGAAGTACGTGGCTTTCGAGACCCTCCACCGACCCTCGGAGATGCCGGGCCAGAACCGCCGCGTGCTCGAGTGGCCCTATCGCGAGGGCCTGCGCATCGACGAGGCGATGAACCCGCTGACCATCATGGCCGTGGGCCTCTATGGCGAGAGCCTGCTGAACCAGAACGGCGCGCCGATGCGGCTGGTCGTGCCCTGGAAGTACGGCTTCAAGGGCATCAAGAGCATCGTGCGCATCAGTTTTACCGAGAGTCAGCCGCGTACGGCCTGGAACCAGTCCGCGCCGCACGAGTACGGCTTCTATTCCAACGTCAATCCGCAGGTGGACCATCCCCGCTGGTCGCAGGCCACCGAGCGGCGCATCGGCGAGTTCCGCCGCCGGCCGACCCTGATGTTCAACGGCTACGGCGAGCAGGTGGCTTCGCTGTATCGCGGCATGGACCTGAAGAAGTTCTATTGATGACCCGCAGGACCGTGGACGGGATCGTCCTCTGGGCGGTCTCGCTGGCCTGCCTGCTGCCACTGCTGTGGCTGGTCTGGCGCGGCTATCAGGGCGAGCTCGGCGCCAATCCGATCGAGACGGTCATCCGCAACCTCGGCGTCTGGGGTCTGCGCCTGCTGATCGTGGGCCTGACGATCACGCCGCTGGCCCGGATCCTGAAGCGGCCGCGCCTGATCCGCGTGCGCCGGCCGATCGGCCTCATCGCCTTCAGCTACATCGTGCTGCACCTGTCGACCTATATCGGCGTGGACCAGTATTTCGACTGGGCCTCGATCTGGAAGGACATTCTCAAGCGACCGTTCATCACCATCGGCGTGGCCGCCTTCCTGCTGCTGATCCCGATGGCCGCGACGTCGTTCAACGCGGCCATTCGCTGGCTGGGATCCCAACGCTGGCGAGGATTGCACCGGTTGATCTACCTGATCGTGCCCATGGGGGTGGTCCACTACTACCTGCTGGTGAAGGCCGACCACCGCCCGCCGCTGATCTACGGGGGGATCGTCGCGGTGCTGCTGGGCTGGCGGGCCGTGGCCGCACTGAAGCGGCGCTAGGGCGGGCCGTTGCAGGCGAACAGGGTTCCCACCAGCGGCGACTGGGCCTTGGTGGTGGGGTCGATGACCATGGCCAGGCCGAAGCCCGCCTGGATGTCGATGGTCCGGCCGGCCATGTAGAGGGCCGCGAAGGTCAGCTGGAAAGCCAGCACGAACAGGCTGCCCAGCAGCAGCTCGCGCATCGCGAAGGCGGCCAGGGCCGAGGCGCTGTAGTCGTTGATCGCTGCCGCCTGCGGGTTGCCGCCGACCAGGGCCGCGGCCACCGCCAGGGCGAACAGCACCCGCAGCACCGCCGGCACGCGGGTCAGGGTGAACGGCGGGGCGAAGGCGAGCACCGGCCCGATGCGCAGGGCCAGCAGAATACGCGAATACGGGGACAGGAGCACCACGAATACGGGGACAGGAGCACCATACCCCTATTCCCGCCGCCGACACCCTACAGCAACCTAGGCGGCGCGGCGGCTTGCGGGGCGGGCTTGCGCCCCGGCGCGCGGCGGGCGAGGGGCCGGCCCAGCAGGCGCTCGAGATCGG
>JAUXTQ010000035.1 GCA_030678995.1 Caulobacter sp.
GGGTGGAATGATCCAGCACGCGATGATCGAAGGCCTTGAGCCGGATGCGGATGTTCTGACGATCCATATCGCTCGTGTTTCCCAAAGGGCTCCCAAAAGGGCGGCGCCCGCGTGCTTCAGACCATTTCAAAGACCAACCCGGCTCGCCCCGAAAGGCGCGCCGAACACGCAAGTCCGCAAAAACGAATTTGGCCCGCGCTGAGTCCGTAGCGTGGGCCATGTCCCCGTCCAAAAGGCCTTATGAAAAGCCGATCTTCCGGTTCGTTCCGCGGGCCGCGTCTGCACCGAAGTGCACTGCCGGTCCAACAGAGCGGCGGGTATTACGGCAGCGACTCGGAAAGGTCAAGCGCACAAGGGATGCGAATGGCGTTCGCCGCCTCGCCTCGCGCGCATGCGAGAGCGAGCGTGGGTCATCAGGTCTTCTCACACCGCCTTGCGATTAATTCGCATCCGTGTTCGGCCCGCGCCCTTGCGAGGCGCGGGCGCCGCAAATAGATGCCCCCTCCCCGACCGGTCGAAGACGCCGGCGGTTCAACAATGAAGGGGATTACCCACATGAAACTCCACCTGTTCGTCACCGCCGCCATCGCGGCGACCGCCCTTGCCGCCCCGGCCTTCGCCGCCGAGCCGGTCGGCTCCATCGGCCTGTCGGCCAGCCATACCGAACTCGAAGTCGGCCCGATCGACGCCGAGGGCGACGGCTTCACCCTGGACGGCTCGGTCGCCTTCCAGGCGTCGCCGAACTGGACCGTGACCCTCACGGGCGCGGCGGTCTCCAGCGACGACAGCCTGGGCGACGACACCGCCTTCGCCGGCAACGCCGCCCTCACCTACGCGGGCTCGGACTGGCGCGCCGGTCCCTTCGTCGCCGTTGGCGAGGCCTCGGACGAGACCCTCTGGGCCGTCGGCGGCGTGGCGCAGAAGTACATCGGCGACGTGACCCTCTCGGGCGCGGTCGGCTTCGGCCAGGTCGATGGCATCGACGCCGACCTGTTCGGCGCCCGCGGCGAGGTGCGCTACTTCGTCAGCGACAACTTCCGCATCAACGGCGGCTTTGGCCTGACGCAGATCTCGGGGACCGGCGACGCCGACCTGTGGACCACCAGCGTTGGCGGTGAATACCAGTTCGCCGGCACGCCCTGGAGCGTCTTTGGCGGTTTCGACCACACCGACTCCGACGATCTGGACCTGACCGCCGACACCGTGAAGCTCGGCGTGCGCCTGGGCTTCGGCGGCGACCTGAAGACCCGTGACCGCTCGGGCGCGGACGTGGGCGGCGCGGCCTCGCTGTTCGGCATCCTGCAGTAGGCGTTCCAGCCAGGGCTCCCGATCCTGTTCGATCGGTCGGGAGCCGACCGCCCCTTGAGGCGTTGGACTGATGCAGGCGCGCGCAAGGCCGTCTGCGGACTATCGGAGCGTCGACCTCCCTCCCCCCAGGTTCGGCCGACGCGACGACAAGCCCCGGAGCCAAGGCTCCGGGGCTTCTTCGTATGGGGCCCTCCAGGGTGGCGGAACTCCTGCCGGCCGTTGCCCTTGGAGGGACAGCATCGACCGGAGGCGGGCAAGCCCGCGCCCGGCTCGTCCGCGAACGACGAATACGCAGACCAGCCGGGGAGTTCCGCACATCGCCACCCTAGGGATGCCGCCGCGGCGGCGTATCCCCTGTTCGGGGGGTGTCCTTCGCCAGGCGCCATGAAAAAGGGGCAGACGCCGCGCGCCTGCCCCTTCCTTCAGACCTCGCGGTCGGCGGATCTAGTCGTCGTCGCCGTCGATCGGGCCGACGATCACTTCGCCCGAGCCGGCGACCTTCTTGGTCACCGAGCCGGACACGCGGACGACCCGCACGTCGCCGGAGCCGGCGATCTTGGCGCTGACGCTGTCGGCGGGGGCGGCGATGATCACGTCGCCCGAACCGGCGATGGACACGGCCACGGCCCCGGCGTCGCCGCCGAGGACCTTCACGTCGCCAGAGCCCATGATGTTGACCGACATCGCGCCGGCGACCGAGCCGACCTCGACGTCACCGCTGCCGGCGATGTTGACGGCCAGCGGGCCGCTGATGGCGGTGGTCGTCACGTCACCCGAGCCGGCGATGTTGATCGCCACCGAGGCGGCGGCGCCGGCGCGGGTGTCACCCGAGCCGGCCTGGTTGATGTTCAGCTCGCCGGCCACGTTGGCCACCGTCCAGTCGCCGCAGCCGGCGTTGGACAGGCTCAGGCTGTTGGTGCGGCCGACGCTGCCGAACACCGCCCCGCCGGCGCCGACGCTGGCGTCCATCGGCGTGCGGATGACGATCTGCGGGATCGCGTCCCAACCATAGGACTTGCCCTTCACCGTCACCGTCGTGACGCCGTTGATGGTGCGGCAGTTGCTGATGGCGTTGAAGCGCAGGTCGCCGTCGATCACCGTGCGGTCGCCTTCGGTGCGCACCTCGAGCGGCAGGCCGGGATTGGTGGTCAGCACCTCGACCTTGATGTCGGAGCGGGCCTCGGGAATGACCACGACGCGGACCACCGCGTCCTTGATCTCCACCGGATGTTGCTCCTTGGCCGAAGCAGCCCCGGCCCCCAGAAGCGCCGCGGCCGCGACGCCGGCAATCAGAAACGTGCGCATCGGATTGTTCTCCCCTCAATGCATGACGCCGGGACGCTAGGCCGGGTCCTCGCCGGGGGCAGCTTAATTCGAGGTCATTACAGGGGATTCATGTTGGGGCCCGGAGGCGGGAGGCGGGAGTCAGGGAGTAGGGAGTAGGGAGTAGTCGAGCGAGATGGCGGCAACGACCGCGCTTCACTGGCCCCTGCCCCCCAATACCTGGCCCCTCCTGCTACTCCCTACTCCCTACTCCCTACTCCCTACCTCCTCCTCCAACGCGACCCCGCCCGCCAGCGCCAGCAGTAGCGCCTCGGACTCGTCGTCGGACGGCAGGAAGGTCTCGATGCGCAGGTCGTCCAGGGTCACGTCCAGCGGGGCGGCCAGGGTCGCGACCGTCCCGATCAAGCCCAGCTCCCGGCCCTGCGAGGTGAAACGCACCTCGCACAGAGGGCCAGGGGACAGGTCGGCCTCGTCCGCGGCCAGGCCGCGTACGTCTGGATAGGCCAGCAGGTCGCGCCAGGTCGCCTGCAGGGCCTCGTCCAGCGGCGCGGCCATGGCCTCGTGCCGCGCGCGCCGCAGCAGGGCCCTCGCCGCCGCCGGCCAGTTGGCCATCTGCCGGCGCAGCTCATCCGGCGCCAGGAACAGCCGCATCAGGTTCATCGGCCGGCCGATCCGCGCCTCGCCGAGCATCAGCCGCAGCAACCGCTGGGCCGCGTCGTTGGCCGCCAGCACATCCCAGCGGCGGTCGGTGACGAAAGCCGGCCAGGGCTCGTGCCGCGTCAGAATCAGGGTGATCGCTCGCCGCGCCTGGGCCATCGCCGGCGTGGCCAGATCCGTCTCTTTATATATGGGGGCCTGTCCGCCCGCCTCGAGCAGGGCATTGCGGTCGCGCAGGGTGAGGTCCAGAGCGCTCGCGAGGGCCAGCAGCGTGTCGCGGGTCGCGGCGACCGTTCCGGCCTCGATGCCGGCCAGCACGCCGGCGGTTTCACCGGCTTCGCGGGCCAGCGCCGCGCGGCTCAGCCCCCATCGACCGCGCCAGGCGCGCAGCAGGCCGCCGACAGTGGCCTCAGGCGGCCGCGCGCTTTTCCGCGCCGAGTTCGAAGCTGCGCTCAATGTCCTTGATCCGGTTCTCCACCAGATTGGCCTTCTTCATGGCCAGTGAACAGGCCCACAGGGCGGCGCGGGCGGCCATCGGCGTGTGGTCCATCGGCGCGGGGGTCAGGCCCCAGCCGCGCAACACCCCGTTGGCGAAGTGCGCCCCGCGGGTCATCCGCGTTTCCCAGGTCTGGAAGTCCAGCGACAGGGAGACGTTGAACACCCCCAGGTTCTCCACCCGGTGGGGGGCGTAGAGCGGCCAGGTCACGGCCTGACCGGCCTCCAGGTCGATGGTCCAGGCGGCGGCGTCCATGGCGCGGCTGTAGGGCAGCTCCTCGGTGGTGGTGCGCATGATGGTCGCCTCCATGCCCGTCTGGGGCAGGTGCGCCTCGTCCGGCGGATAGACGAATATCCGCTTGCGGCCGCGCAGGTGGAACAGCACCACCCCGGCGGCGTCGAAATGGTACGGCACCTTCGTCTGTGGCGACGACAGGATCAGCTGGCCGGTGGTCTTGACCGGCCGCACATTGAGTTCGTCGGTCAAGGCCCCGAACGCCTGCGCGACCGGCGCCCACAGGTCGGGATGGGCGTCCTGCACGTCGCGCAGATTGACCCACAGCCGGCCGGCCTTGATCTCGTCCAGCAGGGCGGCGCCGTCCGCCCGGCCACGCGAGCCGGTCGCCAGGCTAACCTGCCCCTCGGCGTCGTAGCTGTAGGCGTTGATGTCAAACAGCTCCTCCGGATAACGGTCGAGCAGGGCCGCCAAGGCTTCGTCGGTGGCCAGGCCCAGATCGGCGACGGCGTGGGAGAAGACCCTGGGTTCATTCGGCAACGGCATGGACGCGTCCCCTACAGGCTGAAGAGCATGAGCAGGCCGGCGCCGGCGCGCGGAGCGCCGGTGCGGCCGATGGCGGCGGAGGCGGCGGCGGCGATGCCGCGCATCCGCCCGGTGACGGTGGTCTCGCAGGCGTCGATGGCCGCCCAGCGACGGCGGACGCTCAGGCCCAGCCGCGCCCGGGCCAGGGCCTGGCCCGCTTCCAGCGCCGCGCCGCCCCCGACCATCGACAGGGCAGCCGACACGGCGTCGGCGAAGCCGGGCTGCAGGACGGCGCCCTCAAGCACCGTCTCGTCGCGATTGGCGAAGTACTTCTTGTAGGGCTCGCCGGCGAAGCCCAGGTCGAACACCTTGAACCCCCGGTCCGCCGACAGCTTCATGGTGTCCAGGCTGAGCAGCATGCCGGGCGAGTAGCGCGCGACCCGCGTCTCATAGGCCGGCAGCCAGAAATGATAGCGCTCGCCCGCATGCAGACCGTACTCGAAGGCAACGGGCTCGCCGCCGGCCTCGAGCACCGCCAGGGTGGCGCCGAAGTCGGGCTCCCGGGTCGTCAGCAGCACCTTGAGCAGGTCAGCGGTCCAGCCGCAGGCAAAGATGTCGTGCCGGCCCGAGCGGCGATACTGGTCGCTCTTGAGGGCGATCAGCCGTTCGAGGTCGGCGGGGTCCGCGCCCAGCCGCACGGTCACCTCGCCCCGGTCACGCTCCAGCGAGCGGCGGGCCCGGTCCTTGTCGCGGAAGAACTTGCGCCAGGTCTGGCGCTGCTGCGCGTCATAGGCGGCCCAGCCGGCGGAGAGATCAGCCTGCAGGGTCTGGCGGCCGACAAGCCCCTCGCCCTCACCCTCGCCGACCCAGCCGTTGACGGTCAGGGAGGCGGCGCCGATCAGGGCCGGCAGGGCGTCCAGCGGCATTCCCGCGCCGGGGCGGACGATGACGCCATGATAGTCGTTCATCGGCGCGCCGATCGGCTGGGCCGCCCCGCCGCGCCGCTGGTGCGGGAGGAAGCCGGCGATCTCGCCGTTCCGATGCAGGATGGTCACCGCCGCGCCCGGCGCGACTTCGCCGGCCGCCAGGGTGAAGCGTGGGTGGAAATAGGGCGAGGCATAGCGCGGATCGGCACGCACGAACGCGGTCCAGAGCGCGATCTCCTCCGGAGTCAGCTCAGCCGGCGTAACGGTCTCGACGGATAGGCCGCGTCCCAATTCGGAACCCCCAGTCAGTTTCGCCTGTGACGGGAGCAAATCCCGTTCCAGGCCGGGGGATCATGACGGCGACCGGCGAATGTCAGGTTAAGCCGCGCGCCGAAGGCTGGCGGTAGAGGCCCCGTCGGGCTTTTGCATCGCCGATTTGTGACCGCCGGGCCCGCCGGATTGTCGGGCCCCCTGCCTCGATACCGGCTAAGCCTGCTGCCCCATCGAGAGGCGACCTCCAGACGATGCCGACCAACACCGCCCGACGACTGTCCGCCCTTCAGAGGTTCCTCGAAAGCGAGGCCTCGGCCGGACTGCTCCTCATGGCCGTGGCCGCGCTGGCCATGGTGGTGGCCAACTCCCCGGCCGCCCCTGTCTATTTCGCCGCGCTTCATGCGCCGGTCGCCGGCCTGGATGTCCTGCACTGGATCAACGACGGCCTGATGGCCGTGTTCTTTCTGCTGGTTGGACTCGAGATCAAGCGCGAGGTGCTCGACGGCCAGCTGAGCACCGCGTCCAGTCGCGTTCTGCCCGGCATCGCCGCCCTCGGCGGGATCCTGAGCCCGGCTCTGATCTTCGTCGCGTTCAACTTCGGCGATGCGACGGCCGTGCGCGGCTGGGCGGTCCCGGCCGCGACCGACGTCGCCTTTGCTCTGGGCGTCATGTCGCTGCTGGGGTCACGAGTCCCGATCTCGTTGAAGATCTTCCTGACCGCGCTGGCGATTGTCGATGACCTGGCCGCGGTGCTGATCGTCGCGGTCTTCTACACCGCCGATCTCAACCCCTTGGCGCTGCTCGGCGCGGCGGCGACGATGGCCGCCCTGGTGGTGATGAACCGGCTCAAGGTGCAGCGCCTCGCGCCCTATGTGCTGGCCGGAGCCGTACTCTGGGTCTTCGTCCTGCAGTCGGGCGTTCACGCCACCATTGCCGGGGTATTGCTGGCGCTGACCGTCCCGCTGCGCAAGTCCGGCCAGGAGACCGATGATCCGGCCTCGCCGCTGCATCGCCTGGAGCACGGGGCGGCGCCATGGGTGGCCTTCCTGGTGCTCCCGGTGTTCGGATTCGCCAATGCCGGGGTTTCCCTGGCCGGAGTGTCCGTCGGCAGCCTCCTCGCCCCGATTCCACTGGGCGTCGCGGCGGGGCTGTTCCTCGGGAAACAGGCCGGCGTGCTGGCCACAAGCTGGCTGGCCATCCGCATGGGCTGGGCCAGCCTGCCCGATCAAGCGTCCTGGAGGCAATTCTATGGGGTCGCCCTGCTGTGCGGGATCGGCTTCACAATGAGCCTGTTCATCGGACTCCTGGCCTATTCCGACCCGCATCTGCAGGAGGCGACCAAGCTGGGCGTTATCGTCGGATCGCTGGCCTCCGGACTGGCGGGCTGGCTGGTCCTGCGCCTCACCCCGCCGTCTACCAACCCCGTTGCCTATCCTCCCCGCGAAGTCGGGGAGGGGGACCATGCGGAGCATGGTGGAGGGGGCAGCGCGGCGCCCGCCGTAATGACCGGAATTCAGGATGGGGCCGCTCGCGTTCGCGCCGACCCCTCCACCGCCTCGCGGCGGTCCCCCTCCCCCTCGCTGCGCTCCGGGGAGGATCATCAGGACAGCGGCCAAGAAAAAGGCCCCGGGGTTTCCCCCGAGGCCTGATCTTGTGGTCAGCGTTGAAGCCGATCGCTACTCGACGATCTTGGCCACGACGCCGGCGCCGACGGTGCGGCCGCCTTCGCGGATGGCGAAGCGCAGGCCCGCGTCCATGGCGATCGGGGTGATCAGCTCGACGTCCAGCTCGGCGTTGTCGCCCGGCATGATCATTTCCACGCCTTCGCGCAGCTTGATG
>JAUXTQ010000037.1 GCA_030678995.1 Caulobacter sp.
CACATCGTGCTTGGGCGGGTCCATGGCGATGAACATCGGCAGGATGAAGTCGTCGTCCATGTCGCGCAGGGTGATGCCGCCCAGGTGCGCGTCGGAGCTGAACACCTGGTGGCTGGTGTCGATCTCCATGATGTCGTTGAAACGGGTCACCGACCAGTAGGGACCGGTTTCCTCATCGACCGTGCAGAGGTGGACCGGATCCTCTTTCCGCAGGCGCTCGAAATAGGGCCAGTGGGTATCGTGCACCCACAGCTCGGGGTCGGCGACATTGATCTGGTCGATCGGCAAAGAATAGGCATGCTCCCGCGCGGCCTTGTCGCGCTCGCTCTTGTCCCGCAGCGCCTTGCCCAGATCGAAATTGCCGTCGGCCATTGCCGTCTCCCCTGCCCTGTGGCGTGGCGATCGGGTTCCCGTCGCGCATCGCTATCTTATCGCTGCTAACATAGCGCCAGAAAATGCCGCCCTTGTCACGCGCCGTGCGCAGCGCCACATGTCAATTCATGTTTATCCAGACCGAACCCACGCCCAATCCGGCGGTGTTGAAGTTCCTTCCCGGCCGCGAAGTGCTGGGCGGCGGCGCCCGCGAGTTCCGCGACGCCGACGAAGCCGCGTCCTCGCCGCTGGCGAAAGCCTTGTTCGACCTGGGCGATGTGACCCGGGTGTTCTTCGGAACAGACTTCCTGACCGTGACCAAGGGCGAGGACATCGACTGGTCGCATCTCAAGGCGCCGGTGCTGGCCGCCATCATGGACCACTTCACCTCCGGCGCGCCGATCCTGCTGGACGATGACGGCGCCGGTCACGACCAGACCGTCTATGACGGTGAAACCGCCCAGATCGTCGCCGAGATCAAGGACCTGCTCGACACCCGCATCCGCCCGGCCGTGGCCCAGGACGGCGGCGACATCGTCTTCTCCCGCTTCGAGGCCGGGACCGGCGTGGTCTATCTGCACATGCGCGGCGCCTGCTCGGGCTGCCCGTCGTCTTCCGCGACCCTCAAGGCGGGCGTGGAGAACATGCTGAAACACTATGTGCCCGAAGTGACCCGGGTCGAGCAGACCTTATAAACCCGCTCATCCCGGCGAAAGCCGGGACCCAAGCCGGGCTGGACCCAAACACCGCCAGTGTCATGCCCAACCACCGCTTGGGCTCCGGCTTTCGCCGGGGAGATCGGGATGAGATAAGACCCCATGTCCCGCCCCCTTCTCATCGCGAGCGCGCTGAGCGCCCTGGCCGCCTGCGGTCCGGCCTCGGAGGCCATGCCGGCGAAGCCGCCCAAGCCGGAAGTGCCGGCGCCGGGCCCGGCGGTGTTCCTGGTCACGCCGTCCGCCGTCGGACCGGCCACGGTCACGACCCCGTTTGACCGCAACACCATCCAGCGCATGTTCCGTGGGTCCGACGTGAGCGCCGAGTTCCGCCACGCCGACGGCGTCGAAAGCCGGGTGATCGTGGTCCGGGGTCCCGGCGACCTGAAGATCGAGTTCGGGGGCGTCGAGAAGGAGATTCTCGGCGCCTTCATCACGGGCTCCACGGTCAGGGGGCTCAGGGACGAAAAGATCGGCGACCGCTTCTCGTCCCTCGGATTCGCTCGCAACCAGTGCGTTTCGGGCATTGGGCGCCTGTCGGGGGCGCTGGCATGCCATCGCCCCGGCGACCAGTTGCTCGGCTTCGTCTTCGCGCCGGCAAGCGCCGCTGACCCGGCCCTCCGCGAGTTCTACTGGCGGGCCGGCGCCCCGTGATCCTCGCTCTCGACACCTGCCTGACCGCCTGTTCGGTCGCCATCCTCGACGGTGAGACGGTTCTGGCCGCCCGGTCGGAGGCCATGCCGCGCGGCCATCAGGAGCGTCTGGCGCCACTCGTCCGTGAGCTGATGATCGAGGCCGGCGCGGTCTTCGGCGACCTGACGCGGATCGGCGTCACCGTCGGGCCGGGCAGTTTCACCGGCCTGCGGATCGGTCTGGCCTTCGCCAAGGGCCTGTCCGCCGCGCTGGCCATTCCCTGCGTCGGGGTCGGGACCCTGGAGGCCCTGGCGTTCGGCCGCGAGGGCTTCGTCGTCGCCGTGATCGACGCCCGGCGGGAGCAGGTCTACGTCCAGCTGTTCGGCGACGGCGTGGCCCTGACCGCACCCGACGCCCTGGCCGCCGGAACCGCCGCCGCCCGCATCGCGGAGGTCTACGCCGGCGGGCCGGCGACCCTGATCGGCTCGGGCGCGGGCCTGCTGGCGGGGGTCCTGCCCGCCGCGACCGTGCTGACGCCGGAGGGCCCGGACCCGGTCGCTGTCGCCAGGCTGGCCGCCCGGGGCCCTGACCCGGCCCATCCGCCCCGGCCGCTGTACCTGCGCGCGCCGGACGCGAAGCTGCCGATATGACGCCCCGTCGGATCACCCCCGGCGACGCCCGCCTGTTGGCCGTGCTGCATGCCGGCGCGTTCGAGCGGCCGTGGGACGAGGCGGCGTTCGAGGCGCTGCTGGTGACGTTCAATGTGTTTGGCCTGATGCTCGACGGCCAGGGCTTCATCCTTTGCCGGGCCGTGGCCGACGAAGCGGAGGTCCTGACCCTGGCCGTGGCCCCACTGGTCCGGCGCAACGGCGTTGGCCGCGCGCTCGTCGAGGCGGCCGCCGCCACCGCCGCCGTCCGCGGAGCCGACAGCCTGTTTCTCGAGGTCGCCTCGGAAAACGCCGCGGCGCTCGCGCTCTACGCAGCAGCCGCCTTTGAACCGGCCGGTTTGCGCCGGGGCTACTACGTGGGCGGCGCAGACGCGGTCGTCATGCGCCGGACGCTTAACACCTGAGCCCGACGCGCCTATCTTCGCCGCGACTCGTCTGGAGATGCCCGCCGTGGACCGCCTCGAAAAGCTCTGCGTCGAAAAAGGGATGCGGATGACCGACCAGCGGCGAACCATCGCCCGCGTGCTGTCGAACGCCGCCGACCACCCGGACGTGGAAGAGCTCTACCGCCGCGCCCACGCCATCGACCCGCACATTTCCATCGCCACGGTCTACCGCACCGTGCGGCTGTTCGAGGAGTCGGGGATCATCGAGCGGCATGACTTCCGCGACGGCCGCAGCCGCTACGAGGAAGCCCCCGACATCCACCACGACCACCTGATCGACATGAAGACGGGCAAGGTGGTCGAGTTCGTCGACGAGGAGATCGAGGCCCTGCAACAGGCCATCGCGCGGAAGCTCGGCTACAAGCTGGTCGACCACCGGCTGGAGCTCTACGGGGTGCCGCTGGAGGAGTAGGGCTTTCTCCCTCCCCTTCATGGGGAGGGTGGACGGGCGAAGCCCGGACGGGTGGGGGAGTCTGACGCCACCCCGACGCATCCGGCTCGGCATCCCGCTTCCCCACCCTGGCGGCTGCGCCGCCTGTCCCTCCCCATGAAGGGGAGGGAGGTTGCGTGACCGACCTGCCAACCCCATAACCCCTCGATGACCACCTCCGCGCCCGCAAAGCGCCTCTACATCAAGACCTACGGCTGTCAGATGAACGTCTATGACAGCGAGCGCATGGCCGATGTCCTGCGCCCGCTGGGCTATGGCATGACCGACGATCCGGAGGGGGCGGATCTGGTGGTGCTCAACACCTGCCACATCCGCGAGAAGGCCACCGAGAAGGTCTATTCCGAACTCGGCCAGATCAAGCTGATGAAGGGCCGCAAGGCGAAGGCCGGCGGGACCATGACCATCGCCGTGGCCGGCTGCGTCGCCCAGGCCGAGGGCGAGGAGATCATGCGCCGCCAGCCGGCGGTGGACCTGGTAGTCGGGCCGCAGGCCTATCACCTGCTGCCCGAGCTGATCGCCCGCGCCCACCGGGCCACCGGCGAGCGGCTCAGCGCCGACTTCGCGGCCGATGAAAAGTTCGACGCCCTGCCGAAGGACCGCCACGTCACCGGCGTGACCGCCTTCCTCACGGTGCAGGAAGGCTGCGACAAGTTCTGCACCTTCTGCGTCGTGCCCTACACACGCGGCGGCGAGTGGTCGCGGCCGGCCGGCGACATCCTCGCCGAGGCCCGGGTGCTGGCGGCCAAGGGCGTGCGCGAGGTCACCCTGCTGGGCCAGAACGTCAACGCCTATGACGGCGACGCCGGCGGTCTGGCGGGCCTCGTGCGCCAGCTGGCGGCCGTCGAGGGCCTGGACCGCATCCGCTACACCACCAGCCACCCGCGCGACATGGACGAGGCCCTGATCGCGGCCCACGGCGAGGTCGAGGCGCTGATGCCCTATCTGCACCTGCCGGTGCAGTCGGGCAGCGACCGCATCCTCAAGGCCATGAACCGCGGCCACACGGCCGAGCACTACATCCGGCTGATCGAGACAATCCGCGCGGCCCGGCCGGACATCGCCATGAGCTGCGACTTCATCGTCGGCTTCCCCGGCGAACGCGACAGCGACTTCGAGGCGACCCTGAACCTCGTGCGCGAGGTCGGCTACGCCAGCGCCTTCTCGTTCAAATACAGCCGCCGCCCCGGCACCCCGGCCTCGGCCCTGCCCGGCCAGGTGGCCGTCGAGGTGATGGATGAGCGCCTGCAGCGGCTGAACGCCCTGTTGCAGACGCAGCAGGAGGCCTTCAATCGCTCGGTGGTCGGGCGCACCGCGCCGGTGCTGATCGAGAAGCCCGGCCGCAATCCCGGCCAGATCGGCGGGCGGTCACCCTGGCTGCAGCCGGTGCATATCGACGGCCCCGAGCGGCTGATCGGCCAGATCGTGCCCGTGTGCATTGATGCGGCGGCGCGGGGCAGCCTGTCGGGTTCGCTCGTTCTGGAGACAGCATGAGCCGTCCCCCTGAATTCCTGCCACTGTCCGATGCGGCCGTGCGGGCCGTCGCAGGCCCCGGCGGCCGCCACGCGGCCCTGATCGAAGACGCCTTCAGGGTGCTGCTGGAAACGCCCGGCGGCGGCGTTTCCCTCGCCGGCGACGCCCGCGCGCGCGGCCAGGCGAAACGCTGCGTCCAGGCCCTGGCCGCGCTGGCCGATTCCGGCGCGCCGGTGGCCGACGCCGACGTGCGGGTGGCCATCGGCGACGCCCGCAGCGGCGATGCGCCCGCCACGCCTGGCGGCGCGCGGCGCGGTCCGGTCTCGCCCAAGACCGCCACCCAGGCCCGCTACATGGAGGCCCTGGCCAGCCATGACCTGATCTTCGGCCTCGGCCCCGCGGGCACCGGCAAGACCTTCCTGGCCGTGGCCCACGGCGCCGGCATGCTGATGCGCGGCGACGTCGACCGGCTGATCATTACTCGTCCCGCGGTCGAGGCCGGCGAGAAGCTGGGCTTCCTGCCCGGCGACCTGACCGAGAAGGTCGATCCCTACATGGCTCCCGTCTGGGAAGCCCTGACCCAGATCATCGGCACGGAGCAGCTGCGCCGCCGCCGCGACAAGGGCGAGATCGAGGTCGCGCCGATCGCCTTCATGCGCGGCCGCACGCTGGCCCATGCGTTCGTCATCGTCGACGAGGCGCAGAACACCAGCCGGCTGCAGATGAAGATGGTCCTGACGCGCCTGGGCGAGGGCTCGCGCATGGCGGTGACCGGCGATCCCAGCCAGATCGACCTGCTCAACCCGGCGGATTCCGGCCTGGCCCATGCGGTGGCCATCCTCGAGGATGTGCAGGGCGTCTCGGTGACGCGGTTCACCGCTGACGACGTCATCCGCCACCCGATGGTCGCGCGCATTGTTCGAGCCTATGACGCCGACGCCGCCAGGCGCACGGGCAAATGATCGACATCGAGATCGCCGATCCGGCCTGGTCCGCGGCCCTGCCGAACCTCGAGGTCCTGGCCCTGGAGGCCGCCGAGGCGACCACCGCCGACGGCGGGGTGGCCATCCTGTTCACCGATGACGACGCCGTCGCCCGCCTGAACCGGCGGTTCCGCGACAAGGCCGGCCCGACCAATGTGCTGAGCTTTCCCGCCCCGGCCAATCCGGAAGCCCATCTGGGGGATATCGCCCTGGCTTTCGGGGTCTGCGCCCGGGAGGCGGCCGAGCAGGGCAAGTCCCTGGCCCACCATGTGCAACACCTGGTGGCGCACGGCGTGTTGCATCTTGTAGGGTGGGACCACCAGACGGAGACCGAAGCGGAGGCGATGGAAGCGTTGGAACGGCAGATCCTTGCCGGCCTCGGCGTTCCCGACCCCTACGCCTAACCCAGATGTCCAATCCAGAAGACGCCCGTCCGACGCCCGACCCCCCCCGATCCAGTGGGGGACTCTGGGGCCTCTTCCAGCGACTGCGAACCGGCATGGCCGGCGAGCCGGTAGCAGACCTCGAGCCCGCCACGACCCAGGCCGGCGAAACCCTGGCCGCCCAGGCCCGCGCCTTCCAGACCCTGACCGTCGATGACGTCATGACCCCGCGGGCCGACATCGTGGCGGTGGAGATCGGCACCCCGTTTGAAGCCCTGGTAGCCCAGTTCAGCGACACCGAGCACAGCCGCCTGCCGGTCTATCGCGGGACCCTCGATGACCCGATCGGTTTCGTGCACATCAAGGACGTGTTCAAGCTGCTGGCCAGCCGGGGCCGCCGTCCCGCCGGGGTGCTCAAGCGACTGCGCCGGCCGGCGCCGGGTGTGCCCGGCTCCATGCGCGCCGCCACCCTGCTGGCCCAGATGCAGAAGACCCGCGTCCACCTGGCCCTGGTCATCGACGAATACGGCGGCACCGAGGGTCTGGTGACCCTGGAAGACCTGATCGAGGCGGTGGTCGGCGACATCGCCGACGAACACGACGACGCGGCCGTCACCGGCCTGCGGGTCCTGGAGGGCGGCGTCATCGAGGCCAGCGCCCGCGCCCTGCTGGACGACCTGGAAGCCCTGCTGGGCAACGGCGAGCTGGCCCCCGCAGACCTCGAGGAGGAGATCGACACCGTCGGCGGGCTGGTCACCGCCATTGCCGGCCGCGTCCCGCGCCGGGGTGACGTGGTCTTTCACCCCGCCGGCTACGACATGGAAATCATCGCCGCCGACCCGCGCCGGGTGAAGCGGGTGCGCATCCGTCCCCGTCCGGCCGAGCCGGGCGCTCCGGAGGTCTCCGCGGCGTGACGTTTGACCTCGCCAGGGTCCCGCGTTGGGCGCTGGCTCTGGGCGCGGGCCTGGCCGCCGCCCTGGCCCATCCGCCCTTCGGGGTCCTGCCCGGCCTGCTGGGCTATCCGCTGTTGCTCTGGCTGACCGACACCGCCGATGAGGGCCGGCCGCTGCGCTCGGCCTTCTGGCGCGGCTGGCTGGCGGGCGCCGCCTATTTCGGCCTGGGCACCTGGTGGATCGCCGAGGCCTTTCTGGTGGACATCGTCCACCACGGCTGGATGGCCCCCTTCGCCGTGACGCTGATGGCCGGCGGGATCGCCCTGTTCTGGGGCGCGGCCTGCCTGGTCTACCGCTGGATCGCCGACCGGACGCCCGGCGGCCTGGGTCTGGCCCGGGTGCTGGTCTTCGCCGGGGTGCTGGCGGGCCTGGAATGGCTGCGCGGCCACGTCCTGACCGGTTTTCCCTGGAACCTGATCGGCGAGACCTGGCGGGCGGGATCGGCCCTGTCGCAGACTGCCGCCCTGGTCGGGGCTTACGGCCTGACCTGGATCACCCTGGCGACGGTCTGTACGGTCGTGCTGTGGCGCGAGGGACGGGGCGGAAAGATCACCATCGGCGGCGCAGCGGCCTGTCTGGCGGCGCTTTTCGCGTTTGGCGCCTACCGGACCTGGAACACCCGGTTCGACAGCAACCCGGGCGAGCTCACCGTCCGCATCGTCCAGGCCGACATCAAGCAATCGGCCAAGTACGATCCCGCCGAGTTCAAGCGCATCGTCGATGCCTATGTCGGCCTGACGTCGCGCCCCTATCCAGGCGGCAGGCCCGCAGACATCGTGATCTGGCCCGAAGGCGCGATCCCGGATGCGATCAACAGCTACCTAGCGCCCGGGACCTGGACTCTCGCCGCCATCGGCGGCGCGCTGCGGCCCGGCCAGACCCTGCTGGTCGGCGCCTACCGCGTCGAAGAGACGCAGGCTGACTATCGCGTGTTCAACAGCCTGGTGGCGGTTCGCCGGACAGGCGACTCGCTGGAGCCGGCTGGCGTCTACGACAAGCACCGGCTGGTGCCGTTCGGCGAGTTCCTGCCGCTGGACAATTTTATGAGCGCGCTGGGCGTGAAGACCCTCGTTCATGTGGGCGATGGGTTCACGTCCGGGCCGCGCCCACAGCCCCTGCAGCCGGAAGGGCTCCCCGCATTCCAGCCGCTGATCTGCTACGAGGCGCTCTATCCAGGGTTCACCCGCGCCGGCGCAAACGCCTCCGGTATAAGGCCCTACTTCATCGTCAACGTCTCCAACGACGCCTGGTTCGGGGCCACCAGCGGGCCGCTGCAGCATCTCAACCTGGCCAGCTACCGGGCCATTGAGGAGGGCCTGCCGATGATTCGCGCCACGCCCACCGGAGTCTCGACGGTGGTCGATGCGACCGGGCGCCAAACGGGTCGGGCCTTGCGCCTTGGAGAGACCGGCGTTATCGACACAACGTTGCCTGGGGGGCGGTACGAGACGCCCTACAGGCGATTCGGAAATTTGCCGTTCCTGTTGCTGCTGCTCATATCGGGCCTGACCGGACTGCATAAACGGGTAGTTTGGCGCTTGAAATAATTGCACAATGGGAATTAGGGGACGTTGAAGCGAAATCCGCATTTCCTCAGATCAGGCGCTCATGACGACGACCACCGAAACCGACCGCTCGCCCAATCCCGTTGACTTGCACGTTGGCGGCCGCATCCGGATGCGACGCAAACTGCTGGGTGTCTCGCAGGAAAGGCTGGCCGACGATCTGGGCCTGACCTTCCAGCAGGTGCAGAAGTACGAACGGGGGGCCAATCGCGTCAGCGCCAGCAAGCTGTACGAGATCGCCAAGTCCCTGCAGACTTCGATCGCCTATTTCTTCGAGGGGCTGGTCGATCCCTCCACCGCCCGGGCCGAAGGCGTGGCCGAGAGCGGGGCCGAGCCCTTCATCCACGACTTCCTGATGACCCCGGAAGGCCTGGAGCTGGCGGCGCTGTTTCCCAAGATCAAGCGCGGCCGGGTGCGTCGCCGGATTCTGGACCTCGTCCGCTCCATGGCCGAGGACGAAGAAAGCGAAGCCGCCGAGGGCTGATTCCCTCGCGCCGCTTGCGGGCATAAGGATATCTTTATATGCTCTGCGAAGCCGCTCCCCTGGCTGGGGGCGGCTTCGTTGTTTTCAGGAGCGCGCCCGTGAACCGATCCTCCTATCTCTTTACCAGTGAAAGCGTTTCGGAAGGGCACCCGGACAAGGTCGCCGACCGGATCAGCGACACGGTGGTGGATACGTTCCTGACCGCCGACCCGGAGGCGCGGGTCGCCTGCGAAACCCTGGTGACGACCAACCGCATCATCCTGGCGGGCGAGGTCCGTGCCGGAAAGCCGGGCGGCGACAAGTCCGCCAACAAGGCCTTCACGAAGGAGATTATCCACTCACTGGAGGCGCGCGTGCGCGCCGCGGTCAAGGACATCGGCTACGAGCAGAAGGGGTTCCACTGGCAGAAGGCCAAATACGCCTGCTACCTGCACGGCCAGTCAGCCCACATCGCCCAGGGCGTGGACGCCAGCGACAAGAAGGACGAGGGCGCCGGCGACCAGGGCATCATGTTCGGCTACGCCAGCACCGAGACGCCGGAGTTCATGCCGGCCACCCTGCAGTACAGTCACAACATCCTGCGACGCCTCGCCGAGCTGCGCCATTCGGGCGAACTGCACGAGCTGGAGCCGGACGCCAAGAGCCAGGTGACCCTGGAATACGACGCCGACGGCCGCCCGGTGCGGGTGGTGTCGATCGTCGTCTCGCATCAGCACAAGAAGAAGATCGACGGCAAGACGCCGACCAGCAAACGTGTGCTGGACCTGATCAAGCCGCACGTCCTGGCGGTCTTCCCCGACGGGCTGGTCGACCGGAAGACCCAGTGGCTGGTCAATCCCACCGGCCGGTTCGAGATCGGCGGGCCGGACGGCGACGCCGGCGTCACCGGCCGCAAGATCATCGTCGACACCTACGGCGGGGCGGCCCCGCACGGCGGCGGCGCGTTCAGCGGCAAGGACCCGACCAAGGTCGACCGCTCGGCCGCCTACGCCTGTCGCTACCTGGCCAAGAACGTGGTCGCCGCGGGCCTGGCCGACCGTTGCACGATCCAGATCGCCTATGCCATCGGCGTGGCCCGGCCGGTGTCGTTCCATGTCGACATGCACGGTACGGGCAAGGTCGATCCGGCCCTGCTGGAAAAGGTCCTGCCCGACCTGATCAACGGCGCCACCCCCCGGGCCATCCGCGAGCACCTGGGTCTCAACCGCCCGATCTACGCCCGCACCGCCGCCTACGGCCACTTCGGCCGCCAGCCTGACAACGAGGGCGGGTTCAGTTGGGAGCGGACGGACCTGGTCCCGGAACTGAAGAAGCTGGCCTGATATCCACGGGGACATGCACTTCAGTGCGTGTCCCTCGTTTCGAGAAGGGGACACGCACTGAAGTGCATGTCCCCTTTTCTGCTATTGAAACCCCATGACCGTCACACCCCAGCAGCCGCATGGCGCCCTGCGCAGCTACGGCCGGATCAAGGCCAGGCCCATCAAGGCGCGGCAGGCGCAGCTGCTGGAGAGTCTGGGGCCCCGTCTTGAGATCCCCGAGGGCCCCTTCGACCCCCTGAGCCTCAAGCCGGACGCCGAAGCGGTGTGGCTGGAGATCGGCTTTGGTGGCGGCGAACATATGGCCGGGCAGGCCGAGCGGTCGCGCGGAACCCTGATCATCGGCGTCGAGCCCTTCCTCAACGGCGTGGCCAGCGCCCTGCGGCATGTGGACGAGCGGAAGCTGGCCAACGTCCGGGTCCACCAGGGCGACGCCCGCGAGGTGGCCTCCCGCCTGCCGGATGGCTGTCTCGACCGCGTTTTCGTCCTGTTCCCCGACCCCTGGCCCAAGTCGCGGCACCACAAGCGGCGGATCATTCAGCCTGATTTCCTCGTCGAGCTGGCGCGGCTGCTGAAGCCCGGCGGGGGTCTGCGGTTCGCCACCGACTGGGCCGAGTATGCCGACTGGACGCTGGAGCGGGTCAAGGCCAGCGGCCTGTTCCGCGGACCGCTGGGCGATCCGGCGATCCCGCCGGCCGATCACCTGACCACGCGGTATGAAGAGAAGAAGCTGGGCGACTGCGGGCCGGTGTTCCTGGATTTCACCAGGATCTGACCTCTCCCACTTGGGAGAGGGGGACCATGCGCAGCATGGTGGAGTGGGATGCGCCGCTGTTTCAGAGACATGCTCGGCCACCACCGCGCCTCCCTCTCCACCACCCTTCGGGTGGTCCCCCTCCCCCTACTGGGGAGGTCAGAGGAACCTCTAGCTTTTCTCGCCGCGAGCCCCGATGTGAGCGCCTCACCCTGCTCACATGCCTTCGGGAACCACCCAGACCATGCCCTTCACCATCCACGAAGCCTCCGCGCCGGTGTTCATCCGCGCCCTGACCAATCTTTCCGCCATGATGGACAAAGCCTTGGCCGCAGGCGCCGATGAGGCCGCCCTGCTGGCTGCCCGCCTCGCGCCGGACATGCATCCCTTCCCGCGCCAGATCCAGATGGCCTCCGACAGCGCCAAGGGGGCCATCGCCCGCCTGGCCGGCGTCGAGGTTCCCGCCATGCCCGATACGGAAACGAGCTTCGCCGAGCTGAAGGAACGCATCGACAAGACCATCGCCTTCGTCAACAGCATCGATGCGGCGGCGCTGGACGGGGCCGAGGACCGGGAGATTGTGCTGACCTTCCCGGGAACCACCCTGAATTTCACCGGCGCCCAGTTCCTGACCGGTTTCGCCCTGCCCAACTTCTTCTTCCACATCGCCATGGCCTATGCCCTGCTGCGGGCCAACGGCGTGGTCATCGGCAAGATGGACTTCCTCGGCGCACCCAACTGAGGGTCCCTGCAAAACCGGGCTGACAAGCACGAGGTTTGGGCCTATAAGGCCTGCAACATCGTTTGAACGCGCTGGATGGCGCATTCGAGCGGCGGCCGAGAGGTCGCCGCTTTTTGTTTGGGTTTGGGACGGATGCGCGCACGGACGTCGGAAGACGCCCAACTGCTCGAGCTGCTCGATCCGGTCGCGGAAGCGGCCGGGTTCGAGATCGTCCGGCTGCGCCTGATGGCCGGCAAGGAACGCCGCCGCCTGCAGATCATGGCCGAGACTCCCGAGGGAGACATGACCGTCGAGGGCTGCACGATTCTGTCGCGGGCCTTTTCCGAGGTGCTCGACGCCGCCGATCCGGTCAGTGGCGAATACACCCTGGAAGTCTCCAGCCCCGGCATCGACCGGCCGCTGACCCGGCTGAAGGACTTCGAGACCTGGGAAGGCTTCGAGGCCCGTATCGAGCTCGACCGCCTGGCCGACAACCGCAAGCGCTTCAAGGGCGAGCTGGCGGGCGTCGAGGAAGGCCAGATCGGGATCAACATCGAGGGCGAGGCCGAGACCACCCTCTACATCCCCTTCGACTGGATCCTCGAGGCCAAGCTGGTGCTCGACGACAAGCTGATGAAACACGGCGCCGAAGAACGCGCCGCCCGCCTGCAATCCGAACAAGAGACCAGTTAAGGAAACTCACCATGGCCACCGGCATTTCCGCCAACCGGCTCGAACTTCTCCAGATCGCCGACGCGGTCGCCCGCGAAAAGGGCATCGAGAAGGAGATCGTCATCGCCTCCATCGAGGAGGCGATCCAGAAGGCCGCCCGCAGCCGCTACGGCGCCGAGCACGACATCCGCGTGGTCATCGATCCCAAGACCGGCGAGACCTCGATCAAGCGCTACCTGACCGTGGTCGAGGACGACGCGGAGATCGACGAGGAGACGCTGGGCGTCATTCGCATCTCCGACGCCCTCGCCCTCGACCGCGACGCCTTCGTCGGCCAGGTGACCGACGAGGAGCTGCCGCCCTTCGAGTTCGGCCGCGTCCAGACCCAGATGGCCCGCCAGGTGGTGACCGGTAAGGTCCGCGAAGCCGAACGCGAGCGTCAGTTCGAGGAGTTCAAGGACCGCGTCGGCGAGATCGTCAACGGCAGCGTCAAGCGGGTCGAGTACGGCAACGTCATCGTCGACCTGGGCCGCGGCGAAGGCATCATGCGCCGCGACCAGTCGATCCCGCGCGAGAACTTCAATATCGGCGACCGGATCCGCTGCTACATCTACGACGTGCGGCGCGAGACCAAGGGCCCGCAGATCATGCTCAGCCGGGCCCACGGCGGCTTCATGGCCAAGTTGTTCGCCCAGGAAGTGCCGGAAGTCTACGACGGCGTCATCGAGATCCGCGCCGTGGCCCGCGACCCGGGCAGCCGCGCCAAGATGGCCGTGGTCAGCAACGACTCCAGCATCGACCCGGTCGGCGCCTGCGTCGGCATGCGCGGCTCGCGCGTGCAGGCGGTGGTCGCCGAGCTGCAGGGCGAGAAGATCGACATCATCCAGTGGAACCCGGACGAGGCGACCTTCATCGTCAACGCCCTGGCCCCCGCGGAAGTGTCCAAGGTGGTCATGGACGAGGAAGACGAGCGGGTCGAAGTGGTCGTGCCGGACGAGCAGCTGTCGCTGGCCATCGGCCGCCGCGGCCAAAACGTGCGCCTCGCCAGCCAGCTGACCGGCTGGCAGATCGACATCATGACCGAGACCCAGGAGAGCGAGCGCCGTCAGAAGCAGTTCGCCGAGACCACCGCCCTGTTCCAGGAAGCCCTGGACGTGGACGAGGTCATCGCCCAGCTGCTGGCCACCGAAGGCTTCATCTCGGTTGAGGACGTGGCCTATGTCGAGCCGCACGAGATCGCGGCCATCGAGGGCTTCGACGAGGACACCGCCGACGAGCTGCAGGCCCGCGCCCGCGACTTCCTCGACAAGGAGGCCGCCGCCCAGGACGCCCGCCGCGTCGAGCTGGGCGTCGAGGACGGCGTGCTCGAAATCGAAGGCGTCACCCTGCCCATGGCCGTGGCCCTTGGCGAGGGCGAGGTGAAGACCGTCGAGGACCTCGCCGGCCTGGTGCCCGACGACCTGCGCGGCTGGTTCGAGAGCAAGGACGGCGAACGGGTCCGCGAGCCGGGCGTTCTGGAGGCCTTCGCCCTTACCCCTGACGACGCCGAGGCCCTGATCATGCGGGCCCGGGTGGTGATGGGCTGGATCGAAGCCCCGCCGGAGCCGGAGTACGAAGTCGAGTATGAGTCCGACGGGCTCGACAACCCCGAGGATCTCGACCTGGCCACCGCCGAAGGGGAGGCCCAGGACGCCTGACGGCGTCCTGGATCGCGGGGCCCGACATGAGCGCCCCCGAACCCCTGACCCCGAGGACTCACGGGGAAGCTTCACGCCAGCGCCGGGACATCGTCTCCGGCGAGGTGATGCATGAGGACGCCCTGATCCGGTTCGTCGCCGGTCCGGACGGGACGGTCACGCCTGACCTGGCGGCCAAGCTGCCGGGCCGGGGCCTGTGGTGCGCCGCCGACCGGGCCAGCCTCGAGACGGCCGTCAAGAAGGGCCTCTTCTCCCGCGCGGCCAAGACCAAACTCGTCGCCCCGGCCAGTCTGCCAGATGCCGTCGAGGCG
This sequence comes from Caulobacter sp., assembly GCA_030678995.1. Lineage (GTDB taxonomy): Bacteria > Pseudomonadota > Alphaproteobacteria > Caulobacterales > Caulobacteraceae > Caulobacter. The sequence continues at coordinate 14,596 of JAUXTQ010000037.1, forward strand.
CTGCTGAAGAAGCGGCTTCTCGACGGACTGGGCCTTGCGCGACGCTCCGGAGACCTTACCTCGGGGTTCGAGAAGGTCATGGCGACCATTCGCGGCGGCCGGGCGGCCTGGCTGATCGAGGCGTCCGACGGCGCCGCCGACGGGCGACGAAAGTTGCTCGGCGCGATCCACTCAAGCCCCTCGCCGCCCCGGTTGTTCGGCCTTTTTTCCTCCGAGGAATTGGGTTTGGCCTTGGGGGGCGAGAATGTGATACACACCGCCTTCCTTGCGGGGCGAGCCTCGGGACGCTGGACTTCTGACGCCCAGCGCCTGTCAGGCTTTCGCCCGCTTCTCCCTGAGAGTTGGCGCGAGGAGCCGTAGAGGACCGGGCGGTGACGCCGCGGTCCCTTCACGGTTTGGACTAGACGATTGAGGCCGGATTTGCCGGCTGAGAGTTAAGCGAGACGCATGAGCGACGAGAACGACAACGGCCGGCCCGCCAGGCCCTCTCTCACCCTGAAGCCCCGCACGGGCTCGGTGAATGCGGGCGTGGTCAAGCAGAGCTTCAGTCACGGCCGGTCGAAGACGGTGGTGGTCGAAACCAAGCGCGTGCGCAGTCATGTGCCCGGCGGGGCGATGAACCTTGCCGGTCCGTCCGCCGCTGAAAAGCGCACGACCTACGATCCGCGTCCCGCGCCCGGCGGCCGCCCGTCCGCCCCGGCCTCGTCCGATTCCGGCGGTTTGTCCGCCGAGGAGCGCGCCGCCCGCCAGCGCGCCATCGACGCCGCTCGTGAAGCCCAGGAACGTCAGGCCGCCCAGGCCCGCGCCCAGGAAGAGGCGCGACGCGCCGCTGTCGAGGCCGCCCGTCCGGCGGCTCCGGCTCCGGCTCCGGCAGCGCCTGCTGCTCCCGTCGCCGCTGCGCCCACGGCGGCCCCGGCGCCGGCCGCGCCGGTGGCCCAGGCTCCGACGCC
>JAUXTQ010000041.1 GCA_030678995.1 Caulobacter sp.
GCGCCCGTGCCGGGGTCCCAGCTGTCGAGGTGACCGCCGATGACGATGACCTCTTCCGGCTTTTCGCTGCCGGGGATCTCGCCGGAGATGTTCCAGGCGACGGTGTCGGGGTTGACGGTCGAGGCGAGGTTCAGCCTGACCGTCACCGGCCCGCGGGCGGCGAGGCGCTCCAGCAGCTCCGAATCCGGCACGCCCAGGGCGGCGGCGGGGATCTTCGGGGCGTCGTCGGCGTAGCGGGTGCCGCCGGTGTGGGGCAGGCGCGAGTCCGAGGTCGAGACCGAGCGCATCAGGAAGGCCACCGCCCCGCGCCGGGCGGCTTCGGACGGACCCGAACGGCGGGCCAGACCCGCGGCGCCATAGCCCGAGCCATCCTGGGTGCGGGTCATCGGCTGAGTGACGACAGCGATCTTGCCGGTCAGCGAGCCAACCGGGGCGGCCAGCAGGTCGGCATAGGTCGGGAAGATGACGATCTCCGCCTCGATGCCCTTCTTCGGCGTCGGCACGGTGCCGCCCAGGCCGAGGATCGACAGCTGGAACGGATAGGGGGCGGTGACCGAGGCCGACTCCGGACCGCGGGTCCAGCTGGGCTTGGCGAACTCCTCGACCTTGATGTTGACGAAGCCCAGCTCGGTGAAGGTGGTCACCGCCCAGTCCTTCGCCCGCGTCATGGCCGGCGAGCCGGTGGGCCGGGGGCCGATCTCGGAGGTCAGGTCCTCCAGCAGCGACCAGGCGGTCGTGTCGGTCAGCGCCTGGTCGCGCAGGGCGGCGGCGGTGTCGGCCGGCTCGGCGGCGGCGGCCGGCATGGCCAGAAGGCAGAAGGCGAAAAGCAGGGCGGCGCGGCGCATGGATGCTCCTAGGCGGCTGACGGCAGGGGCCTGCCGATACGTTTGATTTCCCAGTCCAGCTGGATGCCGGCTTTCGCCAGCACATCGGCCCGCACGGCCTCGCCCAGACCTTCGAGGTCGGCGGCGGTGGCCTCGCCGGGATTGATCATGAAGTTGGCGTGCAGGGGCGAGAACATCGCCCCGCCGCCGGTCGCCTTGAACAGCCTGCCGCGCCAGCCGGCCTCGTCGACCAGCTTCCAGGACGAGTGACCGGGCGGGTTCTTGAAGGTCGAACCGCCGGTCTTCTCCCGGATCGGCTGGGTGGTCTCGCGGCGGGCGGTGATCTCGGCCATGCGCGCCTTAACGGCGGCGGGATCGTCGGGTGTTCCGCGGAACACGGCCTGGGTCCAGATCATCGAGTCCGGCTCAACCACCGTGTGCCGATAGGTGAAGCCGAAGTCCTGGTTCTCCCAGATTCGGAACGCGCCGGTGCGGTCGTAGCCGGTGGCGCTGACCAGCACGTCTTTCGTCTCGCGACCATAACAGCCGGCGTTCATGGTCAGGGCGCCGCCGATGGTTCCCGGGATGCCGGCGTAGAACTCCAGGCCCGCCAGGCCCGCATTGGCCGCCGCCCGGGCCACCTGGGCGTCCAGGGCGGCGGGGCCGGCGATGACCAGGTCCCCGTCGACGAGGATGTCGCCGAACGCTCGCCCGGCGCAGCGAATCACCACGCCCTCGACGCCGCCGTCGCGGATGATGACGTTGGAGCCGACGCCCAGGATGGTCAGCGGAACCTGCGGCGACAGGGCGAGCAGGAAGTCCCGCAGGTCGTCCGGGTCCGCCGGCAGGAACAGCACATCCGCCGGCCCGCCGACCCGGAACCAGGTGAACGGCGCCAGCGGCTCATCGAACAGCAGCTTGCCGCGGACGGGGGGAAGGGAGTCGCGCCAGGTCATGGCGCTGTCCCGGCGTGGTTCGAGACGCTCGCTCAAGGCTCGCTCCTCACCATGACGTACAGGGGGGAAAGCCAACCCCCATTCGTCATCCTGAGGAGCCCGAAGGGCGTCTCGAAGGACGCAACACGGGCCATGCAGCCCCTCACGCCAGCGCCTCGAGCTGCCCCGGCAGGGCGTAGGACCAGCTGGTGATGTCGCCGGCCCCCAACAGGACGACGATGTCGCCCGCCCTCGCCTCTTCCTTCACTAGCGTCGCCAACGCCCCCGGGCCCTCCAGCGGGATCGCCCGGCGGTGGCCGTAGCGGCGCAGGCCTTCGATCAGGCCGTCACGGTCGACCCCTTCGATGGGCGTCTCCCCGGCGGTGTAGACGTCGGCCACGATGACCACGTCGGCGTCGTTGAAGCAGGCGCTGAACTCGGCCATCAGGTCGCGCAGGCGGGTGAAGCGGTGCGGCTGGACCACGGCGATGACCTTGGCGTCCGGGGTCACGGCCCGGGCGGCGGTCAGCACCGCGGCGATCTCAACCGGGTGGTGGGCGTAGTCGTCGATGATCCGCACGCCGTTCACGACGCCGGTGGTGGTGAAGCGCCGCTTGACCCCGCCGAACCCCGCCAGGCCCTTGCGGATCGACTCCCCGTCGACCCCCAGCTCCCGCGCCACGGCGATGGCGGCGCAGGCGTTCATCACGTTATGCAGCCCGGCCATCGGCAGCTTCAGCCCGTCAAAGCGGATCGGCTCGCCGTCATGCGGCGTGATCAGCACGTCGAACTGGGCGCCTTCGGGACCCATGGTGATGTGCTGGGCGCGGACCTCGGCCTGGGGGTTGGTCCCGTAGGTGACCATCCGCCGGTTCTCGACCCGGGCGCTGAGGGCCTGGACCTCCGGATGATCCACGCAGATGGCCGCGAAACCATAGAAGGGGATGTTCTCGACGAAGTCCTGGAAGCCCTTCTTCACCGCTTCGAAGTCGCCCCAATGGTCGAGGTGCTCGGCGTCGATGTTGGTCACCACCGCGACGGTGGATTTCAGCTTCAGGAAGGTGCCGTCGCTCTCGTCGGCCTCGACGACGATCCAGTCGCCCTCCCCGACCTTCGCGTTGGTGCCGTAGGCGTTGATGATCCCGCCATTGACCACCGTCGGGTCCATGCCGCCGGCGTCCAGCAGGGCGGCGATCATCGAGGTGGTGGTGGTCTTGCCGTGTGTGCCGCCCACGGCAATGGAGAACTGAAGTCTCATCAGCTCGGCCAGCATTTCGGCCCGGCGCACCAGCGGCAGGCGGCGCTCGCGGGCGGCGACCATTTCCGGGTTATCCGCCTTCACCGCCGTCGAATAGACGATGGCCGAGGCGCCCTCGACCTGCCCGCCCTCGTGGCCGATGAAGATGCGCGCGCCCAGCTTCTCCAGCCGCTCGGTGTTGGCGCTGGCCTTCACGTCCGAGCCCTGCACCGTATAGCCGATGCGGATCATGATCTCGGCGATGCCGCTCATGCCGATGCCGCCGATGCCGATGAAGTGCACGGGGCCGATTTCGAACGGAACGGGGCGACGACGCTGGATCATCCGCGCGGCTTACCCCAGCGCGGTCCGAACGACCAGATCGGCCAACGCTTCCGCCGCATCGGGCCTGGCCACCGACCGGGCGCCCTTGGCCATATGGGCCAGCCAGTCGGGGTCGCGCAGCAGGGCGTTGAGGGCCCCGGCCAGGCTGTCGACGGTCAGTTCGTCTTCCAGGGCCACCGCCGCCGCGTCGGCATCGGCCAGCAGTTTGGCGTTGAAACGCTGGTGGTCGTCGGCGGCGATCTTCAGCGGCACCAGCAGCGACGGCCGTCCGGCCACCGCCAGTTCGCAGACCGTCGAGGCGCCGGCCCGGCCGATCACCAGGTGGGCGGCTTCCAGACGCCCGGCCATGTCGCGGAAGAAGGGCGCCACCTCGGCCTTGACCAGGGCATCGGCGTAGGCGGCGCGGGCGCTGTCCATCGACTCCTTGCGGGTCTGCTGCTGCACCTCCAGCCGGGCGCGCAGATCCTCGGGCAGGCGCAGGATCGCCTGGGGCGTCAGCTCTGATAGCAGGCGGGCGCCCTGGCTGCCGCCGGTGATCAGCAGGCGGATCGGGCCGCCGGGCTCGGGCGGCGCATAGGGCTTGTCGTAGAGGGCGCGGATCTCCGGCCGCACCGGATTGCCGACCACCCTGGCGCGGGCCTTCACCCTGGGGCTGGCCATCTCCAGGGTCGGGAAGGCGCAGGCGACTTCCCTGACCCTGGGGGCCAGGAACCGGTTCACCCGGCCGAGCACCGCGTTCTGTTCGTGGATCACCGTCGGCCGGCCCTGGCTCAGGGCGGCGAGCAGGGACGGCAGGGACGGATAGCCGCCGAAACCGACCACCACCGCCGGGTCCATGCGCTTGAAAATCGCCCGCGCCTGCAGCGTGCCCCTGAGCACCGCGAAACCCGCTCTGACCATGCCCAGCGGGTCACCGGCCCTCGCCGTGGCCGCCGCGAGGCTGATCCGCGCATCGGCGGGAAACTTGTCGGCATAGAGAGCGCCGCGGTCGTCGGTGGCGAGCAGAATGCGCCAGCCCCGCCGGATCAGTTCCTCGGCGAGCGCCTGGGCGGGAAACATGTGACCGCCCGTCCCCCCGGCGGCCACAACGGCGATGCGTTCCGGCATGAGTGACGTCTTACGCGAAGGCGCCCGCGTGGGCGAGGCCCTCGCTGGTGGTGTAGGCGCCGGGTCGGCGGCGCGTGAGGCCCAGAGCCATGCCCAGGGTCAGCCCCATGGCCAACATCGAGGAGCCTCCATAGGAGATGAACGGCAGGGTCATGCCCTTGGTCGGGATCATGTTGAGGTTCACCGCCACATTGATGAGGGCCTGCAGGCCGACCAGCACGAACAGGCTGGCCGCCGCCACCTGCTCGAAGGGATCGGACAGGCGAAGGGCCTTGTAGAGGCCGCGCACGACCAGGAAGCCGAACAGGCCGATCAGGGCCAGGGAGAAGATCAGGCCGTACTCCTCGGCCAGGACCGAATAGGCGAAGTCGGTGTGCATGTCGGGCACGCCGCGCTTCATCACCCCCTCGCCCGGCCCGCGGCCGAACAGGCCTCCGGCCCAGATGGCCTCGGAGGCCTGGGTGATCTGGTGCTTGTCCGCCTTGTCCGAACTGAGGAAGGTCTCGACCCGCGCCTGGACGTGCGGCAGCAGGAAGTAGGTACTCCCCAGGCCCACCAGGGCCGTCGCGCCCAGCCCCATGATCCAGCTGATCGGCACGCCCGCCATCCAGAACGCCGCCCCGAAGGCGATGGTGATGAGCACGGTCTGGCCGAGGTCAGGCTGTTTCAGCAGCAGCCCGACCGCCAGCAGGTACAGGCAAAAGGCGATGAACACGCCCGGCACGCCCTCGCCCTTCTGGCCCTCGGCGAACATCCAGGCCACCAGCACCACCAGGGCCGGCTTCATGAATTCCGAGGGCTGCAGGGTGAACCCGGCCAGGTGGATCCAGCGGGTGGCGCCCTTGGCCTCGTGGCCGATGAACGGCAGGGCCGCCATCAGCACGATCATTCCGAGATAGACGAAGAAGGCCAGCCTGCGGATGTTCCGGGCTGACAGCATCGAGACCCCGACCAGCAGGGCCGCCGCGATGCCGCCGAAGACAGTCTGGCGGATGGCGAAGTGGAAGGCGTCCGAATAGTGCAGGCGCGCCGCCGCCGCCGGGCTGGTGCCGAACGACAGCAGGACGCCCAGGGTGATCAGGATGAACACCGTGCCCAGCAGCCAGCGATCCATGGTCCACCACCATTTGCCGACCATGGTCTGGTCCGAGCGCAGGAAGGTGTGCTGGCTGTTGAAGAAGGACTGCGGGGTATCGGTCATGCGCGGGCCCCTTTCAACGCGGGTCGCCGCAAGGCATCGACCGCGGCGCGGAAGGCTTCGCCCCGCGCCTCGAAGTCGGTGAACTGGTCGAAGGAGGCGCAGGCCGGCGAGAGCAGCACGATGGCGTCCTCGCCGCTGGCCTCGGCGTCGGCGAAGGCGGCGGCCGTGGCGGCTTCGATCGTGCCGGACTGAACGTGCGGCGCGCGCCCTTCGAGAACCTTGGCGAAGTCCTTCGCCCCTTCGCCAATCAGATAGGCCTTGGCCACCCGGCCAAAGAGGTCGGCGAGCGGCGCGATGCCGCCCTCCTTGGGCTGGCCGCCGGCGATCCAGTAGACGCGCGGATAGCTGCTCAGAGCCTGGCGAGCGGCGTCGGCGTTGGTCGCCTTGGAGTCGTTGACGAAGCGGACCCGGCCGAGGGTCGCCACCGTCTCCATGCGATGAGCCAGGCCCGGGAAGGTCATCAGCCCCTCGGCGGCTTCCTCGGCGGGCACGCCAAGGGCGCGAGCGGCGGCGTAGGCGGCGGCGGCGTTCTGCCAGTTGTGGCGACCCGGCAGGGAACGGGCGCGCAGCAGATCGGCCACCTCGACCACCCGGTCGCCGGTGGCGTCATAGAGCACGCCCTGGATGGCGTAGACGCCGCGGCCCATCGAGCGGCTGGCGCTGATCGGCCAGATGGTCCGGTGGTTGGCGGCGGTAATCTCGGTGCAGATGCGCTGGCACCAGGGGTCGTCGACGCCGATGACGGCGGTGTCGCCCTTGGTCTGGTTGAGCAGCACCCGGCGCTTGGCGGCGACATAGCCCTCCATGCCGCCGTGGCGGTCCAGATGGTCGGGCGAGATGTTCAGCAGCATCGCCGCGTCGGGCTTGAGGCTGGAGGTCAGGTCAAGCTGGTAGGAGGAGACCTCCAGCACATAGACCGCCCCGCCGTGCATGTCGGGCAGGTCCAGGACGCCGACGCCGATGTTTCCGCCGATGCGGGTGTCGCGGCCGGCGCTGGCGCAGATGTGGCCCAGCAGGGCGGTAGTGGTGGACTTGCCGTTGGTGCCGGTAATCGCCGCCACCTTGGGCCGCTTGTGCGCCGGGGCGGCGTTGACGGTGCGAGCGAAGAGCTCGATGTCGCCCAGAATCTCGACGCCCGACGCCCTGGCTTTTTCCACCGTCCAGTGCGGCGCCGGATGGGTCAGCGGCACGCCGGGCGACAGCATCAGGGCGGCGAAGTCCGACCAGTCGGCGGACGTCAGGTCGACGATCGGAAGGCCCTCGGCCGCGGCCGCGGCGCGACCGCCCTCCTTCTCGTCCCACAGCGCCACCTGGGCTCCGCCGGCGACGAGCGCGCGCGCGGCCGTCAGCCCGGTCCGGCCGAGACCGAACACGGCGACCTTGCGTCCCTCGAAGCCGCGGATGGGGATCATGGCGCGCCGGGTCTCCCTATCTCAACTTGAGGGTGGCCAGGCCGATGAAGGCCAGCATGAGCGAGACGATCCAGAAGCGGATGACCACGGTCGATTCCGGCCAGCCCAGCTTCTCGAAGTGGTGGTGGATCGGGGCCATCAGGAAGATGCGCTTGCCGGTGCGTTTGAAGTAGGCGACCTGGATGATGACGCTGAGCAGCTCGGCAACGAACAGGCCGCCGATAATGGCCAGGACGATCTCGTGCTTGGTCGCTACGGCGATGGCGCCCAGCGCGCCGCCCAGGGCCAGCGAGCCGGTGTCGCCCATGAATATCTTGGCCGGCGGGGCGTTGTACCAGAGGAAGCCCAACCCCGCCCCGATCAGGGCGCCGCAGATGACGGCCACTTCCCCGACCCCAGGCACGAAATGGACCTGCAGGTATTGGGCGAAGACGTAGTTGCCGACGAGGTAGGCGATCAGGCCCAGGGCCGCCGCCGCGATCATCACCGGCACGATGGCCAGGCCGTCCAGACCGTCAGTGAAGTTGACCGCGTTGGAGAAGCCGACGATCACCACCGCCGCGAAGGCCAGGTAGAACCAGCCGAGGTTGATCAGCAGGTTCTTGAAGATCGGGAAGGCGACGGAGGTGGACAGGTCGGGCGCGTCCGGCGACTTGCCGCCGAACCAGATCAGCAGGGCCGCCGCGGCGAGGGCGATGGCGAACTGGATGACCAGCTTCACCGGACCGGAAACCCCGGCCGTGGTCTGTTTGGTGACCTTGTCGTAGTCGTCCATGAAGCCCAGCACGCCGTAACCGGCGGTAACCATCAGCACGACCCAGACATAGATGTTGGTCAGGTTGGCCCACAACAGCGTGCCGCCGATGGCGCCGGCCAGGATCATCAAACCGCCCATGGTCGGGGTGCCGGCCTTTTCGAGCACATGGCGCTCGATGCCCTCCTTGCGGATCGGCTGACCCTTGCCCTGCTTGGCGCGCATCCAGGCGATGAAACGCGAACCCATGGCGACGGCAATGATGAAGCCGGTCATGGTCGCCATGCCGGTCCGGAACGTCAGGTATTTCAGCAGGTTGAGTCCCGGGATCGAATCCCGCCACTCGGCCAGGAACTGCAGCATCAGGCCGTCTCCCCCGTGAAGTCGAGCGCGGCCAGGGCGGCGGCTATCGCGCTCGCCCGGCTGCCGTTCGACCCTTTGACCATCACCAGATCGCCCGGCTCCGCGGCCAATGCGACGCGCGGCGCGAGATCGGCCGCGGCTTCCGCGTAGCCACCTCTTCGAGTCGGCGGAAGGGCGTCCCAGAGCGATTTCATCATCGGCCCGGCGCAGAACACCAGGTCGACCCCGGCCGCCATGATCGGCTCGGCAAGCGCGGCGTGGAAGGCGGGCGCATCGGGGCCCAACTCGAGCATGTCGGTCAGGGCGACGATCCGCCGCCCGCGCTCCTGCCGGGCGCCGAGGGTCTTCAAAGCCGCGGCCATGGAGATCGGATTGGCGTTGTAGCTTTCGTCGATCAGCGTGAAGGCCCCGCCGGCGATGTGCACGGTCTTCTCGGCGCCCCGCCCGGCCAGCGGCGCGAAGTCGGCGAGGGCCGCGAGCGCGGTCTGGCGGTCCACGGCCATGGCCTCCAGCGCCAGCAGGGCGCACAGGCTGTTGAGCCCCCAGTGAAGGCCGGTCTGCAACAGCGGGTAGCTGACCGAGGCGCCATTGATGGTCGCCCGGACGCTGGCGTGGCCGTGGGCGGTGGAGAAGTCGAGCAGCCGGGCGTCGCAGCCCTCGCCCGAGCCGAACGACAACACCCGGGCGCCGGCGGCGCGGGCTTGGTGGCTGAGCAGATCGAACCAGCGGTTGTCGGCGTTGAGGATGGCCACGCCGCCTTCCTCGATGCCGTCGAAGATCTCGGCCTTGGCGCGGGCGACGCCCTCTTCCCCGTCCGGAAAATTCTCGATGTGCACCGGGCCGACGGTGGTCACCACAGCCACCTCGGGCCGGACCAGGCGCGACAGGGGCGAGATTTCGTCGGCATGGTTCATGCCGATCTCGAATACCGCCCGCTGCGTCGCCCAGGGCATGCGCGCCAGAGTCAGCGGAACGCCGATGTGGTTGTTGTAAGACTTCACCGACGAGTGCCAGCGGCCCGCCAGGGCCAGGCCCGCGGCGATGGCCTGGGTGACGCTGGTCTTGCCGACCGAGCCGGTGACGGCGGCCCGCACGGCCAGCGAGCGGTCGCGGGCGGCGGCCCCCATGGCCTCGAGCGCCTTGAGGGTGTCGGGCACAAGGACGTGGGGACCGTCGATCGGCCGGGAGGCCAGAACGCCGAAGGCGCCGGCCGCGAAGGCGCCGGAAGCGAACGCATGGCCGTCACGCTCGCCGGTCAGGGCGACGAACAGGTCGCCGGCATTGACGTCGCGGCTGTCGATCGAGACGCCAAGGGCGTTGAATGACGCGCCGACGACCTTGCCGCCCGTGACGGCGGCGATGTCTTCGGAGGTCCAGAGCACGTCAGCCATGGGCCATCTCCAGGCCCAGGGCGGCGGCGGTCTCGGCCACGTCGTCGAAGGGGTGGATGACGCCGGCGATCAGCTGGCCCTGTTCATGCCCCTTTCCGGCCACCACCAGCACGTCGCCCTTTTCCAGCAGGGCGGCGCCGGCGCGGATGGCTTCGCGGCGGTCGCCGATCTCGCGGGCGCCGGGCGCGGCGGCGAGGATCTCCGCGCGGATCGCCGCGGGGGTCTCGGAGCGGGGATTGTCGTCGGTGACGATGGCCACGTCGGCCAGCCGCGTGGCGATGCCGCCCATCAGCGGACGCTTGCCGCGATCGCGGTCGCCGCCGGCGCCGAAGACGACGATCAGCCTGCCCTGCGTATGCGGCCGAAGGGCCTTGAGCACCGTCTCCAGGCCGTCGGGCGTGTGGGCGTAGTCGACATAGGCCTCGCCGCCGCGCGGGCCGGCGCCGACATGCTGCAGCCGGCCCGGCGCGCCCTGCAGGCGCTCCAGCGCGGCCAGCACGGCGGCGGCGTCCTCCCCCGCGGCGATGCACAGCCCGGCGGCCGCGAGGGCGTTGTCGGCCTGGAAGGCCCCGGCCAGCGGCAGGCGGATGTCGAAGGACCGGCCCTCATGGGCGATGGTCAGCTGTTGGCCGTCGGCGACCAGGCGTCGATCTGCCAGACGCAGCCCCTGCCCGGCCTGACCGGTCGACAACAGGGGATGATCCGATCGGGCGGCCGCTTTGGCGAAGACGGCGTACTGGTCGCTGTCGGCATTGAGCACCGCCGTCTCGCCGGCCGGCAGCAGGTCCTCGAACAGGCGCAGCTTGGCGGCGCGGTAGACGCCCATGGTGCCGTGATAGTCGAGATGATCCTGGGTCAGGTTGAGGAATCCCGCGGCGGTCAGCGTCACGCCGTCCAGCCGGCGTTGATCGATGCCGTGCGATGACGCCTCCAGGGCCAGGTGGGTGACGCCCTGGGCGGCCAGGGTCGCCATCAGCTCGGCGACGTCGGCGGCGTCGGGAGTGGTCAGGCCCGGCGGAGTGATCTGGACATCGGCGACGCCGGGCGCCGAGACGGTGACGCCCAGGGTTCCCATGCTGGCGGCCTTGCGGCCCAGCCGGGCGAAGATCTGGCGGCAGAAGGTCGCCACGGAGGTCTTGCCGTTGGTGCCGGTCACGGCGACGCAGACGGCCGGCTGGGCGCCCCAGAAGGCGGCGGCGGCCAGGGCGTAGGCGCGGCGCAGGTCCGTGGCGTGAACCACCGGAACGGCCGGGTGGCTGACGTCGTCCGGCGCCAGGATCGCCGCGGCGCCGGCGGCGACCGCGCCGTCCACATAGGTGCGGCCGTCAACCTTCGAGCCCGGCAGGGCGGCAAACAGAAAACCCGGCTTCACCTTGCGGCTGTCGGCCGTCACGCCGGTTATCACCGGATCGGCGCCGGCGTTTCCCTGCAGGACCTGCGACAGGCGGATGCTCACAGACCGGCCTCCGGCTGGGCGCCCGTGGCGGCGACGGGGGCCGTGGCCCGAGCGGCGATCAGGGTCGGCGGACGCAGCACGGGCATCTGGCGGCGGTGGACGCGGAGGAACGGCGCGATGCGGTCGATGGTTCGGCCCACCGCCGGGGCGGCGACCCAGCCGCCGGTGCGAACGCCGCCCTTGGGCTCGTCCAACAGGACCAGCACGAAGTAGCGGTCCGATCCCACCGGACCGTCCGTGGGAAACACCGCTGCGAAAGAGCCGACCTGCTTGTAGCTGCTGTAGCCGCGTATCGCCGGGTCGTACTTTTCGCCGGTGCCGGTCTTGCCGCCGACCATCAGGCCGGGCGCTTCGGCCTTGCGGCCCGTGCCCTCGACGACGTTGCCGCGCATGAGCTGCAGCATGGACAGGGCGGTGGTCTCGCTCATCACCTGCGGCCCCTTGGGCCGGTAGCCCGCCGGCATGGCGCGGATGGTCAGGGGCACCATCCGGCCGCCGTTGAGAATGGCGCCCATGGCCTGGACCAGCGTCAGCGGCGAAACGTTGATGCCGTGACCGAACGAGACGCTGGCGATGTCGTCGTCGTCCCACTTCTTGGGCGTCAGCGGCCGGGCGGACTCGCGAAGTTCCACATCAGCGCGCTTGGTCAGGCCAAGGGCGGCGAAATACTGCGCCAGCCGGTCGTTGCCGATCGCGTGGGCCAGCAGGGCGGTGCCGATGTTGGACGAGTGGTAGAACACCTCGCGCAGGGTCAGGATGCGGTTGGCGCCGTGGAAGTCGTGGATGGTGCGGTAGCCGATCTTCAGCGGCTGGCGGGCGTCGTAGGTCGAGTCCGGCGTCGCCACCTTGGTGTCCAGGCCGATGGCCACGGTGAAAGCCTTGAAGGTCGATCCCATTTCGTAGACCGCCGCGGCGGCGCGGTTGAGCTTCTGGTCCAGCGTGGCGCGCTGCTGGAAGTTGGGGTCGAAGTCCGGCCAGCTGGCCATGGCGATGATCTCGCCGGTCTGGATGTTGGTGACGATGCCGACCGCGCCGTTCGGATTGTACTGGGTGGCGGCGGCGGCCAGCTCCTCTTCCAGCGCCGCCTGGACGCGGACGTCGATGGACAGGGCCACCGGCTTGCCCTCGGCCCCGGCCTTGAGGATGTCCTCCTGCAGCGCCAGCTCGGCGCCGGCCAGGCTCTTGCCGCCCTTTTCCGTGTAGCCGATCAGATGGGCCGCCAGCGGGCCCAGCGGATAGACCCGCCGCTCTTCCTCTTCGAAAATGATCCCCGGCAGGCCCAGGTCATGCACCCGCGCCTTCTCGGCCGGGGTCAGGCCGCCGATCAGGAAGGCGCGCTTCTTCGCCGCCAGCGCCCGGTCGACCTGCTTCGGGGTCAGCTGGGGCAGGGCCGCCAGAAGCGCCTTGCGGGTCTCATGCCTGCTCCAGACCTCCTTGGTGTCCAGCGACAGGGAGTAGTGCACCAGGTTGACGGCCAGCAGCCGGCCTTCGCGGTCGACCAGGTCGGCCCGCTCGGGGGCGCCGGCCGCCGTCCCGCCGCCGCGGCCGGCCCCGGTCATGGTCGCCGACCAGACCGCGCCGCCGGCCATGACGCAGAAGCCCACCGTGAAGGCGAACAGCACCGCGAAAATGCGGATGCGGGTGTCGTTCTCGGCCCGGCCGTCGGCGTGGGCCCGCTCGAAGGCGTGCTCGACCCGCCAGACGCGCTCGATGATCCAGCGCCAGAACAGCGGGTATCGATGCGGGGCGAGGTCTGAGATGCTCATGGGACCGTCACGCCGACCGTCGAGACCGTCAACGCCTGGGGCTGCGGCTGAACGCCCGCCACCTCGGGCAGGGTTTCGACCGTGGCTTCCTGTTTCATCGTCACCGGCGCCATGGCGAGATAGGCGCGCGACAGACGCTCCAGCCGTTCGGGCTGCTCCAGATGGGCGACCTCGGCTTCCAGCAGGCGGATGCGGGCCTTCTCCTTGGAGATGCTGGCCTCGACCTGGCCGATCGCGTTGCGCTCGCGGCCAGCCAGGACCTTGGCGAAGTTCACGCTGACCGCCAGCACCAGCAGGGTGGCGCCGAAGACGATGTTGAGGGTGCGAAAGCCGCGGATGCGATGGGTGAAGATGTTGCTCACGCCGCGTCCCTCCAGGCCGGCGCATCCGTGCGGACGCCGGCGCGAAGCTTGGCCGAACGGGCGCGGGGATTGGCCGCGAGCTCGGCTTCGCCAGGCTCCTTCGCCCCCTTGAACGGTAGTTCGAAGGTCGGCGCGGGTCCGCCCGCCACCGGCGGGGCATGACGCGAGCCGCCCGGCAGGTTGCCGGACCGGGCGGTGAAGAAGGCCTTCACGATGCGGTCTTCCAACGAATGGAAGGTTACCACGGCGAGACGGCCGCCCGTTTTCAGGATGCGCTCGGCGGCGGCGAGGCCGGTTTCCAGCTCCGTCAGCTCCTCGTTGACCGCGATGCGCAGGGCCTGAAAGGTCTTGGTCGCCGGATGGGTCTTGGCCCCTCGCCGGCCGCCCAGCGCCCGTTCGACCACCTCGGCCAGGTCGATGGTCCGCTCGAACAGGCGCTCGGCGCGGCGGCGGACCAGGAAGGAGGCGATGCGGCGGCTTTCGCGCTCCTCGCCATACAGCCAGATGATCCGCGCCAGCTCGTCCTTTTCCAGGGTGTTGACCAGGTCAGCGGCGGTCGGACCCTTGTCGCTCATGCGCATGTCCAGCGGACCGTCGCGCATGAAGGAAAAGCCGCGCTCCGCCTCGTCCAGCTGCATCGAGGAGACGCCGATATCGAGGGCCACGCCGTCCACCGAGGCGTCATCGAAATGGTCGCCCATCTCCGAGAAGCGGGCCTCGATCAGTTTGAACCGGCCCGTCGCCTCCAGCGGCCGCGCGAAGCGGCGGGCCGACGGGTCGCGGTCGAGGGCCACGACCTGGGCCCCGGAATCGAGAAAGGCGCGAGCGTAGCCGCCCGCGCCGAAGGTGCCGTCGATGATGATCTGGCCTGGTCCTGGCCGCAGGACCCCGGTCACTTCGTCGAGGAGAACCGAAAGGTGCGGCGCGCCGCTCATTCGGCGGCCCCCGTCAGGCGCGCGCGCTGGGCGGCGCGGAGCTGGACAAGGCCCGTCCGGGCCGTCTCGCGGGCGGCGGCGCGGTGCGCCTGGAAGGCGTCGCGGGTCCAGATCTGGAAGCGGTCGCCCATACCGACCACCGACACCCAGTCAGTGAGGCCGAACATGTCGCACAGGGCGGGCGGCAGGGTGATGCGGCCGGCGTCGTCGAAGGACAGCCGCGCCATGCCGCCATAGACGCTGGTTTCGAGGGCGGTGCGCAGGGGGTCGCCGAACGGAAGCTCCTCGATCAGCCCGACGTAACGATCGAACAAGGCTTTGCCGCCACCCTCCAGGCAGTCGGCCTCGATCGAGGGAAAGCAGAACACGCCGTCGAACGGCTGGCCGACGGCGGCGCGGAAGTCATGCGGCACAACGATGCGCCGCTTGCTGTCCAGCTGCTTTTCAAAGGTCGACAGGAACACGTCGCCCAGCCCCCGGCCCAACGTCGCCAACCCCTTCCGGCGACAGCAACTGGGTTAACATGGGATGAAATGGGAGGCAATGACACCGGAGACAGATTCTACGCGAATACAACTATGTCGCACAGGACAACGATCAATGTCCGCGGGGCATCAACAGAACATACATGGAACGCGTTAATAATAACGGGGATAACTGGCTCGTCCCCAGTCTAGTGGGCGCCGCAATGTCGCCTCGGTGGGAAAATGAAAGCGGATCAGACGGCCTGTAAGCCGGGTTCTGTGCCAACGCCCTTGCGGACGCGCGGCGATCATTCCTCTGGACCGGCCATTGCTGACCGGTTCTCGCGACCAACCCGGATCCCTCGGACCGGCGACGGTCCTGCCCCGCAGTATCCCCCAATCGCTTAGGGGACACACGGCGCGCGGGATCCCTATTCGGTCTTGCTCCAGGCGGGGCTTGCCATGCCGTCCGTGTTGCCACGTCCGCGGTGGGCTCTTACCCCACCCTTTCACCCTTCCCGCCGCCGAAGCGGAGGAGGTTTGCTTTCTGTGGCGCTATCCCTCGGGTCACCCCGGGCGGGCGTTACCCGCCGCCTTGTCGCCGTGGAGCCCGGACTTTCCTCGACCCCCGAAGGAGCCGCGACCGCCCGGCCGTCTGATCCGCGGAGACAGATGGGCGAAGGCGGCGGTGGGGTCAATGGAAAGGGACAGACACCTTGAGGTGTCTGTCCCTGAGCGTCAGCCCGCCGCCGCCCGCAGCACCGCCATCAGCCGCGCCCGCGTCAGGCCGTCTGCTACGCCATCGATACGGCTCTGGACCCAGTGGCGCTGGAAGGCGGTGACCACCTCGCGGGTGGCGGCGTCGAACTTGCCGGACGGCGCACAGTCGTAGCCCAGCCGGGTCAGGCCGGCCTGCAGGGCGAACACCCCGACGCCCTCGGCCCCCTCGATCAGAGGGTCGCCCGGCGCCGGATCGGCCTCGGCCCAGACGCCGTGGCCGGCCTCGGCCAGGCGCTTCCACGGAAACAGTTCGCCCGGATCCTGCTTGCGGCCCGGGGCGACGTCGGCGTGGCCAATGATGCGGCTGTCCTCGATGCTCCAGCGGCCGCGGATGTCGGCCAGCAGGGCGATGACGGCGGCGATCTGGGCCTCGGGAAAGGGCCGGTAGCCGAACTCGTGACCGGGATTGACGATCTCGATGCCGATCGAGGCGTGGTTGACCCCCTCCTCGCCCTTCCAGAACGAACGGCCGGCGTGCCAGGCGCGGCGCTCTTCCGCCACCAGCCGGAAGATCCGCCCGTCCTCCTCGACCAGGTAGTGCGACGAGACCTTCGCTTCCGGATCGCACAGCCGGGCCAGCGCCGCTTCGCCTGTCTGCATGCCGGTGTAATGCAGCACCAGCATGTCCGGGACCTTGGTCCGGGCGTCGAAGTTCGGCGACGGAGCCTCGATGATATCCAGCGTCATTGCACCCGGTTCCGCATCAACAGCAGCAGCGGCATCACATGATTGGGCCGCAGCGCCACGATCAGCACCCCGGCCAGCGCCAGGGCGGCGCCGAGGGCCATTCTGCCATCGAAATGGTCATGGGTGACAAGCACGCCGAGAATGATCGTGAACAGAGGTGTCATCAGAACCAGCGGAGAGATCAGCGTCGCCTCGTACTTCTGGATCAGGCCGTAGTAGGCGGTGTGGGCGATCACCGAGATGACGATGGCCGAGTAGAGCACCGCCCCCAGGAACGGCCAGCCGGCGGCCAGGGCGGCGGTCCACTGGCCATGTTCGCTGACCGCGCTGACGCCCAGCAGCGGCAGGGCCGAGGTGAAGCCGACCCAGGCCTGGAACTGCAAGGGTTTGACGCCCTCCATCTGCTTCATCATTACCGCGCCGAGGGATCCGGCCAGGGCCGCGGCCGCGACCAGCCACAGGCCGGTGGACATGGCCATGCCCTCGGGCCGCCACATCACCGTCACCGCGCCGGCCAGGGTCAGGGCCATGCCGATACCCCGCCGCCAGCGGACCTGTTCGCCAAGCATGAGCATCGACAGCACCGTGGTCATCGGCACGCCCAGTTGGATGACGATCGAGGCGGCCGAGGGGCTGGCCGTCTTCAGGGCCATGAACATCAGGGCGAAGTTGGCCCCGCCGATCAGCTGGCAGACGACGATCATCCGCCACAGGGGCCGGGGCGCCGGCAGCAGCCACGGCAGGGTGCAGAGCATCACCACCATGAACCGCGCCCCGGCATAGAACAGCGGCGGCACGCCCCAGTGGGCGATGACGATCTTGCTGACGATGGTGTTGGTGGCCCAGACGAAACACATCAGCACGAGCAGGGCGAAATCGCGGAGGGCCATGGGCGACCTCTAGTCCCGTTTCGTGACGGAAGGCGAGCGTCGGTTGCGGAAATTTCAGCCGGGCCGCCGCCGGGTGAAGCGCAGGGCCGTCCGTGTGTCGGAAAAGGCGCAGACCTTGTTATCGACCAGGCCGTGGGCCTTGGCGGCGGCCATCACCTCCACGTCCTTCACCTTCAGCAGCTTGCCTTTCAGGGAGACGATCCACAGCGCGCCGCGCTCGGCCAGCATGGGGATCAGATCCGGAATTCGCGCCAGGTCTTCGGCGCTGTCGGCGCTGTAGATAAGGATATCCAGTTCGCTGAATTTGTTCGACAAACTGGCGCGGCCAGCCAGTTCGGCGGCGAAATCCGGATCGTCAAGATTGAGGATGGCGGCCCGCATCCCGGCCTTCACCCCCAGCTTGTCGAGCCGTCCGGGCGGATTGAGGATCGCCTGCGCCCAGCGGCCGGCCTGGACCTCGCCCAGGGTGAACCGCGCGCCGTCGGCCAGGACCAGGTCGGGCCCCTCGGCCGTGAGGCCCTTCAGCGCCTCGCCTTCGAACACCCGCCGCGTGGCGCCGCGAAAGATCAGCCTGGGCGACTCCCACTGCAGCCGGCCGACCTCAACAGCGCCGCCGATCCGGGCCGGTATCGCGTCGACGTCCTTGCCCATCAGACCTGGGTTCCTCCGCCCAGCTTGCGGCAGGTGTCAGCGAAGGCGCGGCGCATGGCTTCAGGCGGCGACTCCACTGGCCCGAAGGTCTGGGCGCCGTAGCTGGCGGCGATCGGCCGGCCGCTCTCGAGGGCCGCCAGCAACGGCTCCTCGATCGGCCCGGTCGCCTTGACGAACGGCCCCTTCGGCCCGTCGGCGGCCACCGCCACCAGGGCGAAGGCATCGTCGCCCGCGCCAACCGAAAGGCGCTCCTCGCTGCCGATCGGCCGGAAGACGGGTGCGGCGACCAGGAAACCCTCGCCGCGGGCGCAGACCAGGCGAAGCGGCGCCTCGGCTGTTTCCGCATCGGTCAGCCAGGCCATCTCAACGCTGTTCTTGCCGATGGCGAAGGCCCAGTGCGGCGCGGTCGGGGCCGGCGGCGCCTTGGTCGCCGGCGGCGGCGCGGGCGCCTCGCAGGCCGCCACCATCAGGCCCGCCAGACCGATCAGAGCCGTCCGCATCATCACCGCCCCTTGAAGACCGCCGGACGCTTCTCAAGCAAGGCGTCGACGCCCTCCATGTGGTCCTCCGTCAGGTGGCAGATGGCCTGGGAGGCGGCGCTCATTTCCAGCAGGGTGTCGTAGCTGGTGCTCTGGCCGTGCTTCAGCAGCGCCTTGGCCAGGCGCAGCGCGTGCGGCGGCTGCTGGGCGATCTTTTCGGCCATGGCCATGGCCTCGTCCATCAAGGTCTCGGCGGGGACCACCCGGCTGACCAGGCCCCAGTCGCAGGCGGTCTGGGCGTCGATGACGTCGCCGGTGAACAGCAGCTCGGACGCGCGGCTCATGCCGATGGTCCGCGGCAGCAGCCAGGCGCCGCCGTCACCGGGGATCAGGCCCAGCTTGAGGAAGGTGACCCCCAGCTTGGCCCCTTCGGCCGCGATGCGGATGTCGGTCATGCAGGCCACGTCGCAGCCCAGGCCGATGGCCGCGCCGTTGACCGCGGCGATCGACGGGACCTCCAGGCCGTAGATCGACCGGACGATGCGGTGGATGTTGTTGCGGTAGTTCTCGCGGATGCCCACAGCGCTGCCGCTGAAGGCCCCTTCGCGGGACTTCATGGCCTTGACGTTGCCGCCGGCGGAGAAGGCCCGGCCGGCGCCGGTCAGGATCACGCAGCGCACGTCGGTGTCGGCGTTGATCGAGGCGCAGACGCCGGCGACCTGATCGCCATCGCCCGGCGCGCCCAGGGCGTTCATCGCGTCGGGCCGGTTGATGGTCAGGATGGCGACATGGCCGCGCTTCTCGGTGGTGATCAGGCTCATGGTCGCGTCCCCTCGGGTCGTTGTTGTGATGTGGCGCTTTCCATAGCCGGGCGAAGGCCGCGCGTCATCGGTTAGCAAACCTCCCTCCCCTTTATGCGGAGGGTGGTCCCGAAGGGACCGGGTGGGGGAGTCGGATGTCGTGCGCGATGCGTCCGGGTCGCGGTCTGCTTCCCCACCCGGCCGGCCTTCGGCCGTCCACCCTCCCCATGAAGGGGAGGGAGGAGGTCGGATGACTTTCTGTGGATAACGCCGGTCTCTTCCCGTCCTGCCGGTTCCGGCCATCGCCCACCCTGCGTCCACAGGTTCTCCACCGGCTCTTCCCGAACCGCCCACACAGGCCGGACTCAGGCTTGTTGCGCGTCCGGCGGGCTGGTCGCACAGTCGGGAGGTCGAGAGGAAACGCGGCGCGGCGAGACGGGAAACCGGAAGGCCTAGCGAGCGGGACGCTCCAGGATCAAGGGCCGAAGGGAGACCTTCGGAAACCGGCCCGGGAGCGGATCATTGAAGACCGGGCGCAAGTCCGGACCCCCGGTGATCCACGACCTCCAGACCGCAGCGACCGCAAGGAAGCTGGGTGAGAGGGCGATGCGGCCGGGCAACCGGAAGCACCGTCCTCTTGCTCGTTTGGGGCTCCGGCTCGCGCTCGCGCAAAGAACATCGATCTTCATCCCTTGGCGCCCAATCCGGGCCGCCCTACCCTCGCCGGGCTGTAGCCGGGGATTTCGCGATGACCACTCGCCGCCAGATGATGGCCGCCTCGCTGGCGGTGCTCGCCGCCGCCTGCTCGCCCAAATCCGAAAGCAAGGCCCCCGGAGGCCGCAAGGCGATCCGCTTCGCCACCGACTGGCGCGCCCAGGGCGAGCACGGCGGCTTCTACCAGGCCCTGGCGTCAGGCGAGTACGCCAAACGCGGGCTGGACGTGACCATCATGCAGGGCGGCCCCAGCGTGAACGTGCCCCAGCTGCTGGCCGCCGAGGCGATCGAGCTGGGCATGGGCTCCAACAGCTTCATCCCGCTGAACATGGCGGACAAACAGGTGCCGGTTAAGGCGGTGGCGGCCTTCTTCCAGAAGGACCCGCAGGTGCTGATCGCCCACCCGGGCACGGGCGTGGCGAAGATCGCCGACATGAAGGGCCGGCCGATCCTGCTGGCCGATGCCTCCAAGACCGCCTTCTGGGTCTGGCTGAAGGCCAGGTACGGTTTCACCGACGCCCAGGTCCGCACCTACAATTATAGCCTGGCGCCCTTCCTCAACGACAAACGGGCGATCGTGCAGGGTTACCTTTCCAGCGAGCCCTACCAGATCGAAAAAGCGGGCGGCTTCAAGCCCGAGGTCTTCCTGCTCGCCGACGAGGGCTACCCCAGCTACGCGACCATGGTCCTCGCACACGACAAGCTGATCGCCGCTGAGCCCGACACCGTCCGCGCCTTCATCGAGGCCAGCGCGGCGGGCTGGAAAACCTATCTGCACGGCGATCCGGCGGCGGCCGACGCCCTGATCCTCAAGGACAATCCGGAAATGACCGCTGCCCTGCTGGCCAACGCCCGCGAGCAGATGCGCAAATACGGCATCGTCGAGTCGGGCGACGCGCTGACGAGCGGCATCGGCGTCATGACCGACGCGCGCTGGGCCGAGTTCTTCCGCGTGACCTCCGGGCAGGGCGTCTATCCGAAGGACATGGACTACCATCGGGCCTTCACCCTCGATTTCGTGAAGCCGAAGGCGTGACCGCGACGACGACGCCCCAATGATCGCGGCCCTTCAGTCGGTCGAGGTCGACTACCGCGGGAAGCGGTGTCTGGGGCCGTTTGACCTGTCGCTGGCCGAGGGCGAGGTCGTGGCCCTGGTCGGGCCGTCCGGCTGCGGCAAGTCCACCGCCATGCGGCTGCTGGCCGGGCTCGAACAGCCCAGCGGGGGGTCGGTGGATCGCGCGGCGGGCCGTGGCGAGACCTCGCTGGTCTTCCAGGCCCCGACCCTGGCCCCCTGGATGAGCGCCCAGGCCAACGTCGCCCTGCCGCTGGAGCTGGCGGGGGTCGATCGCCGGGAGGCCCGCCGGCAGGCGTGCGAGGCCCTGGACCGCGTCGGACTGGCCGCGGCCGCCGACAGCCGCCCGGCGCAGCTGTCCGGCGGCATGGCCATGCGCGTGTCCCTCGCCCGCGCCCTGGTCACCCGGCCGCGCCTGCTGCTGCTGGACGAGCCGTTCGCCGCCCTGGACGAGATCACCCGCCGCAACCTGGCCGATGATCTTCTGGCCCTGTGGTCGGAGCTGCGGCCGGCGATCCTGTTCGTGACCCATAACGTCGAGGAGGCCGTCTACATGGCCTCGCGGGTGGTGGTGATGAGTTCCGGCCCTGGCCGGCTTGCCGGCGAGACCGCCATCGACGGTCCGATGCCCCGCACCCATGGCTTTCGCACCACCGAAGCCTTCCGCCGCACCGCCGAGGCGACTTCCGATCTGCTGGCCAAAGGTATGGAGCAGGCGGCGTGAAGATCCTGACCGCCATTGCCGCGCCGGTGGTCTTCATTGGCCTGCTGCTGGCGATCTGGGAAGCGGCCTGCCGCCTGCTTGAGGTGCCCAGCTATTTCCTGCCGGCGCCGTCGGCGATCGCCAAGGCATTGGTGGAGAACCTGCCGCTGCTGGCGCAGTCCGGCTGGAACACCCTGGCCACGGCCCTGTGGGCCCTGCTGACCGCCAGCATCCTGGCCAGCCTGCTGGCCCTCGCCGCCGGCTTGAGCGGCCTGGTCGAGCGGGCCATCCAGCCGGTGGTGGTGACGCTGCAGGTGACCCCGGTCATCGCCATCGCCCCGCTGGTGACCATCTGGGCCGGGCTGGACCATCCGGAACGGGCGGTGATCGGCCTGGCCGCGGTGGTGGCCTTCTTCCCGATCTTCTCGGGCGCCCTGACCGGCCTGAAGTCGGTGGACCCGGACCTGGAGCGGCTGTTCAACCTCTATGGCGCGACCCGCTGGCAGAAGCTCACCCGCCTGCGGCTGCCGACGGCGGTTCCTTTCCTACTGGAGGGACACAAGGTCGCGGCGGGCCTGGCCGTCGTCGGGGCGGTGGTGGCCGAGTTCGGCGCCGGCTCCGGCGGCTCCCAGGGCCTGGCCTGGCGCATTCTCGAGGCCAGCAACCGCCTGCAGACGGCCAAGGCCTTCGCCGCCCTGTTCGTACTGGCGGTGATGGGCGCCGGCCTCTACGCCATCCTGCAGATCGCCGAGCGTCGGGCGCTGGCCTGGTGGCGCGGCCGTTAGGCGCGGATTAAGCCGCGTCGGCTAGGACTGGACCGGTAATTCCCGGCCGGAAGTTCCATGCGTCTTCTCCTCGCCATCGCCGTTCTCGCGTCGAGCGCCGTCTGCGCCCAGGCGGCCGAGGACCGTTATGGCCCCTCGCGTGTCGGCCCGGCCGCCGGCGGGATCGCCGCGCAACCCTACGCCGGCCCGACCCTGATCTGGCCCGGCAAGGCCGCGCCGACACCGCCACGGACCGCCCCGACGGGGCCTGCCGGGCGTCCCGAGTTGCTGGCCGGTGGCCTCTATCGCCCTGGCGCCGCGCCCCAGGCGGCGACGCCCCAGCCCCGGCCGGCGGCCTATGGACCGCCCGTATCCGCGCCCCAATCCCTCTACGACCGTCCCGCGCCGCAGGCGGCCACCCTGCCCCCGCCGCCGTCCTCGCCGCCCGCTCCGGGCGGACTCTACGGCGGGACCGGGCCGCGCTTCTATTCGCTGCATCGCCCCTATGGGGAGACGCCTGATCCGATTCCGGCTCCGCCGCCGGGCGACGGCATGGCTTACCGCCCCGAAGCCAGCATCGCCGGTCCGGTGGCGCTCAGCGGCGTCGGCGACGGCATTCGCCTCAATGACGAGGACGACGGCGGCATGGCCGGGGTCGGGGCCGCCGACGAGGCCGAGGAAGCCGAACGCGCGGCCAGGCGCGACGCCGATCGGGCCGCCGTGCGCCGCGCCGCCGCCGCCGGAGGCGGTCAATGATCGCCGACGCCGCGGCCGGAAGCCGCCTGCATGACCTGATCGCGCTGGCCCGCGAGCCTGACAGCGCCCGGCGCCGGGAACTGCTGCGCGGCGTCACTGATCTGTTCTTTTCCGGCGACCGCCACGGCGCCGGCGAGATGGCCCTGTTCGACGACGTGCTGGGCCAGCTGGCCGGGGAGATGGAGGTCGCCGTCCGCGCCGAGCTGGCCGAACGGATGACCCAGGGCGCCGGCGCGCCCGTCCGGCTGATGCGCTCCCTGGCCGCCGACGAAATCGAGGTCGCGCGGCCCGTCCTGCAGCACTCCTACGCCCTCAGCGACGATGACCTGCTCAACGTTGCCCGCACCCACGGCCAGGACCACCTGCGCGCCATCTCGCAGCGCCATTCGGTGTCCGCCGCCGTGTCCGACGCCATCGTCGCGCGAGGCGACGACGACACCCTGGGCCTGCTGCTGCGCAACGAGGGCGCCGAGCTGTCCCGCCAGGCGCATGAACGGGTGGTCGATCGGGCCGTCAGCAATCCGGGCCTGCACGAGGCGGTCGTGACCCGCCAGTCGTTGCCCGCCGACCTGCTCAACGAGATGTATTTCGTCGTCGAGGCCCAACTTCGCGACCGCATCCTGGCCCGTAACGCCGCCATCGACCCGGCCGAGCTGGAGGCCGCCCTGGCCGCCGGCCGCAAGCGGGTGGCCCTGAGCGACGGCGCCCTGCCCGCCGACTATGCCGAGGCCGAAAAGGCCGTGCGCGTGATGAAGGCCAAGGGCGAGATCAGTCCGCGCACCCTGGCGGCGATGCTGCGCAATCGTGAGACGACCAAGTTCCTCGTCGCCCTGGCCGAGCTGGCGGACATCGACTTCGGCGCCGCCCGCCGGATCCTTGAGCGCAAGGAGCTCGACGCCCTGGCCATCGTCTGCAAGGCGGCGGACTTCGACCGCAGCCTGTTCCTGACCTTCACAGTGCTGATCCTCGACCGCGACGACGATGCCATGGGCCGGGCCAAGGCGCACGGCGACCTCTACAGCGCCCTGCCGCGGGACGCCGCCCTGCGGACCATCCGCTTCTGGCGTATGCGCCGCTCGACAGGGGATGTGGCGGCGGCTTAGTCGCGAGAAGGAGGAGGGTTCCAGATCAGGGGAACCCGGACATTACCTTCGACGGATTTGCCGCTGCCATACGTCGGCGCCCATCTAAAGTGAGGGGCCATCTTCAGCGCTGCAGCGCCAAACCCCAAGCCGGGAGGCGTTTCCTCTGCCACTGTGCAGGCGGCCAACCTGCCGTCCGCCGTGAGACGGCAGGCAATGACGACGCGCCCGCGAACACCATCGCGAAGGGCGCGGCTGGGATAGGCATCGACCATGTCCTGCGCCGAAGGATGGGCCAGCAGCCTCGGAACGCCATCGATAACCGGAGTCGATGACGCGGGACTGTCAGCCAGAAGCGCGAGCATCAGCAAGAGGACAAACATCTGCAACCTCCGGTCGCCGAGACTTTACCAGACCCGGCGCGCGCGCCTACTCCGGCGTGTTCTTCCAGACGATCGGGATCTGGACCGTGCGGCCGGCGACCGGGCGGCCGTCGAGGTCGACCTCGGGCATTCTGAAGATCGGGGCCAGGGCCAGCGCCGCCGGGCCGTAGCCGAGCCCGGGCGGATCTTCGGAACGGATCGAACAGGCCTCGAGCCCTCCCGCCGCGGTGATCCGGCAGACCATCAGGATGTGGACCTCGGCGGGCGGCCGTTCCAGCTGTGGCGTGACCCGACCGATGTCTTCGGCGGTCGGAGTCCGGAGCCACGCCGGCCGGGTGACCATCGGCGCCTCAACGACGGTGGAACTCGCGAGCAGCAGCGTGGTCAGCAGCAAAATCATCAGGATTGCCCTAGGCCGGAGCGCCCCGCGTCCGCAACCGCTCCAGCGCCTGATGGGCCATGTCGGTCAGGGTGCGCATGCCCTCCTCGGCGAAGACGTCCATCGCCGTCGCCAGGGCCACCGAGGCCGCCTTCAGACCGCCCTCGTCCTTGCCGGTGATGTCGGCGCGGGTCTCGTAGAGGCGGGCGAGGTTCATCTGGGCCACGGCCCAGGCTACCGGCTCGGCGCCGGGCTTGAGACGGCACAGTTCGGTCTTCAGGGCCGCCACGGCCACGTCCAGCACCGCGAGATCGCCGGTCAGCTCGGCCTGGCGGCCCAGCGCCATGGCGCGGCTGCCGGCGGCCTGGGCGCGCAGGGCCAGCGCCGGCTGCTCCTTGAGGATCAGGTCGGCGCGGTCGAAACAGGTCACCGCCTGTTCGAACGCGCGCGGGTTGTCGCTGACTTCGCCCAGGGTGATCAGGGCCTGGCCGAGGCCGGCCTGGATGCGGGCCCAGTCCAGCGGGCTGTGGTCGCGGGCCACCTGTTCCAGGGCGGAGGCCAACGCGTCCACCCCGTCAGCGGCCGCGCCGACATCGCCGGTCAGTTCGGCCAACAGAGCCTGGGCCGCGCCCTGCGTCGCCCGGGCCCGGGCCCAGGTCAGGGGCTCGATGGCCGGGTCGAGGCCGGCGACGGCCGCCGCGGCCTCCCGCAGGCCATGGTCGATGAGGTCCTTCTCGCGCAGGGACGCGCCGGCCAGGGCCAGCAGGTCGGCCCGCACCAGGCGGTGCTCGGCGGCCATCAGCTTCGCAGCCGGGCTGGCCCGGCCTGCCGCGGTCAGCGCCGCCAGCGGCGCCTCGAACCGCGCGGCGATGGCGGAAAGATTGTCGCCGGAATCCAGGGCTGCCCGCCCCCGCACGCCGGCCAGCGCCGCGCTGGCCATTGCCGCGCCGACACCGGACGCGCCCGCCGCTTCGCCCAGCACCCGTTCGGCCGCCGCGACCAGGCCTTCGTCGCCGAACAGTTCGGCTCCCAGCAGGGCGCAGAGCCCCTGTTCGGCCTTGGCCCGGGCGACGCCGGAAGCCTTGCCGGCCTCGCGGAAGGTCTTCGCCGCGGCTTCGGCGCTGGAGGCGGCCTTGCGCAAGGCTGTTGCTTCGCCCGAGCGACGGGCCACCTCGCGCCAGGCGACAGCGGCTTCCAGCAGTCGGATCCCGCGATCCCTGTTGCCCAGCCGCCCGGCGGCCACGTCGGCGCCCCGCGCCTCGTTGACCAGCAGGCGGAGATCCAGGAGCTCCAGCAGCGTGGAATCGCCGCCCGTCAGCCCGTCGCGATAAACGCTGGCGATGGGCTCGCCTCCCAATAGTCGGCGCAACTCACGACCGAACTCAAACATGCGGCGCCTGCTCCCCGGCGAAATCCGTCCCGACCCGGAACAACCGGGCGACGGACCTCAGGGAAGGAGCAAAGCCCGGTCCTAAGCCGTTAACAAGCCATTAACTTTGCCAGTATGGTTAACGCAGCGCCTTAACCGCTGGTGGGCGGGGTGGCCTTCAGACAGCCGGCCAGGTCAGCCCAGGCGTCAGCATCATCGTCCTCCAGCAGGGCCTTGTAGGCGTCGCGGGCCCTGTCCTGGTCAGCCTGGGCCGCGGAAGCCGAGAGGCCGTTGGCCCGCGCTGCCTCCATGGCCGCCAGCGACCAGTACATCGCCGAGTCGAACGCCTTGGCGGTCTCGGGGCCCTCCCCGAACCTCGACGCCGCCTGGGTGACGCCGGCGCAGTTCAGGGCGGCGTCATAGGCCGGCAGCGGCTTGTCGCCCGCGGCGAGCATGGTCAGGGCGAGGGATAGATGAACAAGCGGCATGCGGATCTCCAGTCGGGACGCCCATCCCAGCCATGGCCAACGCGGGCCCTCAACCGACGACAACCTGCAGGCGCGTTGGCGGCCCCCTAACCCCGCTCCCGCGTCCGCAGGAACTGCAGGTCCGGGTACCGTTCGGCCACGTAGTTGATCTCCCAGGCCGACTTGCCGAGGAAGATCGGCGAGGCGTCGATGTCCTCGGCCATGGCGGTGCGGTGGGTGGAGGCGAAGGTTTCGATCTGGGCCGCCGTGCCGTGCAGCCAGCGGGCTTCGGCGTAGGGCGCCGGCTCGAAGATCACGTCAAGCTGGTATTCGTTGAGCAGCCGGTCGGCCATCACCTCGAACTGCAGCTGGCCCACGGCGCCGACCACGAAGTCCGACCCGAGGATCGGCCGGAACAGCTGGGTCACCCCCTCCTCCGCCAGGCCCTCCAGGGCGCGCTTGAGGTGCTTGGCCTTGAGCGGATCCTTGACCCGCACCCGGCGCAGAATTTCGGGGGCGAAGTTGGGCAGGCCGGCGAAGCGCAGCGCTCCACTCTCCGACAGGCTGTCGCCGACCCGCAGCACCCCGTGGTTGGGAATGCCGATGACGTCGCCGGCATAGGCCTCCTCGGCGAGCTCCCGGTCGGAGGCGAAGAACATGATCGGCGCGTTGACGCTCATCGACTTGCCGGTGTTCTGCGCCTTCAGCTTCATACCGCGCAGGAACCGGCCGCTGGTCAGTTTGAGGAAGGCGATCCGGTCGCGGTGGTTGGGGTCCATGTTCGCCTGGACCTTGAACACGAAGCCGGTCACCTCCGGATCTCCGGGGACGACGTGGGTCTCCTCGCCATTGCGGGTGGCCTTCACGGCCTTGGGCGGGGGGGCGTAGGCGGCCAGGGTCGCCAACAATTCCCTGACTCCGAAATGGCGCAAGGCCGAGCCGAAGATCACCGGCGTCATGTGGCCTTCGAGGAAGGCCTGCGGGTCGAATGGCTTGGATGCCTCCTGCACCAGCATGGCCCCCTCCTCCAGCTCGTCCCGCTCGTCGGGGTCCAGCAGGGGGTCGATGGCGTTGGATTTGAAGGGAACCGGGGCCGGATGGCCCTCTTCGCGGTTCTTGCTGAACGGGATCAGGGTCTGGTTGCGCAGATCCATCATCCCCTTGAACCGGCCGCCCGACCCGGCCGGCCAGTAGAGCGGCGCGGGGTCGAGGGCCAGTTTGCTGGCGATCTCGTCCAGCAGGGCGAAGGGGTCCTGCGCCTCGCGGTCCATCTTGTTGATGAAGGTGACGATCGGGATGTCGCGCAGGCGGCAGACCTCGAACAGCTTCAGCGTCTGCGGCTCGATGCCCTTGGCCGCGTCCAGCACCATGACCGCGGCGTCGGCGGCGGTGAGGGTGCGGTAGGTGTCTTCCGAGAAGTCCTCGTGGCCCGGGGTGTCCAGCAGGTTGAACATCAGGCCGTCGTGGTCGAACGTCATCACGCTGGCCGACACGGAGATGCCGCGCTCGCGCTCGATCTTCATCCAGTCCGACCGGGTGCGGCGGTTCTCGCCGCGCGCGCGCACGGCTCCGGCCGCCCGGATGGCCCCACCGGCCAGCAGCAGGTTCTCGGTCAGGGTCGTCTTGCCGGCGTCAGGATGGCTGATGATGGCGAAGGTGCGCCGGCGCGCGGCTTCAAGGGCGGTGGCGTTGGACATGGCGGCGGGGGTTAGCGGCCTTGCCGCCGTTTGTCACGGGGTGCTCACGAAACCATTTTAAAGTTGTAAATAGCCTCAGCGCTCTCGAAAGACGAAACCCCGCGAGGGCCTTTCGGCTGTCGCGGGGCTCTATCAGTCTGGCGCCGTTTGCAAGCAGTGACGGTCGCCAGCACACACAGCAAGCATAGACCCATGACCGGCTCAATTCAACCAAGCCTAATAGACCAACTTCGGCCGGTGCTCTCGGACGAGCGTCTCGGCACCTATCTCACTGCCGCCGGATTCGATCTGGATAGAGCTCTGAAACTCTATGTCTGGAATGCGCAAGTCGGGGAGGCCTTCCACCTGCCCATTCAAGCCGTCGAAGTCGGCCTCAGAAACCGCATGACCGCGGCGTTCGCCACGGCGTTTGGCTCGGACTGGTGGAAGGACGAACGGTTCCTGAACTTGCTCGACGATGATCGCAACGCCGACATCAGACAGGTGCGCCTCCGAATCCTGAATCGAAAACTGTCTCCCGTCACAGGGCAGATTGTCGCCGGCCTGTCGTTTGGGTTTTGGGTGGGAATGCTCCACAAGCGCTACAACCCACCTCTATGGGGCGGTCACCTGCGTTCAGCATTCCCTTCGCTTCCGAAGGATCGCAATCGGGCAAGCTTGGCTGTCGCCGCGGGACAGGTCGCGACGCTGCGAAACCGGATCTGGCACCATGAGCCGATCATCAAGCGCGACCTCTCAGCCGAATACGGCGCCGTAATGACCCTGTTGGAATGGATAAGCCCGGAAAAGGCGGCGTGGGTCCGGCCCTATTGTCGCGTTCCGCAGCTTCTGAGACAAAAGCCCTAGACAGGACAGTTATCCGCTGCAGTTTGTCACGCTGGCGCTGGCGCTGGCGAGGCCGCATCAACCCTCTTGAGCATGTCCCGCGCCTCACGGGCCGCGTCGCCACCGTGTGGAGAATTCGCCAGCGGCAGCAGCAGCGCCCTGGCCCTGGGCCACTCTCGCCGCAGGATCGAGGCGTAGGCCGCCGCCAGGGTGATGTCGTCGGCCTGGGGGGCCAGCTCGTTGGCGGCAAGCAGGGCTTCCATGTCGTTGTCGTTCGGATAGCCGGATTCCACCGTGCGGCTGCGGACGTACCCGTAGAGGGCCTTGTACGAGGCCGCGTCGAGTTTGTAGGCCCGGGCGAACAGCTTGCCAGCCTCGCGATGGAGGGCGGTGCGGCGGTCGGGAACGTCACGGGCGGCGGCCAGCCGGTTGTTCCCGAGCGCGATCAGCACATCGACGTCGTTCGGGTTAACGGCCAGCAGGTCACGCAGGCTCTGCTCGGCCGCGGCCGGATCGCCGGATCGCGTCAGGGCGTTAGCCAGGAGCAGGATCGCGGATCGGTCGCCTGGCCACTTCGCGACAACTTTTCGGATGTCGGCCATCAGCTCGTCACTCGGACGGGCCCCCTGGATCAACCGCAGGGACAGCAGCAGAGTGTCGTCGGCCGAGGGGGGCAGGACGGAAACCGCCACCGCTGGCGGCGGGCTCATCGGGTAGCGGCCGTAGGGCAGCCCGCCTTTGAGGTAGGACCGCAGCGTCCGGTCGAGGTCGGGCAGCGGCATGCCAGCCGCCCTGACCATCGCCTCCGCGGAGTTCTCGCCGGAGCCGACCTCCTTCATGTAGGCCAGCATGCGCGGATACCGCTGGGCGTCGCCCATGAAATAGTGGGTCAGCAACCAGGCCTGGGCGTAGAACAGCGCGGCCGAATCCCCGTCGCCCAGCTGGAAGGGCCGTTTGGTCAGCAGGTCATCGAGCGACACCCAGCCGAGATAGATAAGGTTGTTGGTCCGGCCTTCATCGAAACGGCCGACCTCGATGAACTTGCCATTGAATTGTGTGGCCCCGAAATACTCGGCATAGCCCTCGATCAGCCAGGCCGGGTAGGGATAGGGGAAGAACTGCAGCATGAAATGATGGGTGTATTCGTGGAAGAGGGTGCGGTCCTCCTTCCGTTGGCGGACTGCCACGGAGAACACGCCATCTTCGTCCGCCGAGTAGAACCCCGCGATCCCTTCGGCGCCGGGCCACACCCGGCGCAAGCCGGTCGGGCCGTCCACAAGATAGATTTCCATCTTGCGCGGTGGAACGCCCTCTGCCGGAAGCCCGTGAAACTGGCGCAGGATGGTGTCGAACGCTTCGAGCTTGGTGATCTGGTCGCGCAGGGTGACTTCGCTGCCATCGCTGTAGACGATGAACCGCGGCGTCTCAGCCCGCAACCATTTGGCCTGGGCCGCCGTCGGCAGCATCAGCAGCAGGCCGAGCGCGGCCACGGCCGCCGCCAGCCAACGGGTCAAACCCGGCATCGCCTCGTCCCCCCAACGGCGTACGCGCCTCAACTCAAGGACGCGACGTTAGGCGAGCGGAGGGGCGGACGTAAAGGCGGCTCGCCTGCGGCGGATCGGTCTGTCGCGGGGACGTCAGGCGGCCAGGCGACGCCAGACCTGGCGATCGGCTTCCAGGGTGGTCAGGGACCCATACTGCTGCCGTTGGAACAGCGCGCCCATGACCTCAAAGCTCAGCTGGGCGTAGCGCGACTGGACCTGCTCCACCGGACAGCCGCGGGCCGGGGCGACGAACAGGGCGGCGTTGATCTCCGGCGCCTTGGCCACGATCAGGGCCGCCAGTCGCAAGGAGCGCTCGGGCGTGATGTGCGGCAGCAGCGGCTCCTCGGCGAACAGTTCCGCGCCCAGGCGGCTGACGAAAGCCAGGTCGAGCTTGGCGAAACGCCGGGCGGTCACGGGCGGGGCGAGATCGACAGCGTCGAGGCTGAGCACGACGTCGTTCATAAGGAAAAGCATGACACAGCCGGGTCGGGAGGAGAGCGGTGCCCGTTATGAGCCGGGAGGCTTTCGGTCCGGTGTAGAAAGGCGGTTAACGGCCGTCGGAATTCACCTGCTTTTGACTCAGCGCGTTTCCACCGACTCAACGAGGAAATGGCGGCCCTGGCCGTCGTCGATCTCGACGATCCACAGGTCGGGATCGATCCGCAGGGCGCGCTCGACATAGGCGTCCAGGTCGGCTTCCGCCTCGGAATTTACCGGCTGCATCCAGACTCGCTCGCCGTCGCCCCGGGTCGCCTCGCTGTAGAGCCGGGCCGCGCCGGCCCGCCGATCGACCACCTTGACCAGCACCGCCCCGGCCCTGGGATCGCCCTTGCGCACCACCACTGGGAATGCCCCGCCCTGTTCGGCGCGGCGGATCAGGGCGCCGACCCAGATGTCTGTTGAGAGAAGCAAAGCCGTTCCCGCTAACCGAACCGCAACCCGTGGTCCCTACGGTGCGCTCGTTCAGAAGCATACCGGAAAAGACAGACAGATGACGAGCCCGCGCTCAGGCGCCGCGAGACTGTGCCGGGGACTGCTGCTGGGTGCAGCCATCGTCGCCACGCCCTGTGTCGCCGCGGCCGGCGCCGCCATGGACCTGTTCTACGAGCGGTCCGTGATGAGCGCCGCCGACGCGCGCTGCGGCCTGTTCGACCCGGGGGTCGCCACCGCGCTCGACGCGGCGCGGATCCAGGCCCGCGGCGCCGCCCTGCGGGCCGGCGCTACCGAGGACTCACTCAAGGCTGCCGAACAGCGGGCCCGCGCGCGGGCCGCCGCCGTCGACTGCCGGTCGACTGACGTGGCGACGGCTGCTGGGCGGGTGCGCACCGCCTTTGAAGGCTACTCCCGTCTCACGCGCCTGAACTATCCGGGCGACATGTCCGAATGGCGCGCCGATCGCACTATCTCGCGCCAGGGCCCCCTGTGGCGGCTGGCCCAGAGCGTCAGCTTCGGCTGGGACCGGATGATCATCGGCCTGGCCGGCAAGGAGGGCCAGGGCGTCCTGCTGGCCTCGGCCAGCTTCGCTGACGGCGCCTCGCCCTATGCCGTGCGGCTGGTGATGCGCGACCAGACCCGCACCGCGGGACCTTATCTCGACCGGCGCCAGGCCGGCGGCGACGGCCGCATCCCCCTGCCCAGCCGCATGCCGCCCCGGTCGGCCACCCGGGTCTTTTCCATTGAAGCCCGCAGCGCCGCGTCGGAGCGTCTGGCCCCGGCCGGCGCCAGGTCGGCGCTGCTGGTGCGGTTCCCGGCCGCGGCGGCGGAAGCCC
Source organism: Caulobacter sp. (assembly GCA_030678995.1). GTDB lineage: Bacteria > Pseudomonadota > Alphaproteobacteria > Caulobacterales > Caulobacteraceae > Caulobacter. Next base: position 32,364 of record JAUXTQ010000041.1, read on the forward strand.
TGGCGGCGCTGGATCCGCGGGAGGCGGTGATGGTCGAGTTCGTCTTCTCCGGCCGCGACGGCGACGCGGTCCGCCGCGCCTATGTCGAGGTCGGCGACTTCGCAGCCGGTCGCGCTTTCCTGAAGGCAGCGAGCCGCTAGCGCTGCGGATTGAAGGCGATGACGTTGTCGCCGGTTGGCGGCGGCGCGCCCTTTTCGGGTCGCATCAGCACAGGCAGCCGGATCGTGACCGAGGTGCCCTCGCCCACCGTGCTTTCAATGATCATTTCGCCGCCGTGCAACTCGGCGAAGGAGCGGACCAGGGACAGGCCGAGTCCGGTGCCCATCTGCCGCCGCGTGGGATCGCCCGCCTGCTCGTAGGGCTTGCCCAGCCGCTCCAGGTCTTCCCGGGAAATGCCCACGCCGGAATCCGCCACGACCAGTTCCAGGACTCCATCGTAGCCCTGGGCCGTCACCGTCACCGCGCCGCCCTTGGGGGTGAACTTCAGAGCGTTGGAGACCAGGTTCAGGACGATCTGCTTGATCGCCCGCCGGTCGGCGTCAACCTCCAGCGCGTCCTGCGGGATCACCCCGCGCAGCCGCACCCCGACCCCGTCGGCCTGCACCCGCAGCAGCCGCAGGGCGGCGGAAACCGCCTCCCGCGCGTCAAACTGTTCCCGCGACAGCTGGTAGCGCTCGGCCTCGATCTTGGACATGTCGAGCACGTCGTTGATCAAGTCCAGCAGGTGGCCGCCGGACTCGTGTATCAGGTCGCCGTACTCGCTGTACTTGTCCGGCAGGGGACCGAACATCCGCGCCCGCATGATGTCGGAGAAGCCCATGATGGCGTTCAGCGGCGTGCGCAGCTCGTGGGACATGTTGGCCAGGAAGCGGGACTTGCCGGCGGCCAGGCTCTCGGCGTCCTGCCGGGCCTGCTCCATGGCCGCCTGACGGTCACGTTCGGCGGTCGCGTCGCGCACCACCGCCAGCAGCAGGTTCTCTTCCACCCGGCGCAGGGTGACGGCGGTCCAGCGGTCGATGGCCCCGGCGGGGGTAAATCCGACCTCGGCGGACCCCTCGGACCCGGCCCTGCGGAGGGCGTCCATAATCGCGGCCCGGTCCGCGCCGTTCATGGCGGCGGAGGGCAGGCCCAGACTGCCGATGATGTCGCGCGGCACGCCCGGCGGAGTGCGTCCAAACATCGCCCGCACCCGACCGTGCGGATAAAGGGAGAGAATGAGGTTGGGCTGCTCCTCGAGCACCGCCCGCAGCCGCTCGACCTCGTCATCGAGGCGAATTTCGCGCCGGTTCACCCGCCGCTCGACCATGATAAGTCCGGCGCCGAGGCCAAGGCCGGTCGTGGCCAGAGCCGTCAGCCCCATCCAGAATGCGACCATGCCGGTGGGCGGAGCGGGGGCCAGTCCGGCCAGCGCCGCCACCGCCGCTACGGCCGCGGCCATCAGGGCGAGGGCCGCGCTCTCCGCCAGCCTCCGCCCGCCGCCCATGGCCGAAGCCGCGGCCACCGGCGCCAGGCACCAGGCGGCCAGGGGGCCGGCGACGCCGCCGGCGAGGATGCAGGCCAGGCCGCCGCAAAAGGCCCACAGCACCAGCATCCAGCCTTGGGCCCGCCGCGACTGGTTCCGCCTGGTGGCCAGGGCGATCGCCGCCGGCAGGCCGCCGGACAGCAGGGCCGGCGCCACAGGCCAGAGGGTTTGCGGATAGACGACCGCCAGGGCGACGTGGGCTGCCGCGACGATCGACAGCCAGGCGATGAACCAGACGCGTTCGCCGCGCGGCAGAACCGCGTACGTCGCCGGAGCGACGTCACCCGTCGGGGCTTCGTCGGTCTCGCTCTCGCCCACTGGCTTGTCGTCCCCTCGCCCCGCTCCGGAGCCTTGTCTGAACCCTAGCGGTCCAGCGCACGCCGCTCCAGACCGCACAATCCCCGGGCGACGGGAATTGGTGGACGTTCGGCGCCCAGCCTGTGGACAGAAACGGAATCGTAAGCGTGATGTCCCAGTATTGTCCGTGATGACGAGGACGGCCCAGCAATCTGCTGCGCCCCTGCAGTCCGATCAATTGGGGCAAGTCGAACTGCCGGCGAAGCGCGACAAGGCGCTCGACGAGACGCGCCGTGCGTTTCTACGCATGGTTAGTCACGAGTTACGCACCCCGCTTAACGCGATCATCGGCTTTTCAGAGATCATTGCCCGCGAACTCTATGGCCCTCTGGGCGCGCCCCAGTATCGCGAATACGCGGAACATGTCCGCCAGAGCGGCTACCGGTTGCTGAAACTGGTCAACCAGGTGCTGGAAATCGCGCGGCTGCAGGGCGGGGACATCGACCTGGACCTGGAGGCGCGGCCCCTGGTCCACCTGCTGGACGACGTGAGCGACAAGCTGCGCGAGGACCTGAAAGCCCGCGGAGTCACCCTGCGCATCGAGAACGAGGACGCCATGCCCTCGGTGCTGGTCGATGAGAAGGGCGCCCGCAACCTGTTGTTCAACCTGATCCAGAACGGCGTCCTGCACGGCCGGGCCGGCGGCGTGGTCGACATCCGCGCCCGGCGGGAAGGCGACAGGGTCGAGATCGAGATCCAGGACGACGGCGACGGCGTCGATCCGGCAGAGCTGCCGCGCCTGCTGGCCCCTTTCGAGCAGGACGAAGCCGTCAGCCGCTCGGCCGACCGATCCGGTCTGGGCCTGCCGATCGCCCGTCTGCTGGCCGAAGCCATGGGCGGGGACCTGCGGCTTTCCTGCCGGCCCGGCGAGGGCCTTACCGCCCATGTGACCTTGCCCGCGGCCTGACGCGCCCTTAAGTGCCCGGCGCATGACCTCCGCCATTGACGCCGCCCTGGAAGACCTCGTCTCGGAATTCGACCTGCTGGGCGACTGGGAGGAGCGCTATCGCTATGTCATCGAGCTGGGCCGCGACCTGGCGCCGCTGAGCGACGCGGAACGGTCGGAGGCCAACAAGGTGCGCGGCTGCGCCAGCCAGGTCTGGCTGGTCACCGAGCCCCGGGCCGATGGTGCGGTTTGGTTTCGCGGCGATTCCGACGCCCACATCGTGCGCGGCCTGATCGCCATCCTGCTGCGACTTTATTCCGGCCGGAGCCCCGCGGAAATCCTCGCCTTCGACGCGCCGGCGGCCTTCACCCGGCTGGGCTTGAGCGGGGCCCTTTCCACCCAGCGGTCCAACGGCCTGGCCTCGATGGTCCAACGCATCCGCCGGGACGCGGAAGCGCTTCAGCCCAGACCGTAGTGGGCCGCCAGCCGGCCGAGGGCCAGCTTGAGCAACGCTTTTCCCGCCCGGCGGGGCAGGCCCAGCGATCGTTCCGCCGCCTCCAGCGCCGTGCCGGCGAAACAGACGTGCTCGAGGATGTCCTTCAGGCCCGGCCCGACGTCGGCCAGCGCCCGGGCGATGCGGTCCTTGGCCGCCCTGGCCCGTTCGGCCGGATCGACTCCGGGACCGCGCCCGCCCCGCGCCTTGGGGCCCGCGTCCCAGGCCATGGTCAGCCGACCCACCGTGCCGGCGACGACGAAATCGTCGCGCAGCTTTTCGGCGGCGGCCACCTCGACCAGGGTCAGCCAGGGCCGGCCGCGCGCGTCACGCCGCCGGGCCAGCCAGGCGATTGGAGATTCGCCCAGATTGACGGCCTTCGTCGCCGTACGGCCGTCCGGCCCGGTCACCAGTCGCCGGCCCTCGATCAGGCTCGGACGGCCGGCTGGAGGCGCGGAGGCCGGAGTGACCGCGCGCGCCAGGCGCCAGCCGCCCTCCAGACGGGCGCGCAGGCCGGGGTCGCGGGTCAGGGCGGCGAAATCGGTCTCGTCCAGGCATAGCGACGCCCGTCGCCGGCGGTCGGCCGAGGTGCGGACGAGATAGGCGCCCTCCCCGGCCGCATCGAGCCAGGCGCCCGGCCGGTTCAGCGCCCGCACCGCCCGCTCGACCGCGTCACTCACGACAGGGCGCCCAGCGGCTGGGGCGCCTGGCGGATGCAGGCTTCAAGGTCGTTGAGGTGGGCGTCGAGCGCCGGGTCGTCGCGCAGATCCTCGATCGTCCGGACGGCATGGCCGGCGGTGCTGCGGTCCCGTCCAAAGGCCGTCGCCACCCGGGCCAGGGGCCAGGACAGGGCGACATGGGCCAGATAGATGGCCATCTGCCGCGCGCGCATCCCCGCATGGGTGCTGCGGACGCGCGAGACGATCTCCCGGGCCGGCTGGTCGGTGGCCAGGGCCACCAGGCTGGTGATGAAGGCGATCGTCAGCCGATCGCGCCGATGGTCGGGGGGCAGTCCGAACAGGTCGTCAGGGTCCTGAAGGGTCATCTCATCCTCGTTGGCGCAGGCGAAGGGCGCGCGTCGTTGGCTCCAGTGTGACTGGATCCGATGGATGAAGGATAATTTTCCTATACTCGCGGCGCAATAGGAAAATTGTCAGGACGCATCAAGCAGATACCCGTCGCTCGACGAATTCGGCGCCTCGGAAGGGGCGGGAGCATGGAGGCCGAGGCGCGGCCTCAGGCGGCGCGGATTCCGCTGTTGATGTCGCCCTGGACGCCGACCAGGGCGTCATAGCCCAGGATCATGTCGACGGTCTTGCCATCGCTGGCCAGCGGCAGGCGCAGCCAGAGCAGGGACATGTGGCCCGAGCCGCGCCAGGACAGGCTGTGGCAGCCGACGCTGGGGCGACGGTCCTCGACCACCTTGTCCAACTCGGTGCGCCAGTAGTCGCCGGCCATGGCGCCATAGACGTCGCCCAGAGACCGGCCGGTGATCTCGCGGCCATAGACGCTGTATAGGGCGGTGCCCGCCAGGCGGACGCGATAATCGCGGCGCAGACCGTCGACCACATCGATGAGGCTGACGGTGGGCAGCAGGCGCTTGAAATCGTCGGGACGTATGTCCGCCCGCCCGGGAATCCGGCCGGCCTGGCGCAACGACGCCCAGTACGCGAACAATTCCTCGTGGGCGCGGGCGGCTGTCGCCGAAGCGCCCAGTTGCGCGGCCATCTACAGAATCCTTAACAACCCCTTGGAATCACCCGTGATTCACTATCGCTTAACCGGCGAATCGGGAGCAAGCGAAATCCGCGCCTCGCGACAAAATTGCGCGCGGCGAGTCAAGCAGCAAGCGAACGCTGTTTGTTCCAGGGCAAAGCGAAGGGGCGACGAACCCGTGGTCCGCCACCCCTCCTGATCTCAGACTGAAGGCGCCGACTAGCGCTTCTTCTTGGCCGCCTGACGGCCGCCCTGGCCAAGGCCCATCTGCTTGGCCAGGTCCGAGCGCGCCTTGGCATAGTTCGGCGCGACCATCGGGTAGTCCTTGGGCAGGCCCCACTTGGCGCGATATTCCTCGGGGCTCATGTTGTACTTGGTGCGCAGGTGCCGCTTCAGCGACTTGAACTTGCGGCCGTCTTCCAGGCAGACAAGGTGGTCGGGCGTGATCGAGCGGCGGACCGGCACGGCCGGCTCCTTCGGTGCGACCTCGACCGTGGTCGAGCCGCTGGCCACTTCGGTCAGAGCCCTGTGGACGTTCTGGATCAGGCTGGGAATATCGTTCGCAGCCACGGAATTGTTACCGACATAAGCGGACACGATGTCCGTCGTCATCTCGATGATCGCGGATTTGTCTTCCATCTGACCTTGTTCCATCACGTTGAAGATTTGGCGCCGCCGGAATCGGCGCGGCTCGATTCAATATGCCGGTGCATATAGGGCCTCAAACGACCGCACAAGCTTTTGAGGGTTAGAAGCGGACCTAAATACACATGGCATCGGCAATTGAGGCAAAGCGCCGTTCAATGAACCGTTGGCGCTTCACTCACGCGTTTCTGACAGACACAAGGTTTTCAGCGCCGCCGGAAGTCGCCGGACAGGGCGAGCATGGCCGCCCGTTGCGGCTGGGAGAACTCGTCCACGGCATCTTCGTCGCCGTCGCGAATGGCGCGGATCAGGGCCGGGGTCAGGGCCGATGACAGGGACCAGTTCCAATACCGCAACACGGTTTGCGCCCGGTCGACGGCGATGGTGTCGAACAGGGTCAGCACCCGCTCCAGGGCCGGAACCAGATTGCCCGCCGCATCGGTCTCCGGCCGCCGCAGGGCGCGCCACAACAGGCGGACGTTCTTGCGCGGCAGGCCAGTGGCCTTGCACAGGATGGCCAGGGGCTCGCCGCCGGGATCGGTGAATATCTTGGCCCCGGTCATCGGCTTGAGGCCGGACAGGTAGGAGATCTCCTCGGCGACCTCGCGGGTCATGCTTTCGGAGGCAACCTGGACCGCCTCGTCGAGGCTCTCGAAGGGGCTTTTGGCGAGGGCGGCGCGGTTGCGCTGGCGCCGCTCGATGAACTGCAGCGCCTTGCGGGTCAGCGGGTCCTGCCAGTTCTCGTCGGCGGCCATGCTGAAGACGTCGCTGACGGCTTCCTGCAGCACCTCCCGCGAGACGGCGAAGCGCTGCAGGATGACCCGGCGCGCTTCTTCGTCGGACCACCAGAACATCACATAGGCGTGGCTGGGCCGCAGTTCGCCGCGGCGCAGGAGCAGCGGAATGTGGCGCGGATTGTCCCGCGTGCCGGCGACGATGGCCTCGATGGCCTCATGGCTCAGCTTAGCCAGCTCGTTGCGCAGCAGGACCTCGATGACCCCCGGCTCGCCGTGGCTGACCAGTTCATCGGCCACCACCTCGTTGAGGCCGCGGCGGGCCGCGATCATCCGGCGGTGCTCGACCGTAGCGCTGCGGGCGCAGTCGATCAGATCGCCGTCGCCGACGGTGCTGCTGTTTTCGAGCAGACCCCGGGCCACCGGCAGTTCGTCGCGCATCAGCAGGCGGGCCAGCCCCGTGGGGATCTCGGAGACGTTGGCGATGCGGCGGGCGATACGTTCCCGCTCCTCGATCGCGGCCTCGCGCAGCAGTTCGATCAGCAGGTCGGCGGTCATCGACCGCTCGAAGGCGTTGACCCGGCTGCCCGGCAGGCAGACCACGTCGGCCAGCCGCTTGAGCAGGGTCGCGCGCGAGCGCACGGCCGGCGTCACCACCGCCGCCGGCGCGCGGTCGTTCTCCGGTAGATCGAGGATCGGCCTGGCAGGTTCGCTCATGAGGTCACAGGTCGGCGCGAAGGGACGCGACGCGCGCGGGCGCCGCTGACCCCCGATGACAACAGAGCCTTGTTAACCGGTAGTGACCGCCGGCCGATTTGCCGTCAGGCGAAGGCGCCCAGCGGCCGCTTCGCCTTCGGAGCCGACGCCCGAGCCAGCGCCCGTTCGGCGAAGATCGACGCGATCGACAACGCCAGGATGGCCACGGCGAGAATGAACATCGCGCCCTTGTCCGTAGGCAGGTGGTTGGCGTCGATCGCCGCCGCCGTATGACCCAGCGACAGAGCGAGGGACACGATGGCCGGATCGGGCACCTGGATCCCCAGCCATGGCGACAGGTGGAAGGCGATGGCGCCCAGCACCACTACCCCGGCCAGTTTTGCGCCCAGGGCGCGCGTCCGCGGGACGATCAGCAGCAGGGCCGCCACCAGTTCCAGCGCGCCGGTGACGTATCTCAGGCCGGGTTCGAACAGGCCGATGCCGCTGCGGGCGGCGATCAGGCCGAAGACTGGGTGCGGATCAAGCCAGAAGAAGGCCTGATAGACTTGGAAAAGCAGAAGAAGGGCCAGGGTCAAGCCGAAGGTCCAGCTGAGTACACGCTCCATCATGACGAATCCTCCACGGGGACTCTGACGGTCCCTGTGGTGATCAGACTGGCGCCAAACGCCGACTGAAGCGATTCACAGTTTCGCGCGTGGGCGGGGCGGCCGACTACTTGAACTGCGGGTCTTCCCAATAGGGCCAGATGTCGGGCAGGTCGGCGGAAACCTTGTCCGGATAGGTCGGCTGGCGCTTTTCGAGGAAGGAGGTGACCCCCTCCTTGGCGTCGCCCTGGGCGCCGCGGGCCATGATGGCGCGGCTATCGGCCCTGTGGGCCTGCATCGGGTGGTCGGCGCCGGCCATGCGCCAGAGCATCTGGCGGGTCAGGGCTATGGATACGGGCGCGGTGTTGTCGGCGATCTCGCGCGCCAGCGCCCTCGCCGCCGTCAGCAGGTCTTCCGGCGCGTGGAGCGATCGGACCAGGCCGCCGTCAAGGGCTTCCTGGGCCCCGAACACCCGGCCGGTGTAGCACCACTCCAGCGCCTGCTGCATGCCCACCAGGCGCGGCAGGAACCAGGACGAGGCGGCCTCCGGCGTGATGCCGCGGCGGGCGAAGACGAAGCCGAACCGGGCGCTGGTCGAAGCCAGGCGGATATCCATCGGCAGCTGCATGGTCACCCCGATGCCCACCGCCGCCCCGTTGATCGCGCCGATCACCGGCTTGAGGCTCTCATAGATGCGCAAGGTCAGGCGGCCGCCGCCGTCGCGGTAGACGCCGTTGACCTTGGCCCCCTCTCGGGTCTCGTTGCCCTGCTTGCCATAGTCGAAGGTCGAGCCGCCGCTGCCCAGGTCCGCCCCGGCGCAGAAGGCCCGGTCGCCCGCGCCCGTGACGATGACCACCTTGACCTCGTCGTCAGCGTCCGTGAGGTCGAACGCCGCGATCATGTCCAGCATCATCCGCGGCGTGAAGGCGTTCATCCGGTCGGGCCGGTTCATGGTGATCGTCGCGATCCCGTCCTCGACGTCATAGAGGATTGTCTCGAAAGTCGGGGTGGTCATAGGCAGGTTCCTGGAAGAATGGGTCGGGCGGAGGAAAGCCGCCTTGCGTTGCGGAAGGCAAGCGCCGAACCGAATTCAGGACAACGGGTATTGTGTCGAATCACCGTCCCACGGGCTGAAGGCGGAAGCGCCCAACCTGACGACATCGCGCAGGTTTCGCGTGGCAAGGTGCAGGCGGTGGTGAAGAGCCGTCGCCGCCAGCAAGGCGTCGATGACCGGCGCCCGTCCGCCGAACCCGGCGCGATAACGGCCGCTCAGGTCTCCCCAGAGCCGCACAACGTCGTCGCCAACAGGCACAACGCGCCCGGCGAAGTCGACCTCCAGGCGGTCCCGGAAACGGCCGTAGACCTGCCGGCGAGGATCCGCGGGCCCAAGCGCCTCGATGCCCTGGCCGATCTCGGCCACCGTCAGGATGCTTATGAAGGTGCGTTCAGGCGGCAAGGTCCGCAGCCAGTCCATGACCCGGGCGTCTGCCTTGGGTCTGGCCAGCTCGGACACGACGTTGGTATCGAGCAGCCAGCCCCTCAAAGATCGAAGTCCCGGCCCACGTCGTCATCCCGGACAGGATCGATGTCGCCGGTAAAGTTCCGACGGAATCGATCGACCCAGTTGTCGTCGCCGGCATGGGTCAAGCGAGCGTAGTCGTCCTGCGACAGGACCACGGCGGCGGCCTCACCGCGAATGGTGATCCGTTGGGGTCCTTGCGCCTGCGCCTGCCTGACAACCTCGCTCAGGCGGGCCTTAGCGGTTTCCATTTTCCAGGCGGTCACGTGACCCTCCATCTAGTCAGCTGACTATATGCCAAAGCAGCCCCCATGCCAACTGGGCGCTCAGGCCGCTTTCCGCTCCGGCGTGAAGCTGACGCCCAGTTTGCGGATGGCGTGGACGAAATTGTTGGGGGCAATGTCGATCTCGCCGGTCCAGCGCATGTCGGGGAAGCGGGCCAGGATCTGGCGCCAGGCCTCCTCCAGCTGGATCTGCGCCACCCGCTTGCCGATGCAGGTGTGGGCCCCGTAGCCGAAGGCGATGTGCTTGTCGGCGTTGGCGCGGGTGACGTCCAGCCGGTCGGGGTCGGCGAACACCGTCTCATCCCGGTTGGCGGCGCCGTAGTACATGATCACCTTCTCGCCCTCGGCGATCTTCTGGCCGTTGATTTCCGTGTCCCGCGTGGCCGTGCGGCGCATGTAGATCACCGGGCTGACCATGCGGATGAACTCGTTGACCGCGCCGGGCAGCCGGTCCGGATTGGCGATCAGCCTGGCCCGCTCTTCCGGGAACTCGGTCAGCAGCTTCATCGAGCCGGACAGGGTGTTGCGGGTGGTGTCATTGCCGGCGAAGACGATCAGCAGCCAGGACCCGTCGAGGAACTCGTCGCTGAGCTGGGCGCCATCGACCTGGGCCCGGGCGATGGCCGTCAGCAGGTCCGCCTGCGGGTCGGCCCGGCGCTTGTGCAGCATGTGCCGGCCGTAGTCGAACATCTCTTCGACGTTGCTGTTGAAGTCGGCGATGAACTGCATCAGCTCAAGCGTCGGCGCCGCGCCGGCCGACGCCTGATCGCTGGCCATGTTCTGGGCCAGCTCCAGATAGTGCATCCATTTCAGGAACCTGGGCCGGTCTTCCGGCGGCACCCCGAGGATCTCGCACAGGGTGAACAGCGGCAGGACCGCCGAGAAATTCTCCACGAGATCACACTCGCTCTTGCCGGCCATGTCGTCCAGCAGGCGGGTGACCTCGCCTCGCACCCGCCCGGCCACGCCGCGCAGGTAGGAGGGCGTGAAATAGGGCATGTGCTCACGGCGCAGCTGCATGTGATGCGGCGCGTCCAGGTTGATCATCGCGTCCATTGAGGCGCGGAACAGCAGGCTGTGCCGGTGTTCGGGCTTGCCGATGGCCATCAGGATGCCGCCGCGCTGGCTGGAAAAGGTCTCCGGGTCGCCGTTCACCGCCCTGACGTCGGCATGGCGAGTGACCGCCCAGAAGCCCGGACCCTCGTGGCGCGTCTCGGCGTGCCACATCACCGGCGCCTGGGCCCGCATGCGGGCGAAGTCCGCCCAGGGCTGGCCGCCGCTGAAACGCTGGAGGTCGGTCAGGTCGACGCCATCCAGCACCGGATACGTCCGCGGGAAATTCGGCCCCGCACGGCCCTCGACCACGGTCTGGCTGATCAGATCCACCGCCGCATCCTCCCAAGGCTATCGTTGTTCGGCGGAACATAGCCTGACCCCCGCGCGCGGCAATGATCACCTTGCGTCACCTGACGCCACGGCGCCCTTCCCTTCGACCCTTCCGCGCCCGTAAGGTGATCGCTGATCAGGCGAGCGGCAGACCCGCCGGTCTTCGAGGACGGACAGGAGCGCCCGGTGAGCGATACGATCGAAGTGGACTACATCATTGTCGGGGCCGGCAGCGCCGGCTGCGTCCTGGCCAACCGGCTGAGCGCCGATGGCAAGTCGAAGCTGCTGCTGCTGGAGGCCGGCGGCGACGACCGGCCGACCAAGAACCCCTCGCAGTTCTTCTCCAATCTGATGATCCACGTGCCGGTCGGCTATTCGCAGACGCTGAAGGACCCCAAGGTCAACTGGCTCTATGCCACCGAGCCCGATCCCGGCACCGGCGACCGCGTCCATGTCTGGCCGCGCGGCAAGGTTCTGGGCGGCTCCTCCTCGATCAACGGCTTGCTCTATATCCGCGGCCAGCACGCCGACTATGACGGCTGGAGGCAGCTTGGCTGCGAAGGATGGAGCTGGGACGACGTGCTGCCCTACTTCCGCCGGTCGCAGCACCAGGAGCGGGGCGGCGGCGAGTTCCACGCCACGGGCGGCCCGCTGAACGTCTCGGACGTGACCACCAAACATCCCGTGTCGAACGCGGTCATCGACGCCTGCGAGCAGGCCGGCATCCCCCGGGTGGCCGACGTCAACGGCGCCGATCAAGAGGGCGCCAGCTACTTCCAGCTGACGGTCAAGAACGGACAACGTTGCTCGGCCGCGGTGGCCTACCTGCATCCGGTGATGGGCCGGGCGAACCTGCGGGTCGAGACGGGCGCCCTGGCGTCCAGGGTGTTGTTCGACGGCAAGCGCGCCGTCGGCGTCGAATTCACCCAGAACGGCGTCAAACGCACGGCGAAGGCCAAGGCGGAAGTGATCCTGGCCGGCGGCGCGGTCAACTCGCCCCAGCTGCTGCAGCTGTCGGGCGTGGGCCCTTCCGCCCTGCTGAAACAGCACGGCATCCCCGTGGTGGCCGACCTGCCTGGCGTCGGCGAGAACCTGCAGGACCACTACGTCATGACCCAGACCTACCGGCTCAAGGCCGGGGTCGTGTCGGTCAATGAACTGACCAAGGGCGCCCGCTTCGTCGGCGAGGCGATGAAGTTCCTGTTCCAGCGCAAGGGCCTGCTGACGTTGTCGGCGGCGCACATCGCGGTGTTCTGCAAGTCGCGGCCGGACCTGGCCCACCCCGACACCCAGTTCCACATCCTTCCGGCGACCATGGACACCGAGAAGCTGATGAACGAACAGAAGATGGAGCTGGAGGGCCAGCCCGGCCTGACCATCGCCCCCTGCCAGCTGCGTCCGGAGAGCCGGGGCCACATCCGCATCCGGTCAGCCGATCCATCGGCCTACCCGGCCATTGTCGCCAACTACCTGAGCGACCCCCTCGACCAGGAGGTGGCCGTGGCCTCGCTGAAGTGGGGCCGCAAGATCGCCGCCCAGCCGGCGCTGGCGCCCTACATCGATCACGAGATGATGCCCGGCCAGGACATCCAGTCCGACGAGGCGCTGCTGGCGTACGCCCGCGCGGCCGGCACGACGATCTATCACCCGGTCGGCACCTGCCAGATGGGAACCGGGCCGCAGGCGGTGGTCGACGCCCAGCTTCGCGTGCACGGGGTCGAGGGTCTGCGCGTCGTCGACGCCTCGATCATGCCCCGCCTGGTCAGCGGCAACACCAACGCCCCGACCATGATGATCGCCGAAAAGGCCAGCGACATGATCCTGGGCCGGTCAGCGCCCTCGGCGCTGGCGGCGTGACCGCAAGCCCCTTCAACAGCAGTCAGACAGCCTGAACGCCATGCACCCGATCCACCACGCCCGCACGCAGCCCGACAAGGTCGCCTACATCATGGCCGGCTCCGGCGAGTCGGTGACCTACCGCGAGCTCGACGAGCGGGCCAACCAGGGCGCGCATCTGTTTCGCTCGCTGGGTCTGAAGCGCGGCGACGCGGTGGCGGTCTTCATGGACAACAGCCCGCGCTACTACGAGATCCTCTACGCCACCGAGCGGGCGGGGCTCTACATCACCTGCATCTCGTCCAAGCTGACGGCGGGCGAGATCGAGTACATCGTCGGGGACTGCGGCGCGAAGGTGCTGATCACCGGCAAGAGCCTGGCCCCGGTCGCGACAGAGGCCGCCGCCCTGTTGCCGAACGTGAAGCTCTACATGTGCGAGGGCGTTGTCCCGCCCTTCGAGAGCTTCGAGGAGGCCCGCTCGGCCTTCCCGACGACGATGATCGACGATCCTTCGCCGGGCATGACCATGCTCTATTCGTCGGGCACCACCGGGCGGCCCAAGGGCGTGCGCCGGCCCCTGCCCGAAGGCGGCGTCGGCGAGACGCCGGGACCGCTTATGATGCTGCTGGTCGGGCTCTATGGTTCGTCGCCGGACAGCGTCTACCTGTCCCCCGCGCCGCTTTATCACGCCGCGCCGCTGGGTTGGTCCGCCGGCATGCTGCAGCTGGGCGGCACCGTGGTGGTGATGGAGAAGTTCGATCCCGAACAGGCGCTGAAATACATTGAGCAGTTCAAGATCACGGTCGCCCAGTGGGTGCCGACCCACTTCGTGCGCATGCTCAAGCTGCCGGAGGAGGTTCGCACCCGGTACGACGTCTCCTCGCTGCAGGCGGTGTTCCACGCCGCCGCCCCCTGCCCCGTGCCCGTCAAGGAGCAGATGATCAACTGGTGGGGCCCGATCATCCACGAATACTACGCCGGCACCGAGGGCAACGGCCTGACCGCGATCAATTCCGAGGAATGGCTGGCCCACAAGGGGTCTGTGGGCAAGGGCCTGACCGCCGAGGTGAAGATCTGCGACGAGGACGGCAACGAGTTGGGACCTCGCCAGGAGGGCGGCGTCTACTTCTCCGGCGGCGGGGCCTACGAGTACCACAACGATCCCAAGAAGACCGCCGAGGCCATGAACAGGCACGGCTGGACCACCCTGGGCGACGTGGGCTGGCTGGACGAGGAGGGCTTCCTATACCTGACCGACCGCAAGAGCTTCATGATCATCTCCGGCGGGGTGAACATCTATCCGCAGGAAATCGAGAACCTGCTGGTGACCCACCCCAAGGTCGCGGACGTGGCCGTGGTCGGCGCCCCGGACGAGGAAATGGGCGAGAAGGTCGTGGCCGTCATCCAGCCGGCCGACTGGGCGCAGGCCGGCGACGAACTGGCCGCCGAACTCAACGAATTCGTCCGCGCCAATCTCAGTGGGGTGAAGCGGCCCCGGCAGTTCGACTTCATGCAGCAGCTGCCCCGCCACGACACGGGCAAGATCTACAAGCGCCTGATCCGTGACGCCTACTGGGCCGAGACCAACGCCCGGATCGGCTGACGGCCAGGCCCGTCGAAATCAGACCGTGTAGCTGATCGCGGCGTAGAACGTCTTGGCGTAGCCGGCGATATCCTCGGCCCGGTCCAGCCTGTTGATGATCCGACGGGCGTTGACCCAGTCCTGCGTCGCGCCGTGGAAATAGTCGGCGAACTTGCGGGAGGTGAACATCCCGGTCTCCATCCCGAAGAACATGATGTCGGCGGCCAGGCTGAGACCCATCGCCCTGTCCGCGTCGACGCGGGTCGCGGTCATCTCGACGCCGAACTTGTCCTCGCATTTCTGGTAGTTGGCGCGGCCGGTCAGCTGGACGAACCCGCGCCCGTGAAACCTGACCCCGTCGCCGGGCTGGGTATTGCCCAGGGATCTGGCGACGGAAGGCCGCTTTCCCCTGGGGTCGTACTGATCGAGGAAATACTTGTCGCCGCCCCACTCCCGGATCGGCTGCATGGTGGCGCCGGTCTCGTGGAAAGCCGTGCCGAGCGCGTAGGCCAGCCATCGGTCATCCTTCCGGGCGTGGCTTTCTTCCCAGACGTCGAGGATGAAATCCAGCCCCTCCACCCGGCCCCTGGACAGCCTGCCCAGGAACAGGTGCGAGCGGACGTGGTCGAAGAAGGATTTACGATTGATCATCGTGGCCCCCGAGATCGCTGAGCGCAAAGAGTGTTCGGTCAGGGTTACTCTCGTCAAGAGGGCATTTTGGTGCAAGTCAGCGCGGCGTGGCGCCGGCCATGCTGCATACCGGGATCCCGGGGTCCGCCAGCGATAGCGAGCCTTGCGGGGAGATCGGGCTTTCCTTCCCTCACCGCTCGGGGCAGAAAGTCAGGGAACCGAACAAGCGTTTGAGGGAACCGCGCCATGAAGGAAGTCGACTACAAGGATCTGGCCAGCCTGGTTGGCCAGGAGATCGGCGTCTCGGACTGGGTCCAGATCACCCAGGACCGGGTCAACCAGTTCGCCGAGGCCACCGGCGACCACCAGTGGATCCACGTCGATGTCGAGCGGGCGACCCGCGAGATGGGCGGGACGATCGCCCACGGCTACCTGACCCTGTCGCTGATCCCGTTCCTCGGCGCCGGCCTGCTGCGGGTCAGCGGCGTGACGCGCGGCATCAACTACGGCAGCGACAAGGTGCGTTTCACCAACATGGTCCGCGTCGGCAAGAAGGTGCGCATGCGCCAGAAGCTGCTCAGCGTCGAGCCCAAGGCCGGCGGCCTGCAGATGAAGAACGAATGCACCATCGAGATCGAGGGCGAGGAACGTCCCGCCTGCGTCGCCGAGACGATTTCGGTCATCTACGGGGCCTGATCACCCCGGACAGGGACAGACACCCGCGGTGTCTGTCCCGTCGTTATTCGGTCTGATCTAGCCGGCGTCGAAGCTGCGCGGCTCAGCCTTGATCTTGGCTTCGAAGTCGCGGATTTCCGATTCCGCCTTGTCCGTCGCGTAGCCGTACCGCTCCTGGATTTTGCCCGCGAGCTGGTCGCGCTTGCCGGCGATGACGGTCATGTCGTCGTCAGTGAGCTTGCCCCACTGTTCCTTCACCTTGCCGGTGAATTCCTTCCACGAACCTTCGACACGGTCCCACATGGTCGTACTCCCTGGGTTTCACTGACGCGCCTGGCGCCGTGCGGGAATAACCGTCAGGCGGGTTCAGGGTTCCACCGCTTCCTCGGCCGAGGCGGCTTTCGAGCCCGCGGTCGGCGGCTCGGACGGCTGGATCGCCGGCGGCGCCACCCCATCCAGCATGGCGATCGTCTCGCGGACATAGCGGGCGTGGGTGACGATGCCGATCTCCAGCCGCTCGCCCGACAGTTCGACCTGCTGGGTCAGCATGCCGGCGATGAACTGGACCTCCTGGGTCTCGGTCGCGCCAGGCCTGCGGCGGGCGCCGACGGCCATGAACACCGGCCCGCCGGAATTGCCCGGGAAGACGCTGAAATCGAGCAGGAAGGTCGGAAACGCGCTGGCCGGGCCGAGCGGATAGGAGGCTACCCGGCCCGAGCGCAGGATCGGGAAGCCCGCCTGGTTGGCCGACAGGCCGCGAGGGAAGCCCAGGGCCATCATCTCGTCGCCCGGACCCAGGTCGTAGCGGCCGAAGGTGTCGTCCCCGGCCAGCCAGGCCAGCGGAATGGCGGCGCGGGCGAATTCCTCCGGCGCCTGGATGACCATCACCGCCACGTCGCGGCTGGGGTGACGGGTCCACAGCGGCTTGCCGCCCTGGCGAATGGTCATGGGCCTGGGATCATAGCGCCAGCCGCCCTCGGGCAGCTGGTAGCGGTAACCGATCCTGGCCGAGGCGATCGGCATCCTGTCGAGCACATGTCCGGCCGTGACCAGGACGACCCGGGGCTTGCCGTCGGGGGTTGGCGCATTGATCAGAAAGCCGGTGCCGACCGTCCGCGTGCCGTCGCCCAGCGGCTGCTCCAGCTGGACGGTCGCCTTGATCAGGTCGATCGAAAGGTCCCAGGCCATCGACGCCCCCCGGCTATACGCGGTACTGCGGACTGCCTCGTCCGTATCGGTGATGCGGTACCAATTTGACCAGAAGCGCGACGCCCCACAAGCTGGCGTCCTGCCGCACCCCGGAGAGTAAGAGTCATGAACCGGCGCCAAATGGTTAGCGCGTCCGCAGCCGCTGTTATTTCCACCAGTCTCGCCCCACGGAGCGCCATGTCCGCCTCGACCAAGCCTGTCCCGCCGGCCGCCCGCCAGGATCCCAAGCGCATCGAGCAGCTGGGCCGGGTGCGGGTCGACGAGTACCACTGGATGAAGGATGACAACTGGCAGGCGGTCCTGCGCGACCCCAGCCTGATCAAGGCCGACGTCAAGGAACACCTGACCGCCGAGAACGCCTACACCAAGGCCATGCTGGCCCCCACCGAAGCGCTGCAGCAGACCCTGTTCGAAGAAATGAAGGGCCGCATCAAGGAGGACGACTCCTCCGTCCCCGCCCCCGACGGTCCCTGGGAATACTACACCCGCTACGAGACCGGCGCGCAGCACCCCGTGCGCGCGCGGCGGCCGCGCGGCCGCACCGACGGCGAGGTCGTCCTGCTCAACGAGGACGCCGAAGCCAAGGGCAAGGCCTATTACGAGACCGGGACCACGGCCCACTCGCCGGATCATGTGCACTTCGCCTGGTCCGCCGACTCCCAGGGCTCGGAAGTCTACCGCGTGCTGGTGCGTAACGTCGCCAGCGGGGCGATGGTCGGCGAGCCGATCGAGAGCGTCTACGACTTCTGCTGGTCGCCGGACTCCAAATGGCTGTTCTGGATCCTGCGCGACAACAACGGACGGCCGGCCAAGGCCTTCCGGCGGCCGCTGGGCGGCGGGGCGAAGGACGACGTGCTGGTCTATGACGAACCCGACGAGGGCTTCTTCATGGGCATCGGCGTCCTGTCCTCCGAGAAATGGATCAGCATCGGCGTCGGCAACCAGGAGACCAGTGAGGTCCTGCTGATCCCCGCCGCCGATCCGACCGCCGCGCCGAAGGTGATGGAGCCGCGCAAGATCGGCGTCCGCTACGACGTCGACCATTGGGACGGCAAGTTCGTCATCCGCACCAACGCCGACGGAGCGGTCGATTTCAAGCTGATGACCTGCGGCGAGGGCAACGTTTCCAAGGCCGGCTGGAAGGACTGGATCGCCCACCAGCCAGGCCGCCTGATCGTCGGCACCATGGCCTTCAAGGATCACTTCGTGCGGCTGGAGAAGGCCGACGCCCTCAACCGCATCGTGGTCACCGCCCGGGGCGGCGACGAACACGCCGTCGATTTCGAGGAAGAGGTCTACGCCCTCGGGCTCGAGGGCGGCTACGAGTACGACACCACCACGGTGCGCTTCACCTACACCTCGATGACCACGCCCAGGCAGTGGTTCGACTACGACATGGCCAGCCGCCAGCGGGCCCTGCGCAAGACCCAGGAGATCCCGTCCGGCCACAACCCGGCCGACTACGAGACCCGCCGCGTCAACGCCCGGGCCTCCGACGGCGCCGAGGTGCCGGTGTTCATCCTGATGAAGAAGGGGACCAAGCTCGACGGCTCGGCGCCCCTGCTGCTCTACGGCTACGGAAGTTACGGCATCGCCCAGGAGCCGACCTTCTCGATTCGCAACCTCAGCCTGGTGAACCGCGGCTGGATCTGGGCCACCGCCTGCGTCCGCGGCGGGTCGGAGAAGGGCTGGAACTGGTTCCTCGACGGCAAGAAGTTCAAGAAGAAGAACACCTTCACCGACTTCATCGCCTGCGCCGAGCACCTGCACGCGGCGGGCTACGGCAAGCCGGAGCGGACGGTCTGCTATGGCGGCTCGGCCGGCGGCCTGCTGGTCGGGGCGGTGACCAACATGCGGCCGGACCTGTGGGCAGGGGTGATCGGGGCCGTGCCGTTCGTCGACGTGGTCAACACCATGAGCGATGTCAGCCTGCCGCTGACGCCGCCGGAGTGGCCCGAGTGGGGCAATCCGATCGAGGACCCGCAGGCCTACGACTACATGTTCAGCTACAGCCCCTATGACCAGGTGGCGGCGAAGCCCTATCCGGCGGTGCTGGCCACCGGGGGCCTTTCCGATCCCCGGGTGACCTACTGGGAGCCGGAGAAGTGGAGCGCCCGTTTGCGTGCAAAAACGACAAGCGCCAACCCGATCCTGCTCAAGATCAACATGGATGCGGGCCATGGCGGCGCGTCGGGCAGATTCGACTTCCTCAAGGAGATCGCCCTCGACTACGCCTTCGCCATCTGGGCGGTGGAAAAGGGATGGCAGACGGCCTGATCATACGACCGGCGCACCCCGGCGACGTGGAGGCCCTGGCGGCCATCTACGGCGACGCGGTGCTGCACGGCCCTGGCACCTTCGAGGAGGAGCCGCCGCCGCCCGAAGAGATGGCGCGGCGGCTCGCGGCTGTTCGTGACAAGGGCCTGCCCTATCTCGTGGCGGATCTGAACGGGGCGGTGGCGGGCTATGCCTACGCCTCCCCGTTCCGGCCACGCACCGGCTATCGCTATGCCGTCGAGGACAGCGTCTATGTCGCCCCCTCGGCCAAGGGGCGAGGCCTTGGTCGGGCGCTGCTGACGCCCGTCATCGCCGAGTGCGAACGCCTGGGCCTGCGGCAGATGATGGCGGTCATCGGCGGGTCGGAGAACGCCCCCTCGATCGCCCTGCACCGCGCGCTCGGCTTCGAGCAGCGGGGGGTGATGACCGGCGTGGGCTTCAAGCTGGGCCGCTGGATGGACATCGTGCTGATGCAGAAGCCGCTGAACGGCGGCGCCGGGACCCTGCCCGACGGGCCGGGCCTGCCCCTGGGCGGCGGCTGAGTCCGCGGGACGCACATGCCGGGGAAATGGCTGGGGAACTAGGACTCGAACCTAGAATGACGGTACCAAAAACCGCTGTGTTACCATTACACCATTCCCCAGCAGGAACGGCGCGGCTCTGGAAGCCGGGCGTCGCGAGGGGCGTCAGATAGCGCAGCCGCGACCCGGATGCAACGCCGTGCGAAAGCCTTTCTGATGGTCGCTTGCGGACCGCCGAAGTCGCCTCTATAAGGCGCCCTCCCAAGTCGGAGTGTAGCTCAGTCTGGTAGAGCACCGTGTTCGGGACGCGGGGGTCGCAGGTTCGAATCCTGCCACTCCGACCATTTTCCCCCGCCCCGCGAAATCCCAATACAAAGACCGATTTCGCGGGGAGTGTTGCAGCGTGTTCATTTGACCGCAACGCGGACCCATATAGCGTGATTGCGTCTTTCCCCCGGGGTTCCCCGATGAAGCAGTTCCTCCTGACCATGGCCGGCGTGTTCGCGGGCCTGGTGTTGTTCTTCGTGCTGATCCCCTTCCTGATCATCGGCTCGATCATCGGCGCGGCCAGCAACCCCAAGGACGCCACCCCGGCCCAGGCCGTGCTGGAGCTGGACCTGCGCGACGGCCTGCCTGACCAGGACCCGCAGAATCCCTTCGCCGCGTTCGGCGGATCGGGGCTGTCGGTGATCTCGGTGATCGAGACGCTGCGTCACGCCGAGACCGACGACAAGGTGAAGGCCATCTTCGTGCGCCTGCCCGAGGGCGGCATGGCCCCGGCGGCGGCGGACGAGCTGCGCCTGGCCTTCCTGCACTTCCGCAAGGCCGGCAAGCCGGTCTGGGCCCACAGCCAGGGCCTGTACCCGTCCGGCGTGGTCACCTCGACCTACATGCTGGGCGCGGCGGCCGACCTGCTGTGGATGCAGCCCGACAGTTCGTTCCAGGCCGTGGGCCTGGCCGGCGAGGATCTGTTCTTCAAGCGCTTCTTCGACAAGTACGGCGTGCGCGCCGACTATGAGCAGCGCATGGAGTACAAGAACGCGGTCAATCCCTACCTATACAGCGACTACACCCCGGCCCACCGCGAGTCGGCCACGGCCTGGATGAGCTCGATCTACCGCACCGGAATCCTGACCGCGGCGATCGACCGCAAGAAGGAGCCGATCGCCTTCATCCGCCTCATCGAGGCGGGTCCCTATTCGGCCCAGGAAGCCGCGGCCAAGGGGCTGATCGACCGGGTCGGACAGGTGCGCGACGCCTCCGACGCCCTGATCGCCCGGGTTGGCGGCAAGGCCAAGCTGGCGGACTTCCGTGACTACATGAGCGTGGCGCTGCGCACACACCGGGCGGGCCTGGGCGGCAAGCCGACGATCGCCGTGATCGGCGCGGAAGGCCCGATCATGACCGGCCGCGGCGGCGGCGGGAATCCGTTCAGCGGTGACGAGACCGTCTGGTCCGACGACATCTCCGACGCCTTCTACGAGGCCATCGAGGACAAGGACGTGAAGGCCATCGTCTTCCGCGTCTCCTCCCCCGGCGGGTCGGACACCGCGTCCGAACAGATCCTGGCGGCCGTCAAGGCGGCCCGCAAGGCCGGCAAGCCGGTCGTGGTCAGCATGGGCACCTACGCCGCCTCGGGCGGCTACTGGATCTCCTCGCAGGCCAACGAGATCGTCGCCCAACCGACGACCCTGACCGGCTCGATCGGGGTCTATGGCGGCAAGTTCGCCCTTGGCGAGGCGCTGTCGCGCTTCGGCATCGACGTGCGGACCACCGCGGTGGGCGGCGAGTACGCCAACGCCTTCGGCCTGGGCCAGGGCTTTGACGCGGGCCAGCGCGCGGCCTTCTCCCGCTGGATGGACCACATCTACGACGGCTTCATCACCCGGGTGTCCGAAGGCCGCAAACTGCCGGTCGACCGCGTCCGCGAGATCGCCAAGGGCCGGGTCTGGACCGGCGTCCAGGCGCGCCAGCTGAAGCTGGTCGACCAGCTGGGCGGCTACTACGACGCCATCGACCGGGCCAAGACCCTGGCCGGGATCAAGGGCGAGGCGCGTATCAAGCACATCGGCGTGCCCTCCTCGCCGTTCGAGGCGCTGGAGCGGTTCTTCGGCGTCAGCTCGACGAGCTTGCGGACCCTCGCGGCGGCCGGCTGGATCATGGGCGATCCCCGCGCCGCGGCGGTCCTGGACGAGATGGCCGCCGCCCGCCTGCGCGCCACGCCCTCCGGCGCCGCCGTGCTGGCTCCGACGCCGGTTCGGTAGGAAGCGGCCTACGAGGGCTGCGCTGCACCAGTCGCTCCCCCACGGGGGAGCTGTCGCCGCGAAGCGGTGACTGAGGGGGGCGTTTCCGCGACATCGGCGTGCCCCCTTCCGTCTCGCCTTCGGCGAGCCACCTCCCCCGAGGGGGAGGAACTTGTGTCCGCGCGTTCGGGGATCCGTAGATCAGCCCGCCTCCACCTCCTCCGCCGTCACCACGCCGCCGGCGACGAGGATGTCGATCATCGGCCCCAGCCTGTCGCCATACTGCTTCCAGCGGCCGACAGAGCCGGCGTGGATCGGGCTGCGCACCTGGACCGCGCTGGCGGTGGCCACCGGGGCGGCGTTCTCGTGGAAGGCCAGCACCGCCTCGTCCCAGGGCAGGTCCAGCCAGGCCAGCAGGGCGCGGCTCTGGCCCTCCTGGTCGGCGACCACGTCCTCATAGGCGACTTCGATGAACCGGTCGGGCGGCAAGGTCTCGCGCCAGTGGGCCACGAGAGCGTCGAAGGCGAGGTAGAACCGGGCCGTGGTCTCCAGGCCGAAGGTCCAGTCGTAGTAGGCGAACCCGGTGGAGAACATCTGGCGGAAGATGGCCAGGCAACTGTCGATGGGATGGCGGCGAAGGCAGACCATCCGGGCGTTCGGCAGGGCGGCGTTGATCAGGCCAGCGTAGAGGACATTCAGCGGCAGCTTGTCGGTAAACCGCCCCTCACCCGGGGCCCTGGCCCGCACGGCGGCCAGATAGTCGGCGCCCAGGACGGCCATGTCGGCGTCCCGGGCCGCGCGGAGGGTCGGCCCGTCCATCAACTCGCGGGTCGGCGCGCCGGCGAGGCGGCGGGCGGTCAAGGGGAAGTCCATCGGCTCGCCGGCGGAGACCACGGCCGGATGGCTGGAGATGATCCGCTCGACCAGGGTGGTGCCGCTGCGAGGCAGGCCGAAGACGAAGATCGGCGCGCCCGAGGGATCGCCCGGCGCGGCGCCGGCCGGGCGCGGGGCGGTGGCCGCCGCCCCGGCGAACAGGCCGTCCTGCCAGGCCGTCAGCCCGGTGACCGCCGCCGCCCTGGCCGTCTTGCCCCGCAACAACCAGTCAAGAGCCAGCACGGGCTCGCCCTGGTCCTCAAAGGTCTTGGCCAGGGCGTGACCAATGCGCAACCGCCGGTCCGGGTCGCCGGAGGCCCGGTCGAACAGCTTGCGAAGCTGGTCGGCAAAATGCCGCTCCGGCGTCTGGGGAACCAGATTGACCAGCGCCAGGATGGCCCGCTCGTTATCCGGGTCGAGACGGATGCACGCGCGCCAGGCGCGCTCGGCCGCCTCGAAGTCACCCAGATACTGCTCGGCCCAGCCGAGGTTCAACAGGTAGCCGGGATGGGTGGGCGCGAGCCGGTTGGCGCCGCCAAAGCACTGCGCCGCCCTGGCCTGCTGCCCCAGCCGGCTGAACACCACCCCCAGCGTGTCGAAGCAGTCCGCGTCGCGAGGGCCCAAAGCCAGGGCGGCGACGGCCGCCGCCAGGGCAGGCTGCTCCCGGTTCAATCCGAGCAGGCATCGGGCGAGGTCGGCGCCATGAGCGGCATTTGCGGGATCGAGGGTCCATGCGCGCTGGAACAGGTCGGCGCCCTTGTCGAACGTCCTGTGGTCCGCGGCGATGCGCCCGAGCAGCGCATAAGGGGCCGCGTCGCGGGGATCGTTCTTCAGGATGGCCAGGCACTGGCCATGCGCCTCGTGGAACCGCCCCTGGCGGTACAGCTGCCGCGCCGCGGCCATGCGGGGATCGGTTCGGACGGTCATGGTCTGGGCCTACCGGGAGAGGCCGGAAAAGAAAAGGGCGGCGGAGTTTCCCCCGCCGCCCCGATTCTCAGTCCAGAGACGTGACTACCACTTCTTGGTCACCTCGAAGAAGGCCCGACGACCGATCAGGTCGAAGTTGCCGTTCGCCGCGGTGCCGATACGGAACTGGCCGGTCGACTGGGAAGGCGGACGCTCGTCGAAGACGTTGCGCACGCCGGCGACAAAGGTCCAGTCATTGTACTTCCGACGCAGCGACAGGTGATGGTAGGCCGTGAACTCGGTATACTGCTTGAAGTAGACGTTCTGCTGGTAGCCCCCCCCCGAGAAGAACACGTCGCCACCGAAGTTCTCGGTGTCCGAACCCTTGCCAAGCATGACCGTGGTCAAGGTGACCGTCCAGTCACCCTTGTCGAAGCGGGTCCTGATGTTGCCGGTGAAGTCCGGACCGTCATAGTTGAAGGTCGTGCCGTTGTAGTCCTCGACGGCGGCGCCGGACAGCAGCTCCACGGTGTCCTCGAACTGCCAGGTGAACTGGCCGTCCACGGTCAGCCGACCGAAGTCGAACTCGTGCTGATAGCGCACGGTCAGGTCCATGCCGCGGTTCAGTTGCTCGGCCACGTTGACGTAGCTGTTGTTGATCGACTGGATCGCGTTGGGACCGGCGTTGGGCAGCGGGCTCGCCGGGGTGTTGCGGACGATCAGCGTGCAGAACGGATCGGTCGGGAAGGACGGCGAGGCGTAGCACTGGTTGGCGATGTTCGCCGCGCCGAACTGACGGATCTCGTCGTTGACCAGGATCTCGAAGTAGTCGATCGCCACGGAGAGGTCGATGAAGCTCGGGGTCCAGATCACGCCCACCGTCTGGGCTTCCGACGTCTCGGCTTTGAGGATGCCGAGGCCGCCGCCCGTGATGATGGTCGCGCTGCTGGTGCCCGCGTTGGTGTAGCCCAGCGGCACGCCGGCCGCCGCGCAGTTGGCCTGGATGAACGGGTTGGTGTCGTTCTCCCAGAGGATGCAGGGGTCGACGTTGGCCTGACCCAGGAAGCTGGTCTGGTTGGCGAGATACAGTTCGTACAGCGCCGGGGCGCGGAACGAGGTGCCGTCGGTGGCGCGGATGCGCCAGGACGGGGTGATCTGCCAGTTCAGGCCGAGCTTGTGGGTCGAGTCAGAGCCGTAGCTGTCATAGTCGGTGTAGCGGGCCGAGGCCTGCAGATCGAGGCTCTCGATGCCGGGCAGGCCCTTGAAGATCGGCACTTCGATTTCGCCGAACACTTCCTTCACCGTGTCCGCGCCGGCGGTGCGGCCGGCGGAGGTCGAACCCCACAGGTTGCCCGCCCGCTCGTTGGCGCCCGGCGTGTCGTCAATCTCGTCCTCGCGCCAGGCGAAGCCGAAGGCGGCGCCGAGTGGGCCAGCCGGCAGGTTGAACAGGGTGCCGGTGACCGAACCTTCCACCGCCGTCTGGGTGTAGGTCGTGTTGCCGACCTCATGCGTGAACAGGAAGGCCTGTTCAGCGGCGTTGAAGTCGCCGTTGATGATCCGCTCGCTGACCCAAGGCACGCCCCCGGGCAGATCAGCGCAGTTGCCGCCCGAAATGGTGATGGAGGCCTGGTTACAGGTGCTTCCGGCGCCAGCGGTCGTGGCAACCACGCGGTCATTGAAGATGATGTCGGTGCCGTAGTCGGCGTCCGAGCTGCTGCGCTGGTAGAAGATGTCCCAGTCCCAGCCGGACAGAAGCGCGCCGAAGTCGCCGCGGATGCCGACGACGCCACGCCAGTAGTTGACCTCCTGGTCGCGATCCGACTTGAGCGGGATGATCGGCAGGAAGGCGCCGAAGGCCGCCGCCCAGCCGGCCGGGATGTTGCCGTTGGTGGCGCTGACGCTCGGGAAGAACTGGCGGGCGCCATACTGCGTCGACTCGCGGCGGTTAAACAGGAACTCGCCGTAGAGTTCGGTGCTCGGCGTCAGGTCGAACCCGCCGCTGGCGAACACGGTGGTCAGCTCCGAGGGGCTGATCGCCGAGGCGCGCGCATAGGGGTCGGCGTCCATGTGGGCGTAGGGGTAGGTCGCCGGGAAGCCCGCGCGGCGCTGGCGGACCAGGCCGAACGGAATCGCCACGCCGCCAAAGCTGTTGCCCTGGGCGACGGTCGGATAGGTCACGCCGGCGTCCGGATAGATCAAATCGCCGATGCCGGTGCGCAGCACGCGGGAGAACAGGTTGTTACACTTGTAGGTATCGTCGCCGTAGTTCTGACCCGGATCGGTGTTCGGGAAATCGACGCGGGCGGTGCGGGTGGCGTTGAACAGGTAGTCGGACAGGCAGGCGGTGTCGTCGCGGTCGGCTCGGCGTAGGACTTCCTGCTTGGCCCAGTCGACGGCGATGTTGACGTAGCCGCGATCGAATGTCTG
This sequence comes from Caulobacter sp., assembly GCA_030678995.1. Classification (GTDB taxonomy): domain Bacteria; phylum Pseudomonadota; class Alphaproteobacteria; order Caulobacterales; family Caulobacteraceae; genus Caulobacter. Next base: position 58,386 of record JAUXTQ010000041.1, read on the forward strand.
GCCCCAGGCCGCGTTCACCCGGTAGCTCTCGCCGCCCTGCTCGAAGGGCTGGGTGGCGAAGGCGGTGACTTCGAAGCCGTCAAAGTTCGAGCGAGTGATGATGTTCGCCACGCCGGCGACGGCGTCAGAGCCGTAAACCGAGGAAGCGCCGTCCTTCAGGATCTCGAAGCGCTCGACGATCGACTGCGGAATGACGTTCAGATCGACCGGGCCGACGGTGCCGCGCGTACCGGCCGGGCCGAGGCGACGGCCGTTGAGCAGGATCAGCGTGCGGTTCGCGCCCAGACCGCGCAGGGACAGCGTCCTGGCGCCCGGACCGCCGTCGGTGACGAAACCGGTCAGCTGGTTGTTCACCTGGAACGAGCCGCTGGCCACCGACGAGGACTGGAGGATTTCGGCGGTGTCGACCAGGCCTTCGAGGGTCGATTGTTCGGCCGTGATCACCTGGATCGGCGCAGAGCTGGTGAACTCAGTGCGCTTGATGCGCGAACCGGTGACGACGAGCGATTCGACTTCCGTCTCGTCTTCATCGTCAGCCGCGGGCGGCGTGGTCGGTTGCGCGTACGACACGGAGGGAGCAGCGACGGCGAGGGCGGCGGCAAAGCCAACAATCACAGTCGTGCTCAGGAGAAACTTGCGGTCCAGCATTTGGTTTACGTCCCCAGTAGCCCGATGATTCAACGGCCGAACGAACGGCCGATCACGGGATACAAATCCCGCGCGGTTTCCCGAAACTAACAGCTTCAAAGCGCCCGACAAGAATGATGACGTTTTTTCGCCGCATAGCCACCTTGGCGTAACAATCGAGCCACAGTTTCACCCGCAACGGGCATTCCCCGCCCCGACCATGAGCGCGAGGGGCGAGGCAAGATCAGCTTGGCGAAACGCGGATTGTGGTTAGATTGCCCGCGACAGGCCTATTGCTGGCCGCGCTCGACCGCGATTTTCGACGCCATTGGGGAATGATTCCCGTGGCGCGCGAGCGAAAACCAACTTCGAGGGGTCACCGTGACGCCGCAATTTCGTACCCTTTGCCTGGCCGCGGTCGCTATCGCGGTTGTGGGCCTCGCCTTCGCCGCCCCAAGCCTGGCCCGCCAGGCCCCCGCCCCCGCGATCGCCGCCGGCGCCGCCCCGCCAAGCGCCGACGCCTTCGGCCGGGAGCCCGCGATCCGCGGCATGAGTATCGCGCCCGACGGCAAGCATATCGCCGCGATCACCTCGCCCGATGGCAAGACGCCTTACGTTACGATCTGGCGCACGGATCAGCCCGACAAGCCGCCGGTCCGTCTCGCCTGCAACGAGCGGGCGGTCTGCCAGGGCGTGCGGTTTATCAAGAATGACCGCATCTTCGTAACGGTGCGCCAGACCTGGACGACCTCCCTGACCCAGGAGGGCGGCGGCACCCAGAAGCGACATCTGATCCTGAGCTACATTACTGACCTGGAAGGCAAGACCTGGCGGCTGCCGTTCGGAGAATCGGTGAACGAGGAAATACCGGCCACCAGCTTCGTGCTCGACACCCTGCCGGGTGATCCGCGCAACATTCTCGTCGCGAAAACGAACCCGTTCGTGGGCTCCGCCGACATCTACAAGATCGACGTCTATACCAACGCCTCGCGCCGCCTTTACATCGGCTCGGACAAATACGGCCAGGAGCAGACCGACATCGACGGCGAAATCCGCGCCCGGCAGTCGATCGGCTTCGAAAACGGAAACGTCTATCTCGCCCAGTGGGTTCGCGCGACGGCATCAGCGCCGTGGGTCGAGCACTTCCGTTGGTACGCGAAGGACCGCGAGCCGAAGGAGGTGGTCGGCTTCACGACCGATCCGAACATCATCTATGTCCGGTCCAGCGCCGGCCGGGACAAGGCCGCCATCTACGAGTACGACATCGCTGCCCGGAAGTTCGGAGAGGTTGTCTTCGAGCACAAGCTGTTCGAAGCCGGCTTTCCCGTAACCGCCCATGATGGACGGGTGCTGGGCTTCAGCTACGAGGCCGAGTCGAGCCGCGTCTATTGGACCGACGAAAAAATGGCGAGCTATGACAAGGGGCTTCGCCAGGCCCTCGGAATCAAGACAGTCCCCGTAGCCTGGACCGATACCGCGACCGGTGCGACGAACCGGTATGCGACGCCGGACGGCGTTGGCGTTTCGATCATCGGTTGGTCGAATGATCTGAAATATGTCCTCGCCGTGAAAAGCGGGCCCCGCCAGCCGCCCGAGTACTATCTCCTTACCGACGGCGGCAAGCTGTCGTTGCTCGGCAAGGCCCGCCCTGGTTTCGATGTAACGACTTTGGGCGATATGCGGCTGGTGCAGTACGCGGCCCGGGATGGGCTTGTGATACCCGCCCTGTTGACCACCCCGCGGAAGGAGATCTACGGCCCCGGCCCCTACCCCACGATCATCCACCCCCATGGCGGTCCCTGGGGTCGTGACAACATGACCTGGGACACCACAGGCTGGGTTCAGTATTTCGCGTCCCGGGGCTACGCCGTCCTTCAGCCCCAGTTCCGGGGCTCGGAGGGCTGGGGTCAGAAACTCTGGCGCGCCGGCGACGCCCAGTGGGGCCTGACCATGCAGGACGACAAGGACGACGGCGCCAAATGGCTGATCACCCAGGGCATCGCCGCCCCGGACCGCATCGTCATGCACGGCTACTCCTACGGCGGCTACTCGGCGATGGCGGCCGCTGTGCGCCCGAACGGGCTGTACCAGTGCGCCGTCGCCGGAGCCGGCGTGGCGTCAGTTGACCGGTTCCGCGAGCTGATCAACCAGAACCGCTTCGGTCGGGAGTTCCAACTTCCCGCGGTGGACGGCATGTCGCCACTCAAGGAGGCGGGCAAGGTCTCCATTCCGGTCTTCCTCTACCACGGCGACCGCGACACCACGGTTCCGATTGAAGAATCGGAACGGTTCGTCAGCGCCCTGCGGAGCGCCGGCAAGCCTGTGAAATTCCTGGTGCTCAAGGACATGGGCCACCAGATCAATCTCTGGGAAGCCGGCCAGACGGCGGAAATGCTGACGGCTATCGACGACTACCTGCGCACGGAATGCGGACCGGGCGGGCTGTAGGGCCCGTTCCGCTTCGGCGGCAGCCGATCAAGGGCGGGGAGCGATCCCCGCCCTTTTTCGTGGGCGGCGGCCGGTGCGGTCTTCACTCCCATTCCGGGGGGGAGAGCGGATATAGTGCGTCCATCCGCCTGGTTTGCTTCCCAAGGAGCGCTGATGAGTCGAGCCCCGACGCCCGCCAAACGGCCCGGCTGGCAGTGGACCGAGTACTGGCGCGGCGGTCACCCCGAGGTCATGACGATCGGCGCGGGTCCGGGCCGCGAGGCGTTTGACGCCGCGTCGG
>JAUXTQ010000047.1 GCA_030678995.1 Caulobacter sp.
AGGTCATCCTGAGCAGGCCCGAAGGGCCGTGTCGAAGGACGCAATCAGGTCGATGCCGCCTCGCTCAACGCCGCCCGCACCAGGTCCGGGCGCTCCATCGGCAGGAAGTGGCTGGTTCCGGCGATGACGTCTGTCCGCGCACGGCCGTGCGTCAGAGCCGTGATCTCGTCGGCGTCCAGCCCGCAGGTGGAGCCGATTTCGGCCTTCAGGATGCGGATCGGCGCGGTCACCCGCGCGAAGGCCCCGACGGTGTCGTGATGATGGGCGGTGAAGTTGGCCGCCTCCCACTGCGGCCGGCAGGACAGGTGAACCTGGCCGTCGTCGCCCTCCAGCAGGCCGTCGGCCAGATAGCCGCGCAGAGCGGCGTCGGGCCAGGTGCGGAAGGCCCCGCGCCCGCTGTAGGCCTGAAATGCCGCCTCGCGGTCGGGAAAGGTCGCGCGGCGGCGGCTGGCGCCGACGGCCAGGGGCGAGGCCTGCAGCCCCTCCGGACCCACGGCGGCCAGACGCTCGGCGGTCATCACCACCGGGTCGAACAGCACCAGCCGCCGGGCCGCGTCGGTCCGCTCCGCGGCGGCCAGCAGGCTGACCGTCCCGCCCATAGAATGGCCGGCCAGCACCGTCGGCGTCTCGCCCATGGCCTCGAGCAGGACCAGCAGGTCGTCGCGGAACACCAGCCAGGCCTCGTGCGCTTCGGGGGCCGCCGGCAGGGTTGTGCGGCCGTGGCCGCGCTGGTCGACCGCCAGAACGCGCAGTTGCTCGCCCAGGGGCGTCAGGATGTCGGCATAGGCCCCGGCGTTGAAGCCGTTGGCGTGGAGGAAAAGAATGTCGAGCGGCCGGTCGGCGGGGCCGAATTCATAGCCGGCGACGGTCCCCCGCGGGACGGCGATGTCGCGACGGCGCGCGGAGGGGAAAGGCGAGGCGGGGACGGTCATCCCCACCTCCCTAACGTGATCACGTCGCGTCAGTCGATAGCCGTCAGATCCGGCGCACGTCCCAGGCGCCGCCCGGCTTGCGGCAGGCGCGGTAGCGTTCGGTCTCGCGGCCGTATTTCTTGGTGTAGGCCGTCTGTTCCAGGGTCTCGCAGCCGTCCCGGCCGGGGGCCCGCCGCACGACCGACTTCGACACATAGCCGCCGTCCACCCGCAGCCAGCCCGAATTGTAGGACGTCCCGTCGAAGGTCTCGCCGCCGGCCATCCGGCCGACCACCCGGCCGCGGGTCGACGGCGTGGCTCGCACATTGACCGTGTTCGGCGCGTACCAGGAACCGCTGTTGGCCGCCGGCAGCACGCGGATCTCGCCATAGGCGCCGGAGTTGGGGTTGCGCCAGCGGGCCGGCCGGCCGGTGGCCAGGGCCTCGTTCAGCGCCACCTCGGCCCGGCGCTGGTCCTCCTCCTGCATCTTGCAGCCGATCGACGAGCCGATGGCCGCGCCGATGCCGGCGCCGACGACCGTGCCCGCGCCGCGTTCGCCCTTGGCGACCTGGTTGCCGATGACCCCGCCAATGATGGCGCCGATCACGGCCCCGCCCTCCTGCTTGCCGCCGGCGGCGTCGCAGCCGAACACGCCGGCGTTGGCGGCGCCCGGAAGGGCGGCCATGGCGATGACGGCGATGGCGGCGGTGGTGATGAAGCGCATGGTAGACTCCCGTGTGAGGACGAACGGATCGGAGCGAAGTCCAAGCTTAGCTCCGGTTCGAGTCCTCAAACGTCCGGGGTTGGCTTTCCCCACGTCATCTCACGACAATGTGTGAACACTTGCGAGGACAGCACCCATGACCGCCCATTCCGCCGAAACCGCCGCCTGGACCTGCTTCGACGTCTCGATCGAGGACGCGGTGGCCCATATCCGGCTGAAGCGGCCCGAAGCCATGAACACCATGAACAAGGCGTTCTGGGCCGAGCTGCCGGCCATCGTCCGCGACATCAACGACAACGCCCGGGCCCGCTGCATCGTCATCTCCTCGACCGGCAAGCATTTCTCGGCCGGCATGGACCTTTCGGTGTTCGCCAATGTCGGCGACCGGGGCGGCGAGACCGACCGCCACGTGGCCGCCGAGAGCTTCCGCCGCAACGTCCATCAGCTGCAGGACACCTTCACCTGCCTGGACGAGGCGCGCATGCCGGTGATCGCGGCGATCCAGGGCGGCTGCATCGGCGGGGCGGTGGACTTCACCAGCGCCTGCGACATCCGCTACTGCACCGCCGACGCCTTCTTCGTGATCATGGAGATCAACATCGGCATGACCGCCGATGTCGGCACCTTTCCGCGGCTGTGCAAGCTGATCCCCGAGGGCTGGGTGCGCGAACTGGCCTACACCGGTCGCCGCCTGCCCGCCGCGCGGGCCCGCGACATCGGCCTGGTCAATGAGGTCTTCGAAAGCCACGAGGCCGTGGTCGCCCACGCCCTGGCCACGGCCAGGGAGATCGCCGCCAAGTCGCCGCTGGCCGTAGCCGGCAGCAAGGTGATGATCAACTACGCCCGTGACCACACCATCAAGGACGGCCTGGACTATATCGCCGTCTGGCAGACCGGCATGTTCTCCGGCCCGCACATGGCCGAGACCTTCAAGGCGAAGCAGGAAGGCCGTGATCCGGTGTTCCCGGATCTGATCCCTTTGCGGAAGGGGCTGTAGTAGTGGGGGACACACACTGATTTCCGCTTCGCGGAAATCAGTGTGTGTCCCCCACTACCTACGTCTCCAGCTCGGCCTCGAACAGATCCGCCCCCTCGATGCGGGCGCCCTTGAGGTCGGCTTCGAGGAAGCGGGCGCGGCGGGCGTGGCAGTCGCGCAGGTCGGCCCCGCGCAGGATGGCGCGGGTCAGGTCGGTGCGGATGTACCGGCCCTCGGCGATCATCAGCGGGCCCAGCTTGGCGCCGCGCAGATCGGCCTTGTTCAGCTTGGCCCCGACCAGCTTGGCGCCGCGCAGGTCGGCGTCCTTGAGCACCGCGCCGCGCAGATCGGCGTCGGACAGGTCGCAACCCTGCAGTTCGGCGCCTTCCATATTGAGGCCGAAGAACACCGAGCGCGGCGCGGCCATGCCGCTCAACTTGCGCTTGCGCAGCTGCTTGAGCGGCCGGAAATCGACGCGGGAGACCTTCATCGCCAAACCCTCGGCGCCAAAGGTCGCGCAATAGCGCTCGTGGTCGATGAGCAGGTCGCCCAGCGGCCGGTCATCGACATAGACGATCGGCGGCGGCGCGCGCAGCACCTCGCTCAGATCGACACGGTCCAGGTTGGCGTCGTCGAAGTTGGTCGCTCCCAGCACCGAGTTCTTCATCGAGGCGCCGGCGAAGTCGGCATGGAACACCTCGGCGCCGGAAAGGTCGGCGCCGTCCAGCACCGCGTTGACCAGCTTGGCCCCGTTCAGGCAGGCCCCGGTCAGGTTGGCCTCGGTGAAGTCGGCCGACAGGGCGTTGGTCCCGGTCATCTGGGCCCCGGACAGGTTGGCGCCCTGCAGCACGGCATAGTCCAGCTCGCCGGCCCGGCGTTCGTGCTTGAGGATCCTGAAGTCCTGCCCCTGACCCTGCAGGGCGATGCGGCCCTCGCGCAGATCACAGCCGGCCATGTTCGCTCCGGCCAGGTTTGCTCCCCGCAGGCAGGCGCCGCGCAGGTCGGCCTGGGACAGGTCGGTGTCCCGCAAGTCAGCCTCGCGCAGGTCGCAACCGAACAGGATCGCCCGCTTCAACCTCGATCCATGCAGGCTGGCCCCGGCCAGGCGCGCACCGGTCAGGTCGGCGTCCGACAGATCGACGCCGTCCAGGTGAATGTTGGACAGATCGACATAGGTCAGATTGGCGCGCTGCCCGCCGCCGCGGCCGCTCAGGTACTTGCCGTGCGCCTCGACCGTCGCCTTGACGGCGCTGAAATCAAGGCGGCGGATGAGGTTGGGCGCGGCGGACATTCAGACCCTGTGGCAAAGAGTCAGAAACCATGGCCCGCGCCGCCTTAAGGAACGGTTGTTTCCGGGCTCCCTGTGACGATCAGAACCAGCCCCGTTTGCGGAACCACCAGATCGGGATCAGCATCGCCACGATCATCAGCCCCAGCGCCAGCGGATAGCCGCCGATCCAGCGCAGCTCGGGCATGTGCACGAAGTTCATGCCGTAGACCGAGCCGATCAGGGTGGGCGGCATCAGCACCACGGCCCAGATCGAGAACACTTTCATGATCTCGTTCTGGTCGGTGTTGATCAGACCGACCGCCGAATCGAGCAGGAAGGTCACGTTTTCCGTCAGGTAGGCGGAGTGGTCGGTCAGCGACTGCACGTCCCGCTGCAGCGACCGCAGGCGATCGCGGTGCTCCTTGCCGTCGGCGATGTCGTCGGCCAGCGAGGCGAAGGACAACAGACGCGCCAGGCTGACCAGGCTGCCGCGGGCCTTGGCCGAGATCGACTGGCTGCGGCCCAGCCGCCGCAGGATCGGCTTGAACCCGCCCTGCCGCGTGGGCCGGAAGATGTCGGTGGAGATCACCTCCACCTCGGCCGAGGTTTTTTCGAGAATGTCGGCCACCCGGTCGACGATGGCGTCCAGCAAACCCAGAAAGGCCTCGACCCCGCCCTGGCAGAAGTCGGCGTCCCGCTCGGCCTGGGCGGCGTAGGCGATGAACGCCCTGGGTTCGACATAGCGGATGGTGACCAGCCGGCCCTTGGCCAGGACGAAGGTCACCGGCTGAAGCGCCGGATCATCGCCGTCGGCCCCGACCAGCACGAAGGCGGTCATGAAGGACGCGCCGTCCTCCTGATAGAGGCGCGAGGAGGCCTCGATCTCCGCCATCTCCTCGCGGGTCGGCAGCAAGATGCCCAGGGCCTTCTCGGCCAGCAGCTCCTCGGCCCTGTTCGGGTTGGTCAGGTCGATCCAGGCGCCGTCACCGGGCAGCACCCAGTCGGGACCCACCTCGATGGGCTGCAAGCCGCCCCCGCCGCAGCGAAGCACACTCAGCATGGACGTGATGTCTCCTGCGCCGTCCCCGAATGGCGCGGCGACGGCCGGGCGTCAACCGCTGGCAGGATCAGTCCTCGGCGTCGTCCTGGCCCTGGCCGGTGGCCGCCGCGATCAGGGCGGCAATCCGGTCGGTGGCGTCGGCGGCCTTGTTGATCACGCCCAGCGGGGACGGGATCGGGCCCACGGCGGAGGCCGTCTGGGTCGCGGCTGAACGCGCCATGGTCACGCCCTGGGCGCTCCAGTAGCGCGGATCGGTCTGGGCCAGCTGCTGCGCCTGAGGGCTCTGGTAGATGAAGCCGTAGGTCGGATAGACCGACGTGCCCAGGTCGCGGATGGGGTCGTACCAGACCTTGACCATGCTCCAGTCGCCGATGGGCGAGACGTCGATCACGGTCACGTCGCGCTCGATCTGGCCGCGGGCGCCGCCGATCTGGGACCAGTTGGCGTGGGTGATCTGAATGACGCGGTCGGTGACCAGACGGCTGACCACGGCCACGTGGCCCAGCTGCATCCGGCCGGTCGGCTTGAAGGTCAGCACCGCGCCCATGCGGGGATCGCGGCCCGTCTCATACTTGCCGATAGCCTGGCCCCACCAGGTCCTGGCGTCGCCATAGATCTGAATGCCCGACAGGAGTCGGGCGAACGGGACGCACTGCCAGTAGATGTCAGCCGCCGCGTTTGCGGTGGGCGTAAGGCTGATCGCTACTGCGGCGGCCAGGGAACCAAGATAGGTATGGGTCCGTTGACGCATTCAGGAGGTCTCCCCCACGACACTGAAGATGAGGGGATACCTATGTCACGTCCGAATGAAAAGAGTCTTTTCAGGCGCTCGCTGCGACCGTGCGCCGCGATCGCCATGAGTCGGCCATCAGTTTCATGCGCGCGCGGGCCGGTTTTTCGATCAGATGATACGAAGCAGCGGACAGTGGAACCACGGCAGCGAGGAAGACGATCCACACCGGCCAGGGCAGCTTTTCGTCCGCTAGATTCAGAACTCGCGAGGCGGCATTCACGAAGATGATCTTCCACGGCACGCAGATCATGTAGGTCGAGTAGCTTATCTCGCCGAGATACACGAACGCGGCCTGCGATCCGAAAGTCGAACCGTGTCCAGCGAGGCCCGCCAGGCTCAGGATCAGCGCCCCGAACCCGGCCACGGCCACCACGTCAGGCGCGCCCAAGGTCGTCGCGACGAGGATTGCGGCGCCTGAAAAAAGGGCGCCGACAGCCGCCGACCGGGCGCTGCGCACCGCGCCGGAGCGCCACAGGCTGTGCATGGCGCAGCCCAGGGCGAAGCAGGGAACGATTCGCAGCGCGCCCCAGGCGATCGTCGCCTGGGTCAGCGACTCGCCGGTCAGGGCCTGGAAGGCGGGGTAGAGCAGGGCGATGCCGGCCATGGTAAGGCCGGCGTAGAGCCAGGGCCGCGCGCGCATCTTCCAGGCGGCGAAAGCGAAGGCCGGAAAGGTCAGGTAGGCGAACCACTCGGCGGAAATCGACCAGGACGGATGGTTGAAGGCGGCGGCGGGCGCGAAGCCCCAGGCCTGGACCATCAGGAGATTGGCCGGCAGGGCGTCCCAGCGAAGGATGCTCGCGTCGATGGTGATGCCCGCGAGGCCGGCGGCCACGCCCAGGGCGATCATCCCGCCCAGGGTCGCCAGGTGCAGCGGATAGACCCGCGCCAGCCTGTTCCACAGGAAGGCGCCGTACTTGAACCGGCTCTCGCCGAACGCCGACAGATAGACGTGGCAGAGGATGAAGCCGCTGAGGACGAAGAACAGCTCGACCCCCAGATAGCCCTTCTCAACCAGGGCCGGGGTCACCGCCGCGTCCAGCTTGGGCCAATAGTGGAAAAGCACCACCCAGAGGGCGGCGAAAAACCGCAAGGAGGTCAGAGGCCGGATGTTGGCGGCGTCCTGCATGGCTGTCTCCTGTCCCGTGACGGCGCCGGAAGGGCGCTCCCGCGGAGCGAGTGCAAGTCGCGCGCCAGGAGAATCGATCAAAATCGGTTCACCCGGACGCGCGCCGCGTTATGTAGGCCCTATCCGGTTCACCAGTCGTGAAAGGCCGACCCCCTGATGGACTCCCTTCTGCAACTCGCCGCCGACCCCGCCGCCTGGGCGGCCCTGGTCACCCTGGTGGTCATGGAGATCGTGCTCGGGATCGACAACCTGGTGTTCATCTCGATCCTGTCGAACAAGCTGCCGCAGGCGCAACGGCCCCGCGCCCGCAGCATCGGCCTGTCACTGGCCCTGCTGATGCGCATCGCCCTGCTGTTCGCCATCGCCTGGCTGGTGGCCCTGACCATGCCGGTGTTCGACCTTGGCATTCAGGGCGCGCTCAACGAGCACGGCGACCCCAGCTTCGAGACGGCCTTCTCCTGGCGCGACCTGATCCTGATCACCGGCGGCCTGTTCCTGCTGTGGAAGGCGACCAAGGAGATCCACCACAGCGTCGACCCAGCCCCGACGGGCGACGTGATGGACGCCAAGAACAAGGCCATCACCAACTTCGGCGCGGCCATCGTCCAGATCCTGATGCTCGACCTGGTGTTCTCGATCGACTCGATCCTGACCGCGGTGGGCATGACCCATCACGTGCCGATCATGATCGTGGCGGTGACCATCGCCGTGGGCGCCATGTTCTTCGCCGCGGGGCCGCTGGCCGAGTTTATCCACAAGAACCCGACCATCGTCATGCTGGCCCTGGGCTTTTTGCTGATGATCGGGGCGGTGCTGATCGCCGACGGCTTCGGCGTGCATGTGCCCAAGGGCTACATCTATGCCGCCATGGCCTTCTCGGGCCTCGTCGAGGGCCTGAACATGGTGGCCCGCAAGGCCAGGTCGAGGGGCGCCCCGGCGACGGAGACGAAGCACTGAGGATGCTCCCCTTTCGGGGGAGCTGTCCGCGAAGCGGACGGAGGGGGTCGCCCGGGATCTGAGCGGACCCCCTCCGTCTCGCCTTCGGCGAGCCACCTCCCCCGAGAGGGGAGGATCACAGAAAACTGTACGGATCCACGTCGATGGCCACCCGCACCGAGCCGGGCGGCCGGGCCCGGGCGCGCCAGGCGGCGAGGAAGCCCTGCAGGTCCACGGTGCGGTCGGCCCGCACCAGGAACCGCTTGCGCCGGCGCCCCCTGACCAGCGCCAGCGGCGCGTCGGCGGGGCCGTAGATGTCCACCCCGTCGGTGTTGGGGACCGCCGCCGCCAGGGCGCGGACATAGGTCTCCAGCGCCATGGGATCGGGTCCCGAGCAGATGATCGCCGCCAGCCGTCCGAACGGCGGCAGGCCGGCCAGCTCCCGGTCGGACATTTCGGCGGCGATGAAGGCGTCCCGATCCTGGGCCGCCAGCGCCTGCATCACCGCGTGCTCGGGGGCGTAGGTCTGCAGCATGGCCCGCCCCGGCCGCTCGCGCCGCCCCGCCCGCCCGCTGGCCTGGGCCAGCAGCTGGAAGGTCCGCTCCCCGGCCCGCAGGTCGCCGCCGCGCAGGCCGAGGTCCGCGTCCACCACCCCCACCAGGGTCAGCAGCGGGAAGTCATGCCCCTTGGCGGCCGCCTGGGTGGCCACCAGCACGTCGATCTCGCCGTCCGTCATGGCCTTGACCAGCGAGCGGGCGCCCTCGGCGTCATAGACGGTGTCGGACGAGAAGACCGCCACCCGCGCCTCGGGAAACAGGAAGCGCACCTCCTCCTCGACCCGCTCAACGCCCGGACCGATCGACACCAGGCTGTCCTGCGCGCCGCAGTGCGGACAGCGATCGGGCTTGGGCATGGAAAAGCCGGTCAAGTGGCAGACCAGCCGGCCGGTGTAGCGATGCTCGACCAGCCAGCTGTCGCTGTCGGGCGCCTTCATCCGCTCGCCGCAGGCGCGGCAGAGGACCAGCGGCGCATAGCCCCGGCGGTTGAGGAACAGCAGGGTCTGTTCGCTGCGGCCGTAGGTCTCATTCATCGCCTCGATCAGCGGCGGCGACAGCCAGCGGCCGGGCTCGGGCGGCGTCTCGCGCATGTCGATCAGGGTGACGTCGGGCAGTTCCGAGGCCCCGTGCCGCGCCGCCAGCTTCAGCCACCGATAGCGGCCCTGCTCTGCGTTCCACAGGGTCTCCAGCGAGGGCGTGGCCGAGGCCAGCACGACGGCGCACTTCTCCAGGCTGGCCCGGGCCACCGCCAGGTCTCGGGCCTGGTAGATGAAGCCCTCCTCCTGCTTGTAGGAGCCGTCGTGCTCCTCATCGACCACGATCAGGCGCAGGGCGCGGTAAGGCAGGAACAGGGCCGAGCGAGCGCCGACGACGATCCGCGCCTTCCCCGTCGCTACGCCCTCCCAGACCTGCCGGCGGCGGGGCGGCGGCACGGCCGAATGCCATTCCGCCGGCGCCGCGCCGAAACGCGCCTCGAACCGGGCGATGACCGCCTGGGTCAGGGCGATCTCGGGCAGCATGACCAGCACCTGGGCGTCCGGATCGGCGTTCAGCGCCGCCGCGACCGCCTCCAGATAGACCTCGGTCTTGCCCGAGCCGGTGACTCCGTCGAGCAGAGCCGCCTGGAAGCCGCCGCCGGCGACCATGCCGGTCAGCACCCTCGCCGCGGCCGTCTGGCTGGCGTTAAGCTTCGGGCCCGGCCGCGCGCCGTCGGGAATCTCGAATTTTATCTCGGGAATCTTGAGCTGAATCTCAAGGCAGCCCTCGTCCAGCAGCCCCTTCACGACGCCTGACGAGACGCCGGCCTTCGCGGCCAGTTCGGGACCAGGCAGGGGCCCCTCGGCGGCCGCGGCCAGCACCTTCTCGCGGGCCGGCGTCGCCCGCGCGGGCAAGGTTCCAGTCGCCGCCAGCAGCTTAATCGGCTTTGGCCTGGGCGCCCGCAGGCCGCGCAGGGCCATGGCCAGGGTCTGGCCGGCCAGGTCCACCGAATAGCGCGCCGCCCATTCGACGAAGCGCAGGGTGGGCTCGGGCAGCGGCGGATCGTCCAGCCGTTCCAGCACGGGCTTGAGCGGCCGATTGCCGCCCGTGGCGTCGCGCAGGGCCGTCACCACCCCGCGCACCGACCGGGGCCCCAGCGGCACGGCCACATGGTCGCCGACGGCCAGATCCATGCCCTCGGGCTCGGCGTAGTCGAACGCCTCGGGCAGCGGCATGGGCAGCAGGACAGCGGCGATTCGGCTCACGGGTGGCGCCCCGCGTTCCGCGCCGCTAAAACCCCGGCCATGCAACTCTTCCTCGACACCACAGACACCGCCGTCCTCAAGGACCTCGCCGCCACCGGCCTCGTGGACGGCGTCACCACCAATCCCACGCTGATCGCCAGGTCGGGTCGTCCCATGGCGCAGGTCATCGCCGAGATATGCGATCTCGTCGAGGGCCCTGTGAGCGCCGAGGTGGCCGCCATGGACGTGGAGGGCATGCTGGCCGAGGGCCGCAAGCTCTCCGCCATCGCCACCAACGTGGTCGTCAAGGTGCCGCTGACGCGCAATGGCCTGATCGCCACCACCGCCTTTGCCCACGAGGGCATCCAGACCAACGTCACCCTCTGCTTCTCGGCCTCGCAGGCCCTGCTGGCCGCCAAGGCCGGCGCTTCCTACATCTCGCCGTTCATCGGCCGCCTCGACGACCACGGCGCCGATGGCATGGCGCTGATCGGCGAGATCAGGGCGATATACGACAACTACGGCTTCGACACCGAGATCCTCGCCGCCTCGATCCGCACTCCGGCCCATGTGACCGCCGCCGCCCTGGCCGGCGCTGACTGCGCCACCATCCCGCCGGCGACCTTCGAGGCCCTGTTCAAGCACCCGCTGACCGACAAGGGTCTTGAACAGTTCATGGCCGACTGGGCCAAGACGGGGCAGTCGATCCTGTAGGACAGATCACCGCCCGCCCTTGGTTCACCGTCATGGCCCGACTTGTTCGGGCCACCCAAGCGTGGTGAGGCCAGCATTTTGGCCCGCTGAAGGTCGGCAGGTCATCGTCACAGCCCGTGCTCCTGGGTGGCCCGAACAAGTCGGGCCATGACGGAATCTATTTGAGCCCCAGGGCGCCAGGCGTTTCGGGCGGAATGTCGATCGAACCCAATCCATCCTCTGAACGGATTGGTAGGAGGTCGCCGCTAGCGTCTCCCGATCCGGACGGGGGAAGGCCATGAGCGCGGCAAGACAGACGGAATCGGCGGCGGACGAGCTGCGGCGGGTGCTGCGATCGCATCCCGAGCTGATTCGCGGCGACGCCGAGCTGCTGGCGGACCTGGGCCTGCGCGTCGATGCGGCCAATCTGGTGGACTTCGGCCCGGCGGCCCTCGCCCGCGTCAGCGCGGCGCACAAGCGCGAATCCACGGTCCGCCGCAAGCTCGAGGCCATGGCCCGGGCCAACTTTTCCGCCCAGGCCCAGACCCATGCGGCGGTGATCGACATTCTCGAATCGCGCAACCACTCCGACCTCGCCCGGCGGGTCGATGAGCTGGCCAGCCTGCGCTTCGGCCTGACCGCCGCCGCCATCGCCATCGAGGGCCCTGGCCGCACGCCGGCCGGCTGGTACGCCCTGGTCGAGGGCCAGACCGACATGATCCTGGGCGCCCAGCGCCTGGCGCGCATGGGTTTCCACGCCCCGGCCCGGGGCCTGTTCGGCGAACGGGGCGAACAGATCCGCTCCATGGCCATGGTCCGCATCGCCATGTGGGAGCCGGGCCGCGAGGGTGTGCTGGCCTTCGGCTCTCCCGACGCGAACGGCTTCACCACCGACATGGGCGCCGAGCTGGTGGCGTTTCTGGCGCGGGTGGTCGAACGGACAGCGGAACGATGGCCGGTGCTGTGACCCCCGCAAAGGGACATGCACTTCAGTGCATGTCCCTTTGGCAGGGGACACGCACTGAAGTGCATGTCCCCGGAGTCTTGTCGTGACCGCCCGCGAGGCCATGGCCGCCTGGCTCGACCATCTGGCCAACGAGCGCAGGGTGTCGCCGCGGACCATCGAGGCCTACCTGGGCGCGGTCAGCCCTTACCTCGCCTTCCTCGAACAGCACCGGGCCGAGACCCTCAGCGTCGCGGACACGGGAACGATCACCGCCGCCGAGCTGCGCGCCTATCTCGCCCATCGCCGGGACGGAGAGCGGCCCCTGTCGGCGCGGTCGGTGTCGCAGGCCCTGTCGGCGGTGCGCTCGTTCCACAATTTCCTCGACCGGCGGCTGGGCGTGCCCAATGCCGCCCTGGCCCTGGTCAAGGGCCCGCGGGTCAAGCCGTCCGCCCCCCGTCCGGTCACCGAGGACCAGGCCCGCGGCCTGATCGCCGAGGCCGCCTGCGACCCCGACCGCGAGGGCTGGGCGGCCCTGCGCGACGAGGCGGTGCTGACCCTGCTGTGGGGCTGCGGCCTGCGCATCTCCGAGGCCCTGTCGCTGAAGCGCTCCGACGCGCCGCTGGGCGACAGCCTGCGGATCACCGGCAAGGGCTCCAAGACCCGCATCGCGCCGGTGCTGCCGGCGGTGCGGGAGGCGGTGGACGCCTATCTGGCCGCCCTGCCCTTCGCCCTGGCCCCCGATGAGCCGCTGTTTCGCGCCCATCGCGGCGGCCCCCTGAGCCCCCGCCACGTCCAGGCGACCATGCAGCTGCTGCGCGGGCGCCTGGGCCTCTCCGACCGCGCCACCCCCCACGCCCTGCGCCACAGCTTCGCCACCCACCTGCTGGGCGCCGGCGCCGACCTGCGGTCGATCCAGGAGCTGCTGGGGCATGCATCACTGTCGACGACGCAGAAGTACACGGCGGTGGATGCAGCGGGCTTGCTGGGAGCGTATGCGAAGGCGCATCCGCGGGCCTAGGGACAGACACCTGCGGTGTCTGTCCCTGTGCGGCGCCGACTACGCCTGCATCGTCCAGCCTTCCACGCCCATGGCTGCCTGGCGCAGGGCTTCGGAGCGGGTGGGGTGGGGGTGGCAGGTGCGGGCGACGTCCTCGGACGAGGCCGAGAATTCCATGGCCACGCAGTATTCGGCGATCATGTCGCCGACGTTGGGGCCGATCATGTGGACACCCAGGATACGGTCGGTCTTCGCATCGGCCAGCACCTTCACGAAGCCCTCGCCCTCGTGGTTGATCTTCGCCCGGCTGTTGGCGGTGAAGGGGAACTTGCCGACCTTGTAGGCGACGCCCGCGGCCTTCAGCTCCTCCTCGGTCTGGCCGACCGTGGCGACTTCCGGCGCGGTGTAGATGACGGCCGGGATCAGGTCGTAGTTCACATGGCCGGCCTTGCCCGCGATCAGCTCGATACAGGCGACGCCCTCATCCTCGGCCTTGTGGGCCAGCATCGGGCCGCTGGTCACGTCGCCGACCACCCAGACGCCGCCAACGCCGGTCTTGAAGTGATCGTTGCTGATCACGCCGCGCTTGTCGGGGACGATGCCCACCGTCTCCAGGCCGAGGCCTTGCGTGAACGGGCGGCGGCCGATGGCCACCAGCACATAGTTGGCCGCCAGGGTCTGGGCCTCGCCGCCCTTGACCGGCTCCATGGTGATCTCGACGCCGCTGGCGCTGGCCTTGGCGGCGGTGACCTTCTGGCCCAGCTGGAACTTGAAGCCCTGTTTGGTCAGGGACCGTTGGAAGGTCTTGGCGGTCTCCTCGTCCATACCCGGGCAGATGCGGTCGAGGAATTCGACCACCGTCACCTCGGCGCCCAGCCGGCGCCAGACGCTGCCCAGCTCCAGGCCGATGACGCCGGCGCCGATGATCACCAGGTGGCCCGGGACCTCGCTCAGCGACAGGGCGCCGGTGGAATCGACGATGCGCTTGCCATCCACCGCCACGCCGGGCAGCGGGGTCGGTTCGGAGCCCGTGGCGACGATGATGTCCTTCGCCTCCAGCGTGGTCTCCACGCCGTCGGCGGCCTTGACCACCACCTTGCCCAATCCTTCGGGCGTATGCCCATCGATGCGGCCCCAGCCCTTCACCCACTCGACCTTATTCTTCTTGAACAGGAACTCGATGCCCTTGGTCAGGGCGGTCACGCTCTCGGTCTTCTGGTCCATCATCTGGGCGAGGTTCAGCTTGGGCTTCACCTCGATGCCCAGCTTGGCGAACTCCCCGCCGGCGGCGGCTTCATAGAGCTCGGACGCGTGCAGCAGGGCCTTGGACGGCATGCAGCCGACATTCAGGCAGACGCCGCCCAGGGTCTCGCGGCCCTCCACGACGGCGACCTTGAGGCCCAGCTGGCCGGCGCGGATCGCCGCGTTGTAGCCGCCGGGGCCGCCCCCGATGATGACGACGTCGTATTGGGCCATGGATGGAGCCGCCTGTTCGCTGTGCGCACAACATATGGGGCCTGTTCGCCCCTCGCGCGAGGCGGTTTAAGGCGTCGTCGCCCTAGGTCAACCGGCCCTGTTCAAATAGCAGCAGGACAAGGGCCGTCATGACCAGCCAGACAATGAAGGCGTTGGTGCTGCGCCGGCGTCCCCGGGCCGAGTCCGCGTCGGTTGGCGGCAGGGCCTTGCGCGCCCAGGCCAGGTAGGCGCCCTGGACCGCGGCGTTGGTCAGAAAGGCGTAGACCGCCGGGCGGAGCAGGAAGACCAACAGGGCGCCGCTGACCAGCGTCAGGATGGCGATGGCGACCATGCTGGCGAGGCGCGGACGGTCCCCGGGATCAGGGTCCGGCGTCTTGAGGGTGATCTGGTAGATCGCCTTGTCGAGCAGCCGCTCCACGCGCGTGGCGCGCAGCACGAACAGCCCCCCGAAAACATAGAAGAGGCCGACTCCGCGCGCGATCCAGCTGAGGATATCGAGCGCGGTGTCGGCCATTGATCCCCTATTTGCTGCGTTCCGTGACCCAGGCGATCACGGTGGCGGCCACGTAGCCGGCGATGATGTAGTAGTCCAGCTGCAGCTCGGCGGCCGTGAAGGTCGACTTGTACACCGGCAGATCGCGGAACACCCACCAGATGCCGAAATTGCCCAGGGCGGCGATGGCCAGCAGCACAGCGGCCTTGCCGCCGCGGAACAGTCGCCAGGCAGCCGTCATGGTCACAACGAACATGAGCGCCCAGACCCCCACGACCCACCACGGGGTGGCGTCCATCAGCGCCAGGAAGCGCTGGGCTTCCGGCGGGGCATTCTTCATCTGCCCAAGCTTGTGCAGGGTGGTGAAGACCATCGGCATGGCGGCGTACAGCCCCCAGCCGAGCGCAACCAGGCCCAATAGCCAGCGTACGAACTTCATGGTGTTTGCTCCCCCGAGCATCGGCCGCTCATTTGGCGACCTGATCTGGAGAGGCTAGAGCCTAAGGCGCCTTAAGGTCAAATCCACTCGCCTGTCAGTCGCCGTTCCCGCCCGCTCCGGTCCGGCCAAGACGCCTCTTTCCAGTGAGAGCCAGAATGAAGAATAGTCCCAGAAGAGCCATCCCTTCGACTTTCAGCAAAGTTGTCAGCGCCGCCGCCTCGGCCGGCGAATAGGCCTGCCTGCCTAGTTTTACACCCACCAAAATCCAGGTTGCCGTGTCGACCGCCAGCGCCACGCCGCCGATCCACAGGGCGCCCAGCGGGTCGCGCCGGGCGGTGCTGAGGGCCACCAGGCGCAGGAAGCCGACGCCCAACGCCGCGATCAGCGGCTGCCACAGCCAGGCCGCGGCGCCCGGGACCAGCCATTCGCGGGTCTCGACGTCGAACACCCTGGGCAGGAGCGGGCCGAGGAAGGTTAGCACGCCCCGGGCCGCCTCGGGGCTCTCCCCGCCGCCAAGGAACAGGGCCGCGCGGGGGGCCAGATGGTAGAGCAGGGCGAGCAGCAACACCGCCTGCACCGGCCAGCGCTTCCAGAACGGCGCCTGCTCGCGGCCGCCGTACATGCGATCGAGGTGGGCGGCGGCCGGGGGCTTGGCGCCGGGAAGGCGGGCTTCGAGCTTCTCCACCGGACCGGCGGGCGCGCGAACCTGGCCGCCGATGATGACGTCCTTCGACCGGTCCCAGGGCCAGCGCCACGTCCGCGGGCCTTCGATCAGGGGATTGCGATGGTCCCGCGACATCAGCGGTTGTTCTGGTTGAAATAGCGTGGCTTCGGGGTATGCGGCCCCAGGACGGTGGCCACCAGAAACAGGAAGATGAACTCGGCGACCAGCAGTTGCCAGGCGCCCGTGCGCTCGGCCGCGCCGGCGCTCTCGAGCGCCTTGCGACCAAAATAGAGCCAGGCCCCGCCCTCGATGACCAGGGCGGCCATGGACCAGCCCACCGCGTCCATGATCGCGCTGCGTGTCGTCCAGGCCGCGCGCAGGCGCATCAGCAGGGCCGGCAGAGCCACGAACCAGGGCAGCCAAAGCCAGCCGGCCATCATGGCCGACAGCGGCGACAGCACCTCCGGCAGGCGCGCGACCAGATCGTTGATGGCCGCCCTGGGCGCCTCGGGGGCCAGGAGCCTGGCGGCATGCGGGAAGGCGAACACGAAGGCGAACGCCAGGAAGAACGGCGCCATCCAGATCATTGGCTTGCCGTGCACTCGCTCAAAAGCCTTGATCCCGGCGGGGGCGGCGTCCGCTTCGGCCGGCTCCGCGCGCCGCTTGCGGGACGGCTTCGCGGCCGCCGGGGCCTGGCGCTGGAGCCGGGTCCTCATGGACCGCCAGGCCTGTCGCACCTGGTCCCAGTTGCTCGGCGGCGGACCGTCGATGACCGAGCTCTTCGGCTCCGCGCGCCGGGGGGACTCGTCGGACCCGCTGGAGACGATGGGATCGTTCTCGTTCTTCATAGGCGAGCCTCGATCATTGCGACCACGAACACGGCGATCACCAGGAACCCCAGCAACAGCCCGAGGAAGGCGGTCACCGTGAATTTCTTGCGCAGACTGGCCCAGGCGAAGCCGCCGGTCGGGTCCGTGATCGCCCAGAAGACGGAAGACGGCGCGGTCGTCACGGCGTCCGGGTGGCTGCCCCAGTCGAGGGCGGCCTTGGCGCCCACGCGATGGGGGGCCACCAGGGCCAGGGCCGCCTCCGCCTCTTCCTCCGCGACGCAAAGGCGAAATCCGCCGGTGGCCTGCGACAGGAGGAAGTTGGCCGAGCCGAAATGCTCCTCGGGCAGGAAGGCGAGCAGGCCCGCCGACCGCAGCAGGCTCGCCGCGATCTGGGCTTCACGAAGATCGGCGTATCTCGCGATCTGGACCAGAGCCATGCTTCCCCCGTCAGGCAGGATGGCGCCGGAAAGGATCAGACGTCCAGCGGGTTCAGGACGACCAGTCGATGACGGTCAGGCCGTCGATGTGCTCGAAGTCGCCAACGTCAGCGGTGAGTACGGCCCAGCCCCTTGCCAGCGCCTGTCCTGCAATCAGGGTGTCCACGACCCCCGCTGGACGGCCTTTTGACCTTCGCGCGACCCGAATTTCGGCCGCGGCAATTGCATCGGCCTTCGCCCACTCCCTGACGGTGACGAAACGCAGCAGTTCCTCAAGGCGGCTCAGCTGTTGCACAGGTCTGTGACTGACCATCGCGCCGTAGGCCAGTTCGTGAAACGCGAAGACGCAGAGGTTGAGTTCGACGCCAGCGGCCACCAGGTCGAGGAAGCGGTCACGTGCGCCTGGCCGAATTTCTCGAAGGACGTCGACCACGACGCAGGTGTCGACCGACAGGCTCACGAGTCGAAATCATACTCGCGCCATTGCAGACGCACGCCTCCGGGGAATGGAAACGGAAAGGGCTCGTCGCACATGCCGTCGATCCGCGCCCAGAAGGCCGCGCGCTCATCCGGCGTCATGGAAACATGATGTTCCACGGGTTCCAGGATCACCCTGTCGCCCTCTTTGCGGATACTGACTTCCGTTCCCTCGAACCGCCATTCACTTGGCAGGCGGACGCTTTGACCACTCTCGTCGGTGATCAGTCTCGCCCGGGATGCGGGCGGGGCCGGCCGGAATGGGCGCCCGTCTTCCTTGAAGCCGGTCATCTTCGTCTCCGCATGGACAACCTGCAGATACACCCCGTCCGTATATTCGTCAAGGTCGTCACACGTCCAACAACAACCTTTGCGGGTCTTCGATGGCTTCCTTGATCTTGACCAGGAAGGTCACAGCGCCCTGGCCGTCGACCACGCGGTGGTCGTAGCTGAGGGCCAGATACATCATCGGCCGGATCACCACCTGGCCGCCGACCACCATCGGCCGGTCCTTGATGGCGTGCATGCCCAGGATGCCCGACTGCGGCGCGTTGAGGATCGGGGTCGACATCAGCGAGCCGTAGATGCCGCCGTTGGTGATCGAGAAGGTGCCGCCCTGCAGGTCCTCGATGGCCAGGTGGCCGTCGCGGGCCTTCTTGCCCAGGGCGCCGATGGCCTTTTCGATGTCGGCCAGACCCATGGCCTCGGCGTCGCGCACGACCGGGACCACGAGGCCCTTCTCGGTGCCGACGGCGATGCCGATGTCGTAGTGGTTCTTGTAGACGATGTCCGTGCCGTCGATCTCGGCGTTGACGTCGGGCACCGCCCGCAGGGCCGCGACGCAGGCCTTCACGAAGAAGCTCATGAAGCCGAGCTTCACGCCGTGCTTCTTCTCGAATTGATCCTTGTACTGGTTCCGCAGGGCCATCACCGCGCTCATGTCGACCTCGTTGAAGGTCGTCAGCATGGCGGCGTTGTTCTGGGCTTCCTTCAGGCGCCGGGCGATGGTCTGGCGCAGGCGGGTCATCTTCACCCGCTCCTCGCGCTCGTGCAGGGCGCGCGGCGCGGCCGGAGCGGCGGCCGGAGCCGGAGCGGCGGCGCGGGCTTCCAGCGCGGCCAGGGCGTCGCCCTTGGTGATGCGGCCGTCCTTGCCCGTGCCGGCGACGGCGGCGGGGTTCAGGCCGGTCTCGGTGACGATGCGCTGCACCGACGGGGCCAGCGGCGCGGCCTCCGCTTTGGCGACAGGCGCGGGGGCCGGCGCCGCGGCGGGCGCTGGCGCTGCCGCCGGAGCGGGTTCAGCCTTGGGCGCCGGAGCGGCGGCCACGGCGCCGGACCCGGCGCCGACCACGCCCAGCAGAGCCCCCGGCGTCACCGTCGCGCCGTCGGCGGCGGCGATGGACTCCAGCACGCCGTCAGAGGGGGACGCCACCTCAAGGCTGACCTTGTCGGTCTCCAGCTCGACGAGGATCTCGTCCTTCCTGACCGCGTCCCCCGGCTTCTTCGTCCAGCGGGCGACCGTCGCTTCGGTGACGGATTCGCCCAGGGCGGGGGTCATGATGTCGGCCATGTGTCTTCTTTCGTACTTCGGGTCCGGGCGTCAGGCGAAGGCTTCGGCCAGGAAGGTCTCGAGTTCTCGGGTGTGTCGGCTCATCTGGCCGGCGGCGGTCGAGGCGGAGGCGGGGCGACCGACGTAGCGGGCGCGTTTGGCCTTCACCTTCATGCGGTCGAGGGTCAGCTCCAGCCACGGATCGATGAAGGTCCAGCCGCCCATGTTCTTGGGCTCTTCCTGGCACCAGACCAGCTCGGCGTTGGTGAAGCGGCCCAGCACGGCCATGATCGTCTTCATCGGCCAGGGATAGAACTGCTCGACGCGCAGGATGTAGACGTCGTCGCGGCCGTATTTGGCCCGGGCGTCGATCAGGTCGAAGTAGACCTTGCCAGAACAGGCGATGACGCGGGCGATCTTGTCGTCGGGTTTGAGGGTGACGCCGCCGACGTCGCAGCCGACCTCGGCCCCATCGACCATCACGCGGTGAAAGCTCGCGCCCTCGGCCATGTCAGCCAGGTTGCTGACCGCCTTCTTGTGCCGCAGCAGGCTCTTGGGGGTCATGACCACCAGCGGCTTGCGGAACTCGCGGTGCATCTGCCGGCGCAGGGCGTGGAAATAGTTGGCCGGGGTCGAGCAGTTGAGGACCTGCATGTTGTCCTCGGCGCAGGACTGCAGGAAACGTTCAAGACGGGCGGAGCTGTGCTCCGGGCCCTGACCCTCGTAGCCGTGCGGCAGCAGCATGACCAGGCCGCTCATCCGCAACCACTTGCGTTCGCCCGAGCTGATGAACTGGTCGATGACCACCTGGGCGCCGTTCACGAAGTCGCCGAACTGGGCTTCCCAGAGGGTCAGGGTGTTGGGATCGGCCAGGCTGAAGCCGTACTCGAAGCCCAGCACTGCTTCTTCCGACAGGGCCGAGTCGATGACCTCGAAGTTGGCCTGGCCCGGGCGGATGTTGCTGAGGGGTGTGTAGTGCTCCTCGGTCGTCTGGTCGATCAGGTCGCAGTGGCGCTGGGTGAAGGTGCCGCGCACGCTATCCTGGCCGGACAGGCGGACCGGAAAGCCCTCGTCGAGCAGGGTGGCGATGGCCAGATGCTCGGCCGTGCCCCAGTCGATGCCTTCGCCGGCCGAGATGGCCGCGTGGCGGCCCTCGATGACCCGGCGGACCGTCTTGTGGGCGTCCAGGCGCTCGGGAATGGTGGTGATGCGCTCGCCGATATCGATCAGCTTCTGCATCGGCACGCCGGTCTGGCCGCGGCGCTCCTCGTCGGTGGCCTGGCCCAGGCCCGACCACTTGCCGTCCAGCCAGTCGGCCTTGTTGGCCTTGTAGGTCTTGCCGCCCTCGAACTCGGCGTCGAGGAAGGCGTCGAACTCGGCGATCCAGCCGTCGATGTCCGCCTGGGTGGCCACGCCCTCGGCGATCAGGCGGCGGCTGTAGAGCTCGCGGGTCGAAGGATGGTCCTTGATCTTGGCGTACATCAAGGGCGACGTCATCGTCGGGTCGTCGCCCTCGTTGTGGCCGAACCGCCGGTAGCAGAACATGTCGATGACCACGTCCTTGCCGAACTGCTGGCGGTATTCGGTGGCCACCTTGGCGGCGTAGACCACCGCCTCGGGGTCGTCGCCGTTCACGTGGAAGATCGGCGCCTCGACCATCAGCGCCACGTCCGACGGATAGGGGCTGGTGCGGCTGTAGAGCGGCGCGGTGGTGAAGCCGATCTGGTTGTTGACGATGAAGTGGATCGTTCCGCCGACGCGGAAGCCCTTCACGCCGGAGATGGCGAAGCATTCGGCCACCACGCCCTGGCCGGCGAAGGCGGCGTCTCCGTGCAGCAGCAGCGGCAGCACATGGCCGCGTCCGGCGTCCGGCGTCTCGCGCAGGGTGTAGGCCTGCTTGGCCCTGGCCTTGCCCAGCACCACCGGGTTGACGATTTCCAGGTGGCTGGGGTTGGCGGTCAGCGACAGGTGGACGGTGTTGTCGTCGAACACCCGGTCCGACGAGGCGCCCATGTGGTACTTCACGTCGCCCGAGCCCTCGATGTCCGAAGGCAGGGTCGAGCCGCCCTGAAACTCGTGGAAGATGACGTGGTAGGGCTTGCCCATCACGGCGGCCAGGACGTTCAGGCGGCCGCGGTGCGGCATGCCCAGCACGATGTCCTTCACCCCCAGGGCGCCGCCGCGCTTGATGATCTGCTCCAGCGCCGGGATGCAGGCCTCGCCGCCGTCCAGGCCGAAGCGCTTGGTGCCGGGGAAGCGGCGGTGCAGGAAGCGCTCGAAGCCCTCGGCCTCGATCAGCTTCTTGAGGATGGCCGTCTTGCCCTGCGGGGTGAAGACGATCTCCTTGTCGCGCCCCTCGATCCGCTCCTGCAGCCAGCCCTTCTCCTGCGGATTGGAGATGTGCATGTACTGCACGCCCACCGGGCCGCAGTAGGTGCGGCGGACGATGGCGAGGATCTCGCGCAGGGTGGCGGTCTCCAGCCCCAGCACGTAGTCGAGGAAGATCGGGCGGTCGTAGTCGGCCTCGGTGAAGCCGTAGGTCGTCGGGTCCAGCTCGGTGGCGTCGCCCGGCGGCATGGCGATGCCCAGCGGGTCGAGGTTGGCCCGCAGGTGGCCGCGCATCCGGTAGTTCCGGATCATCATGATGGCGCGCAGGGAATCCAGCGTGGCGGCGCGGACATCACCGGCGGGCGCGGCAGGGGCGCGGGCTTCAATGGTCTTGCCGAGCTTGGCCTCGACCGCCGGCCACAGGCCGTCCAGGGCCGACAGCCAGTCGGGCCGGGCGGCGGGAGCCTGATTGCTGGTCCAAGAGGGCTGGGCGGCCGCGGCCTTGATGGCGTCGGCCCGGTCGGACAGCGAGCCGAAGAAGGCCTGCCAGGAGGCGTCCACCGAGGCGGGGTTCTCGGCCCAGCGGGCATGCAAGTCTTCCACGTAGGCGGCGTTGCCGCCGTAGAGGAAGGACGTCTCGGTCAGAACCTGATTGATGATGCCTGCGTCGTCCGCCATCGGTCTTCCGCCTTCAGCCCCCGGGGTCAGGGCTGTGTATCTGCGTCGGTATATAGTCTCTGTTAACTCCGCGGGGACCCCGCGAAATTCCCGTGAGAGATGATTTTTCGGGCTTGGCCGAAAATAGATCCTTCCCTAGGGGCAGGTGGCTAGCAGAAGGCGAGACGGAGGGGGTCGCTCCGGTCTCGGGTGACCCCCTCAGTCGGCTTCGCCGACAGCTCCCCCGAAAGGGAGCATTAGCCCTTCAGCACTTCCAGCAGGGTTTCACCCAGGCGCGCGGGCGACGGCGACACGCGGATGCCCGCCGCCTCCATGGCCGCGATCTTGTCCTCGGCGCCGCCCTTGCCGCCCGACACGATGGCGCCGGCGTGGCCCATGTGACGGCCGGGAGGGGCGGTGCGGCCGGCAATGAAGCCGACCATTGGCTTCTTGCGGCCGCGCCTGGCTTCGTCGATCAGGAACTGGGCGGCGTCTTCTTCCGCCGCGCCGCCGATCTCGCCGATCATGACGATGGATTTGGTGGCTTCGTCGGCGAGGAACAGCTCCAGCACGTCGATGAACTCGGTGCCCTTGACCGGGTCGCCACCGATGCCGACGGCCGTGGTCTGGCCCAGACCCGCGTTGGTGGTCTGGAACACCGCCTCATAGGTCAGGGTGCCCGAGCGCGAGACGACGCCGACGCTGCCCTTGGAGAAGATCGAGCCCGGCATGATGCCGATCTTGCACTCGCCCGGCGTCAGCACGCCCGGGCAGTTCGGCCCGATCAGGCGCGACTTGCTGCCGGCCAGGGCCTTCTTGACCTTGACCATGTCCAGCACCGGGATGCCCTCGGTGATGCAGACGATCAGGCCGATCTGCGCGTCGATGGCTTCCAGGATCGAGTCGGCCGCGAAGGGGGGCGGGACGTAGATCACGCTGGCGTCGGCGCCCGTGGCCGCCTTGGCCTCGCCGACCGTGTCATAGACCGGCAGGCCGACGTGGGTCGTGCCGCCTTTGCCGGGGGTCACGCCGCCGACCATCCTGGTGCCATAGGCGATGGCCTGCTCGGTGTGGAAGGTGCCCTGGGCGCCGGTGACGCCCTGGCAGATGACCTTGGTGTGGGAACCGATGAGAACCGACATCTAGCGAGCACCCTTCACGGCCGCGACGATCTTCTCCGCGCCGTCACTGAGATCGTTGGCGGCGATGACGTTCAGGCCGCTTTCGTTGATGATTTTCTTGCCCAGCTCGACGTTGGTGCCTTCGAGGCGGACGACCAGCGGCACCTTCAGACCGACTTCCTTGACCGCGGCCACCACGCCCTCGGCGATGATGTCGCAGCGCATGATGCCGCCGAAGATGTTGACCAGGATGCCTTTGACGGCCGGATCGGCGGTGATGATCTTGAAGGCCGCGATGACCTTTTCCTTGGAGGCGCCGCCGCCGACATCGAGGAAGTTGGCCGGCTCGGCGCCGTACAGCTTGATGATGTCCATGGTCGCCATGGCCAGGCCCGCGCCGTTGACCATGCAGCCGATCTCGCCGTCGAGGGCGATGTAGGCCAGGTCATGCTTGCTGGCCTCGATCTCCTTGGGGTCCTCCTCGGTCTCGTCGCGCAGGGCCTTGATGTCCGGGTGGCGATAAAGGGCGTTGCCGTCGAACGAGACCTTGGCGTCGAGGACGCGCAGGTGGTCGTCGGCGGTGACGATCAGCGGGTTGATCTCCAGCATGGCCATGTCCTTGGCCAGGAACGCCGTATAGAGCTGGGTCAGCAGAGAGGCCGCTTCCTTGGCCAGGCCGCCGGTCAGGCCGAGCGCCTTGGCCAGGGCCCGCTGGTGGGTTGGCCACACGCCGGTGGCGGGGTCGATGGAGAAGCTGTGGATCTTCTCGGGGGTGGCGTGGGCCACTTCCTCGATGTCCATTCCGCCTTCGGTCGAGGCGACCACCGAGACCATGCTCGACTGCCGGTCGACCAGCAGCGAGAGGTAGAATTCCTTGGCGATGGCCGCGCCCTCTTCGATGTAGAGGCGGTTGACCTGCTTGCCCTTGGGGCCGGTCTGGTGCGTCACCAGCACGCGGCCGAGCATCTCCTCGGCGTTGCCGCGGACCTCGGCGACGGACTTGACGACGCGAACGCCGCCCTTGGCGTCGGGGCCCAGCCCCTCGAACTTGCCCTTGCCGCGCCCGCCGGCGTGGATCTGGCTCTTCACCACGAACACCGGCGTGCCGAGCGTCTCGGCGGCCTTGGCGGCCTCGTCGGGGGTGAAGGCGGCGAAGCCGCGCGGAACGGGGACGCCGAATTCGGCAAGGACGGCTTTGGCCTGATGTTCGTGGATATTCATCGCGCTCTGTGGGTCTCGCGGATGCGGGGAAGGGCTGGCCCGCGGGCGCGGGTCGGGCGGGTTATAGGCGCGGGCCCGCGGGCGGCGCAACAGGCCGTGCGGCATCGCAAGATTATGTCGGCAATGCCTGCCGGACAGGGTCCGATGAGCCCTGAAAGGCTCAATCCACCCAGTCTTTTTTCAACGAGCGTGAGCCCAGGAGCAACAGAGCGGCCGCCACCAGATAGAAGGCCCCGCCGCTGTAGATGGCATAGCGGATCGATTCCTGGCCGAACATCGGCTTGAGCAGGTCCGAGGCCCAGCCGAAGTAGTAGGTGCCCAGCGCAATCCCGACCAGGTTGTTGATCAGCAGGAACATGGCCGAGGCGGTGGCCCGCATGTGCGCCGGCGCCAGATGCTGCACCGCCGTGATCACCGGTCCCAGCCAGGCCAGGTTCAGCGCCGTCGGCACGAGGAACAGCGGGAAGGCCAGGGCCAGCGACGGGGCGTTCAACGACAGGAAGAAGAACGGCAGGGCGATGGCGAAACAGACCGCCGGCACGACGGCATAGGCGCTCTTGGTCTTTCCGCCGAAACGGTCGGCCAGCGACCCGCCCAGCCAGATGCCCGCGATGCCGCCGACGAAGGTGATGGCGCTGTAGTACCAGGCCGTCTGGGTCAGGGTCAGGCCGAGGCTGCGCTGGAAGAAGGTCGGCAGCCAGAAGGCCACGCCATAACCACACACCGACGACGAGGCCGCGCCGAAGGCCAGCAGCCAGAAGCTGGCCTTGCGGGTGACGAGCCGGGCCACCGTCGCAAAGCTGGCCGCCTTGACCGGCGGCGCCCCGGCCACGCCGTCGAAGGCGCCTCGCCGCGGGTCGCGAACGGTCAGCTTGAACAACGGCGCGATGATGAGGCCCGCCAGGCCCACGGCCCCGAAGGCCCAGCGCCAGTCGACGCGGGCCGCGATCAGTCCGCCCGCCAGGATGCCCAGCCCCATGCCGAGCGGAATGCCGAAGGAGAAGGCGGCCAGGGCCCGGGCGCGCTGCCGGGGCGGGAAATAGTCGGAGATCAGGGAATAGGCCGGCGCCACGCCGCCCGCTTCGCCCACGCCCACGCCCATGCGCAGGGCGAACAGGCTCCAGAAGCCCGTGGCCAGACCGCAGGCGGCGGTGAAGCCGCTCCACAGGGTCAGGGCCGCGGTCATGATCGAGGTGCGGCTGTAGCGGTCGGCCAGCCAGGCGATGGGAATACCCAGGGTCGAATAGAGGGCGGCGAAGGCGATGCCGCCCATCAGCCCGACCTGGGTGTCGGTCAGCTTGAGCTCGACCTGGATGGAGTCCTTGAGGATCCCGAGGATCTGCCGGTCCACGAAGTTGAACGTGTAGACCACGATCAGCATCGCCAGCACGTAGTAGCGGTAGCCGCTGCGCGGCGCGGTCTCGGTCGACTCTTCGGTCATGCCTGTTCCCTAGCCGGAAATGAGGGCGGCGACGACCGGTGAAGGTCGCCGCCGCCCAGGGAGGGACAGGGGATCAGAACCGCGCGTCGAGGGTCAGGGTCACGGTCTGCGGCGGGCCGTAGTAGCCGATGACCGAGTTGCCAAACAGGGCGCCCGGGAAGTTGTAACCGCCGACGCGGTACTCCTCGCCCCCGAGGTTCTTACCGTGCAGCCCGACCTTGTAGCGGGTGTCCGCCGAGGTCCAGACGAGGCTCGCGTCGTAGAGCCAGAAGCCCGGCTGATCGAGGAGCGGGGTCGCGGCTTCGAACATCTGGGAGTCGCCGCGATAGGCCGCCGACGGCGTGAAGCTGACCTCACCATAGCCGCCCAGGTCGTGGGTGTAGGTGAAGCTGGCCGACCCGCTCCATTCAGGCGTGTTCTGGAAGTCGCGCTGGTCCTTCACGTCCGAGAAACAGCCGGCGGCCGTCGGCGGGCTGGGCGGATTGGCGGCGCAGGCGAAGCCGTTGCCCGGCGCGCCCGGGATGAAGGCCAGGTACTCGTCGAACTGCGCATCGATGTAACTGAGCATGACATTGGCGGCGAAACCGTCGAACAGTCGCGCCGAGCCCTCGAATTCCCAACCGCGGATGGAGCTGGAGCCGACGTTGTCGACCACGCTCGCCACCGTGGCGCCCGACGGATACTGGGTGGTGATCTGCTGGTCTTCGTAGCTGGAGTCGAACACCGCCGTGGCGAAGTTCAGCCGATGCTCGAACAGCGAGCCCTTCAGGCCCAGTTCGACCGTCGTGACGAACTCCGGCTCGTAGCCGTTGATGGTGTTGGGGTAGGACACGAAGTCGCCGCGCATGTCGAACCCGCCGGACTTGAAGCCCTTGCCCCAGGAGCCATAGGCGGTCAGGTCGGGGGTGAGGTCGTAGGAGACGCTGAACCGCGGGGTGAACTCCTTGAAGTCCAGCTCCTTGCCCGTGTAGAGGGCGGGGTTGGTGCGCAGCAGGCCCGGAACGGCCGCCGCATTGCCGAACAGCGGGCTGCGGATGCCGGTGAAGTTCTGGCGATAGACGAAGCCGTCCTTAACGTCGCGCGTCAGGCGGCCGCCGACCGACACCGAGAGCCGGTCGGTGAAGTCGTAGCTGAAGTCGCCGAACACGGCGTAGCTGCGGGTGTTCACCTCGCCGGAGGTGGCGATGGTCAGGTTGATCCCGCCAAGCACGGTGTCGAAGGCGCCCGAGGCCTGGGCGTTCATGTAGTAGACCCCGGCGACGCCGTTCCAGCGCTCACCCTCCAGCAGCAGCTGGAACTCCTGGGTGAACTGGTGGTCGCGGTAGCGGGCGGGGATGTCCAGGGTCGGCGCGGCCGTGTTGTCGAAGTCGATGATCCCGTCCGTCTCACCGGCGCGGTAGGCGGTGATCGACTTGAAGGTCACGCTGTCGTTGAGGGACCATTCGCCCAGCAGCGACACGCCCCGGCTTTCGACCGAGTTGCCGTCGCCGGCGCCTGCGAAGGTGTCGTAGATGTCGGTGGGGCTGGGCGCCAGTTCGCGGTGGCCGTGACGCGGGTTGGAGTCGTCGCGCACGAAGTCGGCCGAAAAGCGGAAGAACAGCGATTCGCTGGGCGTGAACTCGAGGCTAGCGCGGGCGGCCAGGACGTCCTTGTTGTAGTGTTCCGCGCCCGTGGTGCGGTTGGTTCCGTAACCGTCGCGATCATAATTTGCGATGGCCCCGCTGACCGCGAACATCTCGCCAAGGGGCGCCTCGCCGCTGACGATGAGGTCCCGCTGGCCGTAGGATCCCAGCGACCCGCGAAGCCTAAGCTCGGGCTCGGAGCCGATCCGGCTGGTGACGTATTTGATTGCGCCGCCGATGGTGTTGCGGCCGTAGAGCGTGCCCTGCGGGCCGCGCAGGACCTCGATCCGGCTGACATCGAAGATATCCAGCACAGCGCCCTGCGGACGAGCGACGTAGACGTCGTCCACATACAGACCCACGCCGGCGTCGAAGCCCCACAGCGGGTCCTGCTGGCCGACGCCGCGGATGAAGGAGATCAGGGTCGAGTTGGAGCCGCGCGCGACCTGCAGCGTCAGGCTGGGGGTGGAGCGGGTCAGTTCGGTGATGTCGATGGCGCCGGTGGCTTCCAGCTTCTCGGCCGAGAAGGCCGAAACCGCGACGGGGACGTCCTTGAGCGCCTCCTCACGGCGACGGGCGGTGACCGTGACGGCCCCGACGTCTACCGCGTCGGTTTCCTGCGCCATGGCGAAACTGCCAATTCCGCCGACCGACAGGCTGCTTACGCCGGCCAGAAGCATACTCTTCCACAAGGTCTTCATCGTTGTCGCCCTCCCATTTGGCGTCGCCACGACACGCAGTCGTTAAAGCCGGTCCGTTGGCGGACGCAGTTGATTGTTAAATTCACCAAGACGCGAATTGAGGGGACATTGCGGGCAGGCTGACGCGCACGGAAGTGGTTCCAGTGTCGCGGCGGTTCTTTTTCACCGGGTGATGAATTGGCGCCACAGGCCCGCGACGAGGGCGGGCCGTGGTTCGTCAGGCGTTGTTCTTGCGGACCACGGCCTCGAACCCGGCGGCGCAGTAGGCGTAGAGGCGCTGGCGGGCGGACTCGAGATCGCTGGCGAGGCAGAGGCCGTCGGAAAGCTGGTTGATCCGGCCCGTCTCGGCGACGGTGATCATCATCGAGCCGGTCAGGAACTGGTAGCACCAGTAGAGGTCGCGGACGTCCGCGTCCGGCAGGGCCCGGCCCAGGGTCTCGATCAGCTGGCGCACGACCGGGTCGAAGAAGCGGTGCATCACCTCGCCGCCCCAGGCCGGGGTGGTGTTGATCTGGGCCACGAGGTTGAGAAAGTTCTTCCAGCCCTGGCCGCCGGTCAGGGCGTGCTCAATGACCGGGTCGATGAAGGCGGCGATGACCCCCTCGGCCGTCATGGTCCCGGGATGGGCCGCCTCATAGGCCGTCATGGCCCGGGCGCGCTCGTCGTTGATGATTTCCGCCCTGCGCAGCAACACCGCGTCGAATAGCTCGCGCTTGGCCCCGAAGTAGTAGTGGATCAGGGCCGTATCGACCCCGGCTTCCGAAGCCACCTGGCGGGTGGTGACGCCATAGAAGCCGTGGCGGGCGAACAGGCCCTCGGCCGAGTCGAGGATGGCCTGCTTGAGGTCGATCCCCGCGTTCTTGGACGGACGCCCCCGGCCGGGATTGCGGGTGCGCAGCTTGACGACGGTGGGCATGGCCAGGCGATCCTGTCGGCGACCCGCCTGCGATACGCCCGGCCCTCGCCCGCTGGCAAGGCCGGTTCAGCCCATGAACAGCTTCCACATCAGCCTGCCCGGCAGAAAGGCGAATCCGCCGGCGACGATGGACGCGCCCCAGAAGACGCCCGTCATGGTTCGCCTGTGCAGGTTCACATTGTGCCTGCGCGCGGCCCAGACGGCGACCGGCAAGGTGACCAGGGTCCAGCCACTGAGCAGATGGATCAGCGACCAGATGTTCCCGTTCAGGCCGACAATGAACAGCGATGTCGCCGCCGCCGCGCCCATCAGCGCGACCCACATCCAGCCCATGGCGCGGTGGAACGCCCGCCCCTTTCGGGCCCACAGGATGATCGCGCCGACGGCCACCGAACCGACCGCCGCCAGGATGTGCGCCTGGATCACCGTCGGCTGGGCGAGAAACAACGCCACGTCCAGGCCGTGCGGCGTGGCGCCGGTGGCGATGCGCAGCATCTGCGGTCCGAACAGCACGGCGGCAGCGATGGCCGCCGCCCCGGTCAGCAGCCAGCCCGCGGCGCGGCTGCCCGGGAGAGCTCCGGCGAAGATCGACTGTCTCATGGTCAGGCTCCCTTGAACTGACCGTGCAGGCTGATGGGCAGGGCGACGTCCGCGCGTCAGGATGGATCGGCGGTTCATGATCGTTACTCCGGTCCTGGCGGCGGTCAGTCGATGGTGATCGACTGGCTGTTCTCGCCGGCGGCGACTTCGAACACGGCGTCGGCCCAGGCCGGCGGGCCCATGTTGAACGGCGCGTTGTTGGAGGCGGCGTAGGGCTCGGTGGGCAGGCCGAACGGGTTGGTGTTCAGCTGGCCGTCGCCGTTGACGTCGTGATAGGCCTTGATGGCGTAGCGCCCGGGCGTGAGACCCGTGACCGTAACGGTGGCGTCCGCTCCGGAAATCTCGATGCGCACGCCCTGGACCGGCTCGCCGCCGGTGAAGGCCGATTCGGTGTCGTAGACGCCGGCCATGATGGCGCCGGCGGACGTGTCGATGCCGCTGAAGCTGAGAGTCAGGCTTGCGCCGTCGTCGGCCCGTGCGGCGGACAGCGGCATGAGGGTGAAGACCGCGGCCTGCAGCGTCGCGATTGACAGGAAGAGGGCGGCGGTCTTGATCCGGGGGTAGGTCATGGGGTCTGCCTTCGGGTTGGCGGGTTTTCGATGACGACGGCTTAGACGGGGCGACCGGATGGCGCAGTCGGACATGCGTGGACAGAACGGCGCCGTTCGCGAACGGACAGGCGCCGCCGTTGGCGCTTCGTGGATCGACGCCTTCGCGCAGGCCCGGCACCTGCGGGGCCTGGCCATCGCGGCCCTGGCCGGGGGGTTCCTGGCCGCCGCCGGCGCCTTCCAGACCGGCGAGGCGCCGGTGGCGATCCGTTTCGCCTACTGGATCGGGGTGATGCTCGTGGGCGCCACGGCCGGGATCGTGGTCTCGGTGCTGGTGGACCGGGGCGGCTGGTTCGACGACCGGCCCGCGCTGCAGGGGTCGGTGATCGCCGCGACCCTGACCATTCCGCTGACGGTGATGATCTGGCTGATCTCGTCCTTTGCTTTTCGGGGTGGGCGGCTGGAGCTGGAGGCCATCAACTACTTCGTCGGGCCGGTGTTCATCGTCACCTGCGTGATGACCGCCCTGAACTACTTCACCCAGCGGACGCCGCCGGAGACCCATGCCGCCCTGGCCGGAGGCTCGCCGCCGCGCTTTCTCGAACGGTTACCGGCCAGGCTGCGCGGGGCCGAGATCTTCGCCGTCGAGGCCGAGGACCACTACCTGCGGCTCCACACCAGCAAGGGCCAGGATCTGATCCTGATGCGGCTGTCTGACGCCGTGGCCGAGCTGGAAGGGCTGGAAGGCGCCCAGGTGCACCGATCCTGGTGGGTCGCCCGCGCCGCGGTGGAGGACGCCCGCCGCGCCGACGGTCGCGCGACCCTGACCCTGAAGGACGGCGCCAGTGCGCCAGTCAGCCGCGCCTATGCGAAGGCGCTGCGTGCCAGCGGCTGGATCTAGCGCAGCCGGATCGTCTGCCCGTTGCCGCCCGGCTTCACCTCGAAGGCGGCTCTGCGCCAGGACGGCGGGCCGAACGGGGCGCGGGCGTTATTGGAGAAGCCGTAGGGCTCCAGCGGCATGCCCAGGGGGTTGAAGTTCATCTTCCCGTTGGCGTCGCGGTCGTGGAACGACTTCACCGCATAGAGGCCCGGCCTGAGCCCCGCGACGGTCACCGAGAAATTCCCGCCGGAGGCCGGCAGGTTGAAGGTTCGCACGGGCGCGGTGTTGGCGTCATAGGCCGGCTTGGTGTCGAACAGGGCGATCAGCACCACGCCCTCGCGCTTGCTGATCCCGTCGAAGGCGACGGTCAGGGATCCATCGGCGTCCTCGCCCTGGGCGCCGGCGGCGACCGGCGCGAGCGCCAGCAGCACGGCCAGGGTGAGGGCCCGGCTCACGCCGCCGCCCTCCGGGACCGCCACTGCTCGCGGCTCTGGCCCCAGATGTCGATCGGCAGTTCGTGGAACGGCGGCGGCATCCGCCCCTCGCCCCGGTTGGTCGAGCCCAGCGCACGCGCCACCTTCTGCGAGTTGACGTTGCCCGGGTCGATGCAGTGGATCACCTCGGTCCAGTCGAGCGTGTCGAAGGCCCAGTCGATGGCCGCGGTCGCCGCCTCCACCGCATAGCCCTTGCCCCAGGCGCGCGGGTGCAGGCCCCAGCCCACCTCCGTGCCCGGCCACTCCTCCGGCTGCCAGGGGCCGATCCGCCCGACCCACTGGCCGCTGGACTTCTCGATCAGCGAGAACATGGCGTAACCCCGGATGGCCCAGGAACCGGCCATGCTGGCCAGCCCCCGCCAGCTCTGGGCGCGGCCCATCTGGCCGCCGATGAAGCGCGAGGCCTCCGCGTCAGCCATCATCTCGGCCCAGCCGTCGAGGTCCTCCTCGGCGGGCGGGCGCAGGATCAGGCGAGCGGTCTCGAGGGTGGGGCCGGGTGCGATCATGGAATCGTGTCTAGCAAAGCCGCCGCGATTTGGGCGCCGACTTCGTGTCGTTGGAGACTTCGCGCGGGGACATGCACTTCAGTGCGTGTCCCCTGTCAGCCGATCAGGTTCATTCTGAAGAAGGGGACACGCACTGAAGTGCATGTCCCCGCGCATGCCTTACGCCAGCGAGGGCTCGATCACCTTGCAGGCCTCGATCAGGCCCTGCACCGAGGCCACCGAGGCGGCGAACATGGCCTTCTCCTCGGCGTTGGTTTCGAACTCGATGACCTTTTCCACGCCGCCCGCGCCGATGACCACCGGCACGCCGACATAGAGGTCCTTCAGGCCATACTGGCCCGACAGCCAGGCGGCGCAGGGCAGGACGCGCTTCTTGTCCTTGAGGTAGCTGGTCGCCATGGCGATGGCGCTTTCAGCCGGGGCGTAGAAGGCCGAGCCGGTCTTCAGGAGGGCGACGATCTCGCCGCCGCCGCCGCGGGTGCGCTTGACGATGCCGTCGAGCTCGTCCTGGGTCATCCAGCCCTGCTTGACCAGTTCCGGCAGCGGCAGGCCGCCGACCGTCGAGTGGCGCACCATCGGCACCATGTCGTCGCCGTGGCCGCCCAGGGTCCAGGCGTGGATGTCTTCCACCGACACGCCGGTCTTCTCGGCCAGGAAGTACGCGAACCGCGAGCTGTCGAGCACCCCGGCCATGCCGACAACCTTGTTGTGCGGCAGGCCCGAGAACTCGCGCAGGGCCCAGACCATGGCGTCCAGCGGATTGGTGATGCAGATGACGAAGGCGTTCGGGCAGTGGGCCTTGATGCCCTCGCCGACGGCCTTCATCACCTTCAGATTGATGCCCAGCAGGTCGTCGCGGCTCATGCCCGGCTTGCGCGGCACGCCGGCGGTGACGATGCAGACGTCGGCCCCGGCGATGCCGGAATAGTCGTTGGCGCCTTTCAGCGAGACGTCCTTGCCGAACACGGCGGTGGCCTCGGCCAGGTCCAGGGCCTTGCCCTGCGGAATGCCCTCGGCGATGTCGAACAGGATCACGTCGCCCAACTCCTCGCGGGCGGCGATGTGAGCCAGGGTGCCGCCGATCATGCCGGCGCCGATAAGGGCGATCTTCGCGCGAGCCATCTTGGGCGTCTCCGAATGGGAAAAAGGGTCGCGCGGGGTCTAGCCCTCGCAAGGGTCCGCCTCAAGCCCCCTTTCGCGGATGCGAAGAGCGCGGCAATAGGAATGCGCTGAATGGAGAGCGCCATGTCCAAGACCGATCCCGGCAACTACTTCGAGGACTTCCGGCTGGGCCAGGTGCTGAGCCACGCCACGCCGCGCACCGTCACGGCCGGGGACGTGGCGCTGTACAACGCGCTCTACGGCCCGCGCTTCGCCCTGACCTCGAGCGACGAGTTCGCGAGGGCCTGCGGCCTGCCGGCCTCGCCGGTCGATCCGCTGATCGCCTTCCATATGGTTTTCGGCAAGACCGTGCCGGACATCAGCCTCAATGCCGTGGCCAATCTGGGCTACGCCGAGGGCCTGTTCCTGCGGGCCGTCTATCCGGGCGACACCCTGACCGCGACCAGCGAGGTCATCGGCCTGAAGGAGAACTCCAACCGCAAGACTGGCGTCGTCTATGTCCGCACCACCGGCGAGAACCAGCACGGCGAGACGGTGCTGAGCTACGTGCGCTGGGTGATGGTGCGCAAGCGCAGCGAGGACGCGGCGGTCCCGGAGCAGGCGACGCCGACGCTGGCCGGCGCGGTGGCGGCGGGCGACCTGATCCTGCCGCGCGGCCTGGACTTCAGCCGCTACGACTTCGCCCTGGCCGGCGCGCCGCACGCCTTTGAGGACTATGCCGTCGGGGAGAAGATCGACCACGTCGACGGCATGGTGGTCGAGGAGGCCGAGCACCAGATGGCTACCCGGCTGTGGCAGAACACGGCCAAGGTCCACTTCAACCAGTTTGAGCGGGCCAAGGACCCGGCCGGCCGGCGGCTGGTCTATGGCGGGGTGGTGATCTCCACGGCCCGGGCGCTGAGCTTCAACGGCCTGCAGAACGCCGGCCTGACCCTGGCGATCAACGGCGGGCGGCACGTGAACCCATATTTCGCCGGGGCGACGGTGTTCGCCTGGAGCGAGGTGCTGGACAAGGCTGACCTCGGAGAGGGCATCGGCGCCCTGCGGCTGCGGCTGGTGGCGACGAAGGACCAGCCTTGCGCCGACTTCCCCGACAAGGACGAATCGGGCGTCTATCCCGGCGGGGTCATCCTCGACTTCGACTACTGGGCGGCGGTTCCGAAACGTTTCTGAATTCGTGGTCGATCAGGCCTTCGTGGCCACCTCCCACGTGCTGGGCGACCTGTTCCTCTGCCACGCCCGCCTGCAGTGCGACGCGCGGTTTCCGTGGATACTGCTGATCCCCCGCCGCATGGGCCTGCGCGAGATCGAGGACCTGACCCCGGCCGACCGGGGGCGGCTGATGGACGAGGCCGTGCTGGCCGGCGAGGCGGTGCGGGCGCTGGGCGAGGCCCTCGGCCGGCCGGTGGAAAAGCTGAACATCGGCGCCCTGGGCAACATAACCCCGCAGCTGCACCTGCACATCGTCGGCCGCCGCTCGGATGACAGCGCCTGGCCGGATCCCGTCTGGGGCCATGGCCAGAAGATCGCCTATGACCATGACGACCTCGACCTGGTGATCGGGACGGCACGGCGGGGGCTGGGGCTGTAGGGGACACGTACCTTCGGTACATGTCCCCGGTCAGTTCCGCCGCATCGTCACCGGGTGCACGCCCCACTCGTCCACAATCTCGCCGGCCCACCCGCCGTCGGAGGCCGGCGCCAGGGTCAGCACCACCGTCGGCTTGCCGGGGGATTTGGTGATGCGGATGATCAGGATCACCGGCTGGCGGTCCAGGCTGTCGATCAGCCCGACTTTGCCGACCGGCCCGTCTAGGCTGCGCCAGGCGCCCTCGAGCTGGCCGTAGCCCTGGCCCCGGTCGACCAGCTGCAGCGACAGCACCGCCACGCCATAGGCCGAGCGCACCGTCCAGCCGCCGTCCAGCGGACCCTGCAGGCCCTGGGCGGCGCTGGCCGAGGCGCGGATGCGGCTCTCGTAGCCGATGTCCACCGGGGTCGGGGGAGCGTCGGGGTTCTTGCCGGTCTCGTCGACCATCACCGGCCGGTCCAGAGCCGGACGGCGGGGCGGCGCGTACACCGACGGCGGCGCGGTGGCGACGGGCGGCGCGTCCACGCGGGGCGGCGCGTCGCTGTCCATGTCGGTGGACTGGTCCGGCGGCAGGGACGCGGCGATGGCGTCACCGATGGGATCGGCCGAAGGCCCGGCGGCGGGGTCGCCCACCGCCAGACCGGGGGCGGTCGTGACCGGCGCCTCCTGGGCGCGGACGCCGCCGGCCGCCAGGGCCAACAGCAGAATGGCGAGGCCGGCCTTCAAGCCGCCTCCGCCAGGGCGATCGCCTCAGCCACCGCCACCAGCCGCTGCGCCTGATGCAGATGCAGCAGCTCGGCCATCTTGCCCTCGACGCGGATGGCGCCCTTGCCGGCGTTCTCCGGCAGGGCGAAGGCGGCGATCACCGCCCGGGCCCAGTCGACCTCCGCCGGCGCCGGGGAGAAGACCAGGTTGCACAGGTCGATCTGTTTGGGGTGGATCAGGGTCTTGCCGTCGAAGCCGAAGTCCACACCCTGGCGGCAAATCGCCTCCAGCGAGTTCTGGTCTTCGATGTCGTTGTGCACCCCGTCCAGGATGGTCAGGTCGTGCATCCGGGCGGCGGTCACGGCCATCGACAGGGCGGCGTGGAACGGCTCGCGGCCCGGGGAGATGCGGAAGCGCATCTCCTTGGCCAGGTCGTTGGTGCCCATGACGAAGGTGGTCAGCTGCGTCGTCGCGCGGGCGGCGGCGATGCTGTCGAGGGCGAACAGCGAGCGGCTGGTCTCGATCATCGCCCACAGGGCCGTGTCGGCGTGCAGCGGGGCGCTGTAGTCGGCGACGTCGGTGGCGGTGTTGACCTTGGGGACCAGGACGGCGTCGGGCCTGGCGGCGGCGGCGGCCCGCAGGTCGTCGGCGCCCCAGGGGGTGTCGGACCCGTTGACCCGGATGACCAGCTCGCGATTGCCGAAGCCGCCGTCGCGCACGGCCTGCACGGCCTGCTCGCGGGCGGCTTCCTTGGCCTCCGGCGCCACGGCGTCCTCCAGGTCGAGGATCACCACGTCGCAGGGCAAGGTCCGGGCCTTCTCGATCGCCTTGGCGTTGGAGGCGGGCATGTACAGGGCGCTGCGGCGGGGACGGGAGGTCATGGAGGTTCCGGGCTTGGTGTTGTCTCCCGTTTCTCTACTGTCATCCCGGACGGCCTGAAAGGCCGATCACCCCTCAATTATCATCCCGGCCGAAGCGGAGCGGGGAGCCGGGACCCAGATTCGGTTTGACTTTGATCTGGGTCCCGGATCGGCCTGTCCGGCCGTCCGGGATGACAGTTTGGGGAAACGTGATGAGACGTCGCTCTAAGGCCTTGATGGAATGGGAGCGCGAGCGGTCGCCTTGGTCAAGGACGGGTCCTGCGGACCCGCCGCTGCGCGGCCGCGAAGCGGTCCTTGAGCAGGTCGTCCGCCCGCGCCATGCTCCGCCAAGGCATCAGGGCGGGATGTGGCGCGCTGACGGAGTTCAGGAATGGCGGTGCTCAAACTGCGCGAGCGGCTCAGGCTCTGGTTCCTCTTTAGCGAGGGGGCCGCGTTGTGGCCGGTCATTCTCGGGGCGGCTCTCATCGTCGGAGGCCTCTACGCGGTCGTCCGGTATGCCCAGACGCCGACTGGCCCCTGGACCGATCAGCGGGCGACCATCGTCGGCATGGGCAACTGGTTGTCCGACGTCGGCAACATCCCCCAGGCGGTCGTTCGCCTGCCGGACGGACGCTCCGTCACGGTGACGCTTGGGCGCACGCACAGATGCCAGATCGGCGACCAGCTGACCGTCTCGGTCGGCCCGGAACGATGGGGCACGGGCCATGCGGTCCGCAGCCTGGGCTGCAACACCTAGCCCGCTATGCTATATCCACCACACAAGGGCGGCCACATCGGCCGCCCGTCTTCGTTTGCGCCATGACCCTTCCCGCCCCCATCCCCGCCGAGCATGACGACGTCCAGGTCGTCACCTTCGGCTGCCGGCTGAACGCCTATGAGAGCGAGGCCATCCGTGCGCGGGCGCAGGCCGACGGGGTCGAGAACGCCGTCGTGTTCAACACCTGCGCCGTCACCAACGAAGCCGTCCGCCAGGCGCGGCAGGCGATCCGCAAGGCGCGGCGGGAGCGGCCCGGCGCCCGGCTGATCGTCACCGGTTGCGCGGCGCAGATCGACCCCGCCGCCTTCGCCGCCATGCCGGAGGTCGATCTGGTGCTGGGCAACGCCGAGAAGGCGCAGCCCGGCGCACTGAACGATGCGTCGGCCCGGGTGCGGGTCAACGACATCATGTCGGTGCGCGAGACGGCCGGCCATCTGATCGACGGCCTGCGGGACCGGTCGCGGGCCTTTGTCGAGGTGCAGAACGGCTGCGACCACCGCTGCACCTTCTGCATCATCCCCTTTGGCCGGGGAAACTCCCGCAGCGCCGCCGCCGGGGAAGTCGTCGAGCAGGTCCGCCGGCTGACCGCCGAGGGCTACCGCGAAGTGGTGCTGACCGGGGTCGACATCACTAGCTGGGGCGCCGACCTGCCCGGCCAGCCGACGCTGGGCCAGCTGGTCTCGCGGATCCTGAAGCTCGTGCCCGACCTGCCCCGGCTGCGGCTGTCGTCGATCGACGCGGCGGAGATCGATCCGGACCTGATGCGCTGCCTGGCGCAGGAGCCGCGGCTGATGCCGTATCTGCACCTGTCGCTGCAGGCCGGGGACGACCTGATTCTCAAGCGGATGAAGCGGCGCCACCTGCGCGCCGACGCCCTGAAGCTGATCGCCGACGTCCGCGCCGTGCGGCCCGACACGGCCTTCGGCGCCGACCTGATCGCCGGCTTCCCGACCGAGAGCGACGCGGCGTTCGACAATACGCTGGCGCTGGTGGAGGTGGCGGGTCTGTCGTTCCTGCACGTCTTTCCCTACAGCGCCCGCCCCGGCACGCCGGCGGCCCGGATGCCGCCGGTGAAGGGTCCGGTGATCAAGGACCGCGCCCGCCGCCTGCGCGAAGCCGGCGACCGGGCGCTGCAGCGGCATCTGGCGAGTCAGGTGGGGCGC
Source organism: Caulobacter sp. (assembly GCA_030678995.1). Classification (GTDB taxonomy): domain Bacteria; phylum Pseudomonadota; class Alphaproteobacteria; order Caulobacterales; family Caulobacteraceae; genus Caulobacter. The sequence goes on from JAUXTQ010000047.1 coordinate 38,324, forward strand.
GTACTGAACGGGCTGGTGGAGAAGGACGGCGTCGCGCGGGCGGACGACTTTACGGAGATCGCGTTTGTCGGCGAGGCCCCGGTCGGCGAGATCGTTCCCATGCGGGTGACGGGGGTGAGCGGCGGGACGGTGACGGCGGAGATTCTCTAGAAATCCTCCCCGCAACGCGGGGAGGGGGACCGCCGGAGGCGGTGGAGGGGGCTGAGCTGTTGTTACCTGCAAACACCGGAATTCAGGATGCGCTGGCGACGAACGGCGCTGTCCTCTCCGACCCGGCTCCCCCGGGCCACCTCTCAGCGAGCGGAGAGGAAGAGCGTTGGCGCACCCGCCCTGATGTCTTGACGGCCAGTGTTGCTCCGGCGACGGCCCTGCTCAAGGACCGCCTTCGGCGGTCGCGCAGCGGCGACCCCGAAGGGATCGTCCTTGACCAGGTCCGACGACCGGAGCGCATCATTCCATCAAGGCCAACGGGCGATTGTCATCCGGTCCATCCGGCGTAACCTGACCTCAAGCAACTGGGGGGGTACGACCATGACCACATCCAACAGCCGCTTCTGGCCGGCGCTCACCGCGCTGGCGGGCCTCGGCTCTCTGGCCATCACCGTCGCCTTCACCATGCTGAACGCCGTCAAGGCCGCCGGCGCCTGCATGACCGACGGGGCGGTGATCCGGTTCGAGCTGGCGACCAAGATGGCCGACCTCGACGCCGTCTTCGGCGCCTCCGGCTGTCAGGCCAAGGTCATCGCCGCCATGGACGCGGTGAACCACCTCGACATCGCCGCCTACATCTCGACCTACACCGCCTTCTGCATCTGTGCGGCGATCTGGCTGGGCGGCCGGCTGCGGGCGCCGCTGGTGCTGGCGGCCGTCGCCCTGGCCCTGGTCGCTTTCGCCGCGGACATGGTCGAGACCACCGGCCTGCTGCAGGTCACGAAGGACCTGGCCGCCGCCGAGCCGCTGCTGGGCCGCATCTCCACCGCCGCCTGGATCAAGTTCGGCGCCCTGGCGCTCAATGCCCTGACGCTGGCGCTGATCTGTCTGAGGGAGGCGCCGCGCCGGCTGATCCTTGGGGTGCTGCTGGTGCTGCCGATCATCGGCACGGCGCTGGCCTACCTCGACCACAGCCGGCACGGCCTGATGACCCTGGGCTTCGTGCTCAGTTGGACGCCGATGATGCTGCTGGCGATCCGCGAGACGGTCTGGCCGCCCAAAAACTGACCTCCCCCGCTTGGGGGAGGGGGACCAGCCTGAGGCTGGTGAAGGGGGTGCGCCGGTGTTGGCCGGGACATCCTGATGGTCAGCGCCCGTCCTGGCCACCCGCCGCGCCTCCCACTCCACCATGCTGCGCATGGTCCCCCTCTCCCAAGAGGGAGAGGTCAGTCGGGCGATCCCGGAAAGCCCGGCAGGCTCCAGCCGAACCGCAGCGCCCCGCCGCGCACCGCGAAGGCCACCACCATGCCCGCCCCGCCGGCGGCCAGTCGGTCGACGCCGAGACCGGCCAGGCTGACGAACAGGACGAAGCCGAGATCGAGGGCGGTCATGGGCAATTCATCCCTGACGCTGCACCGACTCTGCCTCGCGCCGAAGCGCCCGCAAGGCGTCGGCGACGTCCTTCCTCATGGCCGCCCGGGCGACGATCGCCGGGGCGGGGAACGGCGAGCTGGCGCGGTTCTCGTAGGTGACCAGCGCCCGGTCGCCGGCCAGCGGGATGATCCGCCACTCGCCCTTGCAGTAGCGGACGTCGCCGGCGGTGCAGCGGAAGTTGATGCTGGTCAGGGGCTCGAACTCCGAGCGGAACACCGTCCGGAAGGTCGGCACCAGGTTGTTCCAGCGCACGGTCATCTCGCGCACGTCCCAGCGGCCGGCCGGGTCACGGCTGATGATGCGGCAGCTCTTGACGCTGGGGGCCATGCGGCCGGCCCGCCGGCAGTCGAGGATGGTGTTCCAGACCACCTGTGGCGGGGCGTCGATCTCCACCGCCCCGCGCACGACGCCGGACACGCCGCTGCCGTCGGGGCGAACGTCCACGTGAACGCCGCCCCGGGCCAGAACGGTCCGCACGGTCTCGTCCGGCGCCCAGTCGGCGCGCGCGGACCCGGCCGTCAGGAGTAGCAGCAGAACGGGGAGGGCCAGGCGCATCGTTCGTCCGCCCCCGCCGGCGATCAGCGGCTGATGCGATTGGCGACCAGGTCCTCGACCACCGCCGGATCGGCGAGGGTCGAGGTGTCGCCGAGATTGGAAAGGTCGTTCTCCGCCACCTTGCGCAGGATACGCCGCATGATCTTGCCGGAGCGGGTTTTGGGCAGGCCCGGCGCCCACTGGATAGCGTCGGGCGCGGCGAAGGGGCCGATCTCCCGGCGCACCCATTTGACCAGCGCCGCGCGCAAATCCTCCGTGGGATGAACGTCGGCGTTGAGGGTGACATAGGCGTAGATGCCCTGGCCCTTGATGTCGTGCGGGAAGCCGACCACGGCGGCCTCGGCCACGTCATGGTGGGCCACCAGCGCCGACTCGATCTCGGCCGTGCCCAGCCGGTGGCCGGAGACGTTGATCACGTCGTCCACCCGCCCGGTGATCCAGTAGTAGCCGTCCTCGTCCCGCCGGCAGCCGTCGCCGGTGAAATACTTGCCGGGATAGGTGGTGAAGTAGGTCTCGATGAAGCGCTGGTGGTCGCCGTAGACCGTGCGCATCTGGCCCGGCCAGCTGTCGGTCAGGCACAGGTTGCCGCTGGTCGCGCCCTCCAGCACCGCGCCCTCGGCGTCGACCAGCTGCAGCTTCACCCCCGGCAGGGGCTTGCTTGCCGAACCGGGCTTGAGCGGCGTCGCGCCGGGCAGCGGCGAGACCAGGCAGGCGCCGGTCTCGGTTTGCCACCAGGTGTCGACGATCGGGCAGCGGCCCTCGCCAACCACGCGATGGTACCAGAGCCAGGCCTCCGGATTGATCGGCTCGCCGACGGTGCCCAGCAGGCGCAGGCTCTTCCGCGAGGTCTTCTTCACCGGGTCTTCGCCCTCGCGCATCAGCGCCCGCAACGCCGTGGGGGCGGTGTAGAAGATCTCCACCTGGTGCTTGTCGATGACCTCCCAGAACCGGCTGGGGGTCGGATAGTTGGGCACGCCCTCGAAGATCAGGCTGGTGGCCCCGTTCGCCAGCGGTCCATAGACGATGTAGCTGTGGCCGGTGACCCAGCCCACGTCCGCCGTGCACCAGAAAATCTCGCCGGGGCGGTAGTCGAACACCAGCTCGTGCGTCCAGGCCGCCCAGACCAGATAGCCGCCGGTGGTGTGCAGCACGCCCTTGGGCTTTCCGGTCGAGCCGGAGGTGTAGAGGATGAACAGCGGATCCTCGGCGTTCATCGGCTCGGGCGGGCAGTCGGTCGAAGCCCTGTCCCGCTCGGGACCGTAAGCCACGTCGCGGCCGCTGTGCTTGAGCCACTTGGCGCCGGTCCGCTCGACCACCAGCACCTTCTCGACGTCGGGACACTGGGTCAGGGCCAGATCGACGTTCATCTTCAGGGGCACGATCTTGCCGCCGCGGACGCCCTCGTCGGCGGTGATCACCAGCCTGCTGTCGCAGTCGAGAATGCGCCCGGCCAGGCTGTCGGGCGAAAAGCCGCCGAAGACCACCGAATGCACCGCCCCGATCCGCGAGCAGGCCAGCATGGCGTAGGCCGCTTCCGGGATCATCGGCAGGTAGATCGTGACCCGGTCGCCCTTCTTCACACCGTGCGTCTTGAGGACATTGGCCATGCGGCACACTTCCTCGTGCGCCTGGCGGTAGGTGATCTTTTTCGAGTCCGCCGGATCGTCGCCCTCCCAGAGGAAGGCGACGTCGTCGCCGCGCGTTGCCAGGTGGCGGTCCAGGCAGTTGACCGAGACGTTGAGCACGCCGTCGGCGAACCATTTGATGCGGAAGTCCTCGCGGTTCCAGGAGACGTCCTTCACCTGGGTGAACGGTTTGATCCAGTCCAGCCGGGCCGCCACGTCGCGCCAGAAGCCGTCGGGGTCGCTATCGACCCGCGCGCAGGCGGCCTCGTAGGCGGCGGCGTCCATATGGGCCCGCTCGGCCCAGGCCTCTGAAACCGGAAATACCTGACCTTCGCTCACGCCGCACTCCCTTGCCTTCTTGTTGGGCGCGAGTATGCGGATGGCGGTCGGCGGCGCAAGGATGCCGCTGCGGGAGTCTGTCCATGCTGCTGGCGAAATCCACCTGGCCCGAGATCGAGGCCTTTCTCGAACGCTCAAAGACGGTGGTGATTCCCATCGGCTCCAATGAGCAGCACGGCCCGACCGGCCTGCTTGGCACCGACTGGATGTGTCCGGAGATCATCGCCCACGAGGCCCAGAAGGGCCGCGACGACCTGCTGATCGGCCCGACGTTCAACATCGGCATGGCCCAGCATCACCTGGGCTTTCCCGGCACCATATCCTTGCGGCCCTCGACCTTCATGGCGGCTATCGGCGACTGGTGCCGCTCGCTGGCCGGGCACGGCTTTGAGAAGATCTATTTCCTCAATGGTCACGGCGGCAACGTGCACACCATCGAGGCCGCCTTCAGCGAGCTCTACGCCGAGGCCAGCTTCGCCGGCAAACCGCGCGGCTTTGCCTGCAAGCTGAAGAACTGGTGGGACCTGTCGGGGGTCGGCTCGCTGGCCGCGCGGCAGTTTCCCGTCGGCCACGGTAGCCACGCCACGCCCTCGGAGATCGCCGTGACCCAGTGGGCCTATCCGGACGCCATCAAGGCCGCCAACTACGCGCCACAGATCGCCCCCACCGGCCCGATCCGCGAGGCGCTCGACTTCCGCGCCCGCTACGCCGACGGCCGCATGGGCTCGGACCCGGCGCTCGCCACCCCCGAAAAGGGCGGTGAACTGGTCGCCCTCGCGGCGAAGGGCCTGATCGAGGACGTGGCGGGGTTTGGGGCTGAAGTGGCGCCCTAACCCTTGCTGTCATCCCGGACGGCCGCCAGGCCGATCCGGGACCCAGATCGAATCCCATCCGCGGCGCGCGAAGCCGAATCTGGGTCCCGGCTCTTCGCGCTGCGCGCTGCGGCCGGGATGACAGTTGGATTCACGCTGTCACCACATCTCCCTCGACCACCGCTACAGCCCAGGCCGCCAGCCTCTCCCCCTCACAAGGCCCGCTCGTGCACACTCCGTCCTCGATCCTGAACAGCGCGCCGTGCCCGCTGCACAGGATCAGGTCGTTCTCGCGGGTCAGATGCCGTCCGGTCGGCCCGCCCAGGGGCCAGCCGTTGTGCGGGCAGCTGTCGACATAGCCGAACACCCGCCCGCCCCGGCGCACCACGAAGCCGGCGAACAGGCGCGAGCCCTCGCGGAAGCGGAAGTCCTTCGCGCCGGGGTCGGGGATCTCGTCCAGCGGACAGAGGGTCACCCCGGCCGCGGGCCTGGCCGGGTTCAGTCCTTCCAAGGCAGGGTCACCCGCCACGGCTCGACGCTGGAGGTCTCGTAGAGGCCGGCCTTTGTGTAGGGGTCGTCGGCGTGGAAGGCCCTGGCGGCGGCGAGGTCAGGCGCCTCGACGACGATCAGCGAGCCGGCCATGCCTTCGTCGGCGGTCAGAAACGGCCCGCCCAGCTTGATCTTCAGCGGCTGCGCGGCGGCCCAGGCCAGATGCGCCTCGCGGGTGGCGGCGCGGATCGCCGGACCGTCGGGCAGCCGGTCCTTCCACTGGATGATGAAGAGGGGCATCCGGGGCTCCTAACGTTCGGCTCTGATGGGGCGCGACAGCAGCCCGAGGATGGCTTCATCGACTCCGACCTCGCCGGCCAGGACGGCGGCGACGGCTTCGGCGATCGGGGTCTCGACCCCCAGCTTGTGGGCCAACGCGCGCACCGCGGGCGCCGACGCGACGCCCTCGGCCACGGTCAGCTTGCCGGCCAGGGCCTGGTCCAGCGACTGGCCGGCGCCCAGGGCCAGGCCGACGCTCATGTTGCGCGACTGCGGGCTGGAGCAGGTCAGCACCAGGTCGCCAAGGCCGCACAGGCCCGCGACCGTCTCGGCCCGGCCGCCCAGGGCCTGCGCCATGCGGGTCATCTCGGCGAAACCGCGGGTGATCAGGGCGGCGTGGGCGCTGCGGCCCAGACCCTTGCCCTCGACGATGCCGCAGGCGATGGCCAGCACGTTCTTGATCGCCCCGCCGGCCTCGGCGCCGATCATGTCGGTTGACAGGTAGGGGCGGAAGGTCGGGGTGGCGATAGCCGTCGCCAGGGCGTGGCCCAGGTCTTCGTCCGGGCAAGCCAGGGTCACCGCCGTCGGCAGGCCGCGAGCCACCTCGCCGGCGAAGCTGGGTCCCGACAGCACCGCGGGCGAGGCCTGCGGAATGGTCTCGTCGAGCACCTCGGTCATCAGCCTCAGCGTGCCCTGCTCAATGCCCTTGGCGCAGAGCAGGATCGGCAGGCCTTCCCGGGTGTGCGGGGCGAGGGCCTCCAGCGTCGCTCGCAGATGCTGGGCCGGCGCCACCGCCAGGATGAAGTCGCAGGCGGCGAGGTCGGCCAGGTCGCCGGTGACATCGATGCCCTCGTCGAGGGTCACCCCCGGCAGAAACAGGGCGTTCTCGCGGCTGGCGCGGATGCCCTCGATCACCGCCTCCTCGCGGGCCTGAAGCATGACGGCCATGCCGGCCCGGGCGCAGACCTGGGCCAGGGCGGTGCCCCAGGCGCCGCCGCCGATCACGCCAACGTAGTTGAAGCCTTCGCTCATGCCTTGGCGCCCTTGCGTCCGGGAACATGGGTGGGATTGGCGTCCGCCGCGGCCTGGTCGAGCGGCCAGCGCGGCCGGGCCGGCGCGTCCAGCGAGTCGATCAGGCCGAGCGCCAGCCGTTCGGCGCCGGCCAGGGCGATCATGGCGGCGTTGTCGGTGCAGTATTTCAGCGGCGGGGCATGGAACGAGAATCCGTGCGTGGCGCAGGCCTCGTCCAGCCGGGTGCGCACCGCCTGGTTGGCGGCGACCCCGCCGGCGACGACGAAGCGCAGGCCTTCGCCCCTGTGGGATTCGGCATAGGCGGCCATGGCCCGCTGGGTCCGCTCGGCCAGCTGGCGGGCGATGGCGAACTGGACGCTGGCGGCCAGGTCGCGCCGGTCGGTCTCCGCCGTCAGGCCCTCGGCGGCGCGGGCGGCGGCGGTCTTCAGCCCCGAGAAGGAAAAGTCGAAGCCCTCGCGGCCGAGCAGGGCGCGGGGCAGGGCGAAGCGTTGCGGATCGCCGCCCTGGGCCAGCTTCTCCAGCGCCGGCCCGCCGGGGTAGCCCAGGCCCATGGTCTTGGCGATCTTGTCGAACGCCTCGCCGGCGGCGTCGTCGATCGTCGAGCCCAGCCGGCGGCAGGCGCCGACCCCGGCGACCTCCAGCAGCTGGCAATGGCCGCCGCTGACCAGCAGCAGCAGGAAGGGATAGGGGATGTCGTCCGCCAGCCGGGCGCTGAGGGCGTGACCCTCCAGATGATTCACCGCGATCAACGGCAGGTCGCGGGCCAGCGCCACCGCCTTGCCGAACGACAGCCCGACCATCACCCCGCCGACCAGACCCGGACCCGCGGTGGCCGCCACGCCCGACAGGCCGTCCCAGCCGACGCCCGCCTCGTCCAGGGCGCGGGCGACGATGCCGTCGATGGACTCCACATGCGCCCGGGCGGCGATTTCTGGCACCACCCCGCCATAGGGGGCGTGCTCGGCGACCTGGCTGGCGATGATCGAGGACAGCACGATCACGCGCCCGTCCGCCGTGCGCCGGACGACGGCGGCGGCGGTCTCGTCGCAGCTGGTCTCGATCCCGAGGACGGTAAGCGTGGTCATCTACATTGCGGCCCGGACGACCCTCGTATAGCAGCGGGGCGTCTTGTCCCGCCCGAGGTAGCCCCCCCGCCGTGCGCTCGCAACCGCCCATCAGGATCGGAACCCGCGGTTCCAAGCTCGCCCTGGCCCAGAGCGGCATGATGCAACGGCGGATCGCCGCGGCCCTCGGCGCGCCGGGCAGCCCCGACGAAGCCGCCCCCCTGGTGGTCATCACCACCACCGGCGACCGCATCCAGGACCGCCGCCTGCTGGAGATCGGCGGCAAGGCCCTGTTCACCAAGGAGATCGAGGAGGCCCTGCTGGACGGCCGAATCGACGCCGCCATCCATTCGATGAAGGACGTCCCGGCCGAGATGCCGCCGGGGCTGGTCATCGCCGCCATCCCCGAGCGCGAGGATCCGCGCGACGCCTTCGTCTCCACCCGCTACGCCTCACTCGCTGACCTGCCCCAGGGCGCCCGGCTGGGCACGGCCTCCCTGCGCCGGCAGGCCCAGGCGCTGCATGTGCGGCCGGACCTGGATGTCGTCATGCTGCGCGGCAATGTCGACACCCGCCTGCGCAAGCTGGAGGAGGGCGAGGCCGACGCCATCCTGCTGGCCGCCTCTGGCCTGAACCGGCTGGGGCTGGGTCATGTGCCGAAGGGCTTCCTGGATCCCGTCGAAGCCCCGCCGGCGCCGGGCCAGGGCGCTCTGGCCATCCAGACCCGCGCGGAAGACAGGGATGCGCCCTGGGTCGTCGCCCTGCGCTGCGAGGCCACGACCCTGGCCGTCGCCGCCGAACGCGGCGCGCTGACCGCCCTGGAAGGCTCCTGCCGGACGGCCGTGGGCGCCTTCGCCAGGCTGGACGGCCGCCGGCTGGTCCTGGTGGTCGAGGCCCTGACCCCCGACGGCGCCCGCCGCTTCCGCCGCGAGGGCGAGGTCGACCTTGGCAGCGACGGTGAAGCGGCCGCGCGGGACCTTGGCCTTCGCCTGGGCGATGCGGTCCGGCGCGAAGGCGGCGACCTCCTGGTGTTGAAGGATTGATCGGGAAGCGCCCCGGTAGCAGGGTGCCCGCCATGCCGCCTGGCCCCCTCACCGTCTGGATCACCCGAGCCGAGCCGGGCGCCTCGGCCACCGCCGAGCGCGTCGCCGCCATGGGGCACAGGCCGCTGGTCGCGCCGCTGCTGCGCATCGAGCCCCTGGCCGAGGCGGAGATCGACCTGGCCGGGGTCGCGGCCCTGGCCTTCACCAGCGCCAACGGCGTTCGCGCCTTCGCACAGCTGAACCCCCGCCGCGATATCCGCGTCTTTTCCGTCGGCGCGGGCACCACCGCCGCGGCCAAGGCGGCGGGCTTCAAGGCGGTGCTGTCGGCCGAGGGCGACGTGGGGGCGTTGGCCGGCCGCATCGCCGCCCGCAAGGCCGAGCTGCGCGGTGCGGTGCTCCATGCCGGCGCCGCTGAGCCGGCCGGGGACCTGGTCGGCGCCCTGATCGCCGAGGGCATGACGGCGCGAGGCCTGGCGCTCTACGATTCGGTGTTCGAGCCCCCCGCGCCGGAGGTTCTGGGCCAGCTGGACGGCATCGATGTGGTCCTGCTGCATTCGCCGAAAGCCGCCAAGGCCCTGGCCCGCGTCCTGCGCGGCAAGACAATGCCCGGCCTGCGCCTGCTCTGCCTGTCGCCGGCCGTCGCCAAACCGGTCGCGCGCACGAAAGTGAGAGAAGTTGTGCGCGCGCCGTTTCCGATCGAGGCGGCGCTGCTTAATCTGATAGGAAGAGGCGGGACCTCCGGAACCACACCCGCAGCCGCAACGAGGCGTTTGAAGAGCTGATGACCGTCGCGCCAGACCCCGCCGAGATCACGCCGCCGACCGATCCGGCCGTGTACGGTCGGCCGCGCGGCCTGGGCGCCGGCTTCTGGGCGGTGATCGCGCTGTGCGTCCTCAGTGTCGCCATCGGCGCCGCGGCGATGAAGTTCGGCCCGGCCCTGTGGGCGAAATCGCGCGAGGCCCCGGCCGCCGCCGCGCCCGCCCCGGCCGATCCCCTCGACATGACCGTCCCGGCCGCGCGGCTCGCGGACAGTCCCGCCCTCGCCGATGTCGCGGCCTCGTCCGCCGAGATCTCCGCCCTGCAGGCCCGCGTCCAGGCTCTGGAAAACGGCCAGGACCGCACCATCAGCGCCGCCGCCGCCGCCCTGGCCGCCGCCTCCCTCGCCGAGGCGACCCAGGGATCGGGACCCTTCGAGACCGAGCTGGCCGCGCTCGAGCGGGTGCTGCCCCTGTCGGGCGAGGTGCGGTCGCTGCGGCCCTACGCCGAGAGCGGCGCGCCGAGCCGCGCGGCCCTGGCCGCCGAGTTTGACGCCGCCGCCGCCAGGGCGGCCGTCGCCGCCCGCGCCCCGGGCGAGCGCGCCGGCCTGTTCGCCCGCATCGGCTACGCCCTGTCGGCCATCGTCACCATTCGCCGGGTCGGTCCCGGCGGCGACGGACCCGACGCCGTCCTGGCCCGCGCCGGCAATGCCGCCGCCGCCGGCGACGTCGAAGGCGCCCTGACCCTGCTGCGCGGCCTGCCGCCGGAGGCCGCCCAGGCCATGGCGCCGTGGCGCGACCGGGCGCGGCAGCGCGTCGCCGTCGATCGCCAGGTGGCCGCGATCCGCGCCCAGGCCCTCGCTGACCTGATGGCCGTCTCGCGGGAGCGGCCATGATCCGGGTCGCCCTCGTCCTCTTCGTCATCTCCGCCCTGGCCGTGGCGGCCCTGGCGCTGGGCGGCGACGCCGGCGCGGCCAATCTCGTCTGGCGCGGCTGGCAGGTGGACACCACTGCCGCCGCCGCCCTGTTGCTGATCCTCTTCTCGGCCCTGCTGGCGACCGTCTTCTGGAGCTTCCTCAAGTGGCTGCTCGAGGCGCCACAGCGCGCCGCGCGGGCCGAGGCCGAATCCCGCCGCAAACAAGGCGCCGAAGCCCTCGCCCGCGGCTTCCTGGCCGCCGCCGCCGGCGACGGGTCCGAGGCTCGCCGGCTGGCCCAGAAAGCCGCCGACCTGGCCGACGACGCTCCGGCGCTGGTCCGGGTGCTGGCCGCTCAGGCCGCTGAGGCCGCCGGTGACCTGCCCGCCGCCAAGGCCGCCTATTCGGCCATGCTCGGCTTCCCCGACATGCGGCTGGCCGGCCTCAAGGGCCTGATGCAGACCGCCCTCGCCGAGGGCGACAAGGGCGCGGCCCTGCGCCATGCTCAAAGCGCCTATGGCCTGGCCAAGACGGCCCGCTGGGCCTGGCGGGCGCTGGTGGATTCACGGCTGGAGGCCGGCGACTGGGCCGCGGCGCTGGACCTGGTCCAGGGCGCCCAGGAGCGCAAGATCGTCTCGCCGCTGGTGGCCGACCGCACCCGGGCGGCCCTGCTGGCGGCCTCGGCGGCCAGTTTCGAGGCCAGTCCGGACGAGCGGCTGCGCGCGCAGGCGCTTGAGTTCGCCCTGCAGTCAGCCAGGCTCAAGCCCGACTTCGCCCCCGGCGTGGTCATGGCCGCCCGGCTGCTGGCCGCCGATGGCAAGGTCAGCCGCGCCTCGGGCTTGATCGAGGCGGCCTGGAAGAGCCAGCCGCACCCCGCCCTCTGGCTGGCCTACCGCGACCTGCGCACCGACGAGACGCCGCGCGAGCGAGCCCGCCGGCTGGCATCGCTGGCCGCCCTCAACGCCGGGGTCCGCGAAAGCCGCATCCTGATGGTCGAGCAAGCCCTGATCGGCGGCGAGATCAGTGTCGCCCGCGAGGCCGCCAGGCCCCTCGAGGCAGAGACTGTCACCCAGCGCCTGGCCGGGCTGCAGGCTCGCGCGGCAAACGCCGCCGGGGCCGTGGACGACGCCCGCGCCTGGATCGCCCGGGGGGCCGCGGCCCCGCAGGAGCCCGACTGGTCCGACCTCGACCCCGACGGCCGGGCCTTTGCCTACCGTCCGGAGGACTGGACCCGCCTGGTGGCCACCTATGGCGAGACCGGCGAGCTGATCCATCCGCGCCTGGAGCGTCACGAGCGGACCATCAACGACCTGCCCAACCTGCCGGTCTCCTACGCCGAATCGACGCCCTTCGTGGCTGCGGCCGAGGCCGGGGCGCTGATCATGCCGATCCCCGATGATCCCGGCGTGCCCGACTATGCACGGCCCCCGGAGGGCGGTCCGCCGCCGGCTTCGCCGCCGCCGCGCCGCCGCCGCTTGGCAAGCACGACCCGCGCCGCTAAATAGGCGCTCCTTTCGGGGGACTTCCCCTTCAGGGCCGCTTTAGCTCAGCTGGTAGAGCACATCATTCGTAATGATGGGGTCAGGTGTTCGAGTCACCTAAGCGGCACCACCCTGCTTCGCCCTCCGGGCTTCGCGGGGCAAGTTCTGCTCTCGCATTCGAAGCAGGATGGCCTCCGAAGCCTTGGCGAAGGAGGGCTGACCGCCGACTGACCAACCGCCGCCCCGCCTTTCACAACCCCGCCGGTCCGGCTAGGCTCATGTTGGATGTCTCCGTTGCGTGAGGTTGCCTCTTGACCCGTCTCATCGCCGCCGTGCTCGCCGGCGCCTTCGTGTTTCTCGCCGGACCGGCCCTGGCTGGGTCGACCGAGTGCCTCTACCAGGCGCTGCCGGTGGAGAAGCGGGACGAGGTCGACCGGATCTACCAGCGCAGCCTCAACGCAGGCTTGGCCTCCAGCGTCTATAACCGCGACGACCTGTTCGCCGCCCTGGAGGCCTGCAACGTTCCGACCGAGGGGCCGAAGCTGGAACCGGCGTTGAAGGCCCTGGCCGGGCGGGAGTTCGAGACCCAGGCCGGCGCCTGGATACTCGAGCGGCCCGGCATGATGGTCGAACAGCTGGAGACCGCCTGGAAGAGCCTGGACCCCGAGCTAGCGAGGGCCATTCGCGATGCGCTGGACAAGGATCTCGAGGACCCGCTGGAGCGCAGTCTGCTGGCGGCGCGCGAGCCGTTCCTCAAGCTGCTGGGCCTGCCGGTCGACCGCCAGAGCCTCGACTACGCCCGGGCCTATCTGACCGGCCGCTTCGCCCGCGAGGCCTTTGAGTCGAAGTTCTAACCGGCTGCCCGGTCAGGACCGGTCGTTTGGGGGTTACAGCCGGCCGGTGAATTCCAGCGCCACCGGGCCGGTCATGATCACGTGACCATCGGTCTCGCGCCATTCGATATGCAGTTCGCCGCCGTCCATCTCGACGGTGGCGGACCGGCCCGTCAGGCCGCGGCGGGCGGCGGCCACCAGGGCGGCGCAGGCGCCGGTGCCGCAGGCCTTGGTCATGCCCGCGCCCCGCTCCCAGACCCTCAGGCGGATACGGTCGGGAGCCTTGACCCAGGCAAAGCCGACATTGGCCGCCTGTGGCAGCATCGGATGATGTTCGATCAGGCTGCCCGAGCTCTTGACCAGGGCGTCGCTGGGCTCTTCGTCGACGAAGAACACCACATGCGGGTTGCCCATGTTGACCGCGCCGGGCGTATGCAGGTGCGGCGCGTCGATCGGCCCGACCTGCAGCTCGAAGCCGGTGGTGTCCATTTCCTCGGCCAGCGGGATCTGGTCCCAGCGCAGCAGGGGCGGCCCCATGTCGACCGAGACGCGCTTGTCGCCCTCGGCCCGCACGGCGGACAGCAGGCCGGCCTCGGTCTCGATGACCACGTCATCGCGGCCGGCGGCCTCCATCAGCAGCCAGGCCACGCAGCGGGTGGCGTTGCCGCAGGCGTCGACCTGGCCGCCGTCGGCGTTCCAGATGCGCATGAAGGCGTCCGCCCGGCTGGTCGGCTCGATGGCGATCAGCTGGTCGCAGCCCACGCCGCTGGCCCGGTCGGCGATCGCCCGCGCCTCTTCCGGCGTCGGCCGGAAGGCATCGCCACGCGCCTCGACCACGACGAAGTCGTTGCCCAGGCCGTTCATCTTGAGAAAGGGGCGGGTCATCGGTTGCAGATATAGGGCGGGAAAGCGGTTGCTGCATCGGAAAGATGGCGAACCCGCAAGTCCCGGGGTTACCGACCTGTAATGTCCGGCCCACTTGCCCGCCCTCCGGGTCCGCCTATGCTCGCGGCCCTCGGAAGTCGGTGGGTCAGTCCATGAAGTTCTCCGCGTTCGCCGCCGCCGCCGTTCTAGTTTGCGCCGCTCCCGCCATCGCCCTCACCGAGACGCCCTTCGAGTGGCTGGAGCAGGTCGACAGCGAACGGTCGATGGACTGGGTCCGGGCCGAGAACGCCAAGTCCCTGCCCGTGCTGACCGGCGACGCCCGGTTCGCGGGCCTGCAGGCCGACGCCCTGGCCATCCTCTCGGCGAAAGACCGCATCCCGACCCCCGCCTTCCACGGCGAGCACGTCTACAACTTCTGGCAGGACGCCGCCCATGTCCGCGGCGTCTGGCGGCGCACGACGCTGGCGAGCTATCGGACCGAGGCGCCTGAGTGGGAGACAGTGCTGGATCTGGACGCCCTGGCCGCCGCCGAGAAGGCCAACTGGGTCTGGAAGGGCGCCGACTGTCGCCCGGTGACCCATGACCGCTGCCTGATCCAGCTGAGCAACGGCGGCAAGGACGCCGTGGAAATCCGCGAGTTCGACCTGACGACCAGGGCCTTCGTTCCCGGCGGATTCCGCCTGCCCGAAGGCAAGCAGACCGTTGAATGGCTCGACGCCGACACCCTGATCATGACCCGGGACTGGGGTCCGGGGACCACCACCGAGTCCGGCTACGGCATGGTGGTCAAGACGCTGAAGCGCGGTCAGACGCTGGATCAGGCCGTCGAGGTGTTCCGCGGCGAGACGAGGGACGTCAGCGCCAGCCCCCGCGTGCTGATGGACGGCCAGGGTCATCAGGTGGTGCTGCTGGAGCGGGCCACGGACTTCTTCCACACCCAGACCAACGTTCTGACGGCGGATGGCGTGAAGCAGCTCGGCCTTCCGGAACGCGTCAGTGTCTACGGCCTGCTCGACGGCCTGCTGGTGTTCAAGGTCGAGGAGGACTGGCGCGCCTATTGGGCCGCGACGTCGAAGTTCGCGGCCGGATCGCTCATGGCCGCTCCCATCGGCATTCTGCTGCCGGCTGACCAAGGCGAGATCGTCATCTCGAACCAGGCGCTTTTGATCTTCGCGCCCGGGCCGCGACAGTCCGTTGATGAAGTGACGGTGACCGAGAACCGCGTTGTCGCCTCGGTCTACGACAACGTCCGCGGCAAGGTGTTCGCTTTCCGCAACAAGGGCGAATGGGGTTGGGAGCATGCCGAACTGCCAGGCGTCGAAAACGCCGCCGTGCATCTGGTCGACGCTAGTGATGTCGATGACCAGGTCTTCTACACCGTCGAAGGCTTCATCACCCCGACCCAGCTGATGCTGGCTGACGCGGCCACGGGCCAGTCGGGGCCGATCAAGACCTTACCCGCCCGCTTCGACGGCTCCACCCATGTGGTCGAGCAGAAGGAGGCGGTCTCGAAGGACGGGACGAAGATCCCCTATTTCGTCATCCACCCGAAGGGCCACAGGCACGACGGCAAGGACCCGACCCTGCTGCACGCCTACGGCGGTTTCCAGCTTTCCAAGCTGCCGGTCTACGACCCGCTGGTCGGCAAGCTGTGGCTGGAGCGCGGCGGCGCCTATGTGGTGGCCAACATCCGCGGCGGCGGCGAGTTCGGCCCGGCCTGGCACGAGGCCGCCCTGAAGGCGAACCGCCAGAAGGCCTATGACGACTTCTACGCCGTGGCCGAGGACCTGATCCGGCGCAAGATCACCTCGCCCCGGCGCTTGGGCATATACGGACGTTCGAACGGCGGCCTGCTGATGGGGGTGGCCATGACCCAGCGGCCGGACCTGTGGAACGCCGTGGTGGTCGAGAGCCCGCTGCTGGACATGATGCGCTACCACCTGCTGCCGGCGGGCGCGTCGTGGATCGGCGAGTACGGCGACCCGACCCTCCCGGGAGACGCAGCCTGGATCGCGGCCTATTCGCCGTTCCAGAATCTGAAGGCCGGGGTGCCCTACCCACTGGCCTACATCACCACCTCGACCAAGGACGACCGGGTCCATCCCGGCCACGCCCGCAAGTTCGCCGCCCTGCTGGCGTCCCTGGGCAGCCCCTACCTCTATTTCGAGAACACCGACGGCGGCCACGCCAACGGGGCCGACCCCACGGCCAACGCCCGGCGCTGGGGCATGCACTACACCTATCTCACCCGACAGTTGATGGACTGATGATGCGACGCCTCGTACTGGCCCTGACCATGACCGCAGCCGCCCTGACCGCCACCGCCGCCGCCGCCCAGGCCGCCGACGATCCGTTCGCCTGGATGGAGGAGATCGAGGGCGAGCGCGCCATGGCCTGGGCCCGGGCCGAGAACGCCCGCTCCCTGCCGGTGCTGCAGAACGACCCGCGCTACGCCGGCCTGCGTGAGAGCGCCCTGACCTTCCTGCAGGCCAAGGATCGCATTCCGACGGTCGGCTTTTCCGGCGACGGCGGCCTGCGCAACTTCTGGCAGGACGCCGTGCATGTCCGCGGCCTGTGGCGGCGGACCTCGATGGAGAGCTACCGCGCCGCCGAGCCGGCCTGGGAGACGATTCTCGACGTCGACGTTTTGGCCAAGGCCGAGGGCCAGAACTGGGTCTACAAGGGCGCGAGCTGCCTGGCGCCGCGGGACCGCTATTGCCTGGTCCAGCTGAGCAACGGCGGCAAGGACGCGGTGACCTTGCGCGAGTTCGACACGGTCACCCGGACCTTTGTCGAGGGCGGCTTCGTCTCGCCCGACGGCAAGCAGAACGTCGCCTGGCTGGACGAGGACACCCTGCTGATCGCCCGCGACTGGGGGCCCGGCACGATGACCAAGTCGAGCTACCCCTTCGTGCTGAAGACCTGGAAGCGCGGAACGCCGATCGAGCAGGCGAGCGAGATCTATCGCGGCACGGCGGACGACGTCTCGGTCTCGCCCTTCGTCCTGCGCGACGCCGACGGCAAGGTGCAGGCTGTGATGGCCGTACGCAGCCCCAGCTTCTTCGAGTCCGAGTATTTCCTGATCACCGACACGGGGCCGGTGAAGCTGCCCTTCCCGCTGCGGAGCTCCGTGCAGGGCCTTGTCGGCGGCCAGCTGGTGTTCACGGTGGAGGAGGATTGGCCCGCGCAGCACCTCAAGCAGGGCGACCTGGCGTCGATCGACCTGGCGGCGCTGAAGGGCGATCCGGCGCGGGCGTCGGCGGTGCTCATCCTGCGCCCGACGGCCAGCCAGTCGATCGAACAGGTCAACATCAGCCGCAACAAGCTGATCGTCGGCCTGAACGAGAACGTCACCGGCCAGGCCTGGGTCTATACCCCGGCCGCCGGCGGAGCCGGCCCGACCACCTGGTCCGGCGTCCGGCTGGACCTGCCGGCCAATGTGACCATCGGCGTGGGCTCGGCGTCCGACCTGGACGACCGGGTGTTCTTCACCGTCACCGGCTACCTGACCCCCAGCACCCTGTGGCTGGGCGACGCCGCCAGCGGCAAGCTGGAGAAGATCAAGTCCCTGCCGCCCAAGTTCGACGCCTCGACCCATGTGGTCGAACAGTACTGGGCCACCTCGAAGGACGGGACGAAGGTCCCCTACTTTGTCGTGCGGCCAAAGGACCTGAAGTACGACGGCCAGGCCCCGACGCTGCTGTACGCCTATGGCGGCTTCCAGCAATCGATGAAGCCCGGCTATTCCCCCGCGGTGGGCAAGCTGTGGCTCGAGAACGGCGGCGTCTATGTGGTGGCCAACATCCGCGGCGGCGGCGAGTTCGGCCCCGGCTGGCACGAGGCCGGCCTGAAGGCCAACCGCCAGAGGGTCTATGACGACTTCTTCGCCGTCTCCGAGGACCTGATCGCCCGCAAGATCACCTCGCCCCGGCGCCTCGGCATCATGGGCGGCTCCAACGGCGGCCTCCTCATGGGCGTGGCCCTGACCCAGCGGCCGGAGCTGTACAACGCCATCGTCATCCAGGTGCCGCTGTTCGACATGCTGAACTACACCCGCATCGGCGCCGGCGCCTCCTGGGTCGGCGAATACGGCGATCCGGCCATCCCGGCGGAGCGGGCCTGGATCGCCGCCTATGACCCCTACAGCAACCTGCGGGCGGGCAGGCCGTATCCCACGGTGTTCCTCGAGACCTCGACCAAGGACGACCGGGTTCACCCGGCGCACGCCCGCAAGGCCGGCGCGCGGCTGGCGGCGCTGGGCTACAGTTATCTGTATTATGAGAACATCGACGGCGGGCACTCCGCGGCGGCCAACCTCAACGAGACGGCCACCCGCTATGCGCTGGAATTCACCTACCTGATGCAGCGGCTGGTGGATTGAGGCGCCGGGGAATGTCCCCTACGCCCGCTCCACCGCCGCCGCCGCCGCGTCGAGGGCGTCGCAAATCACTTCGATCTGTTCCTTGCTGAGCGCTCCGCCGGTGGTCTTGAGCCTGAGCGCATTGCGCAGGTTTTCCCGCGCCCGCAGGATCTGCGGCGAGAAGGCGGTGCTGGCGGCGGCGGCCTCGGCCATACGCTGGAAGATGCCGGCGGTCTGGCCCTCGTTGGCGCGCAGATGCGCCTCGCCCTCGGTCGTGATGGTGTAGAGCTTGCGCCCGCCGGCCGCGTCGGCGGCGGTGACGAAGCCCATTTCCTCCAGCCAGGTCAGGGTCGGATAGACCACGCCGGGGCTGGGCGAATAGGCGCCGCCGGCCTGTTCCTCGACTTCCTTGATCAGCTCGTAGCCGTGGCGCGGCTGATCGGCGATCATCCGCAGAATGACCAGCTTGAGGTCGCCGTGGTCGAAGAACCGCCCGAAGCGGCCCTTGCCGCGCATGTGGTTGCGCATGTGTCCGCCAAAGCCGTGGCGGCCGAAACGATGGTGGTTGTCATGATTGAAGCCAAAGTGGCGATGCATATCTGATCCTTTCTAGATATATCGGATTGTTAGATATGTCGGATTGGCGCGATGTCAAGTTAGATATATCGGAAATTTAGTTCGGAGCGACGAGCGCGGCCGCGAGGCTGGACCGGA
This sequence comes from Caulobacter sp., assembly GCA_030678995.1. Taxonomy (GTDB): domain Bacteria; phylum Pseudomonadota; class Alphaproteobacteria; order Caulobacterales; family Caulobacteraceae; genus Caulobacter. The sequence goes on from JAUXTQ010000047.1 coordinate 57,088, forward strand.
AGCTGCGGCTGAGGCGCAGCTCGGCGCCGGTCCTGAGGCGGATCGTGGCGTCGCCGCCGCCGAGGGGCTCGACCTCGACGATGCGGTCGATGGCGACGATGGCGCCGCGGTGGATGCGCACGAACCGGTCCGGGTCGAGCCTGGCCGCGAAGGCGGTGATTGTGTCGCGGATCAGATGGGAGGTCGCGCCGGCGTGCAGGGCGAGGTAGTTGCCCTGGGCCTCGATCCAGTCGATCGACTCGACATCCAGCAGCAGCGTGCGGCCGCGGGCCGAAACCGCGACCCGGGTCAACCAGTCCGTCGACGGCGCGGGCGTTTCCGCGTTGAGCCGACGCAGGAACCGCGCGGCGTGCATGATGGCGATGAGGCCGGCCATGCAGAAGACCAGCAGAAGGCCGTTGGCGATCAGGTTGACGCGAAACGCCTGCGCCAGGGTCCGGCGTTCGCTGGGCAGAACCGCCGCCGCCACCAGGCAGGATAGGACGATCAGAACCACCGAGATCGCCGTGCTGCCGAGGGTGTGAACGACCGTGTTGCGCCAGCGCCTGGGTCCCTCGATGGGGAAACGGCGGATCAGGACCATCAGAACCGGCGTCGCCGAGGCGCCAAGCAGGCTGGCGATGAAGATCCGAAGGGCCTCCATGTCCCAGGCGAGCGCCCGGCCCGCATTCGCCGCGCGAAGCAGATTGCCCGGCTCAAGCACCAGCAGGAAGGCCAGCCAGTAGAGAAAGCCCAGGCCGAGCTCGCGGGCGATCTGCGGGGCGGACGAACGAGGCATGGCGTCAGTCTTCGACCGGCGGTGCGCGCCTGTCTACCGGTCTCGGCCGGCGGAATGTGACAGACCGTACACCTGGCGGGACGGGCCGCGTGGCGCGCCCCGGGGCCGGCGGGCCAGAATTTGAGCCTCAACCGCCCCGGAGACGCCATCATGAGATATTTCCTCGCCGCCGCCCTTGTCGCCCTCCTGGCCCTCGCGAGCCCGGCGGCCGCCCAGGTCGTGCGGATCGACAGTGGACAGCTGCGAGGCCGGAACGGGGACGAGGTGACCGCCTACCTGGGCGTTCCCTACGCCGCGCCGCCGGTGGGCGCCCTGCGCTGGCGCGCGCCGGGGCCCGCCCCGGCCTGGCCGGGCGTCCGCCGTGCTGACGCCTTCGCGCCCGCCTGCCCGCAGACCGGCGTCTCGATGCCGGGCGAAACGCCGCCGAAGTCCAGTGAGGACTGCCTCTATCTCAATGTCTGGACGCCGGCGAAGCGATCGGGCGAGCGACTGCCGGTGATGGTCTTCATTCACGGCGGCGGCCACACCAACGGCGCCACGGCCATGCCGCTCTATGCCGGCGACCGTCTCGCCCGGCGCGGCGTGGTGGTGGTCACCGTGGCCTACCGTCTCGGGGCGCTCGGATTTCTGGCCCATCCCGAGCTGACCGCCGAGTCCGGTCGAGGCAGCTCTGGCAACTACGGTCTGATGGACCAGGTGGCCGCGCTGGAATGGGTCAAACGCAACATCGCGGCCTTTGGCGGCGACCCTGGACGGGTGACGCTGTTTGGTCAGTCATCGGGCTCCATGTCGATCAGCGCCCTGATGACTTCGCCGCGAGCGGTTGGCCTGTTCCAGGGCGCCATTGGTCAGAGCGGTGGGCTGTTCGAGCCATTGCAGCTTGCGCCGGGCTATCTGCTGGCCAACGCCGAGCGGGACGGCGCCGCGTTCGGCGCTCGCCTGGGCGCGGGGTCCCTGGCCGCGCTCCGCGCCCTGCCCGCCGACAGCCTGTTGGCCGGGGGAGGCAGCTTTCATCCGGTGATCGAGCCCTGGCTGCTTCCGCAGTCGCCCTACGACGTCTTCGCCGCCGGACGGCAGCACGACATCCCGGTGCTGATCGGCTGGAATGCCGAGGAGGCGCGGGCCCTGACCGACCTGCGGCCCGTGACAGCGGCGGCGTTCGACACCGACATCGCCGCGACCTTCGGCGCCCTGCCGCCAGCGCTGCTGTCCGCCTATCCCCATGCGACCGATGATGAGGCGCGTCGGGCCCGGGGGGATTTCGAGCGCGACCTGCGGTTCGGCTGGGACATGTGGGCCTGGGCGCGGCTTCAGGCCGGGCAGGGCCGGACAGCCTTTGTCTACAATTTTGCCCAGCGGCCGCCCTTCCCGGAGGACTCGGCGCGGGCCGGCTGGGGCGCGAGCCACTTCGCCGAACTCTGGTACATGTTCGATCACCTGAATCAGGAGCCGTGGGCCTGGACTGGAGGCGACCTGCGGTTGGCGGACGCGATGGCCAGCTACTGGGTCAACTTCGCCAGGACGGGTAACCCCAATGGACCGGGCTTGCCGCACTGGCCCGCCTATACCGGGGAAGCGCCGCACGTGCAGCGGCTCGCCGACCCGGTAACGACCGGTCCCGCAGAAGGATTGCCGGGCCTGATGGTGTTCGACGCGGTGTACGCGGCCGTTCGCGGCAGCGGCGGCTGATCACACTCCCCGCAGCACCTCCGCCAGCATCCTCCCCTCCGCCGCGCGGCTCGAGCCCGCCCGCCAGGCCACGACGATCTCGCGGGTCGGGTGGTCGGCCTGCAGCGGGCGGGTGGTGACGCCGACGTGCTCGGTCAGGCCGGCGTTGACCGCCATGGCCGGCAGGAAGCTGACCCCCAGGCCCGAGCCGACCATCTGCACCAGGGTCGGCAGGGATGTCGCGGCGAAGGTCTCCTCGTCGGTGGATTTCGGCGGCTCAAGCCCGCAGGCGGCCAGGGCGTGGTCGCGCAGGCAGTGGCCGTCCTCCAGCAGGATCAGGTCCCGGGGCGACAGGTCCTCCGGATTGACCCGGCTCTGCTTGAGGATCGGGTGGCCGTCCGGGGCGGCGGCCAGCAGCTCGTCGTCCTCGACATGCGCCCAGGCAAGGCCCGTCATGTCGTAGGGCAGGGCGATCAGGGCCGCGTCCAGGGCGCCGGCCTTGAGCGAGGCGATCAGCCGGTGGGTCAGGTCCTCGCGCAGGAACAGCCGCAACTTGGGGAACTGTCTGCGCAGCGCCGGCAGGGCGCGCGGCAGCAGGAAGGGCGCCACCGTGGGAATGACGCCCAGCCTGAATCGGCCGGCCAGCGGCTGGCCGGCGCCCTGGGCGGCCTGGACCAGATCGTCGGTCTGTTCGAGGATCGTCCGCGCGCGGCGCACGGCCTCCTCGCCGGCGGCGGTCAGGATCACGCCCGAGCGGGCCCGATCGACGACCGGCGCGCCAAGGATCCTCTCCAGCTCGGCGATGCCGGCCGACAGGGTCGGCTGGGTGACATGGGCCGCCTCCGCCGCCCGGCTGAACGAGCCGTGGTCGGAGAGGAGCTTGAGATACTGCAGCTGTCGGATCGTCGGGAGCATGAGGCATCATAGACCCACCCAATCGAACCGGAAAGAACAATCGATTGGATTTGTAGGCGGCCAGCCCCTACATCCTCCTCATCGGGCGACGGACCCCTCGCCGCCCCACAGGTTCAACACCCTCAAGGAGATCGAAGTATGCTCGGCGTTGGTCAAAGGCTTCCGGAGTTCAAAATCGTCGGCGTGAAGCCCGGCTTCATGCGGCACGAGGAGAACGGCGAAAGCGCGTTCGAAACCGTGACGAACGACAGTTTCCCCGGTCAGTGGAAGGTCATCTTCTTCTATCCGAAGGACTTCACCTTCGTCTGCCCGACCGAGATCGCCGAGTTCGCCCGGCTGAACAGGGACTTCGCCGACCGTGACACGGTGGTGCTGGGCGGCTCGACGGACAACGAGCACAGCAAGCTCGGCTGGCGCCGCGAACACCCCGATCTGCACCAGCTGCCGATCTGGAGCTTCGCCGACAACAGCGGCAAGTTCGCCCGCGCCCTGGGCGTGCTCGACGAGGACGAAGGCGTCGCCCAGCGGGCCACCTTCGTGGTCGATCCCAACGGCGTCGTGCAGCACGTCTATGTCACCAACCTGAACGTCGGCCGCGCGCCGGCCGACACCCTGCGGGTGCTCGACGCCCTGCAGACCGACGGACTCTGCCCCTGCAACCGCTCCGTCGGCGGCGACACCCTCGACCTGGCCGCCTAGGCCACACCAACACGCGGCCCCTGCCCCCCAGGGTCGCGTCGTCGGGAGCTCCGCGCCTTAGGTCCCTCCGGATGGCGCGGGGCTCCCGGTCCCTCCTTTCAGCACGTGGCGGCCCCACGATCCGGGACAGACACCGAAGGGTGTCTGTCCCTATTGCGCCTTCCCCGTCTCCACGAAGCTCTTCAGCCGCTTCAGCTGGCCGCCGATGACCTGGTCGAACAGGGCCGCGCCGGCGACCATCTCGGGACGCAGGCCGCCGGCGTTGTAGGTCTGGACGACCTCGGTGCCGCCTTCGACCGCCTTGAGGGTGAAAGTCAGGGCGCCGCTGGCGCCTTCGTCCTGCAGCGGGCCGAAGTCGCCGTTGATGCGGAACAGCTGGTTTGGCCAGGCCAGCACCACCTCGCCGTGCTTGACGCCGCCGCCCTTGGGAAACCGCTCGCAGAAGCAGGCCCCCGGCTCCAGCGCGATGGTCATGTTGGCCGCGTCGCCGGTGTAGGTGTGCTGGCTGTCCCACCACTTGCCGATCTGGCCGAGGGCGGCATAGACCGTCTCCGGCGGGGCGGCGATGACCACGCGGTTCTCCAGCCGGATCCCGGCGGCCCAGGTCGACTTGACCTCCGCCTGGGCCAGCCCGGCGGTTCCCAGCACCGCGGCGACAGCGGCGATCAGCGCGATCCTCATGGCGAGGCCTCCCCCTTGTGTACGGGGAGCGAACCACGAGTTGAACGGTCAATCAAGGGCATTGGGGACTGGATTTGGTGTCCCTTGGGACACCATTTCCTGTCCCCGAACAGTGGAACCGGGACAGCTAATCGTGTCCCAAGGGACACGAAAAGCAGCCCCGCCCTAGGCCGCCTCGAACACCAGCGGTTCGCCCCAGAAGGCGGCGGCCAGCCCGCCCTGCGGGCCCGGGGTCCCGGTGGTCAGGAACCGGCGCTGGCCCGTGCCGCCGGCGACATACTCCGGATGCCGCTCCATGTAGCGGCCGAGCGCCTCGGCCGTGGCGCCGGGCTGATGGATCAGCGGCGTGCCCTCCGGCAGGGCGGCGCGGAACAGGTCGGCGACGATCTCGTAGTGGGTGCAGCCCAGGATCGCCCGGTCAGGGTGGCGGCCGATGCGGCGCCTGAGGGCGGCGACATGCTCGCCGATCTTCGCCGCCAGCTCGTCGGTGGGGGCGTTCTGTTCGATCATCCGGGCGAGGTCCGGGCAGGGTTCGGAGAACACCGCCAGGTCCTGCTTGCGCTTGTCGATCTCGATCTCGAACACCCGGCTGCCCGCCGTGCCAGGGGTGGAGAAGACGCCCAGCACATCGACCTTGCGGACCATCTCGTCGCGGCGGTCGGCCTCGTGCTCCCAGGGCAGGCCGGTGGCCGCCTCAATGGTCGGGACGATGATCCCCAGCACGTTGAGCTGCCGGCCGGTCTCGCGCCGGTAGCCCGGCAGCCAGGTCTGCTGCAGCCGGCGCAGGGCGATGGCCGAGGCGGTGTTACAGGCCAGGACGACCAGGCTGGCGCCCTCGTCGAACAGCCGGATGCAGCCGGCCCGGGTCAGATCAACGATCTCCTCGCCCGGCCGGCCGCCATAGGGGGCGTTGGCCTGGTCGGCGAGATAGATGAAGTCAGCCTGCGGGAACCGCTCGACGAGCGCACGGTGGACGGTCAGGCCGCCCACGCCGGAATCGAAGACGCCAATAGACATGACCTGCGCGTTTAGCGCCCCGTCCGCGAGGCGTCCATGCGCGCATTACAGGCCGTTCATGTGACGTGGGGGTCAGGGCCGTCTAGGGTCCCCCCAAACAAGTTTCCTGGGAGATCCCCCGTGCATCGTCGAACCTTCCTCGCCGCCTCCGCGGCCACCGCCGCCCTGTCTGCTGTCGCCGGTCGGGCGATGGCGGACTCGTCGGTCATGCCCAACCCGCTGACCCAGACCTGGACCGGCCCCTACGGCGGCGTGCCCGCCTTCGACAAGGTCAAGGTCGGCGACTTCCCGTCCGCCGCCGACGAGGCGATGGCCCGCAATCTGGCCGAGATCGACGTGATCATCGCCAACCCGGCCGCGCCGACCTTTGAGAACACCATCGCCGCCATGGAAGATTCCGGGCGGACCCTGGGCGACTTCTTCACCTACTACGGCATCTGGGGGTCCAACCTCAGTTCGCCGGAGTTCCAGGAGGTCGAGACCGTGCTGGATCCGAAGTTCGCCGCCTTCGGCGACAAGATCACCCAGAACGAGAAGCTCTTCGCCCGCATCGAGGCGGTCTACACCTCGCCGGACAAGGCGAAGCTGACGCCCGAGCAGCAGCGGCTGACCTGGGTCTACTACACCAACTTCGTCCGCTCAGGCGCCAAGCTGGGCGCGGCCGCCAAGACCCGTGTCGCGGCGATCAACGAGGAACTGGCCGGGCTCTATACGAAGTTCAGCCAGAACCTGCTGGCCGACGAGAGCACCTACATCGAACTGACGCAGGCCGACCTCGTCGGCCTGCCCGAGGGCCTGAAGGCCAATGCCGCCTCGAGCGCCGAGCAGCGCAAGCTGGCGGGCAGGTTCATCATCGTGAACACCCGCTCCAGCGTCGATCCCTACCTGACCTATTCGCCGGTCAGGGGCACGCGCGAGAAGGTCTGGAAGGCCTTCGTCAACCGCGGCGACAACGGCGGCGCCACCGACAACAACGCCATCATCAGCAAGATCCTCAAGCTGCGCGTCGAGCGGGCCAACCTGCTGGGCTTCACGACGCACGCCCACTGGCGGCTCGAGAACGCCATGGCCAAGACGCCCGAGAACGCCATGACCCTGATGGAAGCGGTCTGGCCGGCGGCCATCGCCCAGGTGGCCAGGGACGTCGCCGAAATGCAGGCCATCGTCGATACCGAAAAGGGCGGCTTCCAGATCCAGCCCTGGGACTATCGCTTCTATGCGGAGAAAGTCCGCAAGGCGAAGTACGACCTCGATATGAACGAGGTGAAGCCGTACATGCAGCTGGAGAAGCTGCGCGAGGGCATGTTCTGGGCCGCCGGCGAACTCTACGGCTTCAAGTTCAAGCCGGTCGAAGGCCTGCCGGTCTATCACGAGGACATTCGGACCTGGGAGGTGACCCGCGACGGCCAGCTTGTCGGCGTCTGGTACTTCGATCCCTACGCCCGCCAGGGCAAGCGCTCGGGCGCCTGGATGAACGCCTACCGGAACCAGGAGCGGTTCCGGAAGGACGTGAAGACCATCGTCAGCAACAATTCCAACTTCATCAAGGGCAAGCCCGGCGAGGCGGTGCTGATCAGCTGGGACGACGCCGAGACCCTGTTCCACGAGTTCGGCCACGCGCTGCACGGCCTGAACTCGAACGTGTCCTATCCGGGCGTCTCGGGCACCAGCGTCGCGCGCGACTATGTCGAGTTCCCAAGCCAGCTGAACGAGCGCTGGCTGTCGACGCCGCAGGTGCTGGGCCAGTTCGCCCTGCACTACCAGACCGGCAAGCCGATCCCGCAGGCCCTGGTGGACAAGATCGAGAAGGCCAGCAAGTTCGGCCAGGGTTTCGGCACGACCGAGTACCTCGCCAGCGCCCTGATCGACATGAAGCTGCATCTGGCGGGCAACGTGGACATCGATCCCGACGTTTTCGAGCGCGAGGAACTGGCCAAGCTGGGCATGCCGTCGCAGATCGTCATGCGCCACCGCACGCCGCAGTTCGGGCACGTGTTCTCGGGCGACGGCTATTCGGCCGGCTACTACAGCTATCTGTGGGCCGACACCCTCACCGCCGACTGCGCCGAAGCGTTCCAGGAGGCGCCCGGCGGCTACTACGACAAGGTGGTGGCCAAGCGGCTGCACGACGAGATCATGTCGCGCGGCAACAGCTCCGACCCGGCCGACCAGTTCCGCGCCTTCCGGGGCCGCGACCCGAAGATCGGCGCCCTGATGCGCGACCGCGGCTTCCCGGTCCCGCCGGGGGCCTAGCCTGACTGCGTGGTTCGACACGCACCCCGCGGGCGCTGCTCACCATGACGTACGCAAGTGCGCGTCATGGTGAGCAGCCCCGGACTTGGTCCTGGGAAGGGCCGTGTCGAAGGACGCGATCTACTCCCGCCGAAGCAGCCGGTCGGTGATCAGCGTGCCCCACCAGTCAGCCTTGAAGTCGGCCTTGATCTTGGCCCGGTCGTAGGCGTCGCTCTGGACCCAGTCGATGAAGCTGATCCCTTTCGGCTCGGCCTCGGCCAGGTAGCGCTCGAAGACGTAGTCCAGCACGCCGGTCTTGCCCTGTTTCACATGCAGGGTGCGCAGGCCCAGCTCGGTCATCGCCTCGCGGATCGGAACGCCGAGGTGAAAGTGGCGGTAGAAGACGCTCATGATCCCGGCCCGGTCCGCGCCGGACTTGCAATGCATCAAGGCCGGATACTCGATGCTGGCGAACAGGTCGCGGGCGCCCAGCACCGTTTCGCGCCGGGGGACCTCGCGGGAGGTGATGGTGAAGTCGACCATCTTCAGCCCCAGCCGTTCGCAGGCCTCCCGCTCCAGCACATAGAAGCCGGTGTCGAAGCCGCCGCGCAGGTTGACGATGGTCTTGATGCCGTCGCGCTTCCAGTACTTCAGCTGGTATGGCCAGGGCTGGGCGGCGCGGACCATGTCCGGTCCGATCCAGTGGGCGTTGGAAAACCCGACCCGCAGAAAGGCGTGATCGCCGAAGATCGAGTGCATGTAGGCCTTGAAGCGGCCCCAGTCCGTTGAGAGGTCGAAACGCGGCGACAAGTGGCGCTCCCTGCAAGAGCGTCCTAAGTAGTGGCCTGCGCGTCGAACGCAAATGTCTTGAAGGCCGATTCCCCAGTCCATGACCGCCGTAGAGCCAGCAGAAACGCCCGCCCGCCAGTTGGCGGCGCGAGTCTGGCAGACCTACCTCAGGCCCCGCTGGAAGGGCGTGACTGTCGTCCTGCTGTGCGCCGTCATTGTCGCCGTCCTGGCAACCCTGCTGGCGCAGATGATCGAACCGGCGGTCAACGATCTGCTGATCCGGCGCAAGCCGGGCGCCATCGTCATCATTCCTTTGACCATTCTCGTCTACGGCCTCGGCCGGGCGGCGGCGCAGATCATCCAGGCGATGCTGGTCAACCGCATCGGCCATGGGCTGGTCGGTGATATCCAGCTGGAGCTGTTTGGACGGATGGTGCGGGCCGATCTCGCCCGCCTGCGCGCCACCCATACCGGCGCCTTTGTCTCCCAGGTGCTCTACGACGCAGCCCTGATCCGCGAGGCAGCCACCAGCGGCGTGGTCAACTGGACCCAGAATATCCTGATCGTCGCCGGCTGCATGATCGCCATGATCGAACGCGACCCGTTGCTGGCGGCCGGCATTGCCCTGATTGGCCCCTTCGCCAGCCGGCTGATGCGGCGGTTCTCCAAGCGCTCGAAAAAGGCGGCCAAGGGCGCCATGGCCGCCACCAGCGACCTGTCCACGGCCCTGATGGAAAGCCTCGACGGCGTCCGCGTGGTCAAGATGGAAAACCGCGAGGCCTACGAGGAAGAGAAGGTCGCCGCCGTGATCGGCGAACGCCAGAAGCACATCATCAAGGGCGCCAATGCCCGGGCCCAGGCCGCGCCGACTACCGAACTGATGACCGTGGCCATCACGGCCGGCCTCTTTGTCTACGCCGGTTGGCGCGCCTCGATCGGCGAGATGAACGCCGGCGACTTCATGGCCTACCTGGCGCTGGTCGCCATGGCCGGCCAGTCGCTGCGCCAGCTGGCCAATCTGCAAACGGTCTTCGCCGAGGGCATGACCGCGGCGCGCCGGCTGTTCACCGCACTCGATGTCGAGCCCGAGGTCCGGGAAACGCCGTCCGCCAGGACCCTCGCCTCGGGCGACGGCGAAGTCCGTCTGGAGGGCGTCAGCTTCGCCTATCCCGACGGCGGTGCGATCCTCGACGAGGTTAGTGTCGAAGCCCATCGCGGCGAGATGGTGGCCCTGGTCGGCCCCTCCGGCGGGGGCAAGAGCACCATCCTGTCGCTGATCCCGCGCTTCTATGACGCCACCGCCGGGCGAGTGACCGTCGATGGCGTGGACGTGCGCGAGGTGACCATCGCCTCCCTGCGCGCCCGCATCGCCTTCGTCACCCAGGAGCCCTTCCTGTTCGACGACACCATCCGCGCCAACATCGCCTACGCCCGGCCCGAGGCCACCGACGCCGAGATCGAGGAGGCCGCCGAGCGCGCCGCCGCCCACGAGTTCATCCTCGAACAGCCGGACGGCTACGAGACCATCGTCGGCGAGGCGGCCACGCGCCTGTCCGGCGGCCAGCGCCAGCGCATCGCCATCGCCCGGGCTTTCCTCAAGAACGCGCCGATCCTGCTGCTCGACGAGGCCACCAGCGCGCTCGACACAGAGAGCGAAGCCCAGGTCCAGGCGGCGCTGGACCGGCTGATGGCCGGGCGCACGACGATCGTCATCGCCCACCGCCTGTCGACCGTGAAGCACGCCGACCGCATCTACGTCATCGACCGCGGCAAGGTGGTTGAGACCGGCAACCATGCGGGCCTGGTGCGCAAGCGCGGCCTCTATGCCCGTCTCGCCCGGGCCCAGGACCTGGACGCCTCGCCGGAAGAGGCGCCGGCGTGAAGGCCTTCTTCCGCTCCCCCTTCGTGCAGCACAGCCTGGCCGCGATCTTCGCGACCTGGCTGAAGGTCTGCTTCTCCACCCTGCGCTGGACCCGCGAGGGCCAGGAGATGGCCGAAGGCGTCTGGGCCGGCAAAACCGGGGCTATCCTCTGCTTCTGGCACGCCCGCATCCCGCTCTCGCCACAGTGCTGGCCCCAGGCGCCGGAACGGCAGGACATGCGCGCCCTGATCTCCCGCTCGGCGGACGGCGAGTTCATCGCCCTGACAGTGCAGAAGATCGGCTTCCCGGCCATCCGCGGCTCCTCGAAAAAGCACTCCGACCCGGGCAAGAACAAGCACGGCGAACAGGCCTTCCGCGACATGATCAAGTGGGTCAAGGGCGGCGGCGGCATCGCCATCACGCCCGACGGCCCGCGCGGTCCGGCGCAGGTGATGCAGGCCGGAACCCCGACCCTGGCCCGGGTGACCGGCGCGCCGGTGATCTTCTGCGGCATGGCCAGCAAGCCCTCAATCCGCATCAACAGCTGGGACCGCACCCTGGTGCCGCTGCCCTTCTCAAAGGGGGCGATGGTCTGGGACGGGCCGCACTACGCCCGCCGCGACGACGACCTGGAGGCCCTGGCGGCGGACTGGGCGGCGCGGCTGACCGCCGTCACCGAACGGGCCGAGGCCATTCTGGACGCGGCGGACGGACAGTGAGAGTCTGACCGCCATGGCGCAGCATGACCACGCGCACCACGATCACGACCACTCGCATGGTCATGGCCACAGCCATGCGCCCGCCGACTTCGGGCGGGCCTTCGCCATCGGCGCCGGACTGAACATCGCCTTCGTGGCGGTCGAGGTGATCGCCGGGGTGATCACCGGATCGCTGGCCCTGGTCGCCGACGCCGGCCACAACCTGTCCGACGTGCTGGGCCTGCTGATGGCCTGGGGCGCGGTGGTCCTGGCCCGTCAGGCGCCGACGCTGCGACGGTCCTACGGCCTGCGCAAGGGCACCATCCTGGCCTCGCTGGGCAACGCCGGTCTGTTGCTGGTCGCCGTCGGCGCGATCGTCTGGGAGGCCGTCCGCCGGTTCGGCGCCCCCGCCGAAATCCAGCCCGGACCGGTCATCGCCGTGGCGGCCATCGGCGTGGTGATCAACACCGTCACCGCCCTGATGTTCCTGCGCGGCCAGCATGACCTCAACGTTCGCGGCGCCTTCCTGCACATGGCCGCCGACGCGGCGGTGTCGCTGGGCGTGGTGGTCGCCGCCATCGCCATCTGGATGGTCCCCGCCTGGTCGTGGATCGATCCGGCGGTCAGCCTGGTCATCGCCGCCGTCATCGTCGCCGGGACCTGGGGCCTGTTGCGCGACTCCCTCGACATGGCCCTGGACGCCGCTCCGCGCGGAGTTGATCCGGAGGCGGTGCGAACCTGGCTCGCGCAGCGTCCCGGCGTCACCGAGGTGCACGACCTGCACATCTGGGCCATGAGCACCACCGAGACGGCCCTGACCGCCCACCTGACCCGACCCGACAACGCTGACGCCGATCATTTCCTACACGAGACGGCGGTGGCCCTGGCGAAACAGTTCCGCATCGGCCACCCGACCCTGCAGATCGAGACCGGCGAGGGCGGCCATCCCTGCCAGCTCGCCCCCGCCGACGTGGTCTGAACCGGCGTGGGTCTCCCCCTCTCCCTCGTCCTCTACCGCGCCGCGACGGCGCTGCTGACGCCCTTCGCGCCGATGATCCTCCGCGGCCGGGCGAAGGCGGGCAAGGAAGATCCGGTCCGCCTGGGCGAGCGGATGGGCCGTCCGTCCGCGCCACGCCCGCCGGGGCCTCTGGTCTGGCTGCACGGCGCCAGCGTCGGCGAGACGGTCTCGCTGCTGCCGCTGGTCGAGCGGTTCCGGCGCGAGCGGCCGAACGCGACCCTGCTGGTCACCTCGGGCACGACCACCTCGGCCGAACTGCTGGCCCAACGGCTGCCGGACGGCGCCCTGCACCAGTACATCCCGCTGGATACGCCGGGCGCCGCGCGCCGGTTCCTCGATCACTGGACGCCGGACCTCGCCGTGTTCGTCGAGAGCGAGCTGTGGCCGAACCTGCTGCTGGGGGCCAAGGCGCGGGGCGTGAAGTTGGCGCTGGTCTCGGCGCGGATGACGCAAGGCAGCGCGACCGGCTGGAGCCGATATCCCGCCGCGGCCCGGACCGTTCTGGGCGTCTTCGATCTGATCCTGCCGCAGGACGTCCGCACCGGCATCCGGCTCAAGGACCTGGGCGGGATGATCGACGGCTACGCCAACCTCAAGCTGGTCGGCGATCGCCTGCCGGCCGACGAGGCGGAGCTGGCGCGGCTGCGGGCCGCCGCCGGGGATCGGCTGATCGTCACCGCCGCCAGCACCCACCCGGGCGAGGACCCACTGATCGCCTCGGCGGTGGAGCAGACGGGCCGGTATCCGCTGCTGGTCATCGTCCCGCGCCACCCGGTCCGGGGCCCGAAGCTGGCCACCGACCTGCGGGCCCACAACCGGACCATCGCCCTGCGCTCGGCGGGCGAGCCGCTGACGCCGGAGACCGATCTCTACATCGCCGACACCCTGGGCGAGCTGGGGCTGTTCTTCCGGTTGGGAGACATCGCGGTGATGGGCGGCAGCTTCCTGCCCGACATTGGCGGCCACAACCCGCTGGAAGCGGCGCGGCTGGCGCGGCCGGTGGTTCATGGCGACCACTACGCCAACTGGATCGACGTCTATGGCGCCCTGGGCGCCGGCGGCGTCGGCTGCGAGGACGAGGCGCAGCTGACGGCCGCCCTGACCGGGTTGCTGGCCGATCCGGAGGCGCGCCGGCGCATGGCCGAGGCCGCCAAATTCGCCGCCGACCAGGAAGCCGGCGTGCTGGACCGCCTGTGGGAGCGGCTGGAGCCGCTGGCGCCATGAAGCTCTCCACGCCCCGCTGGTGGTACGTCCGCCACGGCGCGCCGCGTCGGGTGACGCGCACGCTGCTACGGCCGCTGTCGTGGCTCTGGGCCGCGGTGACCGCCCGCCGCATCGCCCGGACGGTTCCCGTCGATGCCGGCCTGCCGGTGATCTGCGTCGGCAACCTGACCGTCGGCGGCACGGGCAAAACGCCGGTCGTGCGGGAGCTGCTGCGGCTGCTGACCGCGCGGGACCGCGCCGCGCATGGCCTGTCACGAGGCTATGGCGGCCGGCTGGAAGGGCCGCTGCGGGTCGATCCGGCGGTCCACACCGCCGCCGACGTCGGCGACGAGCCGCTGATGCTGGCCAGGGACTACCCGGTCTGGATATCGGCGGACCGGCCCGCCGGCGCGCGGGCGGCCAGGGCCGGCGGCGCTCAGGTGCTGGTGATGGACGACGGCCACCAGAATCCGTCTCTGAAAAAAGCCCTGTCGCTGGTCGTGGTCGACGGCGAGACGCGGAACAACGAATGGCCGTTCGGCGACGGGGCGGTGTTCCCCGCCGGGCCGATGCGCGAGCCTATCAGGGCCGGGCTGGCCCGGACCGACGCGGTCATCCTGCTGCTGCCGGCCGACATGGCCGAGCCGGATCCGGACCTCGTCGCCCTGTTCGGCAAGACGCCGGTGCTGGTCGCCCGGTTCGAACCCGCCGCCGCGCCGCCGTCCGGTCCGCAGATCGGGTTCGCCGGCATCGGCAAGCCCTGGAAGGTCGAGCGGGCGCTGGAGGCGGCCGGCTGCGACCTGAAGGACTTCGTCCGCTTCCCCGACCACCACGCCTACACGGCAGCGGATCTGGCCCTGCTGGAGGACCTCGCCTCGCGCCACGGCGCGGGCCTGGTCACCACTGAAAAGGACTGGGTCCGCCTGCCGCCCGCCTGGCGCGCGAAAGCCACCGCCTGGCCGGTGCGGGCGCGGTTCGAGGATGAGGCAAGCCTCCTCAAAATCCTCCCCGGAGCGTAGCGAGGGGGAGGGGGACCGCCGCGAGGCGGGGGAGGGGTCAGCGCCGGCGCGGGCGGTCAGACCCGGAACGCAGGCGTCGGCAGGCAGCAGCTTCAGAATCTTCCGGAGGCGGCGGTGCTGACCCCTCCACCATGCTCCGCATGGTCCCCCTCGTCGGCGAGGCCGGGGAGGATCGGCAACCGGAATTGACCGCCCCTCCACGCCGGCGCTACGACTCGCTCAAGGGACGAAAAACAAAGGGAGGTCTTCATGCGTATTCTTCTGGGCGCCATCGCGGCGCTGACGCTTTCGGCCGGCGCGGCCATGGCCAGCGACGAGGTCATG
>JAUXTQ010000048.1 GCA_030678995.1 Caulobacter sp.
CATGGCCTTGATCAGCTCGGCCGGCCCGCCGGCGTAGCCGATGCGCCAGCCGGTCATCGCATACGCCTTGCTGACCCCGTTCATGGTCAGGGTGCGGTCGTAGAGCTTCGGCTCCACCTGGGCGATGGTGGTGAACTCGAAGTCGTCGAACACCAGGTGCTCGTACATGTCGTCGGTCAGGATCCAGACCTGCGGATGGCGCAGCAGCACGTCGGCCAGCGCCTGCAGGTCGGCGCGGGTGTAGGCGCCGCCGGTGGGGTTGGACGGGCTGTTGAGGATCAGCCAGCGGGTGCGGGGCGTGATCGCCGCCTCCAGCGCCGCCGGCTGGAGCTTGAAGTTGGTCTCCGGTGTCGTCTCGACGGCCACTGGCTCACCGCCCGCCAGCAACACCATGTCCGGATAGGACACCCAGTAGGGCGCCGGGATGATCACCTCGTCGCCGGGGTTCAGGGTGGCCATCAGGGCGTTGAAGATCACCGGCTTGCCACCGGGGGCCACGTGGATCTGGGCCGGGGTGTAGGTCAGGCCGTTTTCACGGGCGAACTTGGCGCAGATGGCCGCCTTCAGCTCGGGCATGCCGTCCGGGTCGGTGTATTTGGTCTTGCCCGCGCGGATCGCGGCGATGGCCGCGTCCTTGATGTTGTCGGGAGTGTCGAAGTCCGGCTCGCCGGCGCTCAGGGCGATGATGTCGCGCCCGCCGGCCTTCAGCGCCCGCGCCTTGGCGCTGATGGCGATGGTCGGGGACGGCTTGATGCGGCGAAGGGCTTGCGACTCGAGCGGCATGGTTCGGCGGGGCTCCCCGGACTCGGCGGTTGTCAGGATTGCCGCCGGTCATAACGGCGCCCGTGCTGCAGCGCAACGAAGGGGACATGTACCGAAGGTACGTGTCCCCCGCTCACTTGACCGCGAAGGGCCGATGCGCGAGGCCTGACGGCATGCGCCGCGTGCTCGATTTCCTGACCAACATGGACGCCCGGGCGTGGCGGACGGTGGCGATCTCGTTTCTGCTGTTCGGCGGGGTCGGGGGGGTGTTCCTGTTCGCCGCCCCGCTGCTGGGTCTCAACAGCGAGGCGGCGGTGGAGCAGTGGCTGAGCGCCGCGCACGGCGTCTGGGCCCTGCCGGTCGCGGTCAGCGCCTTCGCCGTCCTGGCCTTCGTCGGCGTGCCGCAGTTCGTGCTGATCGCCGCCGCGGTGGTCGCCTTCGGGCCGTGGACCGGCATCGCCTACAGCTGGATCGGGACGATGGTGTCCTCCTCGATCGGCTTCTGGCTGGGCCGGGCCTTCGGCGGCCGGCTGATCCGCGACGTGGCCGGGGAGGGGGTGGCGCGGTTCATGAAGCTGATCCGGCGCAACGGCTTCATGGCCAGCCTGATCGTGCGGCTGGTGCCCGCCGCGCCGTTCATTGTCGTCAACATGGCCGCGGGCGTGGCCCTGATGCGCTTCCGCGACTTCCTCGGCGGGACAGCCATCGGGATTATTCCGAAGATCGCCCTGACCGCCTTCGCCGGCAATTCGGTGGTGCAGATCCTGCGCGGCGGCGGCCTGCAGCACGTGGTGCTGATCGCTCTGGCGGCGGCCATCTGGGTCGGCGGGGCCTTCGTCGCCCGGGGCTGGCTGCGCCGCCGCGAGGACGCCGCGGCGTTGGAAGAATCTGAGTCCTGATCCCCCAAACATTCCGCTCTTCCCCGCCTTCGGGGGGATGAGCGGAACTATTTGGGAGTGGATCGTTCACTGTGAATTGTGCCCAGGGTGACAATCACTATCGGTCCGGCCATCTATCAAAGGCCGAGATAAACTCGGAGGATTCCATGCGCCGCCTGCTCACCGCTCTGTCGGCCTCCCTCGCGCTCGCCGGCCCCGCCGCCGCCGCGGAAGCGCCTTCGGCCGCCACCATCAAAGCCCAGGCGGAGCTGAAGCGGACCCTGCCGTTCGAGGACCGCCAGGACTTCGACTTCGCCTCGCGCGGCTATCTGGGGACGCTGGCCGATCCGCTGATCCACCGCGCGGACGGCGGGGTGGTCTGGGATCTGTCGGCCTATGATTTCCTCAAGGGCGAGGCGCCGGACACCGTCAATCCCAGCCTCTGGCGGCACGCCCAGCTGCTGGCCAAAAGCGGCCTGTTCCAGGTCAGCGAGACCATCTGGCAGGTGCGCGGCTTCGACCTGGCCAACATCACCTTCATCAGGGGCGAGACCGGCTGGATCGTCATCGACCCCCTGACCACCGCCGAGACGGCCAAGGCCGCCCTGGCCCTGGTGACCGAGAAACTGGGCGCGCGGCCCGTCGTGGCGGTGATCTACACCCACAGCCATACCGACCACTTCGGCGGGGTGAAGGGCGTCGTCAGCCAGGCGGACGTCGACGCCGGCAGGGTGCAGATCATCGCGCCCGACGGCTTCCTCGAAGAGGCGGTCAGCGAGAACGTCATCGCCGGCCCGGCCATGAGCCGGCGAGCCGCCTTCCAGTTCGGCACGCCCCTGACGCCGGGGGTCGACGGCCAGGTCAACGCCGGCATCGGCAAGGGCGTCGCCCGGGGCACGATCACCCTGATCGCCCCGACCCGCAGCATCGACAAGACCGGCGAGACCCTGACGGTCGATGGGGTGAAGATCGAGTTCCAGGTCACCCCGGGCACGGAAGCCCCGGCGGAGATGAACCTCTACTTCCCCGATCTGCGCATCCTCTGCATGGCCGAGAACGCCAATGTGACCATGCACAACGTGCTGACGCCCCGCGGGGCTCTGGTGCGGGACGTGAAGGCCTGGGCCGACTACCTGTCGGAATCGATCCGCCTTTACGGCGGGCGGACCGACGTGATGTTTACCAGCCACGGCTGGCCCCGGTTCGGCGGCGAGGTGGTGCTGGGTTTCCTCGCCGACCATCGCGACGCCTACAAGTTCCTGCACGACCAGACGGTCCGGCTGATGAACCAGGGCTATGTCGGCGCGGAGATCGCCAACCGGCTGGAGCTGCCGCCGGTGCTGGCGCGGCAGTGGTTCAATCGCGGCTACTACGGGACGATGAGCTTCAACAGCCGGGCGGTCTATCAGCGCTACATGGGTTGGTACGACGCCAATCCGGTGAACCTGGCGGTCCTGCCGCCCGCCGACGAGGCGGCGCGCTATGTGGAGGCCATGGGCGGCGCGACGCAGGTGTTGGCTCTGGCGAAGGCGGCGTCCGACAAGGGCGACTACCGCTGGGCCGCCACCCTGCTGAACAAGGTGGTGCTGGCCGATCCCTCGGACGGCAAGGCGAGGGAGGCCCTGGCCCGGGTCTATGACCAGATGGGCTACCAGGCCGAGAGCGCGATCTGGCGCAACATCTACCTGACCGGGTCGAGCGAACTGCGCGGCGGGATCCGGCCGTCGCCGGCGGCCGGGTCCAGCGACATGATCGCCAACCTGCCCACGCCGATGATCTTCGACCTGCTGGCCGTGCGGCTGGACCCGAAGAAGGTCGGTGACGGCGCGCTGCGGATCATCTTCGACTTCCCCGAGCGGGGCGAGCGCTACCTGGTCCAGGTGCGGCATGGGGTGCTGACCGCCGAGCCGGCCGGGGCCGAAGCGAAGGCCGACGCGACCCTGACCCTGCCCCGGGCCCTGCTGCTGCAGTCGTTGTTCACCGGCGCATCGCTGGCGCCGAAGGTCATGTCGGGCGAGGCGAAGGTCACCGGCAATCCGATGGCCCTGCAGAAGCTGGTCAGCTGGTTCGATCGGCCCGCCGGGGCCTTCCCGATCGTCACCCGTCCGGAGTAGCCTGCGCCGAGGGGACATGTTCCGGCGCAGCCGGTACGTGTCCCCTCAGGGCTGTTCATGTACCTGAAAAGTACGTGTCCCCGTTTCTGGAAGCTTTGTCTACATCTGGTAGAGTTTGGAAACTTCCGGGCGGCTCCACGTTTCCGGACGGCCTTGCTGCGTTTCCCGATCGCGGCGCGCATGTTACCATCGGCCCAACGCGCACGATGTCGACCAGTGATTTCTTGGATTCATTAGGGAAACTTCCTTGGGTGGATACTGGCACAAAGTTGAAACGGGGAAGGTAGGCACTCTGGGCATGACTCAGCATGAATTTGTGAGAACCGAGGCATTGCATTCTGTAGAAAACCTTCAGAAAACATATGCGTCATACATGGTGGCATTGAAGGAGGTCCTCGACCACGGGGATGAAATTGTACCAATTCTGGTAGATGCTCTTGTAGACAAACGAGCAAATCCCATTGCTAAAGCACTGGGTCTAATGATGCATAGCCCTTCGGCGGAGAAGGCGTTCCCACGTTTGCTTGACTGGCTGGTCGTTCAATCTCCGTTATACCCGGACGCACTTGAAGCACTCGTTAGAGCTGGAGATCGTGTCGTTCCAGTATTGATTGAGAGAATCGAGTCGGCATCCTCGGCTGGCGATGATGAGGCGATCAGAAATCTCTTAGACCTAGGGTCTAGGCTGGATGATGGATCCGTGAGCGCGGTAGTTCTTAAGGCGATCGCACTCTTGGAACATGAAAATCCGCATATCAGAGAGGCCGCCGCAGATGCGCTTTGGAGGGTTGGTCTGCCTTCCGGCCTAGCGGCCACCGACAAGTTGGCTGAACTACGTGCTTGCGATCCCAGCGAGTCGGTTCGCAAGGCATGCGGCGAGGCTCTCGAACGTCTTGGGGGAATGACGGTGACCGTCTCCTAAGCAAGCGCGGGCGGCGGTGATCCCGACCACGACACCTCGATGATCAAGACGGGAATCCGTGACAGGAATCCGGTGTTGTCCCTTCCGAAAACTCATTTCCGTGTCACGCGCCCATACCGGTGATGTAGCCCGCCCGGAATTCGGGGACAGGAGCAATATTCCCCTTTTGTTCCACCCGTGCTACATTCCTGCTATGGCGCGCTTGGCCCGAATCGTCGTCCCCGGTCTCCCGCATCACGTAACCGCGGTGGAAATAAGGGGGAAATAAGGGGGAAATAAGGGGACAGGAGCAACAATCCCCCTTCCTTTGCCGGCGCGTTCCTCGGCGGGTCGGCGACCTACAGCCTGACCAACAACTATCACTACGGCTCGGGCGGCGGATACTACAACGACACCGACACCTCGATCACCACCAGCTACGCCTGGTGGGCCGGGGCCGAGCAGAGCTATATCGTCAACGACCGCAACGCCAACCAGGGCGGCACGGTGCTGTGGACCTCGACGTTCACCCGCGACGTGGGCGGCCGGGTGACCCAGGTGGCCATCGCCGACGGCCGGCCGCGCACGGTTTACTACATCAACGACGCCGGCGGCCAGGTGATGAAGCGCTGGGAGACCAGCAGCGCCTCGACCAATCCGCTCGACAACGCCTTCTACTTCAACGGCCGGCGCGTTGCGGGGAACGGGGGCACGTACTTTTCACACTTGCCATACAGCGCCTACCGCCGCCGCACGGCCGAACGCCCCGCCGTGCGAAAGGTTCTTGCCGACGAGGGGGCCGTGGCCCCCCTCTGGCGCAAGACTCTTGCGTGATTCAGCGCAATTCGCTATCCAGAGACCATGTCACGCGACCGTGCCGATCTGCTTCTACTGACGCTGGGGCTTAGCCGCCCCTGGGCGTCCGCCTGACCGCGTGATCGCGGCCGGGCGCTCAGGGGCTCATTCGACCCGCACCTGACCCCAAGCATCCGCAAGGCGCTGTTCCCATGACCTCCCCCGTATCCGACGCGAAACGCGACCGCGTCATCATCTTCGACACCACCATGCGCGACGGCGAGCAGTCGCCCGGCGCCTCGATGAGCCACGACGAGAAGCTCGAACTGGCCAAGATCCTCGAGGAGATGGGGGTCGATGTCATCGAGGCCGGCTTCCCGATCGCCTCCAACGGCGATTTCGAGGCTGTCCAGGCCATCGCCCGCATCGTCACCGAAAGCACCGTCTGCGGCCTGGCCCGCGCGGCGGCGGTCGACATCGACCGGTGCGCCGAAGCGATCCGCCCGGCCAAGCGCGGCCGCATCCACACCTTCATCTCCACCAGCCCGCAGCATCGGGACTACATCCTCAAGCTGTCGCAGGACGAGGTGCTGGAGGCGGTGGTCCAGTCGGTCACCCGCGCCCGCAACCTGTGCGACGACGTGGAATGGTCGGCCCAGGACGCCACCCGCACCGAGGCCGACTTCCTCTATCGCTGCGTCGAGGCGGCGATCAACGCCGGCGCCCGGACCATCAATCTGCCCGACACGGTCGGCTACAGCTTTCCCGACGAATACGCCCGCATGTTCCGGGACGTGATCGCCAATGTGCCCAATTCGGACAAGGCGATCTTCTCGGCGCACTGCCACAACGACCTGGGACTGGCCGTGGCCAACTCCCTGGCCGCCGTGCAGGGCGGCGCGCGCCAGATCGAGTGCGCCGTCAACGGCATCGGCGAGCGCGCCGGCAACGCGGCCCTGGAAGAGATCGTCATGGCCCTGAAGGTGCGCGGCGACGCCATCGGCTTCGACAGCGACGTGGACCCGGTGCACATCACCCGCGCCAGCCGCTACGTCTCGGCCATCACCGGCTTTCCGGTGCAGTTCAACAAGGCCATCGTCGGCAAGAACGCCTTCGCCCACGTGAGCGGCATCCACCAGGACGGGATGCTGAAGAACGCCGAGACCTACGAGATCATGAAGCCGGAGGACGTGGGGCAGGGCGCCACCAACCTGGTCATGGGCAAGCACTCCGGCCGCCATGCCTTCCGCGAGAAGCTCAAGGCCCTGGGCTACGACCTGGGCCAGAACGCCCTGAACGAGGCCTTCGTCCGGTTCAAGGAACTGGCCGACAAGAAGAAGCACGTCTTCGACGACGACCTGATCGCCCTGGTCGACGACGCGCTCGCGCGGGGCTCCGAACGCATCCGCGTGGTCCACCTGCGCGTCGTAGCGGGCACAGAAGGCCAGTCGGCCGAGCTGACCCTGGCGGTCGATGATGTCGAGAAGAGCGCCGAGGCCAGCGGCGACGGTCCGGTCGATGCGGTGTTCAACGCCATCCACGAGATCGTGCCGCACAAGGCTGCCCTGCGCCTGTTCCAGGTGCATGCGGTCACCGAGGGCACCGACGCCCAGGCCCAGGTCTCCGTCCGTCTGGAGGAGGACGGCCGTATCGCCACCGGCGCGGCGGCCGACACCGACACCCTCACCGCCAGCGCCAAGGCCTACGTCAACGCCCTCAACAACCTCTTCTCCCGCAAGGAGAAGGGCCGGCCCGATACGGCGATCGCGAGCGGGTTCTGATCGCGAGGGCAGGTCTCAGTCGGACGTCCGGCCCGTCTCGGCCATGCTGCGCGCCAGCTGCATCAGCGCGGTGCGCGAGCGCGAGCTCTCGATGGCGTTGAAGGCCTCGACCAGTTCGGCGACCCCGGGACTGGCCAGCCGGGCCAGGAGGCCGCCTTCCAGGTGGCCGGCGCCGCCGCTCTCCTCGCCGACCAGGAAGGCCACGGTGCATTGCAGCCGCTCGGCGATGCGCACCAGCATCGAGGCCGATACGCGATTGGTGCCACGCTCATACTTCTGAACCTGCTGGAAGGTCAGTCCCAGATGCTCGCCGAGGGACGTCTGGCTGGCGCCGATTTCGCGACGGCGAATCCTTATCCTCGCGCCTACGCCGACATCGATTGGATCAGGCATGTCTTGTCTCCCCACGCAGTGCGGATTCGTTGATCAGCACACGGCGATGGTCCGTCCTGCGGGTCGAGGAGTCTAGTGAGTGGTTCTCCGCTCCACCAGGATCGAGGCGATGTTCTCGATCAGGGACAGCGCGGCCGTCTCGCCCTCGGCGTCCTCGACGACGGCTACCCGGCGCAACAGGGTGTCGATGATGCGTCGCCGATCCGGAGACAGCCTGCACATGAGAGCGAAGAAGACCTCGTCGTCCGCGTCGGCCAGCGTCGCGGTTTCGTCGAAATACCTGCTCATGCGTGCACGACGTGGCGGTCGGCGTTCGCCGCGCGGTCGGCGCGTTCAAGATGGGCGGGTGTCGGGGCGCGCCCGCCGCCCGGAGGCTCAAGCTCGAAGGCCGCAGGCTCGGAAATGCCATGCATCTGGCGCATCCGGGCGATCAGATTCTCGCTGACGGGAATCTCGTAGCCCACCGCGGCTCCACCCTCCGGGTAGACGACGGGCAGGCCGAGGGGCTTGAGGTCGAGCCACGCGCGAACGCCGTGCGCCAGCAGGCCCACATCGACCGACCCGACAATGCGCGTGACGCCGCGGCTCAAAGCGGCCTCGAGCATGGCGATCCTGAACTCGGCCGCGCGCCGTTTGGCCTCGCCGACCGACCGTCCCTGACCGCTGGCCAGGTGACGCGCCATTTCCCAGACGCCCGGTCGGCGCAGCGCAGCCGCGTCGCCCTCGACGCATCCGGACATCTCGTCGAGCAGAATGCTCCAGTCGAGCACCGGCCGGACCCTGACGCTGACCTGCAGGCCGCCGGCCTGGTCGAGCATCATGAAATAGATCGCCTGCTCGTCGTCGCCGCGGTCGTACTCGCCGCCGTCGCGCTCCTTGAGCTTCCAGCCGCGAGCGACAATGAACACCTCGCGCCGCATCCGGTGCATGGCGGCGATCTGCTCGGCGTAGACGCCGCGCTGCGCATGGGTGACGACGTGGATCATGGCCCGACCGTCCTGCTGAAGGTCGAAGCTCGTTGAAACGCGGAGGCCGGGGTATGGGGCGTTTACCCCATTGACCTAGAACAAAGGCGGCTGGACCAGGCCGAGCGCGAAGGCCCGCCAGGCCAGGCTTGCGCGACTGACCGCGCCGAGCTTGGTCTTGGCCGCTTCGACATGGTGGTTAGCCGTCTTTTTCGAGATCGAGAGGATCCGTCCGATCTCCTCGTCGGACTTGCCCAGACACACCCAGTAGACGCATTCAGCCTCGCGCCAGGTCAGCGGCTTCTCCAGCTCGGTGGGGGCGGGACGTTCAAGGAAGCCTTCGCCGGCCACGGCGTAGAGGCTGGCCAGGGCGTGAGCCGTGGACCGCTCCGCTTCATGCAGCCTGCGCCCCTTGTCCATCTTCAGATCGACGATCGACAGCCCGCCGTTGATCCCCCGCACGGGACAAATCAGCACCTCCGAACCCCACCATTCGTAGGCCTCGCCGAACAGTGCGCCGGTCTCCTTCTCCATGCCCCGGCCGGCCGCCTCGCTCCAGGTGAACGGATCACGGGACTGGAAGGACATCGGTATGGCGGTGTCGTAGCGGGCATAGTTGTTGGCGAAGTAGTGGTCGACCCAGCCCTCCGGGGCCTCGCCGAACACCGGTCGGGGGGGCAGGGCGTGGCCATTGGCTGACAGGCGGATGTAGACCGCGCCGGTGAAGCCCATGGCCTGCACCGCTTCGGTGAAGCGCCGGTTGAGCTCGTCCGGCGTGGCGATGCCCTGGGCGTCCTGCAGGAAGCGGAAAATCGTCGCTCGCGTGGTCTCGTCCATCGTCAACGCTCCCGAAACCACGAACCTAGTGACGCAAGGGACGCTTGGAAACTGCATGAACGGTTCGAAGGAACCGGATGCTCGCGCAGGAGGACATCCCGTAAAGCTCTGGCGGCGGACGGAGGACGATAGCATACCCTGCCTCTCCGCCGAGGGAGGGCGGAACGTCTCATGATCTGGATTCCCGTCACCGTCGCGGCCGCCGCGTTCCAAGTTGCGCGCAACGCGGCGCAGCGCAGCCTGTTGACCGGGGCCGGGCCGTGGGGCGCGACCCTGGTGCGGTTCCTGTTCGGCCTGCCGTTCAGTCTGGTGATCTCGGCGGTCGCCTTGCTGCTGTTCGAGACCAGCCAGACCATCACCCCGGTCACCCTGGCCTGGGCCGCCCTGGGCGGGGCCATGCAACTGGGCGCCACCGCGGCGCTGCTGACGGCCATGCAGCGGTCGAGTTTCGCGCTGGGCACGGCGTTCCAGCAGAGTGGCCTGCCGTTCGCCGCGATTCTCGGCCTGCTGTTCTTTGGCGACCATCTGAGCGCAGTGGGCTGGGCCGGCGTGCTGCTGGCGTCGGCGGGGCTGATTGTCCTGTCCTGGCCCGGGACCAGCGAAGCGACGCGGGACTGGACCGCGGCGGGCCTGGGAACCCTGTCCGGCTTCTGTTTCGCCATCTCGGCCAACGCTTTCCGCCAGAGCGCCCTGGCGCTCGATCCCGCCCACCCGATTCCCGCCGCCCTGGTCACGGTGGCGATCGTCCAGGCGATGCAGTCCGCGGCCCTCACCACCTGGATGTTCCTGCGCGACAGACGGTCGCTGGCATCGGTGCTGCGGTCCTGGCGGATGTCGCTCGGCGCGGGGCTGTTCGGGGCCCTGGCCTCGGCGGGCTGGTTCGTCGCGCTGGCCCTTTCGCCAGCAGGGCCCGTGCGGGCCGTGGGGGTGGTGGAAATGCCCATGGCGGCCCTCGCCGGACGCCGTCTTTTCGCCGAGCGGGTGAGCCTGCGGCAATGGCTGGCGGGCGGCGTGACGGCGGTCGGGGTCGTGCTCGCCGCGCTGGGTTGAGACCGGCCCGCAATAGACCTTGAAATCAACACGTTCGCGGTGCACACGGCGTGATGTCAGCTTGCCCTGCCATCCCGGCGATGCTGCGCTCGGACGAGCGCGCCGTCGGTCTGGTGCGAGGCTTGCAGGCTCAGCCTCGCTCGTCCCAAAAGCTCTCAGATTCAAGGCTCTGAATGTTCGGCTCTCTCTTCGGCGCCATTTCCAACGACATCGCCATCGACCTCGGTACGGCCAACACCCTCATCTACATGAAGGGCAAGGGCATCGTGCTGAACGAGCCGAGCGTCGTCGCCCTGCGCAACGTCGGCGGCCGCAAGGTGGTGCACGCCGTGGGCATAGAGGCCAAGCAGATGCTCGGCCGCACCCCCGGCCACATGGAAGCCATCCGCCCGATGCGCGACGGGGTCATCGCCGACTTCGAAGTGGCCGAGGAGATGATCAAGTACTTCATCCGCAAGGTTCACAACCGCAAGGGCTTCGTGAACCCCAAGGTGATCGTGTGCGTGCCGTCCGGCGCGACCGCCGTCGAGCGTCGCGCGATCAACGACTCCTGCCTCAACGCCTCGGCCCGCCGGGTCGGCCTGATCGACGAGCCCATGGCCGCGGCCATTGGCGCCGGCCTGCCGATCCATGAGCCGACCGGCTCGATGGTCGTCGACATCGGCGGCGGCACCACCGAGGTGGCCGTGCTGTCCCTGTCCGGCATCGTCTACTCGCGCTCGGTGCGCGTCGGCGGCGACAAGATGGACGAGGCGATCATCAGCTACATGCGCCGGCACCATAACCTGCTGATCGG
The DNA here is from genome assembly GCA_030678995.1 of Caulobacter sp. Lineage (GTDB taxonomy): Bacteria > Pseudomonadota > Alphaproteobacteria > Caulobacterales > Caulobacteraceae > Caulobacter. The sequence continues at coordinate 11,273 of JAUXTQ010000048.1, forward strand.
CGAGACCACCGCCGAGCGGATCAAGAAGGAAATCGGCACCGCCCGCGCCCCGGCCGACGGCGAAGGCCTGTCGATCGACGTCAAGGGCCGCGACCTGATGCAGGGCGTGCCCCGCGAGGTGCGCATTTCCGAGAAGCAGGCGGCCGACGCCCTGCAGGATCCGGTCAACCAGATCGTCGAGGCCGTGAAGGTGGCGCTGGAAGCCACCCCGCCCGAACTGGCCAGCGACATCGCCGACAAGGGCATCATGCTGACCGGCGGCGGCGCGCTGCTGCGCGGCCTGGACGCCGAGATCCGCGACCACACCGGCCTGCCGGTGACCGTCGCCGACGACCCCCTGTCCTGCGTCGCGCTGGGCTGTGGCAAGGTTCTTGAACACCCGAAATGGATGAAGGGCGTACTGGAAAGCACGCTCTCGTAAGATCAGCATGTGAGTCGGCGTCCGGGGCGGCGCTGACGGAGGCTTCGGGTGCCGCTACGCCAGGACTCGTTCGGGGAGTTGAAGGTCCCGCTGACCTGGATGGCGGTCGTGGCCTTGATCGTCTGTGGCGTCGTCGGCGTCTCGATTCTGCTCAGCGACCGCCGCGAAACGTTCCAGACTGAGGCCTACGGCGCCGCGCGCCAGGCGGTGGACACGGTCTCCGCGCCGGTCGGGGCGACCGTGGCGGCCCCGGGCCGCTGGACCGGTGACCTGCTCGGCTGGCTGCGCAGCTATGTCGCCGTCGCTGGCGAGAACCGCCGCCTGCGCCGCGACCTCGTCACCCTGCGGGTCCAGGCCGACGAGGCCGTCCGGCTGAAGGACGAGAATGATCGCCTGCGAGCCATGCTGGGCGTGCGCACCGACCCGCCGATCCCCATGGCCACCGCCCGGGTGGTCACTGATTCCCGCGGCCCCTTCGCCAACGCCCGCCTGGCCAACGCCGGCAGCGACGCCGGCGTGGTCGTCGGTTATCCGGTGCTCAGCGAGCGCGGCCTGGTCGGCCGGGTGGTGGGCGTTTCGCGCGACTCCAGCCGGATCCTGCTGCTGACCGACGTGGCCTCGCGCACTCCGGTAATGATCGACCGCAGCAACGCGCGGGCGATCCTGACCGGCGACGGCGGTCCCAATCCCAAGCTTGAATACCTGCGCGGCCGCAATCCGATCCGCGAGGGCGACCGGGTCCTGACCAGCGGCGACGGCGGCGTGCTGCCTCGCGGCTTGCCGGTGGGCCGGGCTGTGAAGGGCCTGGACGGCCGCTGGCGGGTGGTGCTCGATGCCGACGCCGGGGCCATCGACTGGGTGCGAATCCTCAAGTTCAAGGACTATTCCCAGCTGGCTGACCAGGAGGCCCTGGCCGCCACCCGCCTGCCGCCGGTGATCACGGAGAACCCCGAGGACCGGATCATCGGCGCCGGGACGTCCCAGCCGCAGCCGGCAAAGCCGCCGGCCCAGCCGTTGGCCACGCCGCCGCGGAAGTCGGCCGCCCCGCCGTCCCGGCCGCCGCCGTCGCCGGTGCAGAAGTCCGCGCCGGTTCCGGTCGCCAAGGCGCCGACGCCCGCCGAGGGCCGTCCACAATGAGCTTCTCCGCCGCGCGGCCGCTGGACCCGTGGCGCTGGATCGGCGTGCCGGCGCTGATGTGCGTGGGCGCGACCCTGCTGCTGGCCGCCCCGATCCAGCTGTTCGGCCTGCGCCTGCCCGAACCGGTGTTTCCGATGGTCTGCGCCTTCGGCTGGGCGGTGATCCGGCCCTCGATCCTGGCGCCGGCGATGCTGCTGGTGCTGGGGATGTTCCTGGACATCTACTGGGGCGGCGCGCTGGGCCTGTGGGCGGTCTCCCTGCTGATGGCCTATGCCGTAACCCTGGCCATGCGCAACATGATGACCGGCCAGAGCCGGCCGATGATGTGGGCCTGGTACGCAGGCATGTGCCTGGTGACCATGGCCACCGGCTACCTGATCATCATGCTGGACGTGAAGGCCGCGCCCAGCCTGGTGGCCGTGCTGTGGCAATTTCTCGCCACGGCGATCCTCTACCCCTTCGCCCATCGCCTGATCGACCGCTTCGAGGACGCGGACGTGAGATTCCGATGAGTGAACCGACCATCTTCTTCACCGAGGTCAACGAGCGGCAGGGCGCCTTCACCCGCCGCGCCTTCCTGCTGGGCGGCCTGACGGGCGCGGGCCTGCTGGCGCTGACCGGCCGCCTGGTCCATCTGCAGCTCGTCGAGGCGCAGCGCTACCAGAAGCTGGCGCAGTCCAACCAGTTCAATTTCCGCCTGGTGCCGCCGCCCCGGGGGCTGATCCTCGACCGCAACGGCGTCACCCTGGCTTCCAACCGCCCCAACTTCCGCCTGCTGGTGGGGCGGGAGACGGACATGGACGTGGCGCGCACCGTCGACAACCTGGCCACCCTGGTGCCGATTGACGACAAGCGCCGCGCGCGCCTGATCAGGGACATCACCCGCTCGCCGAAGAAGGCGCCGGTCCAGGTCATGGAAGACATGAGCTGGGAGCAGTTCTCGCGCATCAACGTCCGTGCGCCGGAGCTGGCGGGGGTCACCGCCGACATGGGCGAGGTGCGGGTCTATCCCTATGGCGGCGCCTTCGCCCACGTCATCGGCTATGTGGCCAAGGTCAATGAGAAGGACATCGCGACGGCCAGGGAAACCGGCCTCGAGCCCGACCCGCTGCTCTACAACCCCGGCTTCCGCATCGGCCGCCAGGGGGTGGAAAAGGCCTTCGATCTCCAGCTGCGCGGCAAGGCCGGCGCCCAGAAGCAGGAGGTCGATTCCCAGGGCCGGGTGGTCCGCGACGACCCCGAGGGCGACATCCCCGCGACGCCGGGCAAGGAGATCCGCCTGACCCTGGACGCGGACATCCAGAACCGCGCCCTGGAGGTGATGGGCGAGGAGAGCGGCGCCATCGTGCTGATGGACTGCCGCAGCGGCGACCTGCTGTGCATGGCCTCCACGCCCAGCTTCGACGCCAACCGGTTCGTCAAGGGGCTGTCTGGGCCGGAATACCGGGCGCTGGCCGGCTACGAGCGCAAGCCGCTGCTCGACAAGGCCCTGTACGGCACCTATGCGCCGGGCTCGACCTTCAAGCCAACCGTCGCCCTCGCGGCCCTCGAGGCCGGCGTCGATCCCGACACCCGCGTGGTCTGCACGGGTGGCTGGTTCTTCGGCAACCGCACCTTCCACTGCTGGAAGAAGGGCGGGCACGGGTCGCAGTCCATGCACGAAGCGATCAAGAACTCCTGCGACGTCTATTTCTACCAGACGGCCCTGAAGATCGGACCGGACATTATCGCCCGCACCGCCCGGTCGATGGGCTTCGGCCAGGTGTTCGACATCGGCATCCCCGGCCAGAAGAAGGGCCTGGTGCCGGACCGGGCGTGGAAGAAGCGGGCCTTCAAGGACCCGCGCAACCAGGTCTGGTTCCCCGGCGAGTCGCCGAGCTACGGCATTGGCCAGGGGGCCCTGACGGTCAACGCCCTGCAGCTGGCGGTGATGACCTCGCGGCTGGCCAACGGCCGCAAGGCGCTGAACCCGCGGCTGATCAAGTCGGTCGGAGGCATCGACCGGCCGCATGGCGACGCCGTCCCGGACCTGCCGTTCAGCCAGGAATTCCTCAACATCGTAAGGGGCGGCATGATCGCCGTGGCCAACGATCCCACGGGCGGCGCCTATCGGCAAAGCCAGTTGGGACTTGGCGACATCTTGATGGCCGGCAAGACCGGCACCGCCCAGGTGCGCAGCTATGACAAGGCGGCCTCGCGCAAAAGCGCCAGCGTCCGCTGGGGGCTAAAGGACCACAACCTCTATATCGCCTTCGCCCCGGTCGATGCGCCGCGCTACGCCATTTCGGTGCTGATCGAGCACGGCGGCCTGGCCGGCGCCACTGCGGCCGCGCCGCGCGCGCGTGAGGTGATGCGCGTGGCGCTGCTCAAGGATCCCGAAATCCGCGCCCGGATCGAAAAGCCGCTGCCGATGCCGGAGGTCGACCCGAACGCGCCGGTCGAGGGCGCCGCGCCCCTGCCGGCCGCCGTCGGACCGCCGCCCGCCACCCCCGCGCCCGGAGCGCCGCGATGACCCTCAGCGGCGGCCTCACCCGGCCTGGCGAACGCGATCGGCTGATCGTCAAGTTCACCGAGATCGACTGGACCTTCTGTCTGATCCTCTGCCTCATCGCCGGGGCCGGGGGAATGATGATGTTCTCGGCCGCGGAGTCCTCCTGGATGCCCTGGGCCGCGCCGCACCTGATCCGCTTCGGCGTGGTGTTCGTGGTGATGATCATCCTGGCGATGATCGACCTGCGCGTCTGGTTCGCCCTGGCCTATCCGGTCTATGTCGGCGCCCTGGTGCTGCTCATCGGGGTGGAGGTGATCGGCGAGTCCGCCAAGGGCGCCCAGCGCTGGCTGGAGATCGGGCCGGTCCGGTTCCAGCCCTCGGAAATCATGAAGATCGCCGTCGTGCTGGCCGTCGCCCGGTTCTATCACGGCATCTCCGCCGACAGCGCGCGGATGAGCTGGTGGCTGCTGATCCCGTTGCTGCTGATCGGGGCGCCGACCTTGCTGGTGGCGCACCAGCCGGACCTGGGCACCGCCATCCTGATCGCGGCCACGGGTTTCGCCATCATGATGCTCGCGGGCCTGTCGTGGCGGCTGATCATCGCCGGCGCGGCCCTGACCATCGGGGCGGCGATCCCGTTCGTGATGTTCTTCATGCACGACTACCAGCGCAAACGGGTGCTGACCTTCCTCAATCCGGAAAGCGATCCGTCCGGCTCGGGCTACCACATCCTGCAGTCCAAGATCGCGCTCGGCGCCGGCGGCCTGCTGGGCAAGGGTTATGGCCTGGGCAGCCAGAGCCAGCTCGACTTCCTGCCGGAGAAGCATACTGACTTCATGTTCGCCACCCTGGCCGAGGAGTTCGGTTTCGCCGGCTGTTTCTCGATCCTGTTCCTCTACGGGGCGATCATCTTCATGGCCCTGCGCATCGCCTCGATCAGCCACAGCCATTTCGGCCGGCTGGCGGCGGCCGGCGTGACCGCCACCTTCGCCCTCTATGTGCTGATCAACGGGGCGATGGTCATGGGTCTGGCGCCCGTGGTGGGGGTGCCCATGCCGCTGCTCAGCTATGGCGGCACCGTCATGCTCAGCGTGATGATCGGGTTCGGCCTGGTGCAGTCGGTGCGGGTGCACCGCTACTCCGAGGTCACAAGCGGGAGAGGCGCGCTGATGTAGTCCCCTTTTCGGGTGACAGCGCGCGCCAATTGGAACAGGAGAAGTGGCGAAACAGGAGCCGCCATGTCCCTCGTCCTTCACACCATCATCTGCAGCACCCGTCCCGGCCGCGTCGGGCCGACCATCGCCCGCTGGTTCCATGAGACGGCCCAGGCGCACGGCGGGTTCGACGCCGCCCTGGTCGACATCGCCGACTTCAACCTGCCGGTCTATGACGAGCCCAAGCATCCGATGATGCAGTCCTACGAGCACGACCACACCAAGGCCTGGAGCGCCAGCGTGGCCGCCGCCGACGCCTTCGTGTTCGTCACCCCCGAATACAACTACGGCCCGCCGCCCGCGCTGGTGAACGCCCTGAACTATGTCTACCGCGAGTGGAACTACAAGCCGGCCAGCTTCGTCAGCTACGGCGGCGTCTCCGGCGGACTGCGGGCGGTCCAGGTCGAGAAGCAGATCATGACCACCCTGAAGATCATGCCGATCCCGGAGCAGGTGTCCGTCCACATGGCCGGCCAGCACATCGAGGACGGCGTGTTCAAGCCGGAGGCCGCGCACACGGTATCCGCGGGCCGCGCCCTGGATGAACTGCACCGGTGGGCAGGGGCGCTCAAGCCGCTGCGGGGCTGACCCCGGGTCAGACGGTCGGGAGCGGCTTGAGCCCGTCGAGATAACGATCCAGTTCCGTCGCCCAGCCGCGCGAGGCCTTGAGGTCAGAGTCCTCGGCGGCCAGTTCCAGGCCTTCGCCGATGTCGGTGATGTGCTGGAAGCCGAAGGCGCCGCCCGATCCCCGCAGGTTGTGTCCCAGGGTGGTCGCGGCTGTGAAATCGGCCCGGTCGAGGGCGGCGCGGATGGCCTTCACGTTCTGGCGGCAGGCTTCGAGATAGGCCGGCACACGGGCCGCGACCCTGGGACCGGGCGGCAGGGACAGGGCTTCGGCCCTGACCCGTCTGGCCAGAACCGCCTGCGCCACGGCCGAGAAATCGACGATCGCCTGCAGCAGCACATCCTGCTTGATCGGCTTGCTCAGATAGGCCGTGCAGCCGGCGGCGAGACAGGTCTCCCGGTCGCCCTTCAGGGCCGAGGCGGTCAGGGCGATGATCGGCGTGGGGGCGCGATCGGTGGCCTTTTCCCACGCCCGGATCGCCCGGGCGGCGGCCAGACCGTCCATCACCGGCATCTGCCGGTCCATCAGGACCAGGTCGTAGTCTCCCGCCTTGAACATCTCGAGCGCGGCCTTGCCGGTCTCGGCGATATCGATGCTGTAGGGCGTGTCCTCGAGGTAGGCGAGGGTGATGGTGCGGTTGTCGGGCGAGTCCTCGGCCATCAGGATGCGCAGGCGCGGCATCGCCGGGGCCGATCCCACGCCGACCGGCGCGCTGACCGGGCGGTCGCCCGCCGCCCAGGTCTCGAACGGGACCGAGAAGGTGAAGACGCTTCCCTTGTCGACCTTACTCTTCACCCAGATGCGGCCGCCCATCAGCTCGACCAGGCGCTTGGAGATGGTCAGGCCGAGACCCGATCCGCCGAAGCGTCGGGTGGTGGAGGAATCGGCCTGGGTGAACCGCTCGAAGATGCTCGCCAGCTTCTCCTGCGGGATGCCGATGCCAGTGTCCGAGACGGTGAACCGCACGGCGGTAGGAATGGCCGGGTCACGGTCCGGCTCCACTAGCAGCGACACCGTACCGGACTCGGTGAATTTGATCGCGTTGCCCAGCAGGTTGAGCAGAACCTGACGCAAGCGGGTCGGGTCGCCGATCAGGTCGGCGCCGACGCCGGGCGCGATGTGGCAGGTCAGGGTCAGGCCCTTCTGGTGGGCGGGCACGGCGACCATCTCGATCACCTTCTCCAGATGATCGCCCAGCGAGAAGCCGGTGCGCTCCAGGTCGAGCTGCGAAGCCTCGACCTTCGACAGGTCGAGGATGTCGTTGATCAGGTTCAGGAGGTTGTCGCCCGAACGCCTGAAGATCTGGACATAGTTGTCCTGCTCGGCGGTGAGGGGGGTTTTGGCCAGCAGGTCGGCGATGCCCATGATGGCGTTCATCGGCGTGCGGATTTCGTGACTCATGCTGGCCAGGAAGTCGGACTTGGTGCGGCTGGCGCTCTCGGCGTCCGCCTTGGCCTGCTGCAGCTCTGCCTCGACCCGCTTTTGCTCGGTAACGTCACGGGCCGCGGCGAAGACCCCCTGCAGGGTTCGGCTGCGATCATAGAAGGTGGTGGCGTTGTAGGAGACCACGGTCTGCTTGCCGTCGCGCGCCCGAGCGGTCAGTTCGTAGTCCGTGACCGACTTCTCGCTCAGAACCCGCTTGATGGCGGCCTCGGCGCGCGCCGGATCGGTGAAGCAGTCCTTGAACGGCGCCCCGATCAGTTCGTCGCGAGTGCAGCCGGTGAGGGCCTCCATCTGCTTGTTGACGTCGGTGATGATACCGGACGGGTCGGTGGTCATCAGGGCGTCGATGTTCGATTCAATCAGCGAGCGGGTATAGAATTGCTGGTCCCGCAGGCGCTGGTCGGACTTCTTCTTCTCTTCCTCGACCAGCTTGCGCGCGGTGTTGTCCGTCCCGATCAGCAGATAGCCGATGATGACGCCGGCGGCGTCGCGCAGGGCGGTCACCGACACCACGGCCGGCAGGCGGGTGCCGTCCTTACGGATGTAGGTCAGCTCATAGATGTCCTCGATCCCGCGCGAGGCCTTGAAGACGAGCGCTTCGAAGCCCGGCGTGATGGCGGTGGCCAGTTCGGCGCTCAGGGCCTGGGCGCGGGCGATCAGTTCCTGGGGATCGGAGATGTCGGCCGGAGTGATCGTGTTCATCACCTCCGCGGCCGTGTAGCCGAGCATCCGCTCGGCGCCGACGTTGAAGATCTGGATGACCCCCTTGGCGTCGGTGGCGATGCTCGAGAAGTTGGCGCTGTTGAAGATGGCGTTCTGCAGCGCGCCGGCCTTGACGATGGATTCTTCGGTCTGACCGTCGGTCGCGAGGAATCGGAGGGGGCGAGACGCGGGCCGGGCCGGAATGACAGCGGGGGGTTTGGAGATTGGCTTTCCTGACTCGGGTTACAAAATCCGGCGTGGATGGGAACGCCACCTGATGAAGATCGCTAGTGCAGAAGTCGTTCCACGGCCTGCTCGAGCTGGGCCGGCGTGTAGGGTTTCTGGAGAAACCGACCGCCCTTGACGAACAGGTTGGCCATGTCGACGGACAAGGGGGATCCGGATGTGTAGAGCACCCTCAAGCCCGGCTGAATGGCGAGGGCCTGATTGGCTACGTCATAGCCGCCCAGCGCCAGGGCATGGAGGCGAATATCGACAAACAGGGCATCGACCGGCGTCCGCCCGTTCATATGGACCAGGGCGCTGGCCAGGTCGTCGGCCGTCAGGATCATGTGGCCGAGATCGCCGATGGTCCACTCGGAGGCCTGCCGGATGAACAGGTCATCCTCGACGATCAGGATTACGGCCATTGGGGCGCCGGCCTTACAAAGCGTGTCACGCGACGAATCCCCCCCGGCGCGTGGACTTCGTTAGTCCGCCGCCGGCCCCATAATGCACCCCGGGCGGGTTGGTTCCCGCGGGCGGCGACGATTCTTCATGAATCGATTGCGGCGCAGCTAGCGCAGCCGTCCCGCTTCGTCCGTCGCCCGGATCAGCCCATCGATCACGCCCGGCTCCGTTGACGCATGACCCGCGTCCCAGATGATGTCGAAGCGGCTCTCGGGCCAGGCCTTGTGCAGGGCCCAGGCGCTCTCCAGCGGCGTGACCACGTCGAAGCGGCCCTGGACGATCCAGCCGGGGATCTTGCGGATCTTCTCCACCTGCTTGAGCAGCCAGCCGTCCTCCGGGAAGAAGCCCCGGTTGGCGAAGAAGTGGCATTCGATGCGGGCGAAGGCGATGGCGAAGTCGACCTCGTTGAACTTCGGCGGTCGGGCCTCGGGGCCGCGGATCGAGATGGTGTCGCCCTCCCACTGGCTCCAGGCGGCGGCGGCCTCGGCCTGGACCTTACGGTCGGAGTGGGTCAGCCGCTTGTGATAGGCGGCGATCATGTCGTTCCGCTCGCCCTTGGGGATCGGCCCGGTGAACCGCTCCCAGGCGTCCGGGAACAGGAACGAGGCGCCGTCCTGGTAGAACCACTTCAGCTCGCGCTGGGTCAGCAGGAAGATGCCGCGCAGGATCAGGGCCTCGACCCGTTCGGGATGGGTGATGGCATAGGCCAGGGCCAGGGTTGAGCCCCAGGACCCGCCGAACACGGTCCATTTCTCGACGCCCAGATGCACCCGCAGTCGCTCAATGTCCTCGATCAGCGACCAGGTGGTGTTGTCCTCGAGGCTGGCGTTGGGCCGGCTCTTGCCGCAGCCGCGCTGGTCGAACAGCGCCACGCGCCATTTGGCAGGGTCGAAGAACCGCCGCATGGTCGGGTTGATCGCCCCGCCGGGGCCCCCGTGCAGGACGATGGCGGCCTTGCCCTTCGGGTTGCCGCACTCCTCGTAGTAGAGTTCGTGCGGCCCGCCGGTCTGCAGCCAGCCGAAATTGTAGGCCTCCACCTCGGGGTACAGGTTCCGGCGTGAGCTGGAGTGTCCGGGGGCGGGCGGCGGCGCTGAGCGATCCATGCGGCCGTTCTAGCGCCGCGGCGGGGTGGGGGCCACTTACAAACTTTCCGATCGCCGTGAATTCAGGCGTCTGCCACCATCGCCCGCAGCTCCGCCACCAGCGCCTCGTCGTCAGGCAGATCAAGGATGCCGTCCGCGTACATCGCCAGGCCGCCTTGCAGCAGGATGATCACCTTCATCACCGCGCGCCGGTTCTCGGCGCTGCTGCGATCAGGACGGGCGAACAGCCTGAGCGCCTCGGTGATCCCAAGATGCACCGCGCGCTGAAGCGATGGCCGCTTCTTCATCGCGCCATGCGGTCGGCTCGTCATCAGGGCGAAGATGGCCGGGTTGGACAGCGCGAAGCCCACGTAGGCGGCGACGAACCGGCCGGCGTCCGTGGCGGCCTTCAATTCGGCGGCCAGCGCGACGAAGGCCTCTTCGGCCACGGCGTCGAGCAGCGCCTCGCGGTCTTCGAAATGGTTATAGAGCGAGCGGTGCGCGACTCCGACGGCGTCGGCGACCCGCCGCAGGCTCAGCGCCTCATGGCCGCTCTCCACGATCGAGGCGCGCGCGGCCGCGATGGCCTCGCCGCGCAGGTTGCCGTGCCTGTAGGTGTCGCGCCCGGTGCGGGAGGTCATGGCGTCCCTTGTAGAGACGAGCGGCGAGAGAGGCCATGCCACGCGCGGTCAGGCCGGCTCTGGCAGCAGCTCCGCGTCGATCGCGGCCCGCACAGCCGCGATGGCCCCGCGCCGGGCCCGTCGCTTGGTGGCGGCGTGCGCGCCGAAATCGATGGTCGAAAGGCGCGCGATGGCGACTTCGACGGCGGCCTCGACCTCGCCGACCGGAACCAGTTCGTCGATCAGGCCGGCCTCGACGGCGTCATGGGCGAGGAACATCTCGCCCGTGATCGCCGTGCGGCTGAACCAGGCTGGGGCCAGCCGCTGGCGCGCCAGCTCAAGCGCGAAGCTCGGCACGGTGAGGCCGATGGCGACCTCGTTGAGCCCGCCTTTCCAGCCGCTGTCCGCGCCGATCCGCCAGTCGGCCGAGAGCATCAGGAAGGCACCCATAGGATAGGCGTGTCCCTCGGTGACCGTGACCACGGGCCGGGGAAAGGACAGCACCTTCAACGCCAGTTCCGCGCCCTGCCTGACGAGGGCCTTGCTGGCCGCCGCGTTGCCGGCGCGGAAAACTTTCAGGTCGAAACCCGCGGAGAAGATGTCCGGCCGCCCGCTCAGAACCGCGATGGCGCCGTCCGCGGCCGCGCGGTCAAAGGCCGCGTCGAGCGCCGACAGCATGGCCGGGTTCATGAGGTTCAGCCGGCCGTCGTCCATCCGGATCCGGGCCGCGCGTCCCACGCGCTCGTAGGTGACCAGTTCCATCGTTGGCTCCAATGTATCCACTGGATGCTTTCTGGCATGACGACGCGTCGTCCGCAAGTCCGGGCATTACGAGTGTCAGAGCGGGAAGCGGCGATCCAGCCAGTCGAGCATGATCCGGTTCACCTGCTCGGGTTCCTCCTGCTGGGTCCAGTGACCCGAGCCGAGGACCAGCTGCTTCTCCAAGTCAGGGATCAACCGTTCCATGCCGTCGGCGGCGGACGGCGGCAGGACGGCGTCCTTCTCGGCCATGATCATCAGGCTGGGCTGGCGCACCCGGTGCTGCAGGCCCTCGGAGGCCTGCCAGTTGCGGGTGAAGTTGCGGTACCAGTTGATGCCGCCGGTGAAGCCGGTGCGCTCATAGACCTCGACCAGGGCGTCGAACTCCTCGTCGGTCATCAGGGGCTCACGCGGATCGACGGCGGGGTCATAGGCTTCCAGCATGTCGACGATGGCGAAGGCGCTGGGGTCGCCCGGCTTGCGCTCGGTGGCGAAGCCGGCGCTGGGCGCGGCGGGCATGTCCATCGGCCGCTTCATGAAGAAGTTCATCGCCTTGCGGACGTTGGCGTTCAGCACCGCGTCCGCTTCGCCGGGGGTCTGGAAGTGGACGATGTACATCCTCTCGCCCAGGCGGTTGCGCATGATGGCGATGGGGTCGGCCGGCGCCCGCTCGCTGAAGGGGGTGTTCAGCCCGATCACGCCGGCGACCCGGTCGGGATGGCGAATGGCCATGTACCAGACAACGAAGCCGCCCCAGTCATGGCCGACGAAGATGGCCTTCTCGATCCCCTTGGCGTCCAGCAGGGCGACCAGGTCGGCGCAGAGGTTCTCCAGCGCGTAGCTCTCGACCTCGGCCGGGGCGTCGGTCAGGCCATAGCCGCGCTGGTCCGGCGCGATCACCCAGCGGCCCGCGTCCGACAGGCCCTTGATCTGGTGGCGCCAGGAAAAAGCCAGCTCCGGCCAGCCGTGACAGAACACCAATGGCACGCCCTGGCCGACCGGCCCAGCCTCGTAATAGGCCATGCGGATGCCGTTGACGTCGGCGTACTTCACGGGCGGCATCATGGCGGTGATGGCGGACATCGGCGTTTCCCCGGGTGTGTTTTCCCGATGCTGAACGGGCGTCGTGGGGGAAGGCAAGAGGGTCTTGAATCCTCCCCGCGAAGCCGGGGAGGGGGACCGCCGCGAGGCGGTGGAGGGGCAGCGCAGATGCGAGCGGCCACCTCCTGAATTCAGGTCTTTCCGGTCGTGCCGGCGCTGCCCCCTCCACCATGCTTCGCATGGTCCCCCTCCCCGGCTTCGCGGGGAGGATTGAGTTGATGCGTTCGTCTCCCCAAACACTCCCCACCTTGAGTCAGTCCCCCGACATCGCCCGTCCGCCCGCCACGCCGTGGGGGCTCGTCATTATGCTCGGCGCGCTGACGGCGTTCGCGCCGATGTCGATCGACATGTACCTGCCGGCCCTGCCGGAGATCGGCCGGGCCCTGCAGGCGACGCCGGAAGCGACCCAGCTGACCCTGGCGACCTTCCTGTTCGGCATGGCCATCGGCCAGTTCCTCTACGGGCCGGCCTCGGACCGTTTTGGTCGGCGCGCGCCGATCCTGGTCGGCATCGCGGTCTATGTGGCGGCGTCGGTCTGGTGCGCCCTGTCGACCTCGATCGAGGGGCTGCAGGCGGCGCGGTTCGTCCAGGCCCTCGGCGGATGCGCCGGCGCCGTGGTGGCCCGGGCGGTGATCCGTGACCAGTTCAGCCATACCGAGACCGCCCGGATGCTGTCCCTGCTGACCCTGGTCATGGGCGTGGCGCCGATCGTCGCCCCCGTGCTGGGCAGCTGGGTGCTGACCTTCGCCGGCTGGCAGATGATCTTCTGGATCCTGGCCCTGTTCGGACTGGCCTGCGGGGCGGCGGTGACGCTGCGCCTCAAGGAGTCGCGGTCGGAGGAGACCGCCGCCCAGGCGCGGTCCGAAAGCCCGCTCCGGGCGTTCGCCGCCCTTGTGCGCGAGCGCCGCCTGCTCGGCTATGCCCTGGGCGGGGCGCTCAACGGGGCGGTCCTGTTCACCTACATCTCCAGCTCCTCGGAACTGATCATCACCATCTACGGCCATTCGCCCCAGGTGTTCGGCTGGGTGTTCGGCTTCAACGCGGTGGGCGTAATCGGGGCCAGCCAGGTCAACCGGATGCTGCTGCGGCGGGTGACGCCGGACCACGTGCTGCGCCGGGCCAGCCTGGCGGCGATCGGCTTCGGCGTGCTGATGACACTGGTCGCGGCGACGGGGCTGGGCGGCCAGTGGACGGTGCTGCCGTCGCTGTTCCTGTGCCTGGGCAGCTACGGCCTGATGGCCGGCAACACGATGGCCGGCGCCCTGAGCATCGATCCACGCCGGGCCGGCTCGATCTCGGCGCTGATGGGCGGCCTGTCGTTCGGCGCCGGCGCCCTGGCCTCCTGGGCCGTCGGCGCGCTGCACAATGGAACGGCCCTGCCGATGGCCGGGGTCATGCTGACCTGCCTGCTCGGCTCGGCGGCGGCCCTGTGGTTCATGGCGCTGCCGCGAAGGGGCGGGACGCCGGGGACAGCTTAAGGTTTCCCCTTGGGATATCTTAAGCTGTCCCCTCTCAGACCTGATCCACGTCACGGGCCGCCCAGGCGAGAATCGCCCAGCCGGTCAGGAAGGCCAGCCCGCCAAGCGGCGTCACCGCCCCCAGCCAGCGCGGCGCGCCCAGGGCCATGGCGTAGAGGCTTCCCGAAAACAGCACCGTTCCGCCGAGGAAAAAGGCCGGCGCCAGCCGCGCCCGCCTCGCGCCGATGTTCATGAAGGTGGCGCAGGCGAACGTCGCCATGGTGTGCATGAACTGATAGGTCGCGCCGGTCCGCAGCCAGTCGGCGGCGCGCGGGTCGGAAACGCCGTGCGCGGCGAAGGCGCCCACGGCGACCGCCACGAATCCGCTGACCGCCGCCAGGGTCATCCAGGCCCGCCTGTTCCAACTGTTCACGCCTTCCCCTCCGTCACGGTTGCCTAGCAAGGTTGTCATCGTTCACTTTGCGGAGGTAAGCCCGAAACGCTTCCCTGAGAAGCGTCGGCCTTCCAGAGGAAACCAGGCCATGGCGCTCACCCGGGGCGACGACTATCCGATCCACCAGACGGCGGAGCCGATCGCCTATTCCGGCACCGACCGGAACTTCTACGACCGCTACTTCTTCAACGGCTACCATCCGCAAGCCGGCGAGGACTTCTTCGCCGTCGCCTTCGGGATCTATCCGCACCTCAACGTCGCCGACGCTGCCTTCGTGGTGGTGCGGGACGGGGTGGAGACGGCGCTTCATGCCAGCTGCTGGCTGGGCGACCGGATGGACCTGACCTGCGGCCCGGTGAAGATCGAAATCCTCGAACCGCTGCAGAAGCTCAAGGTGACCGTCGATTCCCCGGAGCATCGGCTGAAGGGCGAGTTCGTCTTCGAGGGCCGGGCCTTCCCGATCGAGGAGCCGCGCTTCGTCCGGCGCAACGGCACACGGACCTTTATGGACTACACCCGCCTGACCCAGAACGGCCGCTACACCGGCTGGATCGAGCTGGACGGCGAGCGGCGCAGCCTCGACGGCTTCGTCGGCACCCGCGACCGCTCCTGGGGCGTGCGCCCGGTCGGGGCTCAGGACAGCCAGGCGACCGTGCCGCCGACCCCGCCGCAGTTCTACTGGCTGTGGTCGCCGTCCAGCTTCGAGGACGGCAGCTTCTTTTTCCACTCCAACGAGGACGCCATCGGCCGCGCCTGGAACACCCGCGCCGTCTGGTCGCCGGACGGTGAGGGCGAGGAGGGCTTCGAACACCTCAACGGGGCGGCGAAGATCCACTGGAAACAGGGCACCCGCCACGCCCAGTCGGCGGTGGTCGAGCTGACCGACGACTTCGGCAAGCCCGCCGGATCGGTGGAGTTCACGCCGCTCTACGAGTTCCAGATGATGGGCCTGGGCTACATGCATCCCGAGTGGGGTCATGGCCGCCTGCACGGCGAGCTGACCCTGGAGCGCGAGGACATTGTCCTCGCGGAGGCCAATCCCCAGGCGCCGTTCAACCTGCACGTCCAGGCGCTGAGCGAGGTCACCTTCACCGACGCCGCCGGCAAGGTCCGCAAGGGCCGGGGCGTGCTGGAGCAGCTGGTGCTGGGCCCCCACGCGCCGTCGGGCTTCAAGTCGATGCTGGATTTCGCCGAATGAGCTTGCAGGACCAACTCGGGGCCTATCTGACCCGCATCTGGGACCAGCCGGCGCGGGTCACGACGATCTCGCGCATCCCCGGCGGGGCCAGCCGCGAGACCTATCGCTTCGACGTCGAGGTGGGCGGCGAGACCCGCGGCCTGATCCTGCGCCGCGACCCGGTCGGCAGCCTGATCGACACCGAACGCAAGCTGGAGTTCCTCGCCTTCCGCTCGTTCCACGGCTGCGGTCTGCCGGTGCCCGAGGCCGTCGCCCTGGAAGAAGACGGCGCGGAGCTGGAGCGGCCGTTCTTCATCATGAGCCGCATCGACGGCGGCAAGGCCCAGAGCCCGTTCACCGTGCCGCCCTACGGCGACCACGCCGCGGCCATCGGCGAGCAGTTCTACAGCCATCTGGGCCAGATCGCGGCCGCCGATCCCCTGACCCTGCCGATCGCTGAGGCGACGCCGGCCCCGCCCCTGGACGGCTGCTGGAAGGCGGCGCTGGACTACTGGGAGGGCGTCATCGACGCCGACGAGGAGCATCCGCAGCCGATCGTCCGCGCCTGTATCCGCCGCCTGCGCGCCAATCCGCCGCCGCCGGCCCAGAAGCTGTCGGTGGTCCACGGCGACTACCGCACCGGCAACTTCATGCATGACGGGGCCGGCAGGATCATCGCCCTGCTGGACTGGGAGATGGCCCATATCGGCGATCCGCTGGAAGACCTGGGCTGGGCCATGGAGCCCCTGTGGTGTTACGGCGAGACCGACCGGGTGTCGGGCATGCTGCCGAAGGCCGAGGCGATCGCCATCTGGGAAAAGGCCAGCGGCCTGACGGTCGATCCGGCCGCTCTGGCCTGGTGGGACCTGTTCGCCTCGGTGAAGGGTCAGGCGATCTGGATTTCCTCGGCCAAGGAGTACCGCGCCGGCGGCCTGAAGGATCCGGTGCTGGGCCTCTCCGGCTGGTACACGGCGCGGCGACAGGACGTGATCCTGGCCGACCGGCTCATGGCCCTGGAGGCCCTGTCATGACCCCCACCGTTCCCGAACTGTTGCTGGGCAACTTCCTCGCCCTGATGGAGCCGCCGCCGCCGGAGTCGATGGGCGACTTCCTGCAGGGCCGGGTGGCGGTCACCGGCATGATCGCCCTGCTCAGCGCCCAGGAGGCCGAGCGCGGCATCGAGGCGCGGGCCTGGGAGAACGGAGCTATCCGCGCCCTGCTGACCGCCTCTGCGCCGGCCTGGGGCGACCGCTTCGGCGAGGCCGCGAAGGGTGTCGACAAGGACCTGTCACTGGCCGCCATGGACCGCGCCAACGCCGCCCTGCGCCGGGAGCTCATCGCCCTGCACATCGCCGTCGAACAAGCCCGCGACGCGGCCCTCGATACCGAGATCCGCAAGCTCTACGTCAAGATGGCCGACGCCCGCCGGCTGGACCTGCCGCCGCTGCCGGCGGGGTAGTCATGCGCGCCCTTGCCGCTGTCGTTGCCGGCCTGTTGCTCCTCGCGGCCACACCCGCCGCCGCCGCCGGCCAGAAGAGCTTCGGCGACTGGATGGCGGTCTGCGACAACCTCAACACCTGCGTCGCCTTCGCGTTTCCGGAGGCGTATGGCGACGGCGCCTGGCTCCGACTGGAGCGGACGGGAGAGCCCGGCGCGCAGGTCACCCTGGTGATCGCGATCCAGGCCGAGGAAGCGCCCGGCGCCGGGGGTGGTCCGTGGACTATCACGGTTGATGGCCAGCAGGTCATTGGACGGGTGACCCTCACGCCCGTGGAAGACGACACCGGCTACTGGCGCGCGGAGATTTCCCTTTCCAGCGCCCACGAGGTGGCCGCCGCCATCCGCGAAGGGGCCAGCCTGACCGTGACGCGTAAGGGGCGGGAGCCGGTGGTTCTGCCCCTCAAGGGCGCTGCCGCGACGATGATCTGGATCGACGAGCAGCAGGGTCGGATCGGCTCGCCCACGGCGCTGAGCCGCGCGCCCGGCGCGCCGTCGGCCATCATGGTTCCGGCGACGCCGGTGATCCGCGCCGGACCGGCGGTGAGCCAGGCGAGCCTGCCGACCGTGGTCCCGGCCTCGGTCATGGCCGTGATCGGGGCGTGCGAGGAGCCGGAGACCGCCGCCGGGGAAGCGCTGATCGCCAGGCTGGCGCCGGGGGTGGTGCTCTACGCCCCGGTCTGCAGCCAGGGCGCTTACAATCGCATCCACTATCTGGCGATCGCCGACGAGGCCGGGCGGGGGGCCAGGCCGCTGCGCCTGCCCCAGGCGCCCGGCTCGACGGAGGCAACGACGACCGAGGCCTGGAACCTCCACTACGACCCGGCCAGCCACACCCTGCTGGCCTTCGCCAAAGGCCGTGGCCTGGGCGACTGCGGCAGCGAAGACCAGTGGGTCTGGGACGGCGCGGCCTTCCAGCTGCTGGTCACCCGCGTCATGGGCGACTGCCGGGGCGTCCCGTTCGATGACTGGCCGACGCTGTACCGGGCCGTGGTTAAGCCCTGAGCCATGCGCGGGGACATGCACTTCAGTGCGTGTCCCCTGTCAGGCGGTTTGGAATCTCTTTGACGAAGGGGACACGCACTGAAGTGCATGTCCCCGTGCCGTCACGGTTTGTGCTCACTTCGTCCACGCCGCCGACTCTGCTACCGGACGTCATGTCCCGCGCCGTCCTGCTTGGCCTCTTCTACTGCTCGGTCTTCGTCGGCACGGGCGCGAGCCTGCCCTACATGCCGGTGTGGTTCCGCGCCCAGGGGCTGAGCGGGCTGGAGATCGGGATCATCCTGTCCGTGCCGATGCTGGCGCGGGTCGTCATCAGCCCGTTTCTGGCCATCTGGGCCGACGGCTTCGCCATCCGCCGCACGCCGATCATGCTGCTGGGGTTGGGCGCCGGGGTCTGCTACGGCCTGATCGGCCTGGTCAGCGGCTTTGGGCCCTGGCTGTTGTTCTGGCTCGCCGCGTCCAGCCTGCTGTCGACGGTCCTTCCGCTGGTCGACGTGCTGAGCATGCGGCGGGCGAGGATCGAGGGCTTCAACTATGGCGTCTCGCGGGGCATCGGCTCGATCGCCTTCGTCGCCGCCAACATCGGCATGGGCGCCCTGCTGGCGCGGACGGGACCGGGCCTGATCATCGTCTGGATCGCGGTGGCCGGGGTGCTCACCGGCATCGCCGCCCGCACCCTGCTGCCGCCCGACCCGGTGCACGAGACCGGCGAGCGGCCCGGCCGCCGCGACCGCTGGCGCGGGGTCGGCGAGCTGATGCGCAACCGGCTGTTTCTGCTGGCGGTGGTGTCCACCAGCCTGATCCAGGCGACCCACGCCTTCTACTACGCCTTCTCTGCCCTGCTCTGGCGCGGGCAGGGGTTGAGCGACACGGTGGTCGGCCTCTTGTGGGCCACCGGGGTGGTGGTCGAGATCGGCTTCATGTGGTTCCTCGAACCCTGGCGGCGGCGAGTGGGAGCCGAGGCCCTGGTGATGATGGGCGGCGTCGCGGCCCTGGTCCGCTGGACCGCCTTCGCCTTCGCCCCGCCCCTGTGGCTGCTGTTCCCGCTGCAGGCGCTGCACGCCCTCAGCTTCGCGGCCGTGTTCATGGGCAGCCTGCAGCTGATCGAGCGCAACGCCCCGGCGCACACCGCCTCGGCGGCCCAGACCATCAGCTCGGCGGTGTCCGGCGGCCTGTTCATCGGCCTGGCCACCCTGGCCAGCGGCCCGCTGTTCGACGCCGTGGGCGAGCGGGGATACCTGGGCATGAGCCTGCTGGCCCTGCTGGGCCTGCTGGGAGCCTGGCGGCTGTCGCTGGCCGGACGCGCGCGATAGGCCGCCATCCGCCCTGGCCGTCCTGCCCCGGGCGCCTGTCTCGACGTCAGGCTTGCCTTCCCCAGCGTCGGGACCCTGACTGATCATCCCGAAACACTGGGAGGACGAGACCATGCGCGCGCTGGAGCTGACCGACGGGTTCGGACTGGAACACCTGAAGGTGGTGGAGCGGCCCGATCCGGTCCCCGGCCACGGCGAGGTGCTGGTGCGGATGAAGGCGGTGTCGCTGAACTACCGCGACCTGCTGATGGTCCAGGGCGCCTACAGTCGCGCGGCGTCCGCCCTGCCGATCACCCCCTTCTCGGACGGCTGCGGCGTGGTCGAGGGCGTTGGTCCCGGCGTCACACGTGTGAAGGTCGGCGATCGGGTCTCGACCCTGTTCTTCCAGAACTGGACCGGCGGTCGCGCCACGATGGAGTCGCAGATGTCCGCCCTGGGCCAGCCGATCCCCGGCGCCGGGCGCGAGCTGGCGGTATTCAGCCAGCAGGGCGTTTCGAAGGTTCCCGACTTCCTCACCGACCACCAGGTGGCGACCCTGCCGTGCGCGGCCCTGACCGCCTGGCGCTCGATGTTCCGCGACGCGGGCCTTCAGGCCGGCGACACCGTGGTGCTGCAGGGCACCGGCGGCGTCTCGATCTTCGGTCTGCAGTTCGCCCACGCGGCCGGCATGCGCACGGTGATCACTTCCTCCTCGGACCAGAAGCTGGAACGGGCCAGGGCGCTTGGGGCCACCCACACCCACAACTACAAGGCCGACGAGGAATGGTCGAAAGCCGTCCGCGCCGCCACCGGCGGGCGGGGCGCGGACTTCGTCATGGAGGTTGGCGGGGCCAAAACCCTGCAGGAGAGCCTCAAGAGCGTGCGCATCGGCGGGCATATCTCGATCATCGGCATCCTGTCGGGCCCGGCCGAGCCGCTGCAGTTCGGCTGGCTGATCGCCACCAGCGCCCGGCTGCAGGGCGTCTCGGTCGGCTCGCGCGAGATGTTCGAGGACATGTGCCGCGCCATCGACCTGCACCGCATCAGCCCGGTGGTCGACAAGGTCTTCCCGATGTCGGAGACCGTCGCCGCCTTCGAGGCCATGCAGAAGGGCGAGCACTTCGGCAAGATCGTGGTCGATTTGACCGCGTAGCAATTCTCCCTCCCCTTCATGGGCAGGGTGGTCCCGCAGGGACCGGGTGGGGGAGTCGGATGCCGTGCTGGATGGATCTGGGTAGCGTCCGACTCCCCCACCCGTCCGGCCTTCGGCCGTCCACCCTCCCCATGAAGGGGAGGGAGGGGCCCTGACTTTCATGACCAAAACTTCATGCGCCGGACGATTGCCGCGCCGCGGGTCCTGACGGATAACGGCGCTATCGCAATGTCGGGGGACGGCCCGGTGCAGGTTCTGATTGAGGTCATG
>JAUXTQ010000055.1 GCA_030678995.1 Caulobacter sp.
AGGTCCAGGCCGGCTTCCTCGGCGGCCTCGAGGGCGGCGGAGGTCGGCATCTCGCCTTGCTTCTCGCCGTTCTGGTCGATCAGCAGGACGCGCGGGACGCGGATCTCGTCGTTGATGCGCGGCCCGTCCTTGACGGGCGGCGTATTATTCGGGCGGCGAATAGGCGGTGCTCCGGTGGCTGTTTACACAATAGGACGCGGCGCGCCGAAGCGTTCCGTGTCTCCTGTTCGCTATATGACCCTCCCCCCGGTTGCGATCAAGCGCGGCGAGGCCACAACGGTCAGAGGATTTAATGGGGACACACACTCATTTGCGAGCAAATGAATGTGTGTCCCCATTAAATCTACCGCGGCAGCAGCGACCAGGCGGCGTTGGCGACCGTTTCCACCGGCAGGTCGGCCAGGACCGGCGCCTGGATCACCGCCACATGGCCGCGCGGGGCGTTGCGCAGGGTGTCGGGCGCGGCGTCGAACAGGGTGATGGTCGGGGCCCCCGCCGCGGCGATCAGGTGCATCGGGCCGGTGTTGTTGCCGATGGCCAGCACGGCCCGGGCGCCCAGCACGGCGATCTGGGCGAAGTCGGTGCGGCCGGTCAGGTCGCGGGCCTGGCCGACGGACTTCTGGATCGTCCGGGCCATGGCGCTTTCCTGCGGCCCGCCGATGATCACGATGTCGAAGCCGCGGGCCTTCAGCAGGCCGGCCAGCTCCGCATAGCGGGTGATCGGCCAGCGCTTCTCGGGCCGGTTCTCGCCGCCGCCGGGGACCATCAGCACGAACGGACGGGGCGCGGCGGCGCCCGGCACCGGCCGGGGCTCGGCGGCCCGGCGCAGGATCCAGCTGAGGTCCGGCGGCGGGGCGTCGCCCGGGGTGGTCGGGGCGCCCGGCCAGGCGCCGGCGACCATCAGCTGCTCGGCGTGCCGCTCCAGGGTGTGCATCTGGCTGAGGTCAGGATTGTTGTGCCGCAGCCGCGCGCCCCTGGCCGCGCCCGACCAGGCCGGCGGGAACGGCCGCAGCAGCTGGAACAGGAAGCGGCTCTGGGCCGAGCTTTCCAGGTCATAGACCCGGTCGTAGCGCGCCCGCTTGATTTCGCCACGCAGGCTCAGCCATTCGCCCGGCGCGCCCGGGCGGGCGGTGGTCTCGACATTGTTGAAATAGGGGCTGGCCCTGGCCAGGGCCTCGAACTGCGGCACCGTCAGCAGGGTGATCTTGGCATGCGGATGCGCCATGCGGATGCGCTTCATCGCCGCGAGGGACAGCACGAACTCGCCGATGGAGCCCGCCTGGATCACCAGCACCTTCTTGATCTCGCGCGTCACGCTCTCGCCTCCAGCACGCGTGCATAGACCTCAAGCGTGGCCTCGCACATGGCGCCGACGGAATAAAGCCGTCTCGCGCGGGCGGCGCCGGCCTGGCCCATGGTCCGGCGGCGCGCGCCGCCGGCCTCGATGGCCGCCGTCATGGCGCCCGCCCAGGCAGCGACGTCGCCGGGTGGGACCTTCCAGCCCGTCTCGCCCTCGACCACGGTTTCCCGTGCGCCGCCGTGGTCGGCGACGATCACCGGCCGCTCCATCACCTGCGGCTCGACCGCCGCCCGGCCGAAGGACTCGGGCTTGGTCGTGGGCAGCAGGGCGACGTCGCACAGCCGGAACGCCGCCGGCATGTCGTCGCAATGGCCGACCACCTTCACGTGTTCGGTCAGCCCGGCGCTGGAAATGGCCGTCAGCAGCTCCTCGCGGAACTCCGTGCGGCCCTGGTCGTCGCCGGCGAAGACGATGACGAAGTCCTCGCGGCCCTCCGCCCGCATCCGGGCGGCGGCGGCGATGATCGACAGGTGCCCTTTGATGCGGGTCAGCCGCCCGCCCAGCAGGAAGACCAGTTTCGACCGGTCCACCGGCAGCCCCCAGGCGGCCCGCAGCGCGGCGATCCGGTCTTCGGACACCTTGCGCGGATCGAAGCGGGTCAGGTCGACGCCCCGGGGGATGGTCACGATCCGGGCGGGGTCCAGCTGGTGCTCGGCCAATACATGATCGCGGGTGTAGTCGGAGTTGGCGATGACCAGGTCGCCGCGGGTCATCACCGCGTTGTACCAGCGCTTGAGGCCGCTGTCGGCGCGATAGACCCCGTGATAGGTGGCCACGAAGGGAACCTTCGTCGCATGTGCCGCCCACAGGGCGCTGAAGGCCGGCGCGCGGGAGCGGGCGTGGACCAGGCTGACCTTCTCGGTGCGGATCAGGTCGATCAGCCGCGCGGCGTTGCCCAGCATCACCAGCGGGTTCTTCGACTGCACCGGCATCTGGATCAGTCGGCCGCCGTCGGCCACCAGCCGCGCCGCCATCCGCCCGCCCCGGGTCGCGACCAGCGCCTTGCCGCCCGCGGCGATCACCGCCTCGGCGACATCGATGGTCGTCTGCTCGGCCCCGCCGGTCTCGAGCTCGGGGGTCACCTGCAGCAGGGTGAAATTTGCGGGCAGCGTGGTCACCGTCCTTGCATACCCCGTAACGCCGTCAGGTAAACTCCACCGTCGAACATCTGTTGCGGAGAGCGCATGGCCGAGACCACGGGATTCCTCGATCGGGGCGACGGCCAGCAGCTGGCCTGGCGGCGCGTGGCCGGGCGCGGGCCGACGGTGGTCTGGCTGGGCGGCTTCATGTCGGACATGGCCGGAACCAAGGCCCAGGCCCTGGCCGACTGGGCCCTGGCGGAGGGCCGGGCCTTCCTGCGCTTCGACTATCTGGGCCACGGCGAATCCAGCGGCGACTTTCGCGCGGGGACCATCACCCGCTGGCGCGCCGACGCCATCGCCGCCATCGAGGCCCTGACCGAAGGGCCGCTGGTGCTGGTCGGTTCGTCGATGGGCGGCTGGATCAGCTGCCTGGTCGCGGCGGAGATCCCGCAGCGGCTTCACGCGATGGTGCTGATCGCCCCGGCCGCCGACTTCACCGAGGCCCTGATGAAGCCCGGCCTGCCGCCGGAGGCGCTGGCGGCGATCGCGCGGGACGGGGAATGGATCCGGCCGTCGCTATACGAGCCCACCGGCTACCCGATCACAAAGGGTCTGCTGGAGGACGGCGCCCGCTGGACCATCCTGGGCTCCCCCGTCCCGGTGGACGCCCCCGTGCGCATCCTGCAGGGCCGCGAGGACCCGGACGTGCCCTGGCTCCACGCGCTGGAACTGGCCAACGCCATCAAGGGCGAGGACGTGGTGTTCACCCTGATCAAGGACGGCGACCACCGGCTGAGCCGGCCGCAGGATATTGAGCGGCTGTTGGCGGCGGTTGAAGAGGTGGTGTGAGTTCGGGACAGACACCGCAGGTGTCTGTCCCTATGGGACCGACCCCCCGTCCGGGAAGACGCCAGGCGTCCCCAGCCATCCACGGCTCGACGAGGCCTGCACGGTTTGAGGATGGGAGCTCCGCCCGGCATCGCCAAGCCTGCACGAAGCGATGGTAGGCGTGGTTCCGCACCGGGGAGAGCGCAATGACAACGGTCGTGAACGCGGCGAATCTGGTCTTCTGCCTGGCCTTGGGAGCGCTGACCGGGTTTCTGGCAACGCTGGACTATTCGCGAGAATGTCCGGCCGACGACATCATCAGTCTTCCAGCAGTCTTTCTTGTGGCCCCGTTCGCGATATCCGGCGCGTCAAGCGCGTTGGCGCTTCTACGGTTTTTCGGGCCAACAAGGCGTAGCGTGGTCATCGCCCTTGGTCTGGCGGCCTGTCTCTCTTCGCTCGTGGTTCTGGTGAGCCAGGCCTTTCAGCTTGGGGCGCCGACGGCCTACGTCGTCGGATTGACCTTCTGGTTCCTGGTGGTGCTTCTCACCAACGCGACCGGTCGATTGGCCGTCACGCCTCACTAGCCCCAGAACCCACCGACCCGCGCCGCTTCCGCCTGGCCCTGGGCGAAGCCGGCCCGGGCGATGGCCTCGCGGTTGCCGCTGTCCATCAGGTTGGTCCCGAAGACCTCGCCGCAGGCGGCGTCGGGGACCAACAGCAGGGCCTCGCCGCCATGGTCGCGGATGACGCCCATCTCGCGCTCGATCGCCGGCAACATCATCGGGGCGAAGGCGGGCGGCATGACCGCCACGACGATCACCTTGCCGTAGTCTTTCGCCAGGTCCGCGTTGGTGCCCGAGCGCATGCCGCCGTCCATGTAGCGGCGGCCATCGATGGTGATCGGCGGGAAGATCGCCGGCACCGAACAGGAGGAGGCCACGCCCCGGCCCAGCGGCGCGGCGGTGTCCCGGCTCCAGACCACGAACTCGCCGGTCCCGGTGTCGACCGCCGTGCAGGCGTAGCGGTCCGGCCAGGGCTGATCGAGGTCGGCGATGGCGCCGAAGCCGGCGATGAACACCTCCTCGCTGACCGTCTGGCCGCTCAGCGACAGCTGGCCAAGCTCCTTCATCAGCTCGACGGTCATCGCCTCGCCCGGCGCGCGGCGGGCGAAGACGCTCATCAGCGGGACCAGGTCGGGCGCCTTGCCGCCGGCGGAGACCTGGGCCTCCTTCGCCCTTTCGGCGTTGGCGAACTCGGTGCGCAGCATGGCGCCGGGATCGCGGCCCATGGCCAGCTGCGCCCCGATCACCGACCCGGCCGAGGTGCCGAGGATCCAGTCCGCGTGACGGACCTCGACCCCGGCCTCGGCCAGGCCCGCGATCAGGCCGGTCTCCCAGGCGATCCCCACCGGTCCGCCGCCGCCCAGCACCAATGCCCGTCCGCTCATGCCATCACTTTCCCGATTCAGCGGC
The DNA here is from genome assembly GCA_030678995.1 of Caulobacter sp. Lineage (GTDB taxonomy): Bacteria > Pseudomonadota > Alphaproteobacteria > Caulobacterales > Caulobacteraceae > Caulobacter. The sequence continues at coordinate 4,743 of JAUXTQ010000055.1, forward strand.
GTGAATCGCCGTCAGCCCCTCACGATAGGTCGGATACGCCGGCCGCCAACCCAGTTCCGCCTTGGCCAGCGCATTGGAGACCCGCTTGTTCTCGCTCCAGAACCGGCGGGCGGAGTCGCTGAGCGGCGCGTCTTCGAACGCCACCAGCGTCGGCGCGGGCCGGCCCAGCAGCCGGGCGGCGAAGGCGTTGACCTCATGGGAGGGCGCTGGCTGGTCGTCACACAGATTGTAGGCGGCCCCGGCGCGGGGGCGGGCGATCGAGGCGGCCAGGGCCGCGGCAATGTCGTCCACATGGATGCGGCTGAACACCTGGCCGGGCCGGACGATGCCGTGGGCCGTGCCGTCGCGCACCCGGTCCAGCGCCGAGCGGCCGGGGCCGTAGATGCCGGGCAGGCGGAACAGCTGCACGGTCAGGCCCATGCCCCGGCCGACCTCCAGCCAGTCCCGTTCGGCCGAGACCCGCCGGGCGGCCTCGATCGAGCGGGCGTTCAGCGGGCTTGCCTCGAACACCCAGCGTCCCTCCCTGTCGCCATAGACGCCGGTGGTCGAGAGGTAGCCGATCCAGTCGGGAAAGGCGTTCGCCTCGGCGAGGGCCGGGATCAGGGCATTGAGTCCCGGGCAGCCGGCTTCGGTCGGAGGGGCGGTGATCAGGATGGCTGTGGCGGACTTCAGCGCTTCGACCATCGCCGGGCGGTCGGTCAGGCCGATGGCCGTCGCACCCTCGATCTTCGCCGGATCGCGCACGACGGCGGTGACGTCCCAGCCTTCGCCCTTCAGCCGTCTGGCCAGGGCCTGGCCGGTGAAGCCGTAGCCGAAGACGAGGAGTCTCATGACCCCTCTCCCGGCGGGAGAGGGAGGGGCCCATGCGCAGCATGGGAGGGTGAGGGATTAAGCCGGCGACCAGCACGACCGTACCCCCTCATCCGTCGGCTGTGCCGACACCTTCTCCCTCCGGGAGAAGGAAGGCCGGTCACAGCAGCTTCAGGATCGCCGCCCTGGCTTCGGCGCCCAGGTCCGGGCGCTTCAGGGCGAAGGCGACGTTGGCCCGCAGCAGGCCGATCTTGTCGCCGCAGTCGTAGGTGGTCCCGTCGTACTCAAACGCGTGGAAGCTCTCGACCGCCATCAGCCGGGCCATCGCGTCGGTCAGCTGGATCTCGCCGCCGGCGCCGGTCTGCTGCTCGGCCAGCAGCTTGAAGATCTCCGGCTGCAGGATGTAGCGGCCGGAAATGAACAGGTTCGAGGGCTCGGTCCCCGGCGCGGGCTTCTCGACCATGCCGGTCATGCGGTTGAGCCTGCCCTTGTTCCCGTCCAGGGCCACGATGCCGTACTTGTGCGCCTCGCCCGGCGGGCAGGGCTCGACCACGACCAGATTGCCGCCGACGGTGTTGTAGGCATCGACCGCCTGTTTCAGGGCCGGGACTTCGGCGTCCATCAGCATGTCCGGCAGCATGACCGCAAACGGCTCGTCGCCGATCACGTCGCGGGCGCACCAGACGGCGTGGCCCAGGCCCAGCGGGGCCATCTGGCGCACGAAACTCATCTCGCCCGGACGCGGCAGCTCGGCCCGCAGCTCGGCCAGCATCTCGATCTTGCCCTTGGCCTCCAGCTGGGCCTCGAGCTCGGGGTGGTGATCGAAATAGTCCTCGATCGCCTCCTTGCCGCGGCCGGTGACGAACACGAAGTGCTCGATCCCGGCGGCCCGGCCCTCGGCCACGATGTAGCTGAGGATGGGACGGTCAACGACGTTGAGCATCTCCTTGGGCGTGTTCTTGGCCCCGGGGAGAACGCGGGTGCCCAGGCCAGCGACGGGCAGGACGGCTTTGCGGACAGGTCTCATGGGTGGGGGAGTATCCGAGCGGGAAGGCTAAATCCAGAGAGGTCACTTGGCCAGTCGCTCCCCCGCGGGGGAGCTGTCGCCGCGAAGCGGTGACTGAGGGGGGCTGTTCAAGAGCCCCCATCCGTCTCGGCTTCGCCGAGCCACCTTCCCCCGGGGGAAGGGACTTTCGCGTTATTCCACCGTCACCGACTTGGCCAGATTGCGCGGCTGGTCCACGTCCGCGCCCTTGAGCACCGCCACGTGGTAGGCCAGCAGCTGGATCGGCGCGGCCATCACCAGGGTCGAGATCAGCGGGTCGCTGGCCGGGGCGGTCATGACCACCTTAGCTCCCTCGGGTGCATGCCTGGCGCCCTCCGGATCGGTGATGAACACCACCTGGCCGCCGCGGGCGATGACCTCGCTCATGTTGCTGGCCGACTTTTCGAAATAGCTGTCGAACGGCGCCAGGATGATCACCGGGGTCAGCTCGTCGACCAGGGCGATCGGCCCGTGCTTCAGCTCGCCGGCGGCATAACCCTCGGCGTGGATATAACTGATTTCCTTGAGTTTCAGGGCGCCTTCCAGGGCCAGGGCCGACATCGGACCGCGCCCGAGGTAGAGCACGTCGCGGGCCTTGGCGATGTCCACGGCGATCTCGCGAACAGCGTCCTCCAGGCCGATCGACTCGGCGATCAGGCGCGGCGCGCCCAGCAGCACCTTGACCACCCGCTGCTCCTCGGCCTCGTCGATCCGGCCGCGCGCCCGGGCGGCGGCCACGGCGATGGCGATCAGGACGCTGACCTGGGCGGTGAAGGCCTTGGTTGAGGCCACCCCGATCTCCGGCCCGCAGTGGATCGGCCAGACCACGTCGACCTCGCGGGCCATGGTCGATTCCTGAGCGTTGACCACGGCGGCGGTCTTCATCCCCCGGGCCTTGCAGTGGCGCAGCGCGGCCAGGGTGTCGGCGGTCTCGCCCGACTGCGACATGGCGATCGCCAGGGCCCCGGGCCGAAGCGCCGGCTCGCGGTAGCGGAACTCCGAGGCGATCTCCACGTCCACCGGCAGGTCGGCCAGCCGCTCGATCAGGTATTTGCCGATCACCCCGGCGATGTAGGAGGTGCCGCAGGCGACGATCTGGATGCGTTCCAGCGCCGCGAAATCGACCCCGCCCGGCACCGCCGTCCTGCCGGCGACCGCGTCGATGTAGGCGGAGATGGTGTGCTGGCAGCCCTCCGGCTGGTCATGGATCTCCTTTTCCATGAAGTGCCGGTAGTTGCCCTTCTCGACCAGGGCGGCCGAGGCGGAGACGACCTTCATCGGCCGTTCGACCGGCGCGCCGTGCTCGTCGAAGATCCGGGCGCTGTCGTGGTCGATGGCGACATAGTCGCCCTCTTCCAGATAGGTGACCTTGTTGGTGAAGGGGCCGACGGCCAGGGCGTCGCTGCCCAGGAACATCTCGCCCTCGCCGGTCCCGACCACCAGCGGACTGCCGCGGCGGGCGCCCATGATGAAGTTGTCCTCGCCCTCGATCAGCACCGCCAGGGCGTAGGCCCCGGTCAGCCGGTCCAGCGCCGACTTGAACGCCGCCAGCGGCGCCTGGCCGGCGTCGAGGCAGGAGTCGATCAGCTGGGCGATGACCTCGGTGTCGGTCTCGCTCTCGAAGGTGCGACCGGCCTTCTGCAGTTCGGCCTTCAGCTCGGCGAAGTTCTCAATGATGCCGTTGTGGACCAGGGTCACCCGGCCGCCCGTCTGCGGGTGGGCGTTGCGCTCCGACGGGACGCCGTGGGTGGCCCAGCGGGTGTGACCGATGCCGACGGTGGCGGTCAGGGGGCTGTCGGCCAGCACCGCCTCGAGCGCGCGGATCTTGCCCTGGGCCCGGCGCCGCTCGACCTTGCCACCGGTCTGGACGGCCACGCCGGCGGAGTCATAGCCGCGGTATTCGAGGCGCTTGAGGCTCTCGATGATCCGGTCCGTGACGGGCGACTTGCCCACGATGCCGATGATGCCGCACATGCCTGGTTTCGTGGTCCTTGCGAGAAGGGCTAGAATTGCAGGGAACGGATCGTCCCCGGGTCGGCGTTTATCATCGGCCGGCGAAGAGACGGCATAAAAGTGCGTTGCAGACTGTTGCGTGTATCGCCCAGGGTATTTTTGGGGGCGGGGGAGCCTGAATGAGCAAGCGGAAGTATTTCGGCACCGACGGCATCCGGGGACAGGCCAACAGCCATCCGATGACCGCCGAGGTCGCCCTGCGCGTGGGCATGGCCGCCGGCAAGCTGTTCCGCCGCAACCACGGCCGACGCCATCTGGTGGTGATCGGCAAGGACACTCGCCTGTCGGGCTACATGATCGAGCCGGCCCTGGTCGCCGGCTTCACCAGCATGGGCATGGACGTGCGCCTGTTCGGACCGCTGCCGACCCCGGCGGTGGCGATGATGACCCGCTCCATGCGCGCGGACCTGGGCGTGATGATCAGCGCCTCGCACAACGCCTTCACCGACAACGGCATCAAGCTGTTTGGCCCAGACGGCTACAAGCTGAGCGACGCCCGCGAGCTGGAGATCGAGGCCCATATGGACGAGGGCCTGCAGGAGGGCCTGGCCGACGCAGGGTGTCTTGGGCGCGTCCGCCGGGTGGACGATTCCCAGGCCCGCTACATCGAGATCGCCAAGGCCAGCTTCCCCCGCCAGCTGAACCTCAACGGCCTCAAGGTGGTCATCGATTGCGCCAACGGGGCCGCCTACAAGGTCGCGCCGGAGGTGCTCTACGAACTGGGCGCCGAGGTCGTGCCGGTGGGCGTCAGCCCCAACGGCCTCAACATCAACGCCGAGTGCGGCTCGACCCATCCGGCGACGATGGTCGAGGCGGTGCGCGAGAGCGGCGCGGATATCGGCATCGCGCTGGACGGCGACGCGGACCGGGTGGTCATCTGCGACGAGGCCGGCCAGGTGGTCGACGGCGACCAGATCATGGCCATCATCGCCGGCGCCTGGGCCGCCGAGGACCGGCTGAGCGGCGGCGGCATCGTCGCCACGGTGATGTCGAACCTGGGCCTGGAGCGGTTCATGACCGGCCGCGGCCTGACGCTGGAGCGCACCCCGGTCGGCGACCGGGCGGTGATGGAGCGGATGCGGGCCGGCAACTTCAATGTCGGCGGCGAACAGTCCGGTCACGTCATCCTGTCGGACTTCTCGACCACCGGCGACGGCCTGATCGCGGCGCTGCAGGTGCTGGCCGTGCTGGTCCAGACCGGCAAGCCGATGAGCGCGTTGGCCCGCCAGTTCGTTCCCGTGCCGCAGGTGATGCAGAACGTGAAGTTCGCCAGGGGCGGCAAGCCGCTGGATGCGGACAGCGTCAAGGCGGCGATCACCGCCGCCGAGGCCCGGCTCAACGGCTCCGGCCGGGTGCTGGTGCGCGCCTCGGGCACCGAACCCCTGATCCGCGTCATGGCCGAAGGCGACGACCGCGCCCTGGTCGAACAACTGGTCAGCGAAATCGCCGGCGCGGTGAAGGCGGCGGCTTAGGGCTACCCGTCGAACGGGTTTTCGACCTTCAGGCCCAATGCTTCGAAGTCGCGCACGTTGCGGGTGGCGACGGTGAGGCCATGGACAAACGCAGTCGCGGCGATCATCGCGTCCATCTTCAGGTCCACTGAACGACCCGTCATGAGTTTCGCCCATTGGCGAAAGACGGCGCCGTCGGCGGGCAGGACGCGGTCATCCGTAGCGAAGGTGTCCAGCCAGGCCTCTATTTCAATGGCTTTGGCAGGATTGGCCGTTCGAGAGCGTTCGATGCCGACCTGAATTTCCCCGATTGTCGCCGCCGAAATGAATAGGTCGGCCTGCGCCTGTCGGTTCATCCAGGCCAGTACGCCGCCGTGGGGCCGCGCCTTGCGCATCTCCGAGACGATGTTTGTGTCCAGCAACCACACGGTGGCTAGTCGTCCAGATCCACGGGGCGGGGCGTCAAGGTCAGACGGGGCTCGAGCTCCAGATCAAAGCGCGGGCCGTCGCCGAGCAGAATGTCCTTCAGCGACGGCCGGGCGCCCTTCTGCAGGCGCTTCCACTCCTCAACCGGCACCAGCACAGCAGTGTCCTGACCGCGCAATGTCACCATCTGCGGACCATCGCTGAGGCTGGCGCGCAGCAGTTCGCTGAATCGCGCCTTGGCGTCCTGAACAGGCCAGTGTTTCATGGTTACCTCTCTGACTAGTCAGATAACTAGTCCGTTTGGCGCCGTTCGGCAAGACCACGCCGTCCCCCGACGTCAGCTCCCCGGGATCGGCAGGCATTCCATCACTTCCACCGAGTCGCCGGGGAAGATGGTGAAGTGCGGGTGGCCCACGAACAGGGCGGTCGCGGCCTCATGCGTCTCGGCCTTGACGACGACGTAGCCGGTCACGGCGTTGCGCATGTTGGTCACGCCGTCCGCCGAGGCCTTCATGGTCTTGCCGAGCGGGCCGCCGGTGACGACGATCACGTCGGCGTGCCGGGTCATCCAGGCGCCCCAGGCGGCAATGCCGGCGGCGATGGCCTCTTCGCTGAGGTCGGACGGTGACGTCGCGTCGGCCGAGGTCGAGCCCATGTACAGGGCGAGAAACGATTTCATGCGGTCTCCTTGGGACTGAAACAGCCGGTCACGCCGGCGCGTTTTCGCGGAAGGTCTGCAGCTGGTCGGCCATGGCCCTGGCGAAGGCCGGGCGGGCCTCGCCGCGTGCTCGGTAGGCGTCGAGGTTGGGGAAGTCCGTCAGGATCCCGCAGGCGACCAGCTCGCGCAGGACGGTGACCATGATGATGTCGGCCGCCGTGAATCGGCCTTCGAGCCAGTCCTTGTCGCCCAGCCATTGGCTGAGCGAGGCCAGCCGTTTCTCCAGAATGGCGCGGGCCATGGGACGGTAGCCCTCGACCCACGGCTGGCCGGCGTGGAAGCTGTCGAGGGTCGCCAGGTTCTGGGCGAACGGCTCGACCGAGTTCAGGCCGGAGATGATCCAGGTGGTCACCCGCGCACGGCCCGCCGGGTCGGTCGGCGCCAGGGCTTCGGACTTCCCGGCCAGGTGAACCAGGATCGCCCCCGACTCGAAGATCTCGACCTCGTCGTCGCGATAAGCCGGCACCTGGCCGAACGGCTGCCACCGGCGATAGGCCTCCGACGCCGTCGTCTCCAGCCCGATCAGCTCGACCTCGTACGGCAGGCCGGCCTCCTCGAGCGCCCAGCGGACGCGCAGGTCGCGAACGAAGCCCTGGGCGAAGGGCGGAACCCAACGAAAGGCGGTCACGGTGGCGGTCATGGGTCTACTCCGGGTCACAGGGAACGAGGGCGGGGGCGCCGGGCGCCGGTGCGGACAGGGTCATCAGCTCGCCGCGCAGCCGGCCGGGGTCGCCCTCGGCCAGCTCGGATTCGACGGCGGCGTGCATGCGGGTCCACAGCGGCAGGGCGGCGGCGAGGCGGGCATGGCCGGCCGGCGTCAGGGCGACCCGGCGGACCCGGCTGTCTTCGGGATCGACGATGGTCACGGCCAGGCCGTCGCGCACCAGGGGTTTGAGCGCGGCGGTCAGGGTGGTCCGATCGGCGCCCAGCAGGGCCGCCACCCGGCCCATGGGCGCCGGCTCGGGCCCGTTGAGCGCCATCAGCAGCGAGAACTGGCCGTTGGTCAGGCCCGCCGGCCGCAGGGCCTCGTCGAACCGCCGGGCCAGCACCCGCGCCGCCCGCTGTGTGTGCAGGCACAGGCAGGTGTCGCGGACATGGAGGGTGGTCTCGATGGGGACGGTCGGGGCGGCGGACATGGGGAAAGTATGTTGATATCAACTAATCGAGTCAAGCGCTTCGCTTGCCTTCGGCGCGCGCCCGGCCAAGTCTGCGTCGTGCGACATCGCGGGGAGGCGACCATGACCCAGGAATCCATCTTTCTGCCCATGCTCGGCATGGCGCTGCTGACCTTCGTCGTGCTGGGACTGATCCCGCAGCGGCGGTTCAAGGCCGTGGCCGACAGGCAGGTGACGCCGGACGACTTCGCCCTCGGCGAGTCGCCGCGCGTGCCTGGCCATGTGTCGCTGGCCAACCGCAACTACATGAACCTGCTCGAACTCCCGATGCTGTTCTATGCGGTCTGCGTGGCGCTGTTCGTCACCGGGATGGTCGACGGACTGGCGCTGGGCCTGGCCTGGACCTACCTGGCCCTGCGCGTGGTGCATTCGCTGATCCACGTGACCTACAACAGGGTCTTGCATCGTCTGGCGCTGTTCGGTGTGAGCAACTTCGTCCTGATGGGCCTGTGGGTCGTGTTCGCTGTGCGCATCTGGCCGGCGGCGAGCTGATCCACCGCCGGTCCTTCCTTTCAATCGTCATGGCCCGGCTTGTCCGGGCCACCCATGAACACGGTCAACCCTGGTGAAAGCGCCGGTCGTTCCGCGCAGCATCTGAACGTTCATTGCGCTTGGGTGGCCCGGACAAGCCGGGCCATGACGGATTTGAGTTGGGCGTCAGGCCTCCAGCGCCAGCAGGGCGAACGAGGCCAGCCAGTGCTCGCCCATATAGTCGCCGGCCACGTGGGGCAGGGCGCTGGCCAGGTGGACCTCCGCCGACTCCAGCGCCGCCGCCCGGGCCGGGTCGTCCTCCGCCAGGGCCGAGGCGATACCCCGCCAGCACCAGGCGCGGCTGAGGTTGAGGCCATCCAGATGGGCGATCTTGCCGTCCGACCGGTCGCTGACCGTGGCCGGGGTGAACAGGGTCGCCGGCTCACGCTGTGCGGTGCGCGGCAGGAAGCGGGCGAACCAGTCGCGGAAGCGGTCCTCCGGCCACATCCGCCGCAGGCACTCGGCCTCCATCAGGGCGGGCGAGAGGAACTCGTCGCCGCTGGGCTCCCAGGCCTGGCAGTCGGCGTCGTTCGAGTACCAGTCGGTCGCCGTCACCCGCGCCAGGCCCGCCAGCAACGGGTCACCGCAGGTTTCGGCATAGTCCATGGCCAGCCGCAGGGCGAAGGCGGTGTTGGAATGCACCCCCGCCCGCAGGGGATAGGTCGCCCGGGGCAGGAAGCTCTTGAACCGGTCGGAGAAGGCGCCCGCCAGCGGCGCGATGGCGTTGAACGCCGCCGGGTCATCATGCAGCCGCAGCTCCGCCGCCAGCTTGAGCAGCCAGCCCCAGCCATAGGGTCGCTCGAACCCGGCGCTCATCGGCCGGGAGAGGTAGTCCAGCTCCACCGAGACCTTCGACGGCGTCAGGCTGGACGCGAACAGGGCGCGGATGGCCGGGGCGCTGGGCATGTCCGGAAATCGCCGCAGCAGGGTCGCCAGGGTCCAGTAGCCGTGCACGCAGCTGTGCCAGTCGAAGCTGCCGTAGAAGATCGGGTGGTGGGTCCGGTGCGGGCCGATGTCCTGCAGGCCGGTGAACACATGGTCGGCCTTGTGCGGGAACTCGCGGGTCACGTGGCTCAGGGCGATGACGGCGAACCGCTCGGCCAGGTCCGCCGTCAGCCGGGCGTCAGAAGTGATAGACGAGGACATACATCAGCACCGTGTTGGCGATCAGCAGCATCAGGGCGGTGGGCAGCTGGGCCTTGATGACCCCGTTGCGGTCGGAGAGCTCCAGCAGGGCGGCGGGCACGATGTTGAAATTGGCCGCCATCGGCGTGGTCAGGGTGCCGCAGAAGCCCGACAGCATGCCGATGGCCCCCATGATCGCCGGGTTGCCGCCGAACTGGCCGACGATGATCGGCAGGCCGATGGCCGCGGTCATCACCGGGAAGGCGGCGAAGGCGTTGCCCATGATGGCGGTGAACAGGGCCATGCCGAGGGTGTAGGCGCAGACCGCCGCCAGCGGCGTGCCCAGCGGCAGCCAGTCGCTCGCCAGCCCGCCGATCACATCGCCCACATGGCCGGCGGCGAACACCGCCCCCAGCGCCGCCAACGCTTGTGGCAACAAGCCGGCCCAGCCGACGGAGTCCATCAGCCGCCGGCCCTCGCGGGTGGCGGTGACCGGACTGGCGCGGAACATGATCAGGGCCACAGCGGTGGCCAGCAGGATCCCGGCGCCCAGGGAGATCAGCGTCACCTGTTTGGGATCCACCAGCGGATGGCCGCTGACCTCGACGCCCTTGAGGGTCAAGGTTCCGAGCAGGGTCACCACCGGCGGGATCAGGGCCGGAATGAACAGCCGGTTGCCCCAGCGCTCGGCCCGTTGCGGCTTGTCGACGGGTTGAGGGTGCTCGCCCCGGCTCATCAGATTGAAACCGGCGGTCAAGGCCATGGCCACCATGATCCCGCCGTTGACCACGTCGGGCAGGTAGCTGCCGACCAGGAAGCTGGCGGCGAACAGGCCCCAGAACAGGGCGCTGCCGAACCGCTTCGGGTTGGTCCGGTCCAGCAGGCTGGCCACGGCGAAGACGGCGAACAGCAGTCCGGCGAGGACGTAGAGGACGTCGAGGCCGATCCAGGGCCCGCTCATTGGCCGGCCGCCCTGCCGAGCCGGCGATCCAGCAACAGCAGCCGCGTTCCGTGGATCAGCAGCGCCAGGATCGCCGTGGGGATGGCCCACATGGACAGCTGCAACGGCTCGACGACGATGCCGTTCTCCTCCAGGAAGCCCTTGATCAGCAGGATCGAGGCGATGGCGATGAAGATGTCCTCGCCGAAGAACAGCCCGACGTTGTCGGTGGCGGCGGCCATGGCCTTGACGCGCTCGCGCTGGGCCGGGTTCAGACCCGGCGCCTGGGCCTCGGCGGCGGCCTCGGCCATCGGGGCGATCAGCGGCCGGACCATCTGGGCGTGGCCGCCCAGCGAGGTCAGGCCGACCGCCGCCGCCAGCTGACGGATGACCAGATAGATCAGCAGCAGTCGCCCGGCCGTGGCCTCGCGCAGTTTGCCGATCAGCGCCTTGGCCCGCTCCTGCAGCCCCTCCCGCTCCAGCAGGCCGATCAGCGGCAGGATCAGCCAGACCACGCTGATGTAACGGTTGTCCTTGAACGCCTTGCCGAGCACCGCCAGCGTCGCCAGCAGGTCCATCCCCGCCGCGATCCCGGTGACGATCGCCGCGCCGGCCACGATCAGCAACGGATTGAGCCGCGCCGCGAACCCCACGACCACCACCGCCACGCCCAGTAGGACCCACATGATCGACGCTCCCCTGTGTCGGCGGGGAGAGTGGACCCGGAATCGGGGGGAAAGCCACGGGGACTGCTCGCAAAGATTCCCCAAAAATTCCGCTCATCCCCGCCTTCGCGGGGATGAGCGGATAAAAAAACTCTTTCCGTCAGGGGGCACGCACTGAAGTGCATGTCCCCGCCCGCAATAATGGACCCGTGTTCATGCGGCTTCGCGGCCCGGGTGTGCTTTCATGCGCCGGTCGTGGAGCAGGGGAACACCGATTGGCCGCCGTCGCTGAGAACTGGGTGCGCCGGGCGCCGGGCGGGGTCGACCGGATCGAGGCCTGTTTCACCGGCGCGGCCTTCGCGCCGCATCGGCACGACACCTATGCCATCGGGGTCACGCTCGCCGGCGTGCAGAGCTTCGATTACCGCGGCGAGGCGCGCCATTCCCTGCCCGGGCAGCTGATCGTGCTGCACCCGGACGAGCTGCACGACGGCCGGGCCGGCGACGGGGCGGCCTTCCGCTATCGCACCGCCTACATCCGGCCCGCGGACATCCAGGAGGTGCTGGGCGGCCGAACGCTGCCGTTCATCGCCGGCGGCCTTTCCAGCGATCCCGGGCTGGCCGAGGCGGTCGAGGCCCTGCTGGCCGACTATGACCGGCCACTGACCCTGCTCGAATACCAGGACGCCCTGGCCGGCATCGCGGCAGCGCTGGAGGCCGCGTGCGGCGGGGGCAGCGTGATCCGGCGCGCCAACCGCGAGGCCGCCCGGGCCGCCCGCGACTATATCGAGGCCTGCCTGGACGAGACCTTCTCGCTGGCGGATCTCGAACGGGCGACCGGCCATGACCGCTGGCAGCTGTCGCGGGACTTCCGCGCCATGTTCGGCGCCAGTCCCTACCGCTACCTGATCCTGCGCCGGCTGGAGAAGGCGCGCGGCCTGCTGCTGGACGGCCGGTCCGGCGCGCAGGCGGCGGCCGATTGCGGTTTCGCCGACCAGAGCCACTTCGGCCGGCTGTTCCGCAAGACCTGGGGCCTGACGCCCAACGCCTGGCTGAAGGCCATGCAGCCGGCGCACGATCGTTCTAGCCGCGCTGCAGGCCGCCGCCCTATCCAGGCGGCATGACAACGAAAACGATTTTCTCGCCGCAGCCCCACAAGGGCTGGCTGCCGTGGGGCCTGCTGGCGCCCTTCCTGTGCATCTTCTTCGTGGCGCTGTGTGCGTTGGGGCCGGAGCCGCTGCTGGAGCGCCAGGGTTGGGTGGACGCCAGGGGCGAGCCGCTCGGCCTGAACGGCTGGTACGCCTTCCTGGTCATCCCCTTCGCCCTCAACGGCCTGCTGATCCTGGCCTGGACGCTGTGGGTCGAGCGGCGGCCGCAGGCGACCATCGGCCTGACGGGCCCGGCGCCGGTGAAGACACTGCTGGGCGGCGTGCTCGTCGGCGCCGCGACCATCCTGGCGGTGGTCGTCGCCATCGGCCTGGCCGGCGGCTACAGCCTGGGCGCCGTCGCCCCGGCCCTGGCCTCGCCCGCGGCCCTGACCGGCATCGGCCTGCTGCTGCTGAGCTTCGTCGTCCAGGCGGGGGTGGAGGAGATCATCTTCCGCGGCTGGCTGCTGTCGGCGATCACCCGCAAGCTGGGCCTGCCGGTCGCCGTGGTGCTGGTCTCGCTGACCTTCACCTTCCTGCATTACTCGCCGCACCAGCACTGGCTGCTGATGCTCAGCTCGTTCCTGTTCTCCGCCTTCGCCTGCGCCTGGGCGATCCGGGCGGGCAGCATCTGGGGCGTGATGGGCTGGCACGCCGGCTGGAACTGGCTGCTGGCGACAGGGTTCGAACTGCCGGTCACCGGCCTGATGGTCGATCTCCCCGCCCTGTTGGTGAAGCTGACGCCGCAGGGAACCGACGCCCTGACCGGCGGCGCCCAGGGCCCGGAAGGCAGCTGGCTGTGCAGCGCGTTCTTCGCGGTGGGGATATTGGTGCTGTGGTTGCGGCGGCGGAAGGCAGCAGCCTGAACGGGGACATGCACTTCAGTGCGTGTCCCCTGTCGGCCATTTTGGATCGTTCGGAAGGAGGGGACACGTACTGAAGTACATGTCCCCGTTCTACCCCCGCCCGACGCTCGAGTACCGGAACCCGCGCGAGCGCATGTCTTCCGGGCGGTAGATGTTGCGCAGGTCGATGACGTTGGGCGCCTTCATCAGCAACTTCATCCGGTCCAGGTCCAGCGCGCGGAACTGGTCCCATTCGGTGATGATCACCACCGCGTCGGCGCCCTCGACGGCCTCGTAGGGGCCGTCCTTGAAGTCGACGCCGCGCAGCATCTGGCGGGCCTCGTGGCCCTCGGGGTCATAGGCCTGGATGGTCGCGCCCATGGCCTGCAGGGCAGGGATGATGTCGAGGCTCGGCGCATCGCGCATGTCATCGGTGTTGGGCTTGAAGGTCAGGCCCAGCACGCCGATGACCTTGCCGTTCAGGTCGCCTTCCAGGGCGTCGGCCACCCGGCCGGCCATGGCCTTCTTGCGCGCGTCGTTGATCGCCACCGTGGTCTCGATCAGCCGCATCGGCGTCTTGGCGTCCTGGGCCGTGCGCACCAGGGCGAGGGTGTCCTTCGGAAAACAGCTGCCGCCGTAGCCGGGACCAGCGTTGAGGAACTTGTTGCCGATCCGCTTGTCCAGGCCGATGCCGCGAGCCACCTGCTGCACGTCGGCGCCGACGGCTTCGCAGAGGTCGGCGATCTCGTTGATGAAGGTGATCTTCAGCGCCAGGAAGGCGTTGGCCGCGTACTTGATCAGCTCGCTGGTGCGCCGGCCGGTGAAGACGATCGGCGTCTCGTTGAGGAACAGCGGGCGGTAGAGCTCGTTCATCACCGCCTTCGCGCGCTCGTCCTCAGTGCCGACCACGATCCGGTCGGGCCGTTTGAAGTCCTCGATCGCCGCGCCCTCGCGCAGGAATTCCGGGTTGGAGACCACGGCGAAGTCGGCCGACGGATTGGCCTTGCGGATGATCGCCTCGATCTCGTCGCCGGTGCCCACCGGGACGGTCGACTTGGTCACCACCACGGTGAAGCCGTCCATCAGGCCGGCGATCTCCTCGGCGGCGGCGTGGACGTAGGAGAGGTCGGCGTGGCCGTCGCCGCGCCGCGAGGGGGTGCCCACGGCGATGAACACCGCGTCGGCCGCCCGGATCGCCTCGCCGGCCTCGACCGCGAAGGCCAGTCGCCCCTCGCGCACATTGCGCGTCACCAGGTCGTCGAGCCCCGGCTCGAAGATCGGAATCTCGCCCTTCTTCAGCCGTTCGATCTTGCCCGCGTCCTTGTCGACGCAGACGACATCATGGCCGAAGTCGGCGAAGCAGGCCCCCGACACCAGGCCCACATAGCCGGTGCCGATCATGGTAACGCGCATTGGATGAAACCCTCAGACTTGCTGGTTGTATGCCCCGACTTGCGGGTGTTTCGCCAGTCTGGGCTTCACCTCTTCCCGGAACAGGGCGCGCATGTCGGCGTCCGACCGGGTGCTTTCCACCACCACGACGATTTCGGGCTTGTTGGACGAGGCGCGGACCAGCACCCAGCTGCCGTCCTCCAGCGCCACGCGGACGCCGTTGACGGTGATGACCTCGCGGATCGCCCGGCCGAGAACCTTGCCGCCGGCAGCGGCCAGGGCCTGATATTCGGCGACGATCTTGTCGACCACGCCGTACTTCTGCTCGTCGGGGCAGTGGGGGCTCATGGTCAGGGAGGTGAAGGCGACCGGCAGCGCGTCCTTCATGTCCGACAGGGTCTTGCCGGGGTTGCGGTCGAGCATCCCCAGGATCGCCGCCGCCGCGGTCAGGCCGCAGTCGTAGCCGCGGCCCAGCGGCTCGCCGAGGAAGAAGTGGCCGCTCTTCTCGAACCCGGCCAGGGCGCCCAGTTCGGCGGTCTTGCGCTTGATGTAGCTGTGGCCGGTCTTCCAGTAGACGGTGGTGCAGCCGTTGGCCGCCAGCACCGGGTCGGTGGCGTAGAGGCCGGTGGACTTCACGTCGACGATGAAGGTCGAGCCGGGGTTCAGCGGGGCCAGGTCGCGGGCCAGCATCAGGCCCATCTTGTCGGCGTAGATCTCCTCACCGGTGTTGTCGACCACGCCGCAGCGGTCGCCGTCGCCGTCGAATCCGAGGGCCAGGTCCGCGCCGTGCTGGCGTACGGCCTTGGCCATTTCCTGCAGCATTTCATGGTCTTCGGGGTTGGGATTGTAGCGCGGGAAGGTCCAGTCGAGGTCGCAGTCCATCTCGATGACCACCGCCACGCCCATGTCGCGCAGGGCCTGGGGGACGAAGGCGCCGGCCGTGCCGTTGCCGCAGGCGGCGACCACCTTCAGCGGCCGGGTGAGCGACACGCGGCGGGCGACGTCGGCGACGAACCGCTCGGCCACGCCCTCGACGCGCACCAGCTTGCCGCCGTCGCGCGGTTTGAAGGCGCCGTTCAGGACGATGTCCTTCAGCCGGCCCATCTCCTCCGGGCCGAAGGTCAGAGGCCGGGCGGCGCCCATCTTCACCCCGGTCCAGCCATTCTCGTTGTGGCTGGCGGTGACCATGGCCACGCAGGGGGCGTCGAGGTCGAATTGGGCGAAATAGGCGGTCGGCGACAGGGCCAGGCCGATGTCATGCACCTGGCAGCCGGCTTCCAGCAGACCCAGGATCAGCGCCTGTTTGATCGACAGCGAATAAGACCGGAAATCGTGGCCGACGACGATCTTCGACTGGCCCAGCTCGTGGATATAGGTCCCCAGCCCCAGCCCCAGCGCCTGAACGCCCAGCAGATTGATGTCCGGCCCGAACAGCCAGCGGGCGTCGTACTCGCGA
>JAUXTQ010000063.1 GCA_030678995.1 Caulobacter sp.
AACACCGCCTATCACGAGGGCGGCCACGCCCTGGTGGCGATCACGGTGCCGTCGGCCGATCCCGTGCACAAGGCGACCATCGTCCCGCGCGGCCGGGCTCTGGGCATGGTCATGCAGCTGCCCGAGGGCGACCGCTACTCGGTGAACTTCACCCAGATGACCTCCAAACTGGCCATCATGATGGCCGGCCGGGTCGCCGAGGAGCTGATCTTCGGCAAGGAGAACATCACCTCTGGCGCCAGCAGCGACATCAGCGCCGCCACGGGCCTTGCCCGCAACATGGTCACCCGCTGGGGCTTTTCCGACGATCTGGGCACCGTGGCCTATGGCGACAACCAGGAAGAGGTCTTCCTGGGGCACTCCGTGGCCCGCACCCAGAACGTCTCCCACGAGACCATGAAGACCATCGACGCGGAGGTCCGCCGGCTGGTCAAGGAAGGCGAGGACGAAGCCCGCCGCATCCTGACCGAGCGGCTGGAGGACCTGCACAAGGTCGCCAAGGCGCTGCTTGAGTTCGAAACCCTCAGCGGCGAGGAGATCGCAAACGTCCTCAAGGGCGTCATGCCCAACCGCGACGAGGCCGAAACCAAACGCCCCAGCGGCCCCACCGCCTCGGTGCCGCTCTCGCCCCGCCCGGGCAGCGTGACGGCGCGGAATCAGGACTGATGCTCCTCCCCATCGGGGGAGGTGGCCCTGCGCAGCAGGGACGGAGGGGGTCCGCTCAGATTCCGGGTGACCCACTCAGTCAGGCCTACGGCCTGACAGCTCCCCCGAGGGGGAGCATCTAGATGCCACCTCCCCTCGTCATGGGCGTCATCAACGTCACGCCCGACAGCTTCTCAGACGGCGGCCGGCATCTGGCGCCGGAGAACGCCCTGGCCCACGCGCGCAAGCTGATCGCCCAGGGCGCGGACATCCTCGACATCGGCGGGGAGTCGACCCGGCCGGGCGCGGAGCCGGTGGACGAAGCCGAGGAACTGGCCCGCACCGTTCCCCTGATCGCCGCGATCCGCGCCGAGAGCGCCATGACCATCTCCATCGACACCATGAAGCCCGCCGTGGCCCGCGCCGCTGTCGCCGCCGGGGCGGGGATGTGGAACGACGTCAGCGCCCTGCGCTTCGCCCCCGACGCCCCCGCCGTCGCCGCGGAGCTGGGCTGCCAGGTGGTGCTGATGCATATGCTGGGCGAGCCGCGGACCATGCAGAATGCGCCGGTCTATGGCGACGTGATCGCCGAGGTCGAGGCCTTCCTGCTAGCCCGGGCCGAGGCCGCCATGGCCGCCGGGGTGGCGCGGGGGAAGATCTGGTTCGATCCCGGCGTCGGCTTCGGCAAGACCCTGGAGCACAACCTCGCCCTGCTGCGCGGCCTGCCCCGCCTGGCGAGCCACGGCTTCCCCGTCCTGCTCGGCGCCAGCCGCAAGCGCTTCATCGCCGCGATAGACCCTGAGGCCCGGGACCCCGCCGACCGCCTGGGCGGATCGCTGGCCGTGGCCCTGGCGGGCGCCCGGGCGGGTGTGGCGGCGGTGCGGGTTCATGATGTCCGCGAGACCCGGCAGGCGCTGGCAGTTCAGGCGGCAATCGCGGATTAGACCCGGTACGTCTCCAGTTTCGCCTCGTCGAGTTCGACGCCGATGCCGGGGCGGTCGTCGAGGATCAGGTCGCCGGCGTCCCACCTGAGCGGCTCCTTGACGATCTCGTCGAAGAAGCCGCCCGACTTGTAGATGCTCTCCTGGATCAGGAAGTTGGGGATGTTGGCGTCGATCTGCATCGCCGCCGCCGTGATCACCGGCCCGCCCCAGACGTGCGGCGCGAGCAGCACATAGTGAGCCTCCGCCAGAGCCGCGATCTGCTTGGCTGCGGTGATTCCCCCGCAGCTGCCGAGGTCCGGCTGGGCGAAGTGGCAGGCGCCGGCGGCGAACAGGCGCTGGAAATCATGCACCCAGGCCAGCCGTTCGCCGGTGGCGATGGGAATGCTGGTGCTGGCGGCGATCCGGCCCATCTCCTCGACGTTCTCGGGCGGACAGGGCTCCTCGAGCCACAGCGGATCGTATTTCTCCAGGCGTTTGGCGAGGCGGCGGGACACCGAGGGGGTGATCTGGCCGTGGGTGCCGATCAGGATGTCGGCGCGGTTGCCGACGGCGTTACGGATCGCCTCGATGGTGCGCTCGGCGCGGTCGTACTCGGCCATGGTGATTTCCCACGGGCCGATCGGCTGGGAACCCGGCAGGGCGTAGTGGAGGGGGTCCAGCTTCACGCCGGTGAAGCCTTCATCGACCATCCTGGCCGCCATCTCCCCGACCCGCGCGGGGTTGTTCGACCAGTTGGCGGCCGAAGTCGCCAGGCTGCCGCCGGCGTCCAGCTCGTAGAGGTAGGTGTAGGTCCGGATCCGCTCGCGATAGCGCCCGCCCAGCAGGTCGCAGACCGGCGCGCCGAGGGCCTTGCCGCAGATATCCCACATGGCGACGTCGAAGGCGCTGATCACGCCGCCGATGAAATAGTCGGAATGCTGGGACGAGAGGCCCGCGTACATCAGCTTGGTCAGCATGTCGCGGTTCATCGGGTTCTGGCCCTGGAGGTAACGGCTGAACACGCCCTCGACGAGCTGCTCGAACCCACGCTCCATGCCGTAGAGGCTGAACAGGACGGCGGTCTCGCCCCAGCCGACATGGCCGGCATCGGTCTCGAGCCTGACGAAATACCAGTAGTAGCCGCCGAAGTTCGGCGGCGGCGTCCGGATGGCGTAAGCCGTTACCTTGGTGAGTTTCATCGCCGCATCCCTTCGGACTGAGCGGGGGTCCGTTCCCGGCTCGCGGACGGAAGGTGAAGCGTCGGCGGGCCGTCGGCAAGGACTCCCCGCTCTCGCCGGCGGCCGCTACAACCGGCCCATGCCCTCCCCTGATTCCCCTCGCGGCCGCGTCCTGATCATCGCCGGATCCGACAGCGGCGGCGGGGCGGGGATCCAGGCGGACATCAAGACAGTCACCGCGCTCGGCGGCTACGCGGCCACCGCGATCACCGCCATCACGGTGCAGAACACGCTTGGCGTCACCGGCGTGCACGCCATTCCGCTGGATGTCATCGAGGCCCAGGCCCGGGCCGTGCTGGACGACATCGGCGCCGATGCGATCAAGACCGGGATGCTGGGCGATGTGGCCACGGTGGAGCTGGTCGCCCGGCTGCTGGATCGCGCGGCGGGCATTCCGTCGGTGATCGATCCGGTGATGATCGCCAAGGGCGGCGCGTCCCTGCTGCCGGCGCGGGCGGTGGAGGCGGTCAAGACCCTGCTGATTCCGCGCGCCACCCTGCTGACCCCCAATGCCCCCGAAGCCGAGGCCCTGACCGGCCTTGCCGTGCATGACGCCGACGGCCAGCGCCGGGTCGGCGAGGCCCTGCTGGCCCTGGGGGCCAAGGCGGTGCTGATGAAGGGCGGCCACGTGCCGGGCGAGCGGGTGGTCGACATCCTGATGACCTCCGCCGGCGAGACGGTGTTCGAGGGCGAGCGGATCGACAGCCGCCACACCCACGGCACCGGCTGCACCCTGGCCAGCGCCTGCGCGACCGGCCTGGCCCAGGGCATGGACCTGACCGCCGCCGTGGCCCGGGCCTGGAATTACGTCCATGAGGCCATGCTGCGGGCGCCCGGCTTCGGCGCCGGCCACGGGCCGCTGGATCACGGCTGGCCGCTGAAGGACGCGATGAGGGATCGATGACGCAGACGCTGGAGCACCGCCTCGAAGACATCCTCCGCGCCGCGCCGACGATGATGACGGTGCTGGCGCTGGCCCGTGAGCTGGACCTGCCCGACTGGCTGATCGTCTCGGGGGCCGTCTACCAGCGGGTCTGGAACCACCTGACCGGCCGCGAGCCCGACTACGGGGTGCGCGACTACGACGTGGTCTATTTCGATCCGGACACCAGCTGGGACGCCGAGGATGTGCACATCAGGCGCGCCGCCGTCCTGTTCCCGGCGCCGCTGGGCGAGCTGGTCGAGGTGCGCAACCAGGCGCGGGTGCATCTGTGGTTCGAGGACCATTTCGGCGAGCCCTACGCGCCCCTGTCGAGCAGCGCCGAGGCTCTCGGCCGATTCGTGGCGCCGGCCTTCGGCGTCGGAGTGCGGCTGGAGGCCGACGACCGCCTGACCATCGCCGCCCCGTTCGGGCTGGACGACCTGTTCGCCATGCGCCTGAGGCCGAACCCGAACAGGCCGCTGGCGAAGGGCTGGGTCAAGACGACGACTTCCGCAAGGACGCGCTGGCCGGAGGTGGAGGTGGTGGAGCCGTAGGGCCCCGGGGACATGCACTTCAGTGCGTGTCCCCCACCGCTTCAAGCTGCTGGGGACACGTACCGAAGGCGGTACATGTCCCCGGGCGTCAGCCCCGCGTGTAGACCTCGCTGTCCCGGATCTCCATCCAGCGGTCGGCGCCGGTCAACTCCGTGAACCCGAACTGGCGGTACAGGTCGTGGGCATCGGCGGTGGCCAGGTGCATGCGGCGGAAGCCCTGCAGGTCGGGATGGGCCTTGAAATACCCCATCAGCGCCTTGCCCAGCCCCTTGCCGCGATGGGCCTCGTCGACGAACACGTCGCACAGCCAGCCGAAGGTCGCCCGGTCGGTAACCACCCGGGCCATGGCCGCCATGTCGCCGTTCGGGGCGTAGGCGGCAAAGGTCAGGCTGCCCCGCACCGCGGTGGCGAAGACGACATAGGGGATCTGTTTGCCCCAGTAGGACTGCTCGCTGATCCAGCGATGGGCCAGGCCGATGTCGAACAGGGCGGGGTCGTCGCTGATCCGGTAGCCGTCGTCGGTCCGTGTTTCCGTGGCCATGCAGCCCTCCCTCAACCGGCGCCGTGCAGGCGGCGATAGTCCTCGATCTGGCGGACCAGCCGCCGGGTTCCGCCGTCGCCGAACACGCAGAGCAGCCGGCGGCCCGGCGCCCTGCCGACGGCCCCTTGGGCCCCCTCCCCGGCATAGGCGAAATGCAGGGTGGCGGGCGCGATCAGGTCCAGCCCCGGCACGGCGCTGACCCCGATCTGCCCCATGCGCGTCCATTCGAAGGCCTCGGTGCGGCCCAGCGTGTGATGGACAAGAGCAGCGGGGGTCAGTTCCAGCCGCCAGCGTCGCCGGCCGAACCCCCACAGCACGGTGGTCGCGGCCAGGGGCATCGCCGCGACCAGGGCAAACCCCAGGGTCTGGTCGGCCCAGGCATGCGGACTGACCAGCAGGGAGACGGCCAGCAACGCCCAGACCGGCCAGAACATCCCAAGGAGCTTGCCGGGATTGAGTTCGAAGGTCATCACGCCCACCTAACGCCTTTCGTTGTTATCCGGGGAGTCGCCTCTCGTGCGCCAGTGGACCGTCGATGCCTTTGCCTCAGCCCCGTTCAAGGGCAATCCCGCCTGCGTGGTCGAGCCTCTGGCCGCCTGGCCCGAGGCCGCCTGGATGCAGGCCCTGGCGGCGGAGAACAACCAGGCGGAGACGGCCTATCTGTTGACCACGCAGGACCCGGCCCGGTTCGGCCTGCGCTGGTTCACCCCGGCGCTGGAGGTCCCCCTGTGCGGCCACGCCACTCTGGCGGCGGCCCATGTGCTGTTCGCCGAGCTGGGGCTGGCGGCGGACAAGGTCACCTTCGACACCCTGTCGGGACCGCTGACCGTGGTCCGGCAGGGCGACCGCTACGAGATGGACTTCCCGGCCAATGCGCCCAAGCAGACCACCATTCCGGACGGCCTGGTCGAGGCCCTGGGGGCCGCGCCGACCGAGGTCTGGGCGGGCAGTTACCTGGTCGCCGTGTTCGACAGCGAGGCCGCCGTGCGCGGGCTGAAGCCCGATCTGGCCGCCGTCGAGAAGATCGCCGGCGAGGCCACCGGCGGACGGGGCAACATCTCCGTGGCGGCCCTGGCCGACGCCGGATCGCCGCATGACGTGGTCAGCCGCTTTTTCGCGCCCGGGTCCGGCATTCCGGAAGATCCCGCGACAGGCTCGGCCCACTGCATTCTCTCGCCGCTGTTCGCCGCCAAGCTGGGCCGCGCGGACCTCAGGTTCCACCAGGCCTACCCCGGTCGGGGCGGCGATCTGAACTGCGAGCATCGCGGCGACCGGGTGCTGCTGCGCGGCCAGGCGGTGACGGTGGTGGAAAGCCGGCTCCGCCTCTGAGCACGAAAACGCCCTCCGCTCGGGGGAGCGGAGGGCGTCCGTCGCGTTCGCGCTGGTCAGAGGGGAGCTTACCAGCGGCGCGGGTCACGGGGGAACCGGTCGACGCGGTCGGGGTGACCGTCGCGGTCGGTGTCATAGGCCGGGCGCGGACCCGGGTACGGCCGGCCGCGATCGTCGCGGTCATGACGCTCGTAGCGAATCTTGCGGCTCAGGACGTCCATGCGGCGATCCAGGTCGCGCATTTCCCAGCGCTGCAAGCCGCCGGTCCGGCGATACCGCATCTCGAGCCGGACGATGGTCTGGAACTCGGCGCGCAGGTTGATGGCCTCGCGGCGGGTCAGGTCGCCCTGGCGCACGCCCATGTCGATACGGCGATCAAGCTGGGCCTGGCGCTGGTTGATGTTCACCCAGGGCGCCGCCATGGCGGGCAGGGCGACGGCGGTCAGCGACGAGGCCGCCAGAAGGCCGATCAGGATCTTTTTCATGTCAGTGCTTCCTCTTCACTCGCGCCGCTCTTGCAGCGACCGTGAGTTAGAGAAACACGCGAGACCTGAAACGGTTCTGACGCGCTCGTTGTCTGACGTTCAGATCCCGCTAACCGTTCAGGCGGCCTCGGCGCGGGCGGCGGCGGCGTTGGCAAGCGCGGTTTCGATGGCGTCATAGAGGCGCGCCAGCTCGATCGGCTTGGACACATGGCCGTCCATTCCGGCGGCGAGGTAGGATTCCACCTGGTGGACCAGGGCATTGGCCGTCAGGGCCAGGATCGGGATGCGCGGGCCGCCCTCCGCGGCCTCGGCCGCGCGGATGGTGCGGGCGGCCTCGACGCCGTCCATGACCGGCATCTGCACATCCATCAGGATCAGGTCGAAACCGCCTTGACGCCAGGCGTCAACCGCCTGCTTGCCATCGGGCACGATGTGCAGGTGAACGTCCAGCGGCTCCATCACCGCCTGCAGGACCTTCTGGTTGGTGGCGTTGTCCTCGGCGGCCAGGATGCGCAGCTTGCGCTCTTCCAGCGCCTCAAGGGCGTCGTTGGGGGCCAGCGTCTCGTTCGGAGCGGCCGCGCGCTGCAGCGGCAGCTCGACGGTGAAGGTGGAGCCCTCGCCCTCGATGCTGCGGGCGAAGACCATTCCGCCCATCAGCTGGGCCAGCTCGCGGCAAATGGCCAGGCCCAGGCCCGTGCCGCCGAACCGGCGAGTGGTCGAGTTGTCGGCCTGGATGAACTTCTCGAACAGGGTCGGCAGCTTCTCGTTGGCGATGCCGATGCCGGTGTCCGACACCGTCAGGCGCAGCCCGCCGGACGGCGAGAGCGAGAAGCGCGCCGCCACCGCTCCCTCGACCGTGAACTTCACCGCATTGGACAGCAGGTTGCTGAGGATCTGCTTCAGACGGTCGGAGTCGCCGCGCCACCAGCCGGAAGCCGCCGGATCGACGGCCAGGTTGAAGCGCAGCTTCTTCTCGGCGGCCATCATCGAGAAGGCGCTCGACACGCCCTCGGCGATCTCGTCCAGCGAGAAGTCGTGTTCGGCCAGCTCCAGTCGGCCCGCCTCGATCTTCGACAGATCCAGGACGTCGTTGATCACGCTGAGCAGCAGCTCGCCGGACTCGCGGATGACGCCCAGCCGCTCCCGCTGGCGGGATTCGAGCTCGCCGCGGGCCATGACGTCGGCCATAGCCAGCACGCCGTTCAGCGGGGTGCGGATCTCGTGGCTCATATTGGCCAGGAATTGCGATTTCAGGACGTTGGCCGCGTTGGCCTGGTCGCGGGCCTCGACCAGTTCGCCCATGGCGCGGCGCAGGTCGCGGTCGTTGGCGTCCAGCTTGCTGAGCAGCTGGTTGAAGCTGCGCGCCAGACTGCGGAACAGGTCGTCGTCTGCGTTCTCATCGACGGGGGTGAAGCGGCCGCTCTCGGCCACCTCGCCCATGGCTCTGGACAGGCGATTGACGGGCTCGGTGACCCGGCGGGCCAGGGCGTTGGCCACGAACATGGCGATGCCCGCGGCGCCGAAGAACAGGGCGAAGGTCAGGGCCAGATAGCGGGGAAACAGCGCCGCCAGCCTGGGCGTTTCGACCGTGGTAACCAGAGCGCCGATGATGCGGCCGTTGAACACAACCGTTGTCCGCACGGTGTTCTCACCGCCCGACCCGGCTTCCGGATCGCGCCGGATAGCAAGGATGCGGCCCTTGGCGTCGACAAGGCTGGCCGCACGCACACCGGGGGCGGCGACCATCGATTCCACCGCCCGGAGGGCCGCGCCCTCGTCGCTGCGGGCCAGGGCGGGCGCGGCGATCTCGGCCACGACGACGTTCATCGCCGCTGCCGTGGCCTTGGTTTCCTGTCGGGAGACCGCCCACTGCATGATCATGAACGTCGCGCAGGCGGCGAGCAGCACCGCAACCGTGGTGATCAGCGCCACGCTTGCGATCCGCGCCTGAAAAGGCGCGTGGATCGGTGCCTGGATGGTGTCCGTCTGCTGGCTCATCTGCACGAAAAACAGCCCCTCACAAGGCCCTTATCGCGCAATCTCCCTAACGCTTCGCTTCCGCGACAAATTAACCCTTAATATACCTTTGCAGAAATTAAGGTTTCGTTTACCTTTGCCTCGCCTACCGGTTGATGGAGAGTTCAGGTGGAAAAAGCATTCGTAGTCCAAAGAGTGGCGAGGAAATTGTTCGCGACCGAGCGCTCGCTCGACGCGACGATGACCGAAACCGCGGAATTGATGGCCGAGTTCGTCAAGGCCCGTCAGGATCTCAAGCTCTCGGCCGTGGTCGGCGATGCCGCCACCGCCAAGGTCATTGAGGCCCTCGCCGCTTTGGGCGAAGCCCGTTCGGCGATTGTCGCCGCACACGCCGAACTGAACGATGTGCGCCTGCGCATCGGTGTGCGCACCAAGATGGCCGGCTGGGAAGATAAGCCGCCCGAGGAGCCCAAAGGCAGCGCTGATCGGGATCTGCGCCAAGTCGGCTGACCTGACAAGGTTGCGATAGTTTAACTCTCTTGCGCCTCTAACAACGTGTTAGAGGCGCAATTGCATGTATCATTCGCTACTTCCGCTGATCGGCTGGGCCGCCACGCTCTTGGTGTGCGTGCTGGCGTGGTGGCGAGGTGGCCCGGCCGAACGGTATGGCGCGTCTTTTATTATCCTCGCCGCGTTGGCCGTTTCCTTTGCTCATTTCATACTGCCACCATCGGCTGCCGGGCTATCGCTGCTGACGATCGACGCACTGATGGCAGTTGGCTTTCTGGCCTTGGCCATCCGGTTCTCCAGCCTGTGGCTTGGCGCGGCCATGCTGTTGCAGGCTGGCCAGTTCAGCCTCCACGCTTGGTATCTCGTGAGCAGTCTTGAGCGCGACTACTTCTACGCCGTGGCCAACAATCTGATCACGGCGGGCATCCTGCTCTGCATCCTGATCGGAACGATGATCTCTTGGTCGCGCAAGGGGAAGGCCGTTCAGGCCACCTGAGCGCGCTTCCTGGCCACCGTCGTCGTCAGGCCAACCCCCAGCAGGATCAGGCCCAGGGCCGCGAAGGCGCTCCAGCCCGGCCGCTCGTGCATCAGCCCCATGCCCAGGATCAGCGCCCAGATCGGCAGCAGGTAGACGGTCATGCTGGTGAACACCGCGCCGCGCCGCTGGATCAGCCAGACCCAGCCGACCGTGCCGATGCCGCTGGAAAAGATCCCCAGGAGCACCGTCACCGCCAACGGTCCCATCGGCGGCGGCGGCGGAACCCCGTCCAGCGCCAGCGCGCCGACCGTGGCGAACACCGCGCCGGTCAGGCACATCATCAGGCCGCCGGTGAGGGAACTGATCTGGGGCGCCTTGCGGGCCATGATGTTGGACGCGGCGTAGAAGACCGCCGCCCCGATGGCCAGGCCAAGCGCCCCGGCTTCCAGCGACGCGCCCGCGGTGAGTCGCGGCCAGACCAGGGTCATCAGGCCGGCGAACCCGAGCACGACCCCCACCAACCGGCGCGGCGTCAGTTTCTCGTCGTGCAGGAAGACGTGCGCCATCACCACGGTGAACACCGGTGAGCCGCCGTTGCAGATGGCGTTGACGGCGCTCGGCAGACTCTTCGCCGCCGTGGAGAACATGAAGAAGGGCAGGGCGAACCCGACCAGGCCGAGCATGGCGTAGGCGGGCCAGGGTGAGTCGGGGCCGAGGCTGAGGGGCGGCAGCTGCTCGCCGCGCGCGGCGCTGATGCCCCACAGGGTCAGGGCCGCGACCCACAGGCGGATGGCCGAGACCCAGAACGGATGGATGCCACCCACGGCGATCTTCAGGCCGGCGAAGGCCGAGCCCCAGATGATCACCAGAAAGCCCAGCACCACCCAGTCTATCCGCGACGTCGATTGCACCCGCCACCCCCAGTCAGGGGCCGGAGGTAAGGCCCCCGCTCACGCCGCGCCAGAGGTTCCTGCGGAGGCGGTCAGAAAATCTCTGCTTGTGCGGCGCAGCAAAATCGGGTTCTTCGGCGGCGGGCCACGCCCTCCCAACGGGGCGCAGTCCATCTGCAAGGATGGGAGACATCGCAGTGACCACGACTCCGCAAAAGCCGGTTTTGCGCCCGGCGCGCCCCGAATTCTCTTCAGGCCCCTGCGCCAAGAGACCAGGCTGGACCCCCGAACAACTCAGTGACGCCGTGCTCGGCCGCTCGCATCGCGGCAAGCCCGGCAAGGCGAAGCTGAAGCTGGCCATCGACCGCACCCGCGAGGTGCTGGAGGTCCCGTCCGACTATCTGATCGGCATCGTCGCCGGCTCCGACACCGGCGCCGTCGAGATGGCCCTGTGGTCGCTGCTGGGCCCCAGGCCCGTGCAGCTGCTGGCCTTCGAATCGTTCGGCAAGGACTGGGTCACGGACGTGACCAAGCAGCTGAAACTGCCGGACGTGGAGGTGCTGGGCGCCCCTTACGGCCAACTTCCGGACCTGACCAAGGTGCGCCCCGACGCCGACCTGGTGTTCACCTGGAACGGCACCACCAGCGGCGTGCGCGTGCCCAACGCCGACTTTATCGCGGCCGACCGCGAGGGCCTGACCATCTGCGACGCCACCAGCGCCGCGTTCGCCCAGGCGCTCAACTGGCCGAAACTGGATGTGGCCACCTTCAGCTGGCAGAAGGCGCTCGGCGGGGAGGCCGCCCACGGCGTGCTGATCCTCTCGCCCCGCGCGGTGGCCCGGCTGGAGAGCTACACGCCCGCCTGGCCGATGCCCAAGCTGTTCCGCATGACCAAGGGCGGCAAGGTCGATCTCGCGATCTTCGAAGGGGCGACCATCAACACCCCCTCGATGCTGTGCGTGGAGGACTATCTCGACGCGCTGGACTGGGCCTCGGCCCAGGGCGGCCTGGCGGGCTTGCGCGCCCGGTCCGACGCCAATTTCGCGGTCATCGAGGCCTGGGTCGCCCGCACGCCGTGGGTCGACTTCCTGGCCGAGGTCCCCGAGCAGCGGTCCAACACCAGCGTCTGCCTCAAGGTGACCGATCCGGCGATCGCCGCCCTGCCCGCCGACGCGCAAGCCGACTTCGCCAAGAAGCTGGCCTCCGTGCTCGAGAAGGAGGGCGCCGCCTACGACATCGGCGGCTACCGCGACGCCCCGCCGGGTCTGCGCATCTGGTGCGGCTGCACGGTCGAGACAGCCGATCTCGAGGCCCTGACGCCCTGGCTCGACTGGGCCTTCGCGTCCGTGTCCGCCGAGCTGGCCGCCGCCTGAATTCGAGCCCCCTCAGTCACGCTGCCGCGTGACAGCTCCCCCTGAGGGGGAGCATCCGCGGCGGTGGCCCTCCCCCTCAGGGGGAGGTGGCCCGAAGGGCCGGAGGGGGCCCTTCACCCCATCTATCGAAAGAGACCAACCCATGCCCCCCCGCGTCCTCATCGCTGACAAGCTCAGCCCCGCCGCCGTCGACATCTTCAAGAACCGCGGCGTCGACTTCGACATCAAGACCGGCCTGACCAAGGACGAGCTGATCGCCGTGATCGGTGACTACGACGGCATCGCCATCCGCTCGGGCGCCAAGCTCGACAAGGACGTGATCGCCGCCGCCGGCAAGCTGCAGGTCATCGCCCGGGCCGGTATCGGGGTCGACAACGTCGACATCCCCGCGGCCACGGCCAAGGGCATCGTGGTGATGAACACCCCGTTCGGCAACTCGATCACCACGGCCGAGCACGCCATCGCCATGATGTTCGCCCTGGCCCGCCAGATGCCGGCGGCGGATGCCAGCACCCAAGCGGGAAAATGGGAGAAGAACCGCTTCATGGGCGTGGAACTCTACGCCAAGACGCTGGGGCTGATCGGGGCCGGCAACATCGGCTCGATCGTCGCCGACCGGGCCCAGGGCCTGAAGATGAAGGTCATCGCCTACGACCCCTTCCTGTCGCCGGAACGGGCCATCGAGATTGGCGTCGAGAAGGTCGAGCTGGAGGACCTGCTGGCCCGGGCCGACATCATCACCCTGCACACCCCCCTGACCGACAAGACCCGCAACATCCTGTCGGCCGAGGCGCTGGCGAAGACCAAGAAGGGCGTGCTGATCGTCAACTGCGCCCGGGGCGGGCTGGTCGACGAGGTGGCCCTGCGCGCGCTGCTCGACAGCGGCCACATCGGCGGCGCGGGCTTTGACGTCTTCACCTCGGAACCCGCCAAGGAAAACCCCCTGTTCGGCAGCGACAAGGTCGTGGCCACCCCGCACCTGGGCGCCAGCACCAACGAGGCGCAGGAGAACGTCGCCCTGCAGGTGGCCGAACAGATGAGCGACTATCTGCTGACCGGCGCGGTGACGAACGCGCTGAACAGCCCCTCGATCACCGCCGAGGAGGCGCCCAAGCTGAAGCCCTTCGTGGCCCTGGCCGAGAAGATCGGCGCTTTCGCCGGCCAGATGGTCGATTTCGGCATCAAGACCATCGACATCGCCTATGAGGGCGAGGTCGCGGCCCTGAACGTCAAGCCGATGACCAGCGCGGCCCTGGCCGGCCTGCTCAAGCCGATGCTGGCGGAGATCAACGTGGTCTCGGCCCCGGCGGTGGCGAAGGAGCGCGGCATCGTCGTCTCCGAGAGCCGCCAGGAGCAGAGCCCGGTCTATGACAGCCTGATGCGCATCACGATCGTCACCGAAAAGGGCGAGGGCGCCTTCGCCGGCACGGTGATCGGCGGCGTGCCGCGCATCGTCGAGGTGGGCGGCATGGAGCTGGACGCGGCCTTCTCGCCG
>JAUXTQ010000006.1 GCA_030678995.1 Caulobacter sp.
GTTCCTGCTTCGACCCGCAGAGCTACCTCACCCAGGTCATCACCCGCATCGTCCAGGGCCATCCCAACAGCCAGCTCAACGACCTACTGCCGTGGGCCCACGCCGGCCCAATCAGCGCCGTGGCCTGAGAACAGCGCTTACCGTCCAGAAGACTTGCCACCGACAACAGACGAGTATACTAAGGAATGTAGCGAGCGCTCCAATCAAGATGCCGCCCGTGGTTTGTCCGTGGCGATCATCTGCTGATCGATCGCCTGGATGAGGACACGGGAAGGAAATGAGGAAAGGGGAGACAAGTGGATGTCATTCATCTGATCACGGGCGGTGCGTCGTGACCATGACTCACGAGACCCTGAATCCGGCCGAGCTTCGTCGTGTCTTTGGCGCCTTCCCGTCGGGTGTGGCCGCGATCGCTGCGCTCATTGATGGAGCGCCAGTCGGGATTGCGGCCAGTTCGTTCACCTCCGTCTCGCTGGATCCCCCGCTGGTGTCGGTGTGTGTGGCCCATACATCGACCACTTGGCCGCTGCTTCGCGACGCCCCTCGCTTCGGGGTGAGCGTGCTGGCCGCCGATCAAGCGGAGGCCGGTCGGCAACTAGCCGCGCGCAATGCGGACCGGTTCGCCAACCTGAATTTGCGCGTCACGGCGGATGGTGCAGTGTTGCTGGAGGGCGCGAGCGCCTGGCTCGACTGCAGCACCCACGCGGTCCACCCGTGCGGCGACCACGACATTATCGTACTGCGCGTACACGACCTCGATGCTGACCACGCCGTTTGGCCCTTGGTCTTCCATGCCAGCAAGTTCCATCGACTGCAAGCGTGAGGCAGCGTCTTTCCTCGCGTGGAGTACGCTCTCGGCTTGCCCTGTGGCGAGGATTCCATGCTCGCCACCACTTGAACATCATAAAGTAGATCCAGCCGTACCGACTACCTCCGGCCCGATGCCTCATGAGCAACGCAGGGCCAGCGAGGGCGGAACCTTAGGAGAGAGCGCAATGTCCGCAGAAGCCTACCAACACCGCTACGTCGAGGTCCTGGGCGTTCGGACCCACTACCTCGAGGCAGGCGCCGGGCCAACTTTGGTGCTCCTGCACAGCGGCGAGTACGGCGCCAGCGCCGAGCTTAGCTGGCGCTGCAACATCGGCGGACTGGCCAAGCACTTCCACGTGCTCGCCCCCGACCTTCCCGGATGGGGAGACAGCGACAAGGTGTACAGCTTCAGTGATCGCACCGGTTTCAGGATTCGCCACGTCGCTGAGTTCTGTCGGACCATGTCCGTCGGTAGCGCCTATTTCATCGGCAGCTCTTTCTCCGGTGGTCTGCTCCTTAACGCCGCCGGGCGCGTGCCGTGCGCGCTGCCCATCGCCAAGCTCATCACGGTTGGCGGCGGCGGAGATCTCGCCCGGGATCCGAGCGCGCGGCAGGTCTTGACCAGCTACGACGGCACACCGGACGGCATGAGGAGGGCGCTGCAAGTGCTCTTCTTCGACGAGAAGTGGTGGACGGATGAGCGGGTGGCGGAGAAGCAGGAGTCTGCGCTGAAACCGGGCGCCTGGGAGGCCATCTCCGCAGCGCGTCTGCGCCGTCCTGGCGAAAGGTTCATCACGCAGTTCCCCGACTCCGAGCCGGGGAATATCAAGGTCGCCACGCTGATCGTGGCCGGCGAAGACGACCAAATCAAAGATCCCGATTGGGGCGAGCGTCTGCAGGCGCAGATTGCCGGCTCGCAACTTCACACCTTCGCGAAATCCAGACACATGTCTCACATCGAGCATCCGGACGCGTTCAATAAGCTGGCCGTTTCGTTCCTGCTCGGGCAGGCGTGACGGCCGTGTCGACGACAGGAGGTCTCCCATGAGCAACGACAAGCTGCAATTCATCCTCGATCGTCAGAGCATTCGAGAGACGTTGCTGCGCCACTGCACCTATTTCGACGAGGGAAACATCGCTGGTCTGGACGAGGTCTGGGCGCCAGACTGTCGCAGGGACGACGGCCCTGGTCGAGGGGCTCCGATCATCGGCCGGGACGAGCTCAAGAAGCGCCTGACCGTGGCGGTCGCCAAGTTCAACTGGACGCATCACCAGCTGGGAGACAGCTTCATCGAAATCAACGGGGACACGGCGACCACGCTGTCGTTCGTCGTCTGCTGGCACGAGATGCTCGACGGCGAGAAGTGCTGGGGCTCTGCCCGCTACTATGACGAGCTGCAGCGTGACGGGGATCGATGGGTGATCACCCTCCGCCGCATGGTCATGACGGGGGCGGAAGGTGCCATCGCGACGCACGGGGGGGCTTGGCTCGAACGACGGGTTCCGAAGCTTGAGAGCCAGTGATTTGTACGTAGAGTCAGCCGCGCTACTCTCCACAATCAGGCGACACGAAGCGTTGGGGTGCTTTCGATGCAGATGACCATGACCCAGAAGATCCTGTCGGCCGCTAGCGGACGGGAGGCTGTTTCTGGCGATGTCCTCAACGTGTCCGTGTCCGGGGTGGCCGTGCATGATAGCGCGCCACTGGGCATTTTTGATGCCTACCCGGACGCGAGAGTCTGGGATCCGTCCAAGATCGTCATCTGTTACGACCACTTCAGCCGCGCAAACATGGGGCCTTATCACGCGCGGTTCCGCGCTTTTGCTCGCGAGCAGGCCATTCCGCCGGAAAACGTGTTTGCGCCGGGGCGACAAGGCCTCTCCCACCAGGTGCCCGGTGAGGCGGGGTTCGTCCTGCCGGGGACAGTCTACGCAGTCTTCGACACGCAGGGTGCGACCCTGGGCGCGCTGAACTGCTTCGCCTTTACCAGCCTGTGGACCACGCCGTCGGTGATGGCTCTGGGGACCGCGCTGGTGGTCGTTCCCGAGGTCGTCGACGTGGAACTGAGCGGCCAGCTGCCGCAGGGTCTGACCAGTAAGGACCTGACGTTTCACCTGCACGCTGAGTTCGGCCAGGACCTGATCGGCCGAGTGCTGGAGTTCCGTGGCCCCGGAGTGGCGAGCCTGTCAGTGGACCAGCGATTGGGTGTGGCCAACGCGGCAAACAACCTGGGCGCTTTCACGATGATCTTCCCGGGGGACGATGTCCTGGCCGCGTATCTGCGGCCCAGGGTACGTGCCCCATACGAGTTCGTGGCCCCCGATCCGGGTGCGACTTATGCCGCGAGCGTGATGATCAATCTCGACGATGTGCGGCCGCTGGTCTCGGGGCCTCACAACATAGAGAAGATACGCGCGCTCGACGAGGTGATCGGCCTGCCCGTGGACGCGGCGTACGTCGGATCGTGCTCGGCCGGACGGCTCGACGACCTGATTCTTGCGGCCTCAGTGCTGCAAGGTCGGACCATCGACCCATCGGTGCGCTTCGTGGTTACGCCGATCTCGACCGAAGTGATGCGCGAAGCCAATGATCGTGGGATCATCGCGACCCTGGTGTCTGCGGGCGCCATGATAACGCCCCCCGGATGCGGGGCTTGCTACATCGGGAATCTGTCCCCTCTGATCCTCGGAGATGGAGAGCGGTGCATAGCCTCGTCTGTCTCCAACGATCCCGGCCGAATGGGCAGCAAGTCTGCAGAGATCTATCTATCGAACCCCGCCGTCGTGGCCGCTTCAGCCCTTGAGGGGCGGATCGCGGACCCTCGACCGTACTTGCCGCGCGCGGGGCAGGTGAGCCAGTGATACTCGAAGGTCGCGTCTGGAAGTACGCCCAACAGGTTCGCGCGACGGACCTGGTCCCCTCTCGCTACGACTATATCAAGCTGACCGACTGGACCGAGTGTTCGACCCATGTCCTGGAGGACCTGGACCCGGACTTCCGAGCGAACGTCCGGCCCGGGGATCTGATCGTCGGGGGGCACGGTTTCGGCGCGGGCCACGCGCACTATTTCCAGCAGGCGTTCGAGGGGCCGCGATGGCTCGGCGTCGGCGGCTATCTGGCGGAGAGCTTCGACCCCATTTTCCTGCTCTCGGCCATCGGTGCGGGCATGCCGTGCTGGGGCGTGCCCGGAATCCTGAGCTTCGTCCGCAACGGCGACCTGATTAGGTGCGATTTCGCGGCGGGAACGGTGGTGAACCCAGCGACGGGAGCCACCGCCCAGCATCGACCCGTCGCACCGGAGGTCATCGAAGTGCTCGATGCCGGCGGCCTCGACAAGCTGACGGTCCGGCGCCTAGGCCTTGGCGTGAAGGTCTGAGTGCGTGCGCCCGACCGGGCCCCACAAGGAGAGCGTGTGATGGAAGTCAACTTCGACGAAGCTGAACATCATGGCTACGCGTGCGGACAGGTGCCCGAAAGCGTGCAGGGCAGTGGCTGGCGAATTTTCTTCATCGTCGCCGGTTCGCTGTGTGGACTGCCGACCTTTATCCTTTCGGCGCATATTTTTGGCAGCCTCGGATTCCAGCAAGGGTTGAGGGCGGTCCTTCTGGGAGGGGCGATCACGGGCGCTCTAGGCGCCCTCAGCGCCTTTACAGGGTCTCGCGCACGGTCCGGCCTGGCGGTTCTTGCGGACCACGCCTTCGGGCCGCTGGGCGCGCGGATTGTCAAGCTGGTCATAGCGGTTTCCCTGGTGGGGTGGTTCGGGGTCGGGATCGGCGTTCTGGGCGCGACCGCCGCTTCCGCGCTCGAGCAGATGATCGGGTGGCATGTGCCGCCGCTCGCAATTGGTCTGCCGGTGTCGATCGGCATCGCGGCCGTCACCCTGTTCGGGGCGGCTGGGCTGGAGCGCCTCGGCAAGGTGCTGGTTCCGGTGACAGCCGCCGTCCTGCTGCTGTCGGTCTTTCTCGTGCTGCCAAATCTACATCGCATCTGGGAGGCCAAAGGAACGGAGACGCTCGATTTCGCCAGTTGCGTTTCAGCGATTGTCGGCACCTGTGTCGTGGGTGTCGTGATCCAACCAGATTACGGTCGTTTCGTACGCTGGCCTCATCAGGCGGCCCTGGGAGCTGGATTGTCGCTGGGGCTGGTCTATCCGCTCATCATGGCGGTGTCCGCGCTGGCCACGTTGGCCCTCGGCGCGCGTGAGTTGATTTCGGCGATGATCATGCTCGGCTTCGGTCTGCCGGCGCTCGCGGTCTTGCTGATGGGCGCATGGATCGATGCCTGCGCCGGCCTCTATTCGGCCTGTCTGTCCTTCGCCAATCAAATGCCCAGGGCGCGTTTCCAAGTGATCGTCGGCGGCGTCTGGCTGGTGGGGGTTGTGTTGGTGTCGGTCGGCGCCACCACCGTATTCATTCCGTTCCTGTTGACGCTGGGACTGACCCTGCCGCCGCTCGCGACAGTCCTGATCCTTTCGCACTTCCTCACCCCGGAGAAGGTCGACGCGCGTGGCTCGGCCCTGGCGGCGACGTGTTGGCTGACGGGAACGCTCGTGGGTTTCGCGACAACCCGCGGCGCGTTTGTGATGAGCGGACTGCCGGTAGTCGACTCGATCAGTACAAGCGCGGCGATTTTCGTGTTGGTCCATCTGGCTCGGAAACGCAAGTCCTTTGAGAGCGTAAAAAGAAAATCTTCTCTATAATGCTGCGGCGGTTCGGAATTATAGTATGAGATAGTGCCTACTGTTGGCGCAGAAATCTGCCTCCGCGTGGAGATTACAGGGACATGTTCACTGAAGTTGGACTAGGAATGCTGGAAAATGAGCGGCAGGTCACGCGGATATTGACTCGCTACTGTGAGCTTCTCGATACCGGACAGGTCGATCGCATTGCTACCGAGGTCTACACAGCGGAGGCGGTGGCCGACTACCACTTCGACGTGCTGACCGGCCGCCGCGCCATCAATGACTACCTGCTGGTGAACATGGGGCGCTTCAAGGAAACGGCTCATGCCCTCTCCAATGTCTCGGTCAAGGCATGTGACGGCCAGTTGGCGGAAGTGAGTTCTATGATGACCGCGTGGCACTGGCTCAAGAAGTCGAACGCCCCGGACGCCGAAGCCCCGATCAATTTCGGTCAGATCGTCGTGACCGCGGATCGGCTTGAGCGCACCTCCGAAGGCTGGCGCATCACTGAACGCCGTGCCCGTGCGCTCGGTCCGTCATTTGTGCTCAGCGCAGGCCCGGTGGTGCTGCCGACAAAGGTGGAAGGCTGAAACGGGCTCACTGACTTCATGGACATGCTCATGTGGGGCATGTGCCCAGGAAGCCGGAAACCCTCGTGGGGCTATGCGGCGCGATCAGGCCGTGAGCAGGTCAAAGACCTCCGTCACCGGAGCCCCGCGCTCGATCAGCGGCTTGGTCCGCATTACGGCGCCAGGTATCGAGAAGCCGACCACGCCCCGCACGACGCCGTCGCGGGAGTAGAGGAAAACGGTCCGATCACGAATGCTGAGCTCATCGACGTGGTCGCTCGGGTCGATGAATCCGATGCCTTGGATCTTGACGTCATACTGATCGCTCCAGAAGTACGGGGCGGCGTGAAGTTCCGCAGGCGCCTCGGTCTGGTCCTGCACGATCGTAGCCGCGACGACCGCAGCCTGGTCTGCCGTAGTCGTCCAGTGCTCCACGCGTCGGTGTTTGCCGACGAGGTCGTGCCACCATTGAGCGGCGTCTCCGAGCGCGAAGACGTTAGGCACGCTCGTCCGGCCGCTGCTGTCGCAGACGATCCCGTCCTGCAACTCGACGCCCGACTCCGCCAGCCAGTCGACGCTGGGGAAGATTCCGATTCCGACAACGACGTCGTTGCCGTCGACGAGGCTCCCGTCGCCGAGTCGAACACCGCGCACACGACCTTCCGGGCCGCGAACGATTTCGGCTACCGCCGCCCCGGCGTGCAGTCGCACGCCGTGCGCCTCGTGCAGATCAGCCACCTTGGAGGCCGCCCTGGGGCCCAGGACGCGAACAATCGGGGCGGGCAGCGCCTCGATGAGGTCGACGTTGGAACCGATCTGACGCGCGCTGGCGGCGATCTCACAGCCGATGAAGCCGGCGCCAATGACGATCAGCCGCCCGCTCGTCCGTATTGATTCGCGCAACGAAAGCGCATCATCGATCGTCCTGAGCACGTGAAGACCGGAGCCGATCTCGAGGCCCGGCAGTGTCCGGGCGCGCCCTCCAGGCGCCAGAACAAGAACGTCGTAGCCGTATGCCTGTCCGTCGTCGGCAAGCACTCTGTTGAGGCCGACATCCAACGATACCGCCCGCGTGCCGAGAACCCATCGCACGTCCAAGCGATCCAGGTCTGGGAAGGCGGTGGTGTCGCGCTCGCCGCGCAGCACCTGCTTACTCAACGGCGGGCGATCATAGGGTAGATGTGGCTCTGCTCCCAGGACGGTGATCGGCCCGCGATAGCCACGCTGTCGCAGTTGTGCTGCGACACGCACTGCGCCAAGGCCGGCGCCGACGATCAAGATTTCACGTTCGCCCATATCGGGTTTCCGGTAGCGCCTCAGTTCGAATCCCAAGTGGCTCGTTCTCTCGCTGCTGCAATGAATTGCCTCCACGTCTCATCCATCTGGAAATCTGGCCGCGACTCCCAAATTCGAGCGATGAGGGCGTTGGCCTGAACCGCCCCAGCCGAGTTGGCGGCGACGGTTGCCGCGATGCGCCCCTGCGGAGACCGGTCGACATGGTGACCCTGGCGGGGAGGGGAGGACTCCCTACCAGGGTCGGCGCCGCGCCCGCCGTGCGGGCGGCTACAGCCGTCGCGTTCCTGGTGTGAACGTGATCGGCGCCTTGCTCCAGCCGCCGAGGGCGGTCCAGTTCGAGTACTCCTCAAGGCCCTCCTCGACGATCCGGTAGTCTGGAATCCGTTCGAGGACCTGCGTCAGCATCTCCTTGAACATCGCGCGCGCGAGATGGGACCCTAGGCAACGGTGGGGGCCGACGCCGAACGCGACGTGCCGGTTTGGGAAGCGATCGATAATGAACTTGTCCGCATCCGGGAAGGCGGCCTCGTCATGGTTCGCCGACACTTCGCTGATGATGAGTCGGTCGTTCTTCCGCAGCAGGAAGCCCCCAAGCTCCGTGTCCTCGACCACCGTGCGGCCATGGGTGCGGGCTGGCGGATACATCCGCAGGAATTCCTCGATGGCGCTGTCGATCAGCCCGGGCTCATCAAGGAGACGCTGGCGGTCCTCGGGATGGCGATGCATGTGGACGAACGCCGCCGAGGACACCGAGGTCGTGGTGTCGACGCCGCCGGACATAGCCATGTTCACCATGCCGGTGGCGAACTCATACGAGGTCCGTTCCCCATTGATCTCGATATTGGCCAGATAGCTGGTAATGTCGTCACGCGGCGCCTGGCGCACAATCGTGACCTCCTCCCGGATTCGCTCGAACGCCCACTCCAGCTCATCCAGATAGTGCTGCGCGGTCGGGGACCCCGGCAGGTAGGACGACATGTTGTGGAAGGCGGCGCCGAGGCGATGCCATTCGTGCTCGGGGAACCCGAGCCACTCGAGCACCACGGCGCCCGGGACGCCGCTGGTCAGCGTCTCCACGATGTCGCACCGGCCGCTTTCGATGACGTCGTCGAGGTACTTCGTCACCCAGTACTTCACCCGCGGCTGGAGGGCCGCCACCCTTTTTGGAGACAGAAGGCCCATGAACACGAGCCGGTAGGGGTGCCACAGCGGAGGGTCCAACTCCTCGGGAATCATCAGCGCCGTCGTCTGTACGGGCACCGCGTTTATCGGGAGCAGGTCAGGCGAACCTCCGGGCCCAGGAATGGTGCGGACCGCCCGACCGGACCGGAACGCCTCCCAATTTCGGAACGCCTCCGAGACCGCGTCGTAGCTCGATACGATCCATGCGCCCCCGTTATCCTCCGACCAAGCCACGGGGCACGTGGATCTCAGCTGGTCCCACGCCGCGTTCGAGTCCGCCATCCGGTTGTGGGTCGCAAGGTCGAAGTCGACGACCGGCGCGCCCGCGGGACATTTGTTCGTCCCACTCTGATTTGTTGTCATCTGTTTCCTCTCCTGACAGTCGGATTCGAGCCGCCGGCCCGACCGCCGCCGTCTAATCTTCGATGATGGTCAGCGCCAACTCCGGGCAGGCCAGCGCCCCGCGCCGGGCCTGATCCTCCAGGTGCGGTGGCACATGGTCGATGTTGGTCGAGTTGTAACCAAGGTCGTCGAGGACATAGACGTCCGGACCCTCCGCAAGGCACCTGGCGTGCCCTTGGCATCGGTTCGCCTGGACAATAACCTTCATGAGTTGATCCCTTCCTCCTCGTTGGTCGCGTTCTTGGCGATGGTCGTGGGTTCGTCGTCCAGGACGATGACTTTCACTTCGACAAAGGCGTTGATGCCTTCGTGGCCACCTTCACGCCCGACGCCCGATTGCTTGAACCCGCCGAAGCCGAGGCAAAAATCGCTGCGAGGCCCGTTGTGCCCGACCGTGCCGGAACGCAGTCTGCGGGACGCCTCATAGACGCGGTCGATGTCATTGCTGAACACGGTTGCATTGAGCCCGTAGATCGAATCGTTGGCGAGCTCGATCGCATGATTTTCGTCATCGGCCTTGATGACGCACAGGACGGGTCCGAAGATTTCCTCCTGAGCGATCGTCGAGGAGTTGTCCACATCCGCGAACAGCGTGGGCTCGATGAAGAAGCCGCGATCCAGGTGCTTCGGACGACCGCCGCCGGTGGTGATGCGAGCACCTTCCTGCTTGCCGATCTCAATGTAACGTTCGACGATCCCGCGCTGACGGGCTGATACAAACGGTCCCATCTCGGTTTCGGGATCGAAGGGATCGCCGACCTTGATCTTTTCCATCTCGCCGGTGAGGAGATCAACGAACTCGTTGTACCGTCTGGCGGTGATAATGATGCGTGTAAGCGAAGCGCAGGACTGTCCGGTCATGCGGCAACCTGACTTCGCCAGCATCATCGCCACGCCGGGCAGGTCTTCGTAGTCGTCAAAGATCAGCGCGGCCGACTTGCCGCCCAGTTCCAGGCCGTAGCGCCCGATCCGCTCGCTCATGATCGCCGCCACCTTGCGCCCGACCTGGGTGGAGCCGGTGAAGGAGATCTTGTCGACGCGAGGGTCGCGCACCAGCAGTTCCGAGACTTCGCGATCGGCGGCGAGGACGTTGACCACGCCGGCCGGCAAGCCGACTTCCTCGACGACTTCGGCGAACAGGTAGGCCTCGGCCACCGCTTCGAGCGAGGACTTGAGGACGACCGTGCATCCGGCCAGCAGGGCGGCGCCGAGCTTGGCGCCGATCAGGGTCACGCCGCTGTTCCACGACAGGATAGCGCCGACGACCCCGATCGGCTCGCGCACGAGCAGGCTGATGTTGCCGCCGTCGCGCGGGGTGTGGCGTTCGATGAACGGATACTTCTCCGCTTCATCGGCGAAATAGTCGAATCGAGCCGCGCCCCAGTCGGTTGCGTAAATCGCTTCGCTCAGGGCAATGCCGCTCTCGGCGGCGAAGAGGGCGGCGAACTGGTCGGCCCGCTTGCGGATGCCCTCGGCGATCGCGCGCAGGTATGTCGCGCGCTCGGCGGCCTTCATGCGGGGCCAGGGCCCAGAATCGAAGGCATCGCGCGCGGCGGTGACGGCACGGTCGATATCGGTGGCCTGCGCTTCGGCGAACTGGGTGGTGAGCTCTTCGGTCACCGGGTTGATGATGTCGAAGACGGAGGAGGTTGAAGGCATGACCCATTCACCATCGATGAAGAGTCGATCGCGATGCCGCAGGTCGAACGCTTGATGGGCGGTCATACTCATAGTGCCTTCCTCTCCTTGGACAGGGCTTCGAGCGGCTCCGCGCGCACTCTACCCCGCCTCTTTATGTCGGACCGGCTACGCGCCTTCGTGTCGCCTCGGCGGCCAACGCAGGTGATTGTAACAGTGGTACAACTAACGAGGTGAATAACTGATCGCATTGGTTTGCGCAACACCGCCCGCTCGACTCGTGCGGAGGATCAGGAGGCCCGGCGCTCCGCGAACCGGCGGATGGGCGTGTCCATTCCATCTGGCGTTCGCCTTAACCGTTGACACGATAGTAGGAAGTTCATTGCTCTGAAGCGAGCGCTCCAACTATGGTTTGGCTGATGGCAAAAGTCAAATTTGGGGGATGCTTCTCGTGAAGATCTCATGGCCTTGCATAGTGGCGGCCATCGCGGTCGCTCCAGCAACAGCGTTGGCCCAGATGGCGCCGTCGCCAAGCGCTGCCGAAACGCACGGGGTACGGTGTTCGGCGAGATAGTCGTGAGCGCGCAGAAGCGGGCTGAAGATCTGCAGGACGTGCCAATCGCGGCGGTGGAATCCGGGTGTTCCCGGCGACCACCGGAGTGGCCTTGCGCCTGCCGGAGATTTATGTAACGGTGGTACACATCGGAACATAGACGCGAATTTTGGCTGCTCAAGGGCCTCGTCGCCGACCCCGCGCTCCGCAGCGCCGGCCGCAATAAGAATCAATTGGGAGGTTGACGATGGTGTCTCAAGCCCGGGCCCCGGAAGACCGAAATGGTTTCCACCATTTTCTGGGAGGCCTGCGCGTCCTTGAGATCGGTAACGAACTTGGTGAGTACTGCGGGAAGGTGCTGGCCGGCTTGGGTGCCGATGTTGTCCGGATCGAGCGACCGGGCGGCGACGAGACCCGCTCAAACGGGCCCTTCTACCACGATGAGCCGCACCCGGATCGAAGCCTCTACTTTTGGCACTACAACTTCGGCAAGAGGTCGGTGGTCCTCGACCTCGATTCCGCCGCCGGGCAGGGCGACCTGAGGCTCCTCATCGAAAGCGCCGACATCGTGGTCGATAGTCGTCCGCGGGGATATTTCGCCGAGCGGGGCCTGGAATACGAGAGCCTTAAGGCGGTCAACCCGGGCCTCCTCTGGGCGCGCATCACGCCGTTCGGCGATGACGGCCCGTGGGCTGACTACGAGGCCAGCGATCTCATACAGCTCGCCCTCGGCGGGATCATGGACAACTGCGGCTACGATCCCGAACCTGGCGGAACCTATGATACGCCGCCTATCGCCCCGCAGATGTGGCAGTCTTATCAACTCGCCGGCGAACTCGCAGCGATCTCAATTCTCGGCGCGCTCCACTATCGTCTCTCGACGGGCAAAGGGCAGCTGATCTCCACCAGCGTCCACGAGGTGGTGAGCAGCAACACAGAAACCGATACTCCGAACTGGATCTATCTGGCGATGAAACATCGTCGGCAGACCTGTCGGAACTCCATGCCCATGCACTCCGACCTGCCGTCGATCGCGCTCACTAAGGACGGGCGTTGGCTGCTTCCGTACAGGACCTATGCGGGCACCGGCGGGTCAATAGTCGTGGACGGCAACGGTCCGACCGCCCAGCTGCTGCGCGAATACGGCATGCAGGGCGACATCGACGAACCGGGCGCCGTGGTGACGCCGGAGCGCTTGACCGAACTGACGGACAAGCTGATCGGACGGCTGCTCTATAGTCGCGACCTCTGGCGCAAGGGGCAGGAGTTGGGCATGCCTTGGGCGCCCATTCGCCGTCCGGAGGAGAACTGCGAGGACGAGCACTGGAAAATGCGTGACGCCTTTTTCGACGTGCATCACGACGAACTGGACGAGACTTTTACTTATACGGGGGCAAAGTGGGTCACTGAAGGACTTACGTGGCCCCATGGTCCCCGGCCGCCTCTGGTCGGCGAGCACACGCAGGAGGTGCTCGAACAGTGGGCGAAGCCCGGCGTGAAGCATGCCCGCACGCTCATTACTGAGCGGTCGAAGCAGCCGCCGTTGATCAGCAAGCACGGCAAGCCGTTCGCGCTCAGCGACGTCCGCGTCATTGACCTGTCGTGGATGCTGGCTAGCGCGGGGGCTGGCCGCTACCTCGCCGCGATGGGCGCGGAGGTCATCAAGGTCGAGCACGAAAGTCGGTTCGATGGCATGCGGGTCGCTTACGTCGCCCTCTGCCCGCCGGGTGGACGTGAGGAGCGCGACCGCGCGACCGGACCGCTTCCGCTGCCAGAGGTGACCAGCCCCAACCGAACTGGCTTCTTCATGGAGATCAATTCGGGCAAGTTGGCCGTGTCGTTGAATCTCAAGACCCCCGCCGGACGCAAGGCGCTTGAGGACCTCATTCGCGATGCGGACATGATCGTCGAGGGGTACTCCCCGGGGACCATGATCCGGCTAGGCCTGGGTTACGACAAGCTCAAGGAGCTGAATCCCAGCATCATCTATGTGCAGCAGAGCGGACTGGGTGAGCTCGGGACCTATGGCCGCGCGCGCACGTACGGGCCGACGGCGCAGGCCTTGTCGGGCATCAGCGACATGTCTGGGCTGCCGGAGCCGTTCCCGCCGGCGGGGATCGGATATTCGTACCTGGACTGGTTCGGCGCCTACAACATGGCTCAGGCGATGCTCGCCGCCCTCTACCGCCGCAGCGTGACCGGCGAAGGTTGCCACATCGACGCCTCGCAAGCAGGGACGGGAGTCTATTTGACCGGCACGACTATCCTCGACAACACCGTCAACGGTCGGCGCTGGGCGCGATACGGCAACCGCTCGCCCTACAAGCCGGCGGCGCCCCACGGCGCGTTTCGGACGCGCGGCGACGATCGTTGGATCGCCATCGCCGCGTTCACGGAAGAGCACTGGCGCGCCCTGGTGGACGTGCTCGGCCTGGAAGCCTTGGCGTCAGACGCCCGCTTTGCGACGCTCGAGCAACGGCTGGCCCATCAGGATGCTCTTGAAGCGGCCGTCGACGAGGCCACCCAGACGTGGGACGGCTTCGAACTCATGGTGGAGCTTCAGCGTCGGCACGTCCCGGCGGGTGTGTGCCAGACCGCGCAGGAGCGGATCGAGCAAGATCCCCAACTCAAGCACCTCGGCTGGCTGGCCGAGCTCGATCAGACCGAGATCGGCCGGTGGCCCGTGCGGGATCACCCGGTGAAGCTCTCCGAGACGCCCGCCCACATCGGTGGCCGACTTGACCGTTCGGGACCGAACTACGGCGAGGACAATGCCTACGTCTTGGGAGACATCCTGAAGATGAACCCAGAAGACATCCAAGCGATGCGGGACAGCGGAGCGCTCTGAGTGGGTGGCTCAAGATCGCCAAACACAGGGGTGACTATGAGTGCGCAGCACAGGTTCGATCTTCGGCGTCCCGGCCGGCTCATTTTCGGCTGTGAGCGGGTCAGCGCCTCAGACTTCGAGGACTAAGCGACTGAATTCGTTGTCGTGACTACCAGGAGTGAATTATGATCCTGCATCCGCCGCTGCCG
Organism: Caulobacter sp.; assembly: GCA_030678995.1. Classification (GTDB taxonomy): domain Bacteria; phylum Pseudomonadota; class Alphaproteobacteria; order Caulobacterales; family Caulobacteraceae; genus Caulobacter. The sequence continues at coordinate 14,169 of JAUXTQ010000006.1, forward strand.
GTTGCTGACGACTTGTCGCAGGCCTTCTGGGAGGGGGTCAACGAACGAAGGCTGCTTGTCCAACGCTGTGCGGCTTGTCGGCGATTCCAATTCCCTCCGGATGCTTCCTGCGCGTCCTGCTCCTCCACGGAGCTATCGTTCGAGGAAGTGAGCGGCCGCGGCGCCGTCTTCAGCTTCACCGAGACGGTGTCAGGCGCACGACACCCTTACTTCCAGTCCATCTCGCCCTACCTCGTCGGGCTGGTGCAACTGGAGGAACAGGAGGGACTGATCTTCGCATCGAACTTCCCAGGTTCGGAATACGCCGACCTCGAGATTGGCGCCCCGGTGGACGTGGAGTTCCAGGAAATCGCCGAAGGGGCGGTCATCCCGCAGTTCAGGCTGCGGACTGTCCGGCTAGCGGAGCGCTGAGATGAGCATGACAAAGCGCCATAGCGCAGCTTTCGCCGGCTTCGGTCAGTCCCGGGTGTTCCGGGGGCCCGAGGCGCCGCTCGGCGACCTCGCGGTCGAGGCCAGCCTGGCGGCGATCAAGGACGCCGGGTTGGATCTGAGCCAGATCGACGGCGTGGTCTGCACACCGGACGCACCATTTTCGCGAGGGGACTCGGCGGACGGCGCTGAGTTCGTCTCCGCCAGCTACATGGTGAAGGCGCTGGGCGTGGATCCGCGCTGGACCGCCGACGTGCCGGGCACGATCGCGAACTCGACCTTGGCGGCCATCCGCGCCGTCGAATCCGGCGCCTGCAACTACGCGCTGCTATTCAGGGCGCTCCACAATCCAGGCTCGGGAACCTACGGCCATACGGAGGAGACCAAGTCCGGCGAGATCCAGATGTCCGGTACGGACGCACATTTCGCTGTTGAGCAGTTCCGAGCCTCGTACGGCTTGTACCCGCCCGCCGACGGCGCCGCGCTCCCGTGGTCGCAGTATCAAGCCAAATATAACAGCGGCAGCCGTGAACAGATGGCCGCGCTAGTCATGCAGGCGCGCAAGAACGGACTGGCATACGAGGGAAGCTACTGGGCACAGTACAAACCCGTGGATCTGACCATCGGCGACTACCTGGGCGCCAGAATGGTGTCGAGGCCAGTGTGCATCTTCGACTGTGATATCCCGGTGCAGGGCGCGGGCGCATTCATCATCACGACAGCGGAGCGGGCGCGGGATCTCGCCCAGCCGCCAGCGTATGTTCACGGAATCGCCGATGGTGTGCCCGCACGGCGGAGCGTGACCGTCGACGAGGCGCTGGAGGAGCAACTCGCGCACAATCGAGACATTGGCCGCCGCTTGTGGGCGGACGCGGGATGCGGGCCCGGCGACGTGAGCATCGCCAATCTCTATGATGGTTTCAGCATCATGACGATATTCTGGATGGAGGGCCTCGGCCTGTGTGGCGAAGGCGAAGCTTTCGACTTCATCCAGGCCGGCCGGATCTCACCCACCGGGCAACTCCCCATCAACCCGTCCGGAGGAAACCTCGGCAGCGGCCGACTGCACGGCATCAACCACCTCATGGACGGGATGCTTCAGGTCGCTGGGCGCTCGGGTAAGCGCCAAGTCAAGGGCGCAGACCTGGCCGTCGTCGCGGTCGGGATGGGATGGGCCGCTGGCGCATTCGTCCTTGGCAAAGATCCCTTGTGACCATCGAGCAATCCTATGGGCTGGTTTCCGGCATGACGCACAGAGAGGAAAAGCCGTACTCCGCTGTTGTACCTCCGAAATCTCAGAACATGGCCGGGGACAGTGGCGGTGGCGCGCCAGATCGTGTGCCAACTCCGACGGGTAAAGCTCATGGAAATCCAGGAGGAACTGGGCCGCCTTCTGCATCGGCCAATCGCCGAGTCGTGAAGAGGTCCGCCGAGCGTTGTGACCGCAATTTCTCCTACCACTCCGTGTCGATCAACACGCGCACCCTCATGGTGTTCCGACATCATGCCACCCAAACCGGGCTGCACTCGCTCCGGCGACGCGGCTAAGGGCACAGCACGTCCTGGGACCGCATGAACCGGATAATCGACGCATGAGCGCCGCGCGCGCTGTCAATCCCTGACCGGCCCGCTCCTTCGACGTCATATTCCCGAGGCATGAGCTGAGTGCGTTAGGAGCGTACGCTCGAACCCGTGCGGCGCGCTCGGCAATCCGCACCTCCACCGGCGCTGCACGCAGACCGTTGACAGCAAAGCTCAGAGGCCGTATGGACCTAGCGGAGCGAGCGCTCCAATTAGAACTTGCTCATGGCGAGTCAAAACAAGGGGAGGAAGTAGGGTGGATAAGATGAAAACATCGCTGCCATTGATATTCGCAGCTATCGCATTCGCGCCGGCGACAGCCATCGCGGCGACACCAGCGCCAGCGGAGCCGGCGGGCGCCACGGCGGTCGGCGAAATAATCGTAACCGCGCAGAAGCGGGCGGAAAATCTTCAAGATGTGCCGGGCGCAGTGACCGCTGTCTCCGGTGCAGTGCTCGAGGAACGGGGCATCGATGACATTCAGGACTTTGTAAGCTTGGTCCCCAACACGGTATTCAGTAATAATCGCACGCAATACCGGATCACGCTGCGCGGCCTCAGCATGACGGATCTCACCACCCAAGGGGGGGAAGCACGTGTCGCCTATCACGTGAATGGCGTATATTTAGGAATGACCGGCGACATCGCCGGCACCTTCTACGACGTGGAACGCGTCGAGGTGAACCGCGGCCCCCAAGGAACTCTGTTCGGACGAAACTCGGTGGCGGGCACGGTCAACGTCGTCACCCGCGCTCCCACCGACGAATTCTCGGGATACCTTGACGCCGAGATCGGCAATTATTCGACCGCAAATCTTGACGGAGCGATCAGTGGTCCCCTGGGCGAAGGAATCTCTGGGCGCCTAGCGTTCCAATCGCGCAATCGTGAGGGTTATGACCTCAACGTTCCCACTGGCGTCGGGATCAACGACCAGAACACACAGGCTGTCCGGGGCACGCTGAGATTCGAGCCTACCACGAATTTCACCGCCACGTTTTACGGAAGCTATTTTCAAGAGCGAGACCGCGCCAGCGCGATGTTTGTCGGGGTCGGCGTGGCGGGCGCCACGCCACTTACCGAGCTTTTGACGCCCGCCGGACAAATTCGTGACGGCGACCCTCGGCACAATTTTTCGGGTCAACTGCCGCTTAATGACAAAGAAGCCTATGGAGTTGGTTTGGATGCCACTATTGATCTTGGAGGCGGCTTTTCATTGACATCGGTCACGTCATTCTACGACTCGGAGATAAATGGACATGTCGATACTGGTGACTCGATCCCGTTGATCAAGACGAACCAGACTGAGACGGCCCAACAGCTTTCGCAAGAATTCCGCCTCGATGCGGATTTCCAACGTTGGCGTTTCACCGTAGGCGCGGGCTACTACAACCAAGACTACGAAATGTCGACGATCAATGGTTTCTGGGGCGACGCAGGCGTCTTTCTTGGAATTCCGGGTTCGCTCCCTGGTGTGTTCACTCAGGGCTTTACCCTTGGTGGCAACCTCGAAACTCAATCGATCGCTGTGTTCGGACAAGCCACATTTGATATCACCGACAACACTTCGATTACTGTCGGCGCACGCTATACCGAGGAAGACAAGGGCCTCTCAGGCGAGTTTTTCGACTTTAACGTCTCAACACCTTACGTTCCCAATCCTGTACATGTTGGGGGCTTCAACAGCGATAGCGTGAGCTACGACGATTTCAGCCCGCGGGTGACGATCGAGCATAAAATTGGGCCCGACCTGCTGATTTATGCGATCTACGCCCAGGGCTTCAAGGCTGGCGGCTTCAATGTCGGTGGACTCTCGGCTCCCTACCTTCCGGAACACCTCACCAACTATGAAGCGGGTTTCAAGTTTGACTCTGCCGATGGAAGGCTGCGGCTCAACGGAGCGGGATTCTTTTACAACTACACCGACATGCAGGTGGTGCAGGCGGGTTTTGCCAGTAACTCGAACGTCAACGCTGGCGAGGCCGAACTATATGGCGTCGAACTCGAACTAGCTTGGGTGCCGGTGGATGGACTGGAGTTCGACCTCGGGGCAGCAACACTCCATTCGGAGTTCACTCAGTTTGACACCTTCGATCCGACTGGCCAGTTGCCAGGTCTTCTTTCGCTTGCTGGAAACCGACTGCCGGGTACGCCAGAATACACCCTGAGCTACGGCGTCCAATATACTTGGGACGCCGCTGGTGGGGCAGTAACGGCCCGCGCAGATGGAAGGACGATCAGCGATGTGTTTTATGACCAGTTCAACCGAGCGCCCATGAACGCAGATGAAAGCACCATCTTGAACGCGTCGCTCAGGTGGGAGAATTCCGACGGCCGGGTGTCGGTGACAGGTTTTATACGGAACATAACCGATGAGCTCTACGTGAATGGGGCCTTTATGAATGGCGGCGCGGTTGGCTGGGTGATCGACGGAAGTTACGATCCGCCGCGCACATATGGCGTGCGGCTTGGTGTGGACTTCTAGCGGCCACTGATGAGGAGTCGGCGGCGCGTCAGTTCGAAGATGGCTAGCGACCCATTTTCGCGTTGGCGTGCCCCGACTTTCCCCTTCATTCCGATGTTCATCACTTTATCAACCACCCAAACCCTCCTGCCTGCGTCTGCGGACCTCAGTAGAGAGGTCCGCAGACGCGTTTTTCTGTTCCGAAGCAGCGCCGGCCTATGAAGGAATTCCGATGCGGAATCTGAAAGACAAGAGCGTACTGGTGACCGGTGGCGGCGCTGGCATGGGCGAGGCGATCGTGAGGCGCTTTGTCGAAGAAGGCGCGCGCGTGCTCATCACGGACATCGATGTCGAACGTGGCCAAGCTGTTGCGAAGGCAATCGGCATGCCCTTCGCTCGCATAGACACTGGCGATCCCGTTTCCGTCGAGGCCGCGGTGGGAGCCGCAGTGAAAGTATTCGGGCGGCTGGATGTCATGGTCAACAATGCAGGCATCAATTCTAAGGTCGCGCCGATCCATGAATCGACCCAGGAAAACTGGGATCGGGTCATCCGCGTCAATTTGAGCGGCGTCTTTTACGGCATGAAATACGCGCTGCAGCAGTTCGTGCCGCAGAAGAGCGGTGTCATCGTCAGTATGGCGTCGATCAATGGGCTCGTCGGCTGCTTCGGCGGCCCCCCCTATGGCGCTGCCAAGGCTGGCGTTGCCCAGCTTACGCGTGAGGCGGCGATAGAATATGCGCAGATGGGCATTCGCGCCAACGCCGTGGCGCCGACTGCGGTCTGGACGCCGATGAATATGAAAGCGGCGGAGGAGTCCGGAGATGTCCAGGGCCTTGTCGACGCCCTGAACAATTTGAATCCGCTCCCGGGTATGCCAAGCCCGGACGACATCGCTGCGGCAATCGCCTTTCTTGCGAGCGACGACGCTCGCTTTATCACTGGCGTCACCCTCCCGGTGGATGGCGGATATACTGCGCAATAGCGGGCGGCGCGAAAGAACACGGCTCAGGGCATCGCGAAAGGAAGCGTCTCCGGCGCGGCAATACAGGTCAAGGTGATCGTCCCCTCCGTCACTGTTGGTAAGAGGGGGATTTGTTTCAAGAGGATCAAGGCCCGATAGTGCAAGGCGACGAGGGGAACTGTGGCCAAATTCGATGCGCAACAGGCGGCGGCGTTCACAGCGATCACCCAGCTCATCAACGAATGGGGCTACGAGGTCGACACAAACTACGGGCGGTCGATCAAGCAGGCCAATGTGCTGACGAAGGATTGCCGCTGCGAATTCGCGGGCCAGTGGATCCGGGGACTGGACGACGTCGCCAAATTCTACGCGGAGCACGACGAACGGCTCGCGGCCAGGGAGGGGGCGGCGGTGATACGTCAGATCGTCACCAATTTCCGCGTAGGCTTCACGAGCGAAGCCGAGGCCGAGGCGGGTTTCACCCTCCTCCTTTTCGCCAAGGTCGGAGAGGTTCCCTTCAGCGACTATTGCGATCCGGTTGAGGTCGCTGATGTGCGCGTCGATTGCCGGCGCGAGGCGGACGGCCATTGGCGAATCAGCATGTTGGACAGCGACCGGATTTTCAGACGGGATTAAGTCAAGCCAAGCTCCTTGGCCTCTCGGACCAATGTGGCGAGTTTCGGCGGTGGGGCCTGGTCAAGGCGACGGCGAACGTCGTTTTCAGAGATTTTCAAACGCCCTGGCAAGTGCAGCGCGCCGTTCGTTCTCCGACAACTTGGTGACTCTGGCCTCGGGTGCGAGTTCAAAGCCGTGGTAGGCGCCTGGATGGATATGCAGTTCGGTTGGAACCCCGGCATTGAGGAGTCGCCGAGCATACTCGATGTCTTCATCGAGAAAGAGGTCGAGCGCGCCAACGCTGATGTAGGCGGGGGGTAGGCCGGCGAGGTCTTTGGCGCGCGCCGGAGCAGCGTAGGCCGAGGCGCCTTCGCCGCCCGGCTCTTCGCCCAGCAGGGATCGCCATCCAAACCTGTTGGAGGATCGGGTCCAGATGAACTCGCCTGTGTTCGGATTGTCTGGCGCAGACGTCGCCGTGCGATCGTCAATCATCGGATATATCAGCATCTGAAAACAAAGCGGGTATTCACCGCGATCTCTGGCCAATAGCGCGAGAGCTGCAGCCAAACCTCCGCCCGCGCTTTCTCCTCCCACGGCAATGCGCGACCTATCGACGCCCAGACGGTCGGCCTCCGTATGGAGCCAGCGCAGCGCAGCATAGCAATCCTCGACGGCGCCCGGCGCAACGGTCTCCGGAGCGAGACGGTAGTCGACGGATACGACCACGCAGCCGACTTCCGCAGCAGTGCAGACATTGCTGGGGCCGCTCGCTTCGGCGTCGCCAAGCACATACCCACCCCCATGAATGTGCAGCAACGCCGGGAAGGGGCCCAGGCTAATGTTCGGACGGTAGATGAGTACGGGGACATCAGGGGCTCCCGAGGGACCCGGCACGATTCGATTTTCTATGATCACATCGTCTCGGCGGTAGCTCTCAATCGGCATAAGGCCGTTCATCATTGAGCGAAGCGAGGGCAGAGTTCCTTCGTTGAGCTCAAAGAACGGAAAACTATCGAGCCCTGTAAGAAGCTCCGGATCTACAAGTGCTCTTGTCATGACGATTTACCATCTTCCTGCTGCCGTCGGCCGTCCGGCCAGGTGGCGGCGCGTGTGTCTCGAAGGCATAGTCTCAGGTCGACTGGCGAGTCTCCGGCGCGTGTCTGATGCTCAATCTGCGTGCATCTCGAGAACGAGCTGATCGGGGGCCCAGCCCACCGTTGCCCCCTCCGGTTCGGTCTGAATCGATCCCAGACCGTTGGTGACCCGATGACCGAACATGGTCTTGACCCGATCCGACATCTTTTCCAGCACCGAGGGGTGCACGGCGCGGCCGACGACACGTCGTAGCTCACTGTGGCACTCGCCAGCTCGACGGCGAACCCCGCGGCGCCGTCAAGGTCCACCCGGATGCGCCCGTCTCGCATTTTCAGTTGGAATACGCGCGCAGCAACTGCGTCCTGAATTGAGCCTGGGTCGGGCGCCACCCGTCCCTGGGGCTGTCCAGTGACGGTGGCGACCGCCAGGCCCGGCTTGGAGGCGATGACCGACATCTCTTGTTTTCTCCCAATGGAAGCAGGCGTAATTTTCTCGTTGCGTCGTCCGTAACAGTGGTACAAAAAGGTAGGTCGGAAGCGCCAATGGCGTCAAGGGGGTCCGATGGGCTGTTTTCGGTTGCCTGAAGCGAGGACGGCGCAGTGCTTCTGTGCTCGGGCAACCCGCCGAACCCGCACGGGAAGGGCTGCTGGCGCGCCTGGCTCGCCAGGGTCACGTCGGGCGTTGCTTGACGGGAGGCGCAGGCTGCAGACAACCTGTCGCAATCGCAGTCGCCGTGCGTGGACGGCACCCCAATGGCGACGACAATCTGCTCGCCTCAGTCCAGCTCGCTTCGACCAGGATTTCGTTGCAGCATAATGAACGGGTGAACTAAGGGGGGCGGATTAGGAAAGTGACGTATGAAGGCGGGTCCGTGGCGAGAACCAGAGCAAGGCAAAACTCATTCGCCCCGGATGTCATCGCTGAGGCTGCTCTTGGGATCCTGCGAAGCGAAGGAGCAGGCGCTCTTTCACTCAGAAGAGTGGGAGACGTGTTGGGAACCAACCACGTCGCCGTATACCGGCGTTGCGGTAGCTTCGATGGTCTCCTGGATATGTGCGCCGACCACGTCGCGGCCGGCTTCCCCGAGGTTCCAGATACGCTCGACTGGGCCACCGCGACTCAGATGCGGTTCGAAGCCGCCTATGACATGTGGTCCGAGCATGCGGATCTCATACTGTTGATGCGTGGTCGCGCATGGCTCGGGATGAACATGACGAGCCGGTTCTACGAACCGGCGATGCGCAGCATCCTCGACTCCGGCATGCCCATCTCGGAGGCAGCGGCATTGTTCTCCATTCTCTACCGGCTGACGATCGGATCGGTTGTCGCCACGAGGGCAAATCACTGGAGTCCCTGGGAGAGCCGAGATGCGCTCAAGAGCCTTGGGGTTCACCTATTCCCGACATTGGCGAGGGTTGAAGGCGAGGTCGAGAACACCGATGATCGCGTATCGTTCAGCGAAGCATTGCGGAGACTGATCGTCGATCTTGGCCCCCGCAACCTCGAAGGCCAACACGCTACAAACGCTTCGATGTGCATTTCCTGAGGCGACAGCGGTCTCTGTGGCCTCGTCGATGCCACAAACGTGCTCAAGGATCACGCGGAGCAGCTCGGCCGGGGGCCTGGAGCCCTAGCTCCGGCAATCGGGTCATCTTCCGTCGGTACCGACCGCACGGACCGATACGGACGCCGACGCCCACCCCCGAAGCTCTGGTTCCACGCCGGCGCCGTTGTCGACGCCCCGTTGGCCGGGATTCAGCCTCCCGAACGGATCCTTGCTTGGGTGCTTGACATGGCGGGGCGGTGAGGTTACTTGAAATTGGAGCGAGCGCTCCAATCGAGATCATTGCTCACGTGTCGGCCACCAAGCCGCTGCTGATCGGAATGACTAGCTATGGAACATTCCCAATTTCTTGAAAGCCGCTGTCGCATGGTCGCAGCTAATGTCGAAGCCGCAACCCATTCGGATGCCAAGACCGACGGAGCAACGGTCTTAATCGCCGAACTCGACGGTATTCACCATTGTCATCGGAAACTAATCGCAGCGGCGGCGGAAACAGCCGAGATGAGCAACTCAAACTTGGTTGTACTGAATTTTGAGGCGAGCCGGACGGCTAAGCATCAAATTGAATTTGAGCGGGGCCGTCTAATGTCCCGTGCGCAGCAAGCTCGCAAACTGAGGAGTATGGGTGTCCACTCGCTGCACACCGTGCCGCTTGCACCCGATGCGCGAGATGGCGATCACGCCGTGTTTGTTCGACAGACGCTATTGGGCCGGTTGAACGCCCGCCGCCTCGTCGTTGGGAGCCAACGCATTTGCAACGCCGGCGGCGTTGAGGGCCTCCTCGAGCAGGCCAAGGCGCATGGCGTTTCCACGATGGTCGTTGAGACCAGCCGTGCCGACCAAGTGGGCGAAGGCGCCTATGCCGCGGCGCGAAAGGCGCTCAAGGCAGGGCGACCCGATATCGCTGCAGGACATCTCGGGCACACGTTCGCGATCGAGGGCGTCGTTGTGGAAGGACAACAGCTTGGTCGGCAGTTTGGCTTTCCGACCGCCAACATTTCAGCCGGTGATTATCTTCAACCGGCTTTGGGGGTCTACGCGACACGCACATCATTGCCCGATGGGCGGCGGCTCACTGGTGTGGCGAATTTCGGCGTGAACCCGACGACCGGACTGGTTGATGCCCGGCTTGAGGTTCACCTTCTAGACTTCGACGAGGATCTGTACGGTCAAATACTTGAGACTGAACTGGTCGCATTCCTTCGCCCCGAACGAAAGTTCGATGGGCTGGGGCCGTTGATCGATCAAATTCGCGATGACGCCGAGTCGGCGCGAGCCATTCTAGGTGCACCCCCCCTTGCTCGAGAAACGCTACGTGTCGCCTGAGGCGGCTTCGAATGAGTTTGAAGCGTTAGGCTGCTGCTTCAGCACCAGCGTAACATCGTCGTCCTGTGCAGCGGCGTGGAAGAAGGACCCCCTTAGCGGGGTGATAGGCGCCAAAAAGGGACCCATCATTCCGATGGTTTAGGCACGGCGGCTTGGTTCGACCGGGCGGTCGAGATCGGGATGTTGGTCGTGGAGACAGTGGTGCATCGCCTGCGACTACAACGTGCGGGTCCACTCTGCTACGGGACGGCCGCCCTTGGCGGCTTGGCGTCGCGGCGCCGGCGGCCAGGGATTCATTCCACGGACGCCCAGCGACCCGGACCGCCTGGCGTTCGAGTTCCTACCGGCAGTTCCCCGCTCCATCACCCGCCAGGGCGTCGTCTTTAACCGCATCCATTATTACGAGCCGTTCCTGGAGCCGCTGTTCGACACTAGGGATCGCAAGCTGCTGGTCCGCTACGATCCGCGCGACCTATCTCGCCTTTACGTGCCCACGGCGCAGGGCGTTCAATCCATTCGCTACCGCAACCTCGCCCGGCCACCCATGAGTTTGTGGGAACTCCAGGCGGCCAGACGGCGCCTCGCCGCCGAGGGCGCGGCCCACGTCAATGAAGACGCCCTGTTCGAGGCGAGGCGACGCAACGTTGAGCTGGTCGGGCGGGCGAAGAGCGAGACCCGCCGTCAGCGCCGTGACGCCGAACGCCGCGACCGCGGCTATGCGGCGGCGTTGGCTCCTGACCCGCCACAGCCCGATCCGGAGCCGGTCGCGTCGCTGGGGCCCATCAGCGGTCGAGTCGGGGAGATTGAGCAATGGTGAGCGGGGCCGACGCCGATCAGGGCGACGAGACGCGAGTCGCCAAGATTCTGGCCGACCGCTGGGTTCACTACCCACAGGGCGAAGCGGCGCTGACCCGGATGGCCGAATTGCTGCGCGGCGCACGCCGCACCCGCATGCCCTCTCTGCTGGTCGTCGGCGAGCCCGACGTCGGCAAGACCACGATCCTGAAGAAATTCATTCGCGCCCACGCGCCGATCTTTGACTCAGAGACCGGCCGGACCTCAAGCGAGGTCGTGGCGATGGAGGCGCCGCCGGAAGCCGACGAAGCGCGGCTCTATTCCGCGATCCTGCAGGCCATTGGCGCGCCCGAGGGTGGACGCCTCATTGATATGGAGCGGATCGTACACCTGCAACTCAGGCGCCTTGGCGCTCGCCTGCTGATCATCGACGAGACCAACAACCTGGTGATCGGCACGGGGTCAGCGCAGCGCAAGACCTTGGCGGCGCTCCGCCGGCTCTCAAACCGGCTGGAGCTGTCGCTCGCCTGTTTCGGCACCATGGAAGCTCTCCACGCCCTGACCTCCGATCCCCAGGTGGAAGGCCGGGTGCAGCCTTTTCAGCTGACGCGGCTTCGCAACGATGCCGACTACGCGACGATCGTGCGGTCGGTGATCGCCTTCTTCCCGCTGCGCCAGACTTCGCAGGTCGATCAACCGCTTGTCGACGGCGTTCACGACCTGACCGCCGGCAGTCCTGGCAAGACCTTCCGCCTGCTCAACGCGGCCGCCGTGCACGCCATAGACACGGGCGAGGAACAGATCACATTGAAGACTCTGCGACTTGACGATGTCACCCGCCATGTCCCCACCGCGGCCGCCATGCGGCGCCGGGTGAGGGCCGCGGCAGGCTAAGATGCCGTCGTTGCCGTTCGGGCCCCGGCCCCTGGCTGGCGAGGGTCTATCGTCGTGGGTGGCCCGGCTGGCGGCCCACAATTTCGTCACGGCGGCTGACTTCTGGTCCGGGCTCGGCTGCGACGATCCTAGACCTTGCTCCGTCTCACGGCCTTTTCGACGAGTTGTCGGAGAGCACGCGCCTGGATGCGAATGAGCTGCACCGTTTCTTTGCGCCGGAGCCGGCGACGATCACGGCTCCGCTGGCGCTCAGCCGGCCTGCCTTCATCCGTGGCGCGGCTTGCCCGGCCTGTTGCCGTGACGCCGCTGACATGGGTGGCGATCACTTCGTTTCGGCGTCGAGCGCCCCGCTGAATTCACCCGGGCGTTCGAAGACGCGGTCATGAGGGCGCTGAGCGGACAACCGCCCGGTTCCGAATGGCTTCCCCGCACGCCCGCGACCTTCCTCGCCAGCGCGACAGCGCTGATCGAGGTCGTGCTCTGGCGTCCAGGGAGCACGACCACATTCGCTCACCAGTTTGACGAGATCCGCAACGGCAGCGCAACGTTTTCCATCGGTTCCGACGACCAGCGGCGCGGCACGGCATTACTTGCCGATCAAGGTCCGCGCGATCGCATGAATGTTTACGCCGCCGTGGCGACGCTGCTGGCGCGGCCGAACGCACGGAGCCATCCGTTCGCAACCCTCATGCGATGGAACGACCCGAACAGACGTGACCCGTTTGCCTACGCCTTTGACGAATTCGACGATCGGCTGCGGGCGGTAGTCGCCAGCCGACTGGAGGCTTGGCCCGATTGCATCGCGGCACCGGCCCGCCAGGCGCTTCATAATTCTTGATTTCTGAGACACTTCGCCAAGCCAGCAAGATCAACGACTTGCGCGTCTCAAAAGATAGTCTCAAAAATACGAGATGATTTATGGCTACGCGCGTGTCTCGACGGACGGACAGAGCGTGGCGGCTCAGGTCGCCGAGCTCAGCGCGGCGGGCTGCGCCAAGGTCTTCAGCGAGACGGCATCCGGCGCGAGGACCGAACGGCCCCAGCTTAAGCGGGCAATCGCCGAGTTGGGGGAGGGGGATGTCCTGGTCGTCACACGTCTGGATCGGTTGGCGCGTTCGACGCGCGATCTCCTCAACGTGCTGGCCGCCGTCTCCGAGATGAAGGCCGAGTTTCGATCGCTGCGCGACGTGTGGGCGGACACGACAACGGCACACGGCCGACTGATGCTGACGGTGCTGGGCGGCCTGGCCGAATTCGAGCGCGAGTTGATCCGTGCGCGAACCAGTGAAGGCCGAGCCTGCGCCAAGGCCCGAGGCGTCCAACTTGGCCGCCCGCCGAAACTCTCCGTCGATCAGCGGCGCTTCGTTGCCGCCGAACGCGCCAAAGGTGAAAGCGTTCGTCACCTGGCGCGCATCCTCGGCGTCAGCAAGGCCACGATCGGGCGAATCCCGGCCTCGGGGACCTGATCTGGTGTCTGGCAAAGAGCAAGAAATTCGGCGCCTTCGGGAACGCCTCCACCAGCTGGAGCGGGAACGCGCGGCGATCGTAGGCCAACTCACCGATATTATTGCGGCCGACCCACCCGCGACGTTGGATGCGGGACCATCACCGCCGCTCACGTCGAAAGAGCAACCCTTCGACAACCGCGCCAAGGTCGAGCTATTTCGAAGTCTGTTTCGGGGCCGCACGGACACATTCCCGCTACGCTGGGAAAATCTCAAGACCGGCAAGAGCGGCTACGCGCCGGCCTGCGCCAACGAGTGGAAGCGGGGCCTGTGCGAGAAGCCGCGGATCAAGTGCTCCGCGTGCGCCAATCAGGCTTTCATTGAAGTCACCGACCGGGTGATCGCCCACCACCTAAGGGGGCAGGGCCCGCGCGGCGCCTTGTTCGTCGCCGGCGTCTATCCGGTCTTACCGGACGACACCTGTTGGTTCCTGGCAGCCGACTTCGATGAGGCGGAATGGCGACGGGACGTGAAGGCCTTCGCCGAAACCTGCCGCGCGTGGGACGTGCCTGTCGCCATTGAACGATCACGTTCCGGCAACGGCGCCCATGCGTGGATATTCTTCAGCGAGCCGGTGTCAGCCTCTCTTGCCCGACGCTTGGGATCGGCCTTGATCACCGAGACCTTGGACCGGGCGCCCGACATCGGGTTCGCGTCCTACGATCGCTTGTTTCCCAGCCAGGACACCGTTCCGAGTGGCGGATTCGGCAATCTCATTGCTCTGCCGCTGCAGGGTTTGGCGCGGCAGGCGGGCAACAGCGTGTTCCTGGACGATGACCTTGAGCCCCACCACGACCAATGGGCATATCTGGCTGGTGTCCGCCGCCTCAAACGGCACATCCTGGAGGCCCTGGTTGATGCCGCGAGCGCAGCAGGCCGAATCCTTGGCTTCAGGATCCCTGCCGATGACGAGGACGAAGAACCTTGGCTGGCTCCTCCATCGCGCCGTCGCAGTCCGCCGGCGATTGCCGGGGCCCTGCCGAGTCATCTCACGATGGTCGTGGCGGACCAGCTTTACATCCCGCGCAAGGGCCTGCCGCCCGGTCTGGTTGCACGCTTGATCCGGCTGGCGGCGTTTCAGAACCCTGAGTTCTATGCAGCCCAGGCGATGCGGCTTGCGACCCATGACAAGCCGCGGATCGTGTCCTGCGCTGAGCTGACGGTGAACCACATCGGTCTGCCACGCGGCTGCTTTGACGTCGCGCTGGACCTTATCGCATCACTCGGAGTCAACGTCGAAATTGACGATCGGCGCAATCGAGGCGCCGCAATCGACGTTTCGTTCAATGGCGTGTTGCGACCGGACCAGGAGGCGGCGGTCGATGCGCTGCTGCCGCATGATATCGGCGTGCTCGCCGCAACGACCGCCTTCGGAAAGACCGTGGTGGCGGCGCGGATGATCGCGGAGCGCGGTGTCAATGTGCTGGTGCTGGTCCATCGTCGCCAACTCATGGATCAATGGATTGAGCGTCTCGGCGGGCTTCTCAACACCGCGCCCGGGATGATCGGGAAAATCGGCGGGGGCAAACGCAAACCCTCCGGCCTCATCGATATCGCCCTCATCCAGAGCCTGGTCCGAAAAGGGGAGGTGGACGATATCGTGGACGACTATGGCCACCTCATCGTCGATGAGTGCCATCATCTGTCCGCTGTGAGCTTCGAGCTGGTCGCAAGACGCGCGAAAGCTCGCTACGTCCTTGGGCTGTCGGCGACCGTGACCCGCAAAGACGGCCACCACCCGATCATCTTCATGCAATGCGGACCGGTTCGAAAACGCGTCGATGCGCGCGCTGAGGCGGCGAGACGTCCGTTCGATCACCACGTCCGCATTCGGCAGACGGCGTTTCGTCTGCCAAACAGCGAGGCGAACGCGGCGACGGTTCCCATCCAGGATGTCTATCGCGCACTCGCCAGCGATGAAGGTCGCAACGAGCTGATCTTCAATGACGTGCTGGCCGCCCTCGAGGCTGGACGCTCGCCGGTCGTGATCACCGAACGGACGGATCATTTGGAGGCACTGGCCGATCGGCTCGCCCGTTTCGCCAAGAACGTCATCGTCCTGCGTGGCGGCCAGAGCGACCGGAAGCGGCGAGAGGCGATGGAACGCCTTGCGGCGATACCTGAGCAGGACGAGCGGGTGATCGTGGCGACCGGGCGCTACCTCGGGGAGGGCTTTGACGACCAGCGCCTCGACACGCTCTTCCTCACCATGCCAATCGCCTGGAGGGGAACCCTGGCGCAGTACGCCGGCCGTCTACACCGGCTTCATGACCCCAAGCGGGAGGTCGTCATCTACGACTATGTCGATCGCGACGTGCCCGTGCTCGCCCGCATGGCGGCCAAACGCGCGGCGGGATATTCGGCGATCGGCTATACGACCGTCTAGGGTCCGGGATTGTTCGATGGGCAGCTTGGGCTTCGCAGCTTTTGAACGGGCGAGGCAGATACTGATCGAGCTGCAAGGCCAGCCTCCCCACTGATCCCGATTTGGGGGGCGAAATCTGCCTTATTGATCTGGAAAGCGATCTAACCTACATTCCATGTATGGAATACGCGGGCCTATGAGCTGGGACGTCGAGAACACCGATGAGTTCGGAAGCTGGTTCGTCGATCTGAGCGAGACCGATCAAGATGCGATCGACTTCACGATCGACCTGCTGATCACGCAAGGGCCGAACCTACGCTTTCCGCACTCGTCGGGGATCGGCAATTCGCGGCACTCGCACATGCGCGAGCTGCGGATTCAGAGCGAAGGAAGGCCGCTGCGCGTCTTCTACGCCTTCGATCCGCGTCGGTCGGCGATCCTGCTGATCGGAGGCGACAAAACTGGGGATGATCGTTTCTATGAGCGGCTGATCCCGGTCGCGGACGAGCTTTATGACGTGCATCTGAAGGAATTGAAGCAGGAAGGATTGTTGAAATGAGCGGACATCGCCCGTTTTCCGACTTCAAGAAGGGTTGGAGTCCCGAACGTCTCGCCGCGAATGAAGAGCGGAAGGCGAAGCTGATGGCCGAAATGGTCAGCCTGGAGCAACTCCGCGAAGGTCTCGGCATCAGCCAGGAGGAGCTGGCGAACGTCATGGAGGTACAGCAGCCGGCTATCTCGAAGCTGGTCCGCCGCCCCGACATGAAGGTTAGCACATTGCGCGACCTGATCGCGGCTATGGGCGGCGAACTGCACATCACCGCGACCTTTCCCGACCGTTCGGTCGAGATCGGCAACTTCACCGCCTCGCCAGCTTGAGCCCAGCTGAGCCGATTCTCACCGATGGTGGTATCAGTCGTGTCTATTTCGCGCGCAAGATCGAATAGTCGCGTGAATTTGGGTCGAAAATCCGAAGCCACAGCACGGGTCGCGTCTATTTCGATATGTGACACCACAGGCGTCTATAGGCCCACAACTTCTGATAATGCTTATTATGCGTAACATCTAACTGGCTGATTTTTCACTGCTTTCCTCGCCGCAGATGTATTGAACGCGAAATGTTTGTAGCGTGGCGGACGGGCCGTCAGAGCCGGCCCGCAGGGCACCCTGTTCGGCCGCAATGCGGTTGCCGACACGGTCAACCTTGTCACCAAAGACCCGACCGATACCCTGTCCGGCTATCTCAATGCCGAGATTGGCAATTATAGCGCCTACGGCGCCACCGGAGCGATCAGCGGCCCGCTCGGGGATGGTGTGTCGGCGCGCATCGCCTTCCAGACGCGGGGCCATTCCGGCTATGACCACAATGTCACCAACAACGTGGACACCGCCTATCGCCAGTCGAAGTTTTACTATGCCGTCGATATCGACATGAGCAACCTGCCGACGATCTGGGCCCTGAACTGGATCGAAGCCAAGGACTTCTCCCAAGAGCTCCGCCTGAACAAGGATTTCGATCGGGGCAACCTGACCCTGGGTGCATACTTCTTTAGCCAGGGCTATGACACGATCGCCCGCAACCCGATTGACACGGCATTGTTCTCGGGCGGCTTCAACAATGTGATCGGCGGCGTCTTCAGCCTGGGCGGCCACGCCAAGACCACCGCTTTCGCCTGGTTCGGACAGTTCACCTACGAGCTGACCGAATCCACCAAACTGATCGTCGGCGGACGCTACAGCTGGGAAAAGAAGTCGAAGTCGGGCGAGTTCCTGTTTGTCGACGCTTTCAATCCGGTCACCTGGCAGAGCGATCCCCGCCAGCTGACCCTGGCGCCAAACGTGTTTGGTTCGCCCCCGGCCGCCGGCGACATCACCTTCCACAATTTCAGCCCCCGGGTGACGCTTGAGCAGAAGGTCGGGTCCAGCTTGTTCTACGCTACCTTTTCCAAGGGTTTCAAGACCGGTGGTTGGAACCTGGGGCAGGCCCAGGCCAAATATGAGCCGGAAACCCTCACCGACTACGAAGTCGGCTTCAAGATTGATGCCTTGGACCATAAGCTGCGCCGTAAGCGCTGTCTGGACCCCACCTTTCCCTGATGCTGCTGTCCGGTGATGGTGACGATCCCTTTGGGCGGATCGTTTCATGTCTGGATTTAACCCTACGCTTGACCCTAAGGCGGCGCAGGTTCGCCGGCTGGAGGTGCTG
>JAUXTQ010000010.1 GCA_030678995.1 Caulobacter sp.
CGGGTTGGTCTTTGAAATGGTCTGAAGCACGCGGGCGCCGCCCTTTTGGGAGCCCTTTGGGAAACACGAGCGATATGGATCGTCAGAACATCCGCATCCGGCTCAAGGCCTTCGATCATCGCGTGCTGGATCATTCCACCCGCGAGATCGTGAACACGGCCAAGCGCACGGGCGCCACCGTCAGGGGGCCGATCCCCCTGCCCACGCTCATTGAGAAATTCACCGTCAACCGCTCGCCGCACGTCGACAAGAAGTCGCGCGAGCAGTTCGAGATCCGCACCCACAAGCGCGTGCTGGATATCGTCGACCCCACCCCGCAGACCGTGGACGCGCTGATGAAGCTCGCCCTGTCCGCCGGCGTGGACGTCGAGATCAAGCTGTAGGGAGCGTAACGACAATGACTCTCCCCGCACAACGCACCGGCGTCATCGCCAAGAAGCTGGGCATGACCCGCTTCTTCGACGAAACCGGCCAGCATGTTCCGGTCACCGTGCTCAGCCTCGAAGGCTGTCAGGTCACCGCCCAGCGCACCGTAGAGAAGGACGGCTACACCGCCCTCCAGCTCGGCGCCGGGGCCAAGAAGGCCAAGAACACCCCCAACGCCATGCGCGGCCACTTCGCCAAGGCTCAGGTCGAACCCAAGCGGGTCGTGGCCGAGTTCCGGATCGAGGAAGGCGCCATGATCGATGTCGGCGCTGAATTCACCGCCGACCACTTCATGCCCGGCCAGAAGGTCGACATTACCGGCACCACCGTCGGCAAGGGCTTCGCCGGCGCCATGAAGCGCTGGAACTTCGGCGGCATGCGCGCCACCCACGGCGTCTCGGTCTCGCACCGGGCGCACGGGTCGACGGGTCAGCGCCAGGATCCGGGCAAGACCTTCGCCGGCAAGAAGATGGCCGGTCACCTGGGCGTCGAAACCGTCACCACCATGAACCTCACGGTCTGGAAGGTGGATGTCGAGCGCGGCCTGATCCTTATCAAGGGCGCCGTCCCCGGCACCGAGAATTCCTGGGTCAAGATCCGCGACGCGATCAAGAAGGCCGCTCCGGCCGACCTGCCGCGCCCCGGCGCGTTCCGCAAGTCGGGTGAGACGGCTGTCGCCGCCGCCCCCGCCGAGGAGCCGGTTGTCGAGGAAACGCAGGTCGATGAGGCCGCCGCTCCCGAAGCCACGCAAGAGGGCGCTGAATAATGAAACTCGACGTCATCAAGCTTGACGGCGGCAAGGCCGGTTCGGTCGATCTCGACGACGCCATCTTTGGCATCGACGAGATCCGCGGGGACATCCTTCAGCGCGTCGTCACCTGGCAGCTGGCCAAGCGCCGCTCCGGCAACCACAAGATTCAGGTCCGCAACGAGGTCTCTCGTACGGGCAAGAAGATGTACAAGCAGAAGGGCACCGGCGGCGCCCGTCACGGTTCGCGCCGTGCGGCCCAGTTCGTCGGCGGCGCCAAGGCCCACGGGCCGGTGGTCCGCAGCCACGAGTTCGGCCTGAACAAGAAGGTCCGCGCCCTGGCCCTGCGCCACGCGCTGTCTTCCAAGGCCAAGTCCGGCTCGCTGGTCGTCCTGGACGCCGCCGAGCTGACCGATCCCAAGACCGCCGGCCTGCGCGCCACGCTCGACAAGATGGGCCTCAAGAACGCCCTGATCATCGCCGGGCCGGAAGTGAACGCCAACTTCAAGCTGGCCGCTCGCAACATTCCGAACATCGATGTGCTGCCGAACGCCGGCCTGAACGTCTACGACGTGCTGCGCCGCGGGACCCTGGTCCTGACCAAGGCCGCCGTCGAAGGCATCTCGGCCCGCTTTGCTGAGAAGGAAGCCGCCTGATGGCCGTCACCGCTCGCCATTACGACACCATCCTCTCGCCGGTGATCACCGAAAAGGCGACCTATCTGTCTGAACAGAACAAGGTCGTCTTCCGCGTGGCCGACACCGCGACGAAGGACGAGATCGCCGCCGCGGTCGAAGCGCTGTTCAAGGTCAAGGTGACCAAGGTCAACACCCTGAACGTCAAGGGCAAGACCAAGCGCTTCCGCGGTCGCGTCGGACACCGGTCCGACGTCAAGAAAGCCATCGTGACGCTGGCCGACGGCCAGTCGATCGACATCACGACGGGGCTCTAAGAGATGGCTCTGAAACACTACAATCCGACGTCTCCCGGTCGCCGCAGCCTGGTGCTGATCGACCGCAGCGAGCTCCACAAGGGCCGCCCGGAGAAGTCGCTGGTCGAAGGTCTGACCAAGTCGGGCGGTCGTGGCGGCGGCGGCCGCATCGCGGTCCGTTTCCGCGGCGGCGGCGCCAAGCGCCTTTACCGCATGGTCGACTTCAAGCGTCGCAAGTGGAACATCGCCGCGACGGTCGAGCGCCTGGAGTACGATCCGAACCGGACCGCCTTCATCGCCCTGATCAAGTACGCCGACGGCGAGCTGGCCTACATTCTCGCGCCGCAGCGCCTGAAGGTCGGCGACGAGGTCATCGCCTCCGAGAAGGTCGACGTGAAGCCGGGCAACGCCGCCCCGCTGAGCGGTCTGCCGATCGGCACGATCATCCACAACGTCGAACTCAAGCCCATGAAGGGCGGCCAGATCGCACGGTCGGCGGGCGGTTACGCCCAGCTGGTCGGTCGTGACGGCGGCTACGCCCAGATCCGTCTGGGTTCGGGCGAACTGCGGATGGTCCAGGACAGCTGCATGGCCACGGTGGGCGCGGTGTCGAACCCCGACCACATGAACCAGGTTCTGGGCAAGGCCGGCCGCGTTCGTCACATGGGCTTCCGTCCGCACGTTCGCGGCGTGGCCATGAACCCGGTCGACCACCCGCACGGCGGCGGCGAAGGCCGCACCTCCGGCGGTCGTCACCCGGTGACGCCGGCCGGCAAGCCGACCAAGGGCGCCAAGACCCGCACCAACAAGGCCACGGATAAATTCATCATCCGTTCGCGCCACAAAGCGAAGAAGGGCCGTTAACCCATGACCCGTTCAGTCTGGAAGGGCCCGTTCGTCGACGGCTACCTGCTGAAGAAGGCGGAAACCGCGCAAGGCTCGGGCCGCAAGGACGTGATCAAGACCTGGTCGCGCCGATCCACGATCATGCCGCAGTTCGTCGGCCTGGTGTTCGGGGTCCACAACGGCCTCAAGCACGTGCCGGTGTCCGTGTCGGAAGACATGGTCGGCCACAAGCTGGGCGAGTTCGCGCCAACGCGGAACTTCCCTGGCCACGCGGCCGACAAGAAGGCCAAGAGGAAGTAGCATGTCGAAGAAAGCGAAAGCCCGTCGACTGCCCGCGACCGAGGTCCAGGCCAAGGTGCGCACGCTGCGCACCGGCGCCCGGAAGCTCAACCTCGTGGCCCAGTCGATCCGCGGCCTGAAGGTGCAGCGCGCTTTGAACGAACTCGAGTTCAGCCACAAGCGCATTGCCAAGGACGTCCGCAAGGCGCTCTACAGCGCCATTTCGAACGCCGAGAACAACCACAACCTCGACATCGACTCGCTCGTCGTGTCGGAGGCCTTCGTGGGCAAGAACCTGGTGATGAAGCGCTTCTCCGCCCGTGCGCGGGGCCGCTCGTCGCGCATCGAGAAACCGTTCAGCGAACTCACCATCGTGGTTCGCGAACTGGGTGAGGCCGCCTGATGGGTCAGAAAGTCAATCCGGTCGGGCTTCGGCTCGGCATCAACCGCACCTGGGACAGCCGCTGGTTCGCCGACGGCAAGGAGTACGGGCGTCTTCTCCATGAAGACATCAAGGTCCGCGCCCAGCTGAAGAAGCGCCTGTATCAGGCCGGCATCTCGCGGATCATCATCGAGCGCCCACACAAGAAGTGCCGCGTGACCATCTATGCCGCGCGCCCCGGCGTGATCATCGGCAAGAAGGGCGCGGACATCGACAAGCTGCGCAAGGACATCGCCGCCATGACCGGCGGCGAGGTTCACCTGAACATCGTCGAGATCCGCAAGCCTGAGACCGACGCCCAGCTGGTGGCCGAGAACATCGCCCAGCAGCTCGAGCGCCGCGTCGCCTTCCGTCGCGCCATGAAGCGCACCATGCAGTCGACCATGCGTCTGGGCGCCAAGGGCGTCCGGATCAACGTGTCCGGCCGTCTGGGCGGCGCCGAAATCGCGCGGATGGAATGGTACCGCGAAGGCCGCGTGCCGCTGCACACTCTGCGCGCCGACATCGACTACGGCTTCGCGGAAGCCAAGACCACCTACGGCATCATCGGCGTGAAGACCTGGATCTTCAAAGGCGAGGTGCTGGACCACGACCCGATGGCGCTGGACAAGCGTCTGGCCACCGAATCCGGCCCGGCCGGCGAAGGCGGCGGTCGTGACCGTGATGACCGTGGACCCCGCGGCCCGCGCCGCGACCGCGGTCCGCGAGCTGAGGCTTAACCGTCATGCTGTCACCCAAGAAAACCAAGTACCGGAAGGCCTTCAAGGGCCGGATCCACGGCACGGCCAAGGGCGGCGCCCTGCTGAACTTCGGCTCCTATGGCCTCAAGGCCGTTGAGCCGGAGCGCATCACGGCGCGTCAGATCGAAGCGGCCCGCCGCGCGATCACCCGCCACATGAAGCGCCAGGGCCGCGTCTGGATCCGCATCTTCCCGGATCTGCCCGTCAGCGACAAGCCGGCCGAAGTCCGCATGGGCAAGGGCAAGGGCGCCGTCGACTACTGGGCCGCCCGCGTCCACCCCGGCCGCATCATGTTCGAGATCGACGGCGTCGCCGACGATATCGCCCGTGACGCGCTCAAGCTTGGCGCCGCCAAGCTGCCGATCAAGACGCGCATCGTCGCCCGGATCGATTCCGGCGTGGCCGCGGAGCACTAAAGATGAAGATCGATGAAGTGCGGGGCTTTACCCCCGACCAACTCGCCGACGCCCTGCTGAACCTCAAGAAGGAGCAGTTCAACCTGCGCTTCCAGGCGGCCACGGGTCAGGTGGAAAAGACCCACCGCGTGAACGAGATCCGCAAGGATATCGCGCGGATCAAGACCGTGCTGCGCGCCAAGAAGGCGGCGTAAGGAGACCGATATGCCCAAACGTATTCTTGAAGGCGTGGTCGTCTCCGACAAGGGCGACAAGACGGTGATCGTGAAGGTCGAGCGGACCTTCCTGCATCCCCTGCTGAAGAAGACCGTACGCCGGTCGAAGAAGTATCACGCTCACGACGAAGCCAACGCCCACAAGGCCGGCGAGATCGTCAAGATCGTCGAGTGCGCGCCGAAGTCCAAACTGAAGACCTGGGAAGTCCTTCCCAAGGCCGTCAGCTAGTTTCTGGAAGGTATTAAACCATGATCCAGATGCAGACTAACCTGGAAGTCGCCGATAATTCGGGCGCGCGCCGGGTCATGTGCATCAAGGTGCTTGGCGGGGCCAAGCGCCGCTACGCACACGTTGGGGACAAGATCGTTGTCTCCGTGAAGGAAGCCATTCCGCGCGGCCGCGTGAAGAAGGGTGACGTGCTGCAGGCCATCGTGGTCCGCACGTCCTCGGCCATCAAGCGCAAGGACGGCTCGGTCATCCGCTTCGACAAGAACGCGGCGGTGATCGTCAACAAGCAGGCGGAGCCGATCGGCACGCGGATCTTCGGCCCGGTTCCCCGTGAACTGCGCGCCAAGAGCCACATGAAGATCATCTCCCTCGCGCCGGAGGTGCTGTAATGGCGGCCAAGATCAAGAAGGGCGACCGCGTCGTCCTCCTCACCGGCAAGGACAAGGGCAAGACCGGTGACGTCGCGCGCGTGCTTCCCAAGGAAGACCGCGTCGTCGTCTCGGGCCTGAACATGGTCCAGCGCCACACCAAGCCGACCCAGGCGGACCCGCAGGGCGGCATCAAACACAAGGAAGCGCCGGTGCACGTGTCGAACGTGGCCATCGTCGATTCCAAGGGCAAACCCACCCGCGTCGGCTTCCGCATGGACGGCGACAAGAAGGTGCGTTTCGCCAAGACCACGGGCGAGGCGATCAATGGCTGATCAAGCTTACGAACCCCGGATGAAGACCATCTATCGTGAGCGCATCCGCGCCACGATGAAGGAACAGTTCGGCTATTCCAACGAGATGCAGGTCCCCAAGCTGGACAAGATCGTCCTGAACATGGGCATCGGCGAAGCCGTGGCGGACTCCAAGAAGGCCGCCGCCGCGATGAAGGACCTGGCTGCGATCGCCGGCCAGAAGCCGGTCGGCACCAAGGCCCGTCTCTCGGTGGCCCAGTTCAAGATCCGTGAGGGCATGACGATCGGCGCCAAGGTCACCCTGCGCGCCGACCGGATGTACGAGTTCCTCGACCGTCTGATCACCATCGCTCTGCCGCGGGTGAGGGACTTCCGGGGTCTCAACGGCAAGAGCTTCGACGGCCGTGGCAACTTTGCCATGGGCCTGAAGGAGCACATCGTGTTCCCGGAAATCAACTACGACCAGATCGACCAGATCTGGGGCATGGACATCATCGTCTGCACCACTGCGAAGACCGACGACGAAGCGCGCGCGCTTCTCAAGGAATTCCAGTTCCCGTTCACCGCGTAACGGACGGGAAGGAAAGAACACATGGCCAAGAAAAGCGCCGTCAACCGTAACGAGATGGTCAAGAAGCTCGTCAAGCAGTACGCCGCCAAGCGCGCCGCGCTGAAGGCAACCGCCAATGACGAGACCTTGCCGCTCGAAGAACGTTTCGATGCCCGACTCAAGCTCGCGAAGCTGCCGCGCAACTCCGCCGCGAACCGCATCCGTAACCGGTGCGAGATCACGGGGCGTCCGCGCGCCTACTATCGCAAGCTGAGGATGAGCCGGATCGCCCTGCGTGAGCTTGGCTCCGCCGGTCTGATCCCCGGCCTCGTCAAGTCGAGCTGGTAAGGGAGGGTCTGCATCATGGTCA
This sequence comes from Caulobacter sp., assembly GCA_030678995.1. Classification (GTDB taxonomy): domain Bacteria; phylum Pseudomonadota; class Alphaproteobacteria; order Caulobacterales; family Caulobacteraceae; genus Caulobacter. The sequence goes on from JAUXTQ010000010.1 coordinate 6,875, forward strand.
ACGACCCCATTGGCGATATGATCGCCCGCATCAAGAACGCCGCCATGCGCAAGCGGGCGAAGGTTTCCACCCCGGCCTCGAAGATGCGCGCGCGCGTCCTCGATGTGCTGGCCGGCGAGGGCTACATCCGTGGCTACGCCCTGGTGCAGAAGCCTGGCGCGTTCCCTGAATTCGAGATCGAGCTCAAGTACTTCGACAACGAGCCCGTGATCGTCGAGATTTCCCGCGTGTCCAAGCCTGGCCGCCGGGTCTACTCCGCGATCAAGGACCTGAAGCCGATCAAGAACGGCCTGGGCATCTCGATCCTGTCGACGCCCAAGGGCGTCATGTCCGACACCGCCGCCCGCGACGCCAATGTCGGCGGCGAAGTGCTCTGCAGGGTCTACTAAGATGAGCCGCATTGGAAAGAAGACCGTTCCGGTGCCCGCAGGGGTCACCGTCACGCTCGAAGGCCAGACGGTCACGGTGAAGGGCCCCAAGGGGCAGCTCGCCTGGACCATCGTCGACGAGATCGAGGTCAAGCAGGACGGCGGCGAGCTCACCCTCACGCCGCGCAACGAGACCACCCGCGCCAGGTCGATGTGGGGTCTCTCCCGCACCCTGGTGGCCAACATGGTCCAGGGCGTCACCCAGGGCTTCGAGGAAACCCTCGAACTGGTGGGCGTCGGCTATCGCGCCGCGATGAAGGGTTCCGACCTTTCGCTGCAGCTCGGCTTCAGCCACGACGTCGAAATCCCGGCTCCGGCCGGCGTGACCTTCATCGTGCCCAAGCAGACTGAAGTGAAAATCGCCGGCATCGACAAGCAGCTGGTCGGTGAAACCGCGGCCAAGATCCGCCGCATCCGTCCGCCGGAGCCCTACAAGGGCAAGGGCGTGCGGTATGCGGGCGAAAAGGTCCGCCGCAAGGAAGGCAAGAAGAAGTAGTCATGGCGCTCTCTCCTCGCGAATCTCACGTGCGCCGCGCCCAGCGGACGCGCACGCGCCTCAAGGCGCTGTCGAACGGCCGTCCGCGTCTGTCGGTCTTCCGCTCGAGCAAGAACATCTACGCCCAGATCATCGACGACGAACGTGGCGTGACCCTGGCATCTGCTTCGACGCTGGAAGGCGACAAGAAGATCAAGGGCGCGGACAAGGACGCCGCCGCCCTGGTGGGCAAGCTCGTCGCCGAACGGGCGATCGAAAAGGGCGTCAAGGACGTCGTCTTCGATCGCGGCGGCTTCATCTATCACGGCCGGATCAAGGCGCTGGCGGATGCCGCGCGTGAAGCCGGTTTGAACTTCTAAGGGAACCCAGCAGATGGCTCGTGAACCCCGCAGTGGTGGTGGTGGCGGCGAAGGCCGGAACCGCCGGGACCGCAACGCCCCGACCGACGATCGCGCTGACAGCGACATCGTCGAGAAGCTGGTGCACATCAACCGCGTCGCCGCCACTGTGAAGGGTGGCCGTCGCTTCAGCTTCGCCGCCCTCATGATCGTCGGCGACCAGAAGGGCCGCGTCGGCTACGGTCATGGCAAGGCGCGCGAAGTGCCCGAAGCCATCCGCAAGGCGACCGAAGAAGCCAAGAAGACGATGATCCGCGTTCCGCTTCGCGAATCCCGCACGCTGCACCACGACGGCAACGGCCGTTGGGGCGCCGGCAAGGTGATGGTCCGCGCGGCGCCTCCGGGCACCGGCGTCATCGCCGGCGGTCCGATGCGCGCGGTGCTGGAAACCCTCGGCGTCCAGGACGTCGTGGGCAAGTCCACCGGCTCGTCCAACCCCTACAACATGGTCCGCGCCACGTTCGAGGCGCTCAAGGCCCAGTCCTCGCCCCGCCAGATCGCCGCCAAACGCGGCAAGAAGGTCAGCGATGTCCTGGGCCGTCGGGCCGACGGCGCTTCCGCGCCGGACGCGATCGAGGGCTAGATCATGGCTGAGAAGAAAACCGTCACCGTCCGCCAGACGGCCAGTCCGCTGCGCCGCAAGGGCGACCAGCGCGCCACCCTGTCGGGCCTCGGCCTGAACAAGATCGGCCGCACGCGCACCCTGGAAGACACGCCGTCGATCCGCGGGATGATCGCCAAGGTCGCCCACATGGTTGAGGTCGTGGACTAAGGACTTCTCCCTCCCTTTTATGGGGAGGGAAGGCCGGCTTGCCGGCCAGGGTGGGGGAGTGGCTCACCTCCCCACCCGGTCCCTTCGGGACCACCCTCCCCATAAAGGGGAGGGAGACAAAAATTCGCCGAGTCCGGACCCGTCCGGGCGCCAGATCTCCAAGGAGAGGCACATATGACCAAGCTCAATGAACTCGCGCCCCGCGAGGGCTCCACCAAGAACCGCATGCGCGTCGGCCGTGGCCCGGGTTCGGGCAAGGGCAAGACCGCCGGTCGCGGTGTGAAGGGCCAGAAGGCCCGTTCGGGCGTCGCCCTCGGCGGCTTCGAAGGCGGCCAGATGCCGCTGCACATGCGCATGCCCAAGCGCGGCTTCAACAACCCGTTCGCCAAGAAGCTGGTGGAAGTGAACTTCTGGCGTATCGAGCAGGCCATCGCGGCCAAGAAGCTCGATCCGAAGAAGGCCATCGACGCCGAGGTCCTGCTGGCCGCCGGCGTCATTCGCCGCAAGCTCGACGGGGTCAAGCTGCTGGCCAAGGGCGAACTGACCTCGAAGATCGAGATCACCGTCTATCACGCTTCGGCGACGGCCCAGGCCGCCGTGGAGAAGGCCGGCGGCAAGCTGACCCTCACCCGTCCGGCCAAGGTCGAAGTCGACGCTGAAGCCAAGGCCTGATCCAGATCGAGACGGCGCCCGGTGACAACGCCCTGCGCCGTCCCTATTTGTGACCCTCATTAAAGAGTCGCGGGGACCTACATGGCTTCGGCCGCCGAGCAGCTAGCCGCCAATCTCAACTTCGGCGCCTTCCAGAAGGCGACGGAGCTGCAGAAGCGTATCGGGTTCACCCTGATCGCCCTGGTCATCTATCGCCTGGGCACCTACATCCCGGTTCCGGGCATCGACCCGGTCAAGTTCGCCGCGAGCTTCGCGGGTCAGAGCCAGGGCATCGTGGGCATGTTCAACATGTTCTCGGGCGGCGCCGTCGAGCGGATGGCCATCTTCGCCCTGAACGTGATGCCCTATATCTCGGCGTCGATCATCGTCCAGCTGCTGGGAACGGTCTATCCGCCCTGGGAAAAGCTGAAGAAGGAAGGCGGCGAGGCGGGGCGCAAGACGCTCAACCAGTACACCCGCTACCTGACCGTGGTGCTGGCCCTGGTCCAGGCCGCCAGCATCGCCTTCGGCATGATCTCGCAGGGCGTCGTCCTGCCGGGGATCCCACCGCTGTTCTTCGCCGCCTCGACCATCGTCACCCTGACCGGCGGCACCCTGTTCCTGATGTGGCTGGGCGAACAGATCACCAGCCGCGGCGTGGGCAACGGCATCAGCCTGATCATCTTCGCCGGCATCGTCGCGGTGCTGCCGCGCAGCATCTGGCAGCTGCTGCAGCAGGCGCAGGTCGGCTCGGTCCAGACCTGGCAGATCTTCGCCCTCGGCTTCGTCGCCATCGCCGTGGTGCTGTTTATCGTCTTCATGGAGCGCTCGCAGCGCCGGCTGCTGATCCAGTATCCCAAGCAGCAGCGCGGCAATCGCATGGTCGGCGGCGAAAGCTCCTTCCTGCCGCTGAAGATCAACACGTCGGGCGTGATCCCGCCGATCTTCGCCTCGTCCCTGCTGCTGCTGCCGATGACCGCCGCCAGCTTCATGAACCCCGCGACCACGCCAGGCTGGCTGCAGTGGATGCTGACCGCGCTGCAGCACGGCCAGCCGCTGTTCATGCTGTTCTACGGCGGCCTGATCATCTTCTTCTGCTTCTTCTACACCTCGGTGGTGTTCAATCCGGACGACACGGCGGAGAACCTGCGCAAGTACGGCGGCTTCCTGCCGGGCATCCGGCCGGGCAAGCGGACGGCCGAGTATCTCGACTTCGTCCTGACCCGGCTGACGGTGATCGGCGCGGCCTATATCGCCGCCGTCTGCCTGCTGCCCGAGTTCATGGTCAGCGTCATGAACGCGCCTGCGAGCGCCCGCGCCCTGGGCGGCACCTCGATCCTGATCGTGGTGTCGGTGACCATGGACACGGTGGCGCAGATCCAGTCACACCTGCTGGCCCACCAGTACGAAGGCCTGATCAAGAAATCCAAGCTGCGGGGCGGCCGGAAGTAAGCGTCAGTTCGGGAGGCGCTCCGGCGGAAGACCGGAGCGAGGGGAGACTACGGATGAACCTGATCCTGTTTGGCCCGCCCGGGTGCGGCAAGGGCACCCAGGCCAAGCGGCTGGTCGATGAGCGGGGCATGGTCCAGCTCTCGACAGGAGACATGCTGCGGGCGGCGATCGCTTCGGGCTCCGAGCTCGGCGAGCGGGTGAAGGGCGTTCTGGCGCGGGGCGACCTGGTCTCCGACGAGATCGTCATCGCCCTGATCGAGGAGCGGCTGCCGGAGGCGGAAGCCGCCGGGGGCGCCATCTTCGACGGCTTTCCGCGCACCGTGGCCCAGGCCGAGGCGCTCGATTCGATGCTGGCCGGACGTGGCGCGACGATCGACGTGGTCCTGCGGCTGCTGGTGGATGAGTCGGTTCTGCTGGAGCGGGTCACCGGCCGATTCGAACAACAGGGCCGTCCGGACGACAATCCGGAGACCTTCAAGACCCGGCTGGGGGCCTACAATGCCCAGACGGCGCCGCTGCTCCCGTACTACGAAGGGCAGGGCAAGCTGAAAGCCGTTGACGGCATGGGGTCCATGGATGCGGTTTCCGCCGCCATCCGCTCGGTGCTGGAGACGATCAAGGACTGAGCCGGATAGGTTGAAAATCAACCTTTTCCGGCATTGACGGAAGCGAAACGATCCCTATAACGGTGCGCTTCCGCGAAAGGCGCGACTCCCGCGCCGGCTCGAAGTGCAAGCTGAGGGCCGGTGCGCTAGTGGCGTCTCGTTTTGCGCGTGCGCCCAAAGGGGCGCGATAAGACAGAGAGATTTAGGCTTGGCTCGTATCGCAGGCGTCAACATTCCGACGAACAAGCGCGTGGTAATCGCGCTGCAGTACATCCACGGCATCGGCCAGAAGTCCGCCAAGGACATCGTCGCCAAGGTGGGGATCGAAGATTCCCGTCGGGTGAACCAGCTGACCGACCAGGAAGTGCTGCACATCCGTGAAGCCATCGACAAGGACTTCACCGTCGAAGGCGACCTGCGTCGCGAAACCTCGACGAACATCAAGCGTCTGATGGACCTGGCCTGCTACCGCGGCCTGCGTCACCGCAAGGGCCTGCCGGTCCGCGGTCAGCGCACCCATACGAACGCCCGCACCCGCAAGGGTCCGGCCAAGCCGATCGCCGGCAAGAAGAAGTAGAGAGAGCCTCGATGGCCAAGGAACCGGCTCGCGTCAAAAAGCGCGAACGCAAGAACATCACCTCGGGCGTGGCGCATGTGAACGCCTCGTTCAACAACACCATGATCACCATCACCGACGCCCAGGGCAACACGATCTCCTGGTCGAGCGCAGGCGCGATGGGCTTTAAAGGGTCGCGCAAGTCGACCCCTTACGCCGCCCAGATGGCCGCCGAAGACGCCGGCAAGAAGGCCGCCGAGCATGGTGTGAAGACTCTGGAAGTGAACGTCTCCGGTCCGGGTTCGGGCCGTGAGTCGGCCCTGCGCGCGCTGCAGGCCGCCGGCATGACGATCACCACCATCCGTGACGTGACCCCGATTCCGCATAACGGCTGCCGGCCGCCCAAGCGTCGGCGAGTCTGAGTTTTACATAGCTGACCCTCCCTTCGCCGGCCGTGCGTTTCGCGGCCGGCGAACCCGCGTTCCAAGGACACCCCGCCCGTGATCGAAAGAAACTGGAACGAGCTCATTCGCCCCGAAAAGCCGATGATCGAGACCGGCACCGACGCCAGCCGCAAGGCCCGCATCGTTGCCGAACCCCTCGAGCGCGGCTTCGGCGTGACGCTCGGCAACGCGCTTCGCCGCGTTCTGCTCTCCTCCCTGCAAGGCGCGGCCGTGACCGCCGTCCAGATTGACGGCGTCGTTCACGAGTTCTCCTCGCTGGAAGGCGTGCGCGAGGACGTGGTCGACATCGTCCTCAATATCAAGCAGCTGGCCCTGCGGATGCACTCCGAAGGTCCCAAGCGCATGACCCTGCGGGCCACCGGCCCGGGCGTGGTCACCGCCGGCCAGATCGAGGTTCCCTCGGACATCGAGATCCTCAACGGCGACCACGTGCTCTGCACCCTGGACGACGGCGCCACCGTGCGCATGGAGTTCACGGTCAACAACGGCAAGGGCTACGTGCCGTCCGAGCAGAACCGCCCGGAAGACGCCCCGATCGGCCTGATCGCCGTCGACGCCCTCTATTCGCCTGTCAAGCGCGTCGCCTACCGCGTCGAGCCGACCCGCCAGGGCCAGTCGCTCGACTACGACAAGCTGGTGCTGGAAGTGGAAACCAACGGCGCCGTTGGTCCCGTGGACGCGGTGGCCTACGCCGCCCGCATCCTGCAGGACCAGCTGCAGATCTTCATCACCTTCGAGGAGCCGACCAAGAAGTCGGACGGCGAAGCCAAGCCGGAGCTGCCGTTCAACCCGGCTCTGCTGAAGAAGGTCGATGAGCTGGAACTGTCGGTCCGTTCGGCCAACTGCCTGAAGAACGACAACATCGTCTACATCGGCGACCTGATCCAGAAGACCGAGGCGGAGATGCTCCGCACCCCGAACTTCGGTCGCAAGTCGCTGAACGAGATCAAGGAAGTGCTCGCGGGCATGAACCTGCATCTCGGCATGGACGTGCCCAACTGGCCGCCGGAAAACATCGAGGACCTGGCCAAGAAGTTCGAAGACCAGATCTAGTTCGCTTACTCGCGCCACTTCCCGGACCGGTTCGCCGGTCCGGGGTCCGCAGACGCCGCAACAGCGGCCGAGGACCCCGGCGCTTCGTTCTGACCCGGGCGGGAACAGGCCGGGATTGGCGACAACACTGCGGGCTAAGAGGCCCAGGAGAGACCACAATGCGTCACGGTAAAGCTCACCGTAAACTGGGTCGTACGACCGCTCACCGCACGGCGATGTTCGCCAACATGTCGGCGTCGCTGATCAAGCACGAGCAGATCGTCACCACCCTGCCCAAGGCCAAGGAACTGCGCCCGATCGTTGAGAAGCTGATCACGCTGGGCAAGCGCGGCGACCTGCACGCCCGCCGCCAGGCCATCAGCCAGGTGCGCGACATTGAACAGGTCGGCAAGCTCTTCGCCGTCCTGGGTCCCCGCTACAAGGAACGCAACGGCGGCTACATCCGCGTTCTCAAGGCCGGCTTCCGCCACGGCGACAACGCCCCGCTGGCGGTCATCGAGTTCGTCGATCGCGACCCGAAGGAAAAGGGCAAGGACTCCGGTCCGGTCCAGAGCTTCACCGGCGACGAATAGTCCGCCGCGGGAGCGACCAAATACACGAAAGGCCCCGGAGCGATCCGGGGCCTTTTGCTTTGGGGCGCCGGGGCAGGGTGGCGGCGAATTCATGACGTTGGCCGGTCATCCTCCACTAGGGTGACAGTCTGTCTGCTCGGGGGGCTATTGCGATGAAATTGCTGCTCAAGATCGTCGCCGCCATCGTTGGCGTCGTCGTAGCGCTCGCCGCCGGACTGGTGATTTTTGTCTTCGTCAACGCCACGCGCCCCTCAAGGCCGGTGGGCTTCCAGCAGGCCGTGGTGACCGATGCGGGCCACGACCCGATCACGGTGAGCATCTGGTACCCCACCGACAGCAAGCCAGGCCTTGTCTTCCTGGGATCGAGCGCGCAGCGGGTCGCCAGCAAGGGCCGGGTCGAGGGCGCGGCCCTGCCGCTGGTGATCATCTCCCACGGCACGGGCGGGGCAGCCCTCAGTCATGTCGATACCGCCCTGGCCCTGGCCGAGGCCGGTTTCGTAGTCGTCGCGCCCACGCACCCGGGCGACAACTTCCGGGACGACAGCGCCGTCGGGACGTCGGGCTGGCTGGTCGACCGCTCGCGGCATGTCAGCCGGGTCGCTGACTTCATGCTGATGACCTGGAGGGACCGCGGACATCTGGATGGCGCGAAGGTGGGGCTGTTCGGCTTCTCGGCGGGCGCGACGACGGCGCTGATTTCCATTGGCGGGACGCCCGATCTCGGCCGCGTTGAAACCCAATGCGCAGCCCATCCCGAGTTCGTCTGCGAGCTTCGCAAACCCGGCGCGCCGCTCAAGGATCCCGGTCCGGCCGGCTGGACCCACGACCCCCGGATTTCAGCGGCGGTGATCGCCGCGCCCGGCCTGGGTTTCACCTTCGAACCCAACGGCCTGTCCGGCGTCACGGCCGCGGTTCAGCTCTGGTCAGGCGCCGCCGATCAGACCGTGCCCTATGCGACCAACGCCGGGACGGTCGCCAGGCTTCTGCCGACGCCGCCCGAAGCCCACATCGTGCCCAGCGCCGGCCACTACGCGTTCCTGCCGCCCTGCCGCATCGGTCCGCCCATGCTCTGCAAGGACGGGCCCGGATTCGACCGGGTCGCCTTCCACAAGGACTTCAATGCCCGGGTGGTGGCCTTCTTTAAGGCCCGTCTCGGGGTGCGCTGACAGCCGGACGGCAGGGCGAAGCAGATGAGAGGCCCCGGAGCGATCCGGGGCCTATTGTCTTGGCGGGTCAGAGCGGCCGCCTGGCGGAGTGGCGGATACGGAGGATTCGAATGACGTCGTCTGTCACACGATACTGAACAATGTAGGGCTTCACGCGAGTGAGCTCACGCCAGCCCTTTGGGTGACGGCGACCACGATCCGGATGCTCACAAAGCGCTTCCGTTGCTGACATCAGTTTGACGATCACGCGCTCAGCGGCAAACGGATTGGATTTGGCGATGTACGTCCTGACCCCGGAAAGATCCCGCCTGGACGAAAGCGTCCAGACTACTCGCCGCACTGTGGGGGGGGGAGCTCATCGGGCGTCCCCCAGGACCTGACCCACCGCATCATCGCTTCGTGGCTGATTACGCGCCCAGCAGCGATATCGGCATCAGCTTCAGCTATCCGACGCCCTTCCTCCGCCTCATCGATCTCGTCGAAGAGATCGAAATCCGGGGCGGGCGTTTCGGAGACGCCGGGTTTGTCTTCGGGCATGGAGCGATCATACACCATTTGCGATAGTCGTCAAGAGAGCTCTACTCCCGCGTCAGGTCCTGCCGCTTGAACAGCCACACGGCGAGGGCCGTCAGGCCGGCGATCCAGGCGAGCAGGGCGGCCAGGGCCACGGGCCAGTTGACCGCCGCCATCCCCGGGTCCGGCGGGGTCAGCGCCGCCTTGAGCATGTCGGCCTGCAGGGCGGGAAACCCGAGCAGGTACTGCAGCGGCGGCTGGAGCGGGTTTTCGAACCCCCGGGTAATCTGGCTCAGGGCGAACCCCTGGACGATCCACACGCCGACCGGCGCCAGCAGGGCGGCCAGGCCCGTGCGCGTGGTCACGGCGATCACCGCGGCCAGGGCGCCGACGGTCATCGTCTCCAGCCAGGCGATGCCGAAAATGCCCGCCAGCTGGGCGTTGGTATTGCCGCCTGCCTTCGCCCATTCCACCCCGCCGCCGGTAAGGGCGGCCGAGGCCAGGCTGCCGACGATCCCGCCGACCGCCAGCAGCACCAGGCCGATGGCCGCGGCCAGCCCGAACACCCCCAGCTTGGCCAGCAGCAGGTTGGTGCGGGTGTTGCGCGGGGTGAGGAACCGCCAGGTCTCCCAGCGATAGTCGCCGGCCAGGATCGCCGAGGCGGCGACGAGGAAGAACAGCTGGACGATGAAGAAGTTCGAGCCGGAGACCGAGTCTATGCACTGGTTGAGCAGGGAAATCGGCTCCCGGCCCAGGGCGGCGGAGGGGTTGCCCTGGGCGGCGGCCCTGGCCAGCAGACCGCGCATCAGCAGGCCCTGGATCAGGCCGATGACGACGCTGACCATGGGCACGAACATCAGGCTCCAGAACAGCGTCCCGCGCGCCTTGAAGAAGCGCAGGCGTTCGGCGGCGAAGGCGTCAGCCAGCATCGGTCTCTCCCGTATGGCTGAGGAACACCTTCTCCAGGTCGCCGCCGATCCAGCGGGCCTCGGTGACGGCGACGTCGGCCTTGACCAGGGCCCTGATCAGGGCGGGCGCGTCGGCGCGGGGGATGGCGGCGAAGACGGCGCTGTCGCCATCGGCCTGGCCCCGGTCGCCGAGAATCTCAAGCACCTTCGCGGCCGGCGACGCGGTCAGGCGCAGCCGCTCGTTGACGGCGGTCAGCTGGTCGACCCGGCCTTCGGCCACCAGCTTGCCGTGGTCGAGGATGGCGACGGCGTCGCAGACCCGCTGCACCTCGTCCAGCTGGTGACTGGCCAGGATGATGGTCACCCCGTCCTTGTCGGCCAGCTCGCGCATCAGGGCGCGCATCTCCAGGATGCCGGCCGGGTCCATGCCACTGGTCGGCTCATCGAGGATCAGCAGTTCGGGTTTGGTCAGCAGGGCGGCGGCAAGCGCCAGGCGCTGCTTCATGCCTACCGAATAGCCGTTCACCTTGCGGTCGGCGGCGTCGGTCAGGCCGACGCGGTCCAGCCAGCCCTCGATGTCCGGGGCCTTCTCGCCGGAGGCCAGGGCCAGCATCCTGAGGGTCTCGCGGCCGGTCAGCCAGGGCAGGAAACGCGGCGTCTCGATCACCGCCCCGATCCGGCGCAGGGCCCGGATGTCGCCCGCCGGGGCGCCCAGCAGGCGGGTCTCGCCGGTGGTCGGCCGCACCAGACCCAGGACGATGCGGAACAGGGTGCTCTTGCCCGCCCCGTTGGGGCCCAGGATGCCGAAGACGCCGCCGCGCGGGATGTTCAGGGTCAGACTGTCCAACGCCTTGACCGTCCCATAGGCCTTGCTGACCTGGGCGGCCTCGAGGGCGAAACTCATTGGGTCATCCGGCGGCCCGCTCCCCGGTCATGGCTGTGTGACATGGGGCGACTATGACCATCTGTCTTGAGTCCGCCAAGCGCTCCGGTGCAGATGGAGCGCCGACGAGAGGAAGACCATGACCGCACTGACCCGCCGCCTGTTGCTGGCCCTGGCCGCGCTGCTGCTGACCGCCGCGCCGGTCGCCGCTGGCGGGCCGGCGCCGCTGATCCTGGTGTCCATCGACGGCTTCCGCGCCGACTATATCGGCCGGGGGATCACCCCGACGCTGGCGGCGCTGGCGGAGGAGGGGGCCTGGGCCACGGAGGGCATGCGGCCCTCGTTCCCGTCCAACACCCTCCCCAACCACTACACCCTGGTCACCGGCCTGCGCCCCGACCACCACGGCATCACCGACAACACCCTGTTCGACGCCGCGCGGCCGGGGGTGAAGTTCAGCATGGGCGCCCGCGACCAGGTCGAGGACCGCTTCTGGTGGGACGGCGGCGAGCCGGTCTGGGTGACCGCCGAGCGGGCGGGGATGAAGACCGCGACCACGTTCTGGCCCGGGTCCGAGGCGGCGGTTCGCGGCGTGCGGCCGACGACCTGGTTCCCCTATGACGAGGCGCTGTCAGCCTTCGACCGGGTCGATCGCCTGTTGGGCTGGCTGGACCTGCCGGAGGCGGAGCGTCCAGGGTTCATGACCCTCTATTTCGAAGCCGTGGACACCCAGGGCCACCGGTTCGGTCCCGATAGCCCCGAGCTCAACCAGGCCCTGCGCGGCGTGGACGCCGCCCTGGCCCGGCTGGTGGCCGGCCTCAAGGCCCGCGGGCTGTACGACCGGATCAACCTGGTGGTGGTCGCCGACCACGGCATGGCCGGGACCAGCCCAGAGCGGGTGGTCTTCGTCGACGACATCACCCCGCTGGACAGCTTCACCGTGGTGACCATGGGCTGGACCGCCAGCCTGATCCCCCGCACGCCGCAGGCCGAGGCGGCCCTGGTCGGCAAGCACCCGCACTTCGAGTGCTGGCGCAAGGGCGAGATGCCGGCGCGACTGGGCTATGGAACCCATCCGCGCATTCCGCCGATCATCTGCCTGTCGCAGACCGGCTGGGTGGTCACCACCCGCGCCCGCTACGCCGAGCGGCCGATGACGCGCGTTGGCGGCTCGCACGGCGCCGATCCTCACGACCCGGCCATGCGGGCGTTGTTCATCGCGCGGGGGCCGGGTCTTCGACCGGGGAGTCGGCTGCCGGTATTCGACAATGTCTCGGTCTATCCCCTGGTGATGACCCTGCTGGGTCTCACTGCCCAGCCTAACGACGGCGATCCGGCCGCGACCGCCGCCGCCCTGAGGTAGCCGGCTGATGTTGAGGCCGGCTTGACGATATAGTTTCAATATGCGTTAAATATTGCGTCAATCGCAACGGGGCTCCGTCATGGCCAGTCATCCCGCCCTCGCTTCCGCCGTGGTCTACAAGGACCCCAAGGCGGCGCTGAAATTCCTCGAGGCGGCCTTCGGCTTCGAGCTGACGCTGCTGATCGAGGACGCCGACGGCAACCTGGCCCATTCCCAGATGAGCTACGGCGACTCGATTGTCATGATCGGCAACGAATGGACCGAGGAGCACAGGAGCCCGACCTCCATCGGCGGTCTGATGACCCAGACGGTGCATATCCAGGTTCCGGACGGGCAGGGCAGCGTGGACGACCATTGCGCGCGCGCGCGCAGGGCCGGGGCGGTGATCATCGCCGAGCCGGAGACCCAGTTTTACGGCGACCGCACCTATCGCTGCAAAGACCCGGAAGGCCACATCTGGACCGTCAGCCAGACCGTCGAGGTGATGACGCCGGCGGAATGGGACGCCAAGGACATGGGCCTGAAGACCACGGTCCATAAAGGCTGATGCCGGCCGCCGCCCGCCTCGACGAGACGCTCGACGCGACTCTGGCCGCCCTGGCCGACCCGCATCGGCGCAAGGTCGTCGAACTGCTGCGCGTGGGGCCGCGGCGGGCCGGGGAGCTGGCCCAGGCGACCGGCCTGACCCCGCCGGCCATGAGCCGTCACCTGCGCACCCTGCGCCGCTCCGGGCTGGTCGAGGAGACCTCGCCCGAATTTGACGCCCGCGTGCGCGTCTATCAGCTGAGGCCCGAGCCCATGGTTCATCTGCTGCGCTGGCTGGAGGAGAGCGAACGAATGTGGACGGTCCAGCTGGCCGCCTTCAAGGCGCATCTGGAGACGCCGGGCTGATGGCCTCGCGCGTCGTCGTCGCCCTGCGGGTCAAGGCTTCGCCCCTGCGCGCCTTCGAGGCCTTCACGGCCGAGATCGGCCAGTGGTGGAAGCCCAACAGCCTGTTCGCCTTCACCCCGCGCGCGCCGGGCGTGCTGTCGTTCGACGGCCATGAGCGGCTGATCGAGACCCGCGAGGGCGGCAAGGTGTTCGAGGTCGGCAGGGTGAGCGTCTGGGAGCCCGGCGTCCGGCTGGTGCTCGGCTGGCGCCAGGCGACCTTCACCCCGGACATGGCCACCGAGGTCGAGGTGACCTTCGAGGCCGTCGGCGAGGAAGAGACCCGCGTCACCGTCAGCCATTCCGGCTGGGACAGCGTCCCGACCGACCATCTGGCCAAGCACGGCTTCCCCGAGACGGTGTTCCTGGCGCGCCACGGCGAATGGTGGCGGGCATTGTTGGGGGCGATGCGGGAGTATCTGGGGTGAGGCACTGGAAGATCGTGCGTGGTTCGACACGCACCCTGCGGGTGCTGCTCACCATGACGTATACAAATGCACGTCATCCTGAGCAGGCCTGAAGGGCCGTGTCGAAGGACGCAACCTGAATGAACCAGTCCGACATCCGCGCCATCGCCCTGTCGCTGCCGGAGGCGCAGGAGCATCCCCACTTCGACCGGCCGTCGTTCCGGGTGCGGGGCAAGATCTTCGTCACCCTGCCGCCGGTGACCGAGGGTGGACCGAAGCTGGTGGTCCTGAAGTTGCCCGAGCTGGTTAAGGAGTCCCTGCAGCAGACCGACGCCGGCGCCGTTGTGTCGCTGGGAAACTGGGACAAGGGCGGCTGGACGCAACTCGACATCGGGCGCATGGACGAGGACAAGATGGCCGATCTGGTGCGCCTCGCCTGGCGTCAGGTCGCACCGAAAAAGCTGCTGACCGGGGGGATGGCATGACGGCGACGGAACAGACGCGGGGCGGCCGACGCGCCGCGTTCGGTTTCATCTTCGCCTCGTCGGTGATGAACGCCATTTCGTTCGGGATCATGATCCCGATCCTGCCCAACCTGGTGAAGATGTTCACCGGCGGCGACACGGCCGCCGCCTCCGAATGGAACGTGGTGTTCGCCGTCACCTGGGGCGTGATGCAATTCGTCATCGGCCCGATCCTGGGCATGTTGTCCGACCGCTTCGGCCGCCGGCCGGTGCTGTTGCTGTCAATCTTCGGACTGGGGGTCGATTTCCTGTTCATGGCGGTGGCCCCGACCCTCTCCTGGCTGCTCGTGGGCCGCATCCTCAACGGCATGACCGCCGCCAGCTTCTCAACGGCCAATGCCTATGTGGCCGACGTCACCCCGCCAGAGCAGCGCGCCAAGGTGTTCGGCTGGATGGGCTCGGCCTTCAGTTTCGGCTTCCTCATCGGACCGGTGTTGGGCGGCTGGTTGGGCGACATCAGCCTGGCCATGCCGGACCCGGTGATTGCCGGTCACACCTTCGACATGGCCCTGCGCCTGCCGTTCTTCGTCGCCGCGAGCCTGACCCTGGTCAACTTCCTCTACGGGCTGTTCGTGCTGCCCGAGTCCCTGCCGTTGGAAAAGCGTGCGGTGCGGTTCGACTGGAAGAAGGCCAATCCGGTGGGCTCGCTGCGGCTGTTGCGGTCGCACCCCGACCTGTTGGGCCTGGCTGCCGTGCTGTTCCTGTTCCAGCTGGCGCACACGGTGCTGCCGAGCATCTTCGTGCTCTACACGGGCTACCGTTACAACTGGTCGCCCGGCTTCATGGGTCTGACCATGGGGATCACCGGCGTCCTCGGCATCGTGGTGTCGATCTTCCTGGTCAGCCCGGTGGTCAAGCGGATCGGCGAGCGTGGCGCGCTGCTGACCGGGGCCTTTTTCGGCGCGGCCGGGTTCGCCATCTACGGCTTTGCCCCGGACACGATCTGGTACCTCGCGGGCACGCCGGTATTCGCCCTGATGGGACTGATGACGCCGGGCCTGATGGGCCTGATGAGCCGGCGGGTGCAGCCGCAGGAACAGGGCCAGTTGCAGGGGGCCAGCCAGAGCTTGCAGGGGATAGCCTCGATCCTCGGACCGATGGTCTTCGGGTTGATCTTCGCCTGGTCGATCCGCCACGAGGCCTTCCACGTCCCGGGCCTGGCCATCTTCGTGGCCGCCGGCCTGCTGGCGCTGGCCTTTGTCATCGGCCTGGGCGTCGCACGGCCCCTGCCGTCAGCGGAACCCAAGCTCGCCTGAGGTCTTGTATGGCCATCATTGCGCCTGAAATCTTGGGTGTTCTGCCGGGCGGGGCGACACTCAACCTGCGAAGACTCATGCGCGCTGCAATCCTTCTGCCGACACTCCTGCTTCTGGCCGCCTGCGATCCGCAGTCGACGTCCCGGGCGCAATCCCAGGACCCGGGGGGCGCCGAGCTGGTCCAGCCGACCAAGGCGCCGCCGTCCAGCGCCGAGGGCATGAAGACTTCCTTCGCCCCGGTGGTGAAACGGGCCGCGCCGGCGGTGGTCAACGTCTCCAGCCGTCGGGTGGTGCGCCAGCGGGTCGACCCCTTCTGGGACCTGTTCACCGGCCGGGGCGGGGTGCCGCAGGAGCGGATCGCCCAGTCCCTGGGCTCGGGCGCCATCGTCCGCGCCGACGGGGTCATCCTGACCAACAATCACAACATCGACGGCGCCGACGAGATCATGGTGCAGCTGGCTGACCGGCGGGAGTTCCCGGCCCGGGTGCTGCTGGCCGATCCCCGGTCCGACCTGGCGGTGCTGAAGATTGACGTGGGCGCCGAGCGCCTGCCGGTGATCGCCATCGACGACCAGGAGATCATGGAGGTCGGCGACCTGGTGCTGGCCATCGGCAATCCCTTCGGCGTTGGCCAGACGGTGACCAACGGGATCATTTCCGCCACCGCCCGCTCGAACGTCGGGATCACCGACTACAGCTTCTTCATCCAGACCGACGCGGCCATCAATCCGGGCAACAGCGGCGGGCCGCTGGTCGACATGGACGGTGACCTGATCGGCATCAACACCGCCATCCTGTCGCGCTCGGGGACTTCGTCCGGCGTCGGCTTCGCCATTCCCGCCGCCATGGCCCGCCAGGTGGTCAACGCGGCCCTGGGCGGCGACCACGCGGTGGTCCGGCCCTGGCTGGGCGCGCGCACCCAGGCGGTGACGGCCGACATCGCCCGCAGCCTGGGCCTGCCCGCGCCGCGCGGCGTGGTGGTCACCGATGTCTGGCCCGGCGGCCCGGCCCAGAGGGCGGGCATAAAGGTCGGCGACGTGATCCTCTCCGTCGGCGGTCAGCCGGTGAACGATGAGGGCGGCGCGACGTACCAGTTCGGCTCGCGCCGGACCGGGGAGGTGGTGGCCGTGCGCATCCTGCGGGACGGCGCCGAGCGCAACCTGTCCGTCCGCGCCGAGGCTCCGTCGCGCGGCCAGGCGGACGAGAAGACCATCTCCGGGCCCAACCCCTTCCAGGGGGCCACGGTGGCCAGCCTGTCGCCGGCGGTCGCTGACGAAATCGGCGTCGATCCCTTCGCCGGCCAGGGCGTGGTGGTCACCCGCGTATCCCAGGGCTTCGCCCAGCAGGCGGGCCTGAAGGCCGGCGACATGGTCCGCGAGGTCAACGGCCGGCAGATTCGCTCGATGGCCGACCTCAACGCCGCCCTCGGCCAGGGCGGCCGCAGCTGGCGCGTGACCATCCAGCGCGACGGCCGCCTGATCACCGCGGCGTTCCGGACGTAGTTTGCGCGGGGACATGCACTTCAGTGCGGGTCCCCTCCGTCCGAACGATCACGATTGGCCAACAGGGGACACGCACTGAAGTGCGTGTCCCCGATCACGTGCTAAACCCACCCCATGTCCGACCTGTTCGAAGCCGCCGGCCTGACGCCCCATGCTCCCGCGCCGCTCGCCGAGCGGCTGCGGCCGCGTGACCTGGAGGAGGTGGTTGGCCAGGATCACCTGCTGGGCGAAGGCGGGCCGATTCGGCGGATGATCGCCGGCAACCGGCTGGGTTCGATGATCCTCTGGGGCCCGCCGGGCACCGGCAAGACGACCATCGCCCGGTTGCTGGCCAAGGCCGCCGGCTACGAGTTCCAGCAGATCAGCGCCGTCTTCTCCGGTGTCGCCGACCTGAAGAAGGCCTTCGAACAGGCCAGGATGCGCCGCGCGGCCGGCCAGTCGACCCTGCTGTTCGTCGACGAGATCCACCGCTTCAACCGCGCCCAGCAGGACGGCTTCCTGCCGTTCGTGGAGGAGGGGATCATCACCCTGGTCGGGGCGACCACCGAGAACCCCAGCTTCGAGCTCAACGGCGCCCTGCTGTCCCGCTGCCAGGTCTATGTCCTGCGGCGGCTGGACGAAGCGGCGATGGAGCAGCTGCTGGCCCGCGCCGAGGCGGAGGAGGGCCTGGCCCTGCCGCTGGAGCCGGCCGCCCGCGAGGCGATGATCGCCATGGCCGATGGCGACGGCCGCTACCTGCTGACCCTGGCCGAGACCCTGCTGGCCATCGGCGCGCCCAGACCGCTGACACCGGCGGAGCTGGGCGAGGTGCTGCAGAAGCGCAGCCCGGCCTACGACAAGGATCGGGAGGGCCACTACAACCTGATCAGCGCCCTGCATAAATCCGTACGCGGCAGCGATCCGGACGCGGCCCTCTACTGGCTGGCGCGGATGCTGGACGGCGGCGAGGACCCGCTGTTCATCGCCCGGCGGCTGATGCGCATGGCCAGCGAGGACATCGGCGCGGCCGATCCGATGAGCCTCTTGCTCTGCAACGCCGCCAAGGACGCCTACGACTTCCTCGGCAGCCCCGAGGGCGAGCTGGCCCTGGCCCAGGCCTGCGTCCACATGGCCTGCGCCCCCAAGTCGGTGGCCGTCTACAAGGCCTTCGGCGCGGCGCGGAAGGCGGCGAAGGAGACCGGCTCGCTGGCCCCGCCCAGCCACATCCTCAATGCGCCGACCCGGCTGATGAAGGACCTCGGCTATGGGGCGGGGTATGCCTATGACCCGGATACCGAGGAGGGGTTCAGCGGCCAGAACTACTTCCCCGACGGGATGGAGCGGCGGGTGTTCTACGCGCCGAAGGGCGAGGGCCACGAGGGCAAGGTCCGCGAGCGGCTGGACCGCTGGGCGGCGCTGCGGCCGAAGAAGGGTGGCTGACCGATCCTTCTCACCCCTATTCCTCTCCCGTGAGGGAGAGGGGGACCATGCGAAGCATGGTGGAGAGGGAGACGCCGATGGTCGGTATCCTCGCCCCGCCGTAACAGCGTCTTCCCGAATGCCTCTGCCAGCGCCCGCGTTTCCCACTCCACCAGCCTTCGGCTGGTCCCCCTCTCCCATGAGGGAGAGGTAAGGTGTCTCCCCGCCCGCCCCGCAAGGTCAAAGCCCACGAGACGCCGCTGACCCTCACGCCCGAGGAGATCGCCCTCATCCGCGGCATCGTGATCGCGCAGGACGCCCACATCATCGCCCTGAACAAGCCGGCCGGCCTCTCCAGCCAGGGCGGGCGGATCAACGCCCATACGCTGGACGAGCTGACCTGGGCCTTCGCGCGGCCGGGCGGGCATCGGCCCCGGCTGGTGCACCGGCTCGACCGCGACACCTCCGGCGTGATCCTCACCGCCCGCACCCAGCCGGCCGCGAGCTTTCTCGGCAAGGCGATGATCGCCAAGCGGTTTCGCAAGACCTACCTGGCCATCGTCGCCCCCGGTGCGCCGTCACCCAAAGGCGGGGTGATCGACAGCCCCCTGCGCCGCGAGAGCATTGGTCGCGAGGCCTATATGCGGGTCACCGCTCCCGACCATCCCGACGCCGAGACCGCGAAGACCCGCTATCGCACCCTGGCCGCCACGCCCGAGGCGGCCCTGATGGAGCTGAACCCCGAGACCGGTCGGATGCACCAGCTGCGGGTGCATATGGCCAGTCTCGGCCGGCCCATCGTCGGCGACGTCCGGTACGGCGGCGCGCTGGTGGTCGGCGGCCGGGCGGTTCCCCGCCTGATGCTGCACGCGGCCAAGCTGACCTTCCCCCATCCCGACGGGGAGACCATGACCATCGAGGCCCCGCCGCCGGAGGATTTCCGGGCGCTGGCGGAGGGGTTGGGGTTGAGACTCGACTGACCTCTCCCTCTTGGGAGAGGGGGACCATCCGAAGGATGGTGGTGAGGGATCCGCCGATGTCGGCCAACGCTTGCGCATCCCACTCAGTCACCGCTCCGCGGCGACAGCTCTCCCAACAGGGAGAGCGAAAGAAGACCTCAAGCCGCCGGCTGCTGTTCCGCCGTCATCGCCGCGACCCGCACCGAGGCGTGGGTCAGTCCCGCCGTCTCGGCCACGGCGAAGAAGCCGTCGTTGCTCAGGCCCTGGACGGCCAGCGCGGGGGCCAGGCCCCGGGCCTGGCGGCCGAATTCGAGGATCTGCACCGCGATGCGGGAGTCGGGGCCGGGCAGGTCGGCGGCGTCGAGAGTCATGCCGCCCAGCCGCACGCCCTTCAGCGAGGCCATGGCGTCCTTGCCGGGCTGCACCCGGGCGAAGACGCCCCGGCAGACGGACTTGAGCAGGCCCAGCACCTCGATCAGCCGGCTGAGCGGCGCGCCGCGGTCGATGTCGACCAGCTCGAGCATCACGCTGGCCTTCACCCTTCCAGGCGCGGCGCCGGAGCAGTTAATCAGCAGCTGGCGGCCCTTGCTGGTGGACATGGTGCGGAACGAGACCGGCACGATCAGCGCCGGCTGGCCCTGGCCATCGACCCGGGGCAGGAACAGGGCGGCGAACTCCAGCGTCGCCTGGTCGATCGTCAACAGGTCGATGTCCGACAGCTTGCCGAAGGCCCGCGCCGGGACCGTCCGGCCGGTGAGGACCTCGGTCACTGTCGGCTCGATGCGCAGGGCGGCGGTGACCCCATGCTTGAGGCTCTGGACGTCCTCGACGGCGAAATCGACGCGCAGGGGCGTGCCCGCCGCGGCATGGAAGCTGAACGGATTGCGCTTGCGCAGCTCGAAAGGGTCGACCACGGGCCGTACGGCTGGCGTCGGCGGCTCCGCTTCGGCGCGCGCCCTGGCCTGCAGGATGAACACCGGATCGAGCGGCGCGCAGGAGACCTCGCCGTCCTTCAGGTCGGTGACGGCGCGCACCGCCATGTCGCGGGGCTCGGCGGCCCCCAGAAAGTGCATCAGCACCTCCTCCAGCACCTTCAGGGCCACGGCCTGGGCGGCCACGCCGTCCTCGCTGGTCATGGCGATGAGGTAGTCGGTCTCGCCGACCCGCTGGGCCATGTCCTGATAGGTCAGATGCTCGGCCAGCTTGCGTTCCATATAGGCCCAGACGTCCGGGCGCTTGCGCGGCCAGCGATCACCGGCGACCTCGCGGATGGCCGCCAGGCTGATGATGTTGACCGCGCCCCGCGCCATCAGGTCGTGGCCGCCAAACCTGTCCAGCATGGCGGCGACATCGGCGGCGTTCAGGCGTTCAGCGGGCGGCTGGCTCATGGGCGCTCATGCAACCTGTACGTCAGGGTTCCTCATTCTGGGCTGTCGCGCTTAACGCCGGGTTGAAGCCTCCGCTTTGCGTGCGGCGGCCTGTCGTCGCATAAGGGCGCGATGGACAAGCTCTTCCTTGTGGCCGCCGGTGGCGCGACCGGCGCGGTGCTGCGCTACCTGGCCGGAATTGGCGCGGGCCGCGTTTTCGGGCTCGGCTGGCCGTATGGCACCTTCATCGTCAACATCCTGGGTGGCCTGGCCATGGGCGTGCTGGTCGCCGTCCTGGCCCACCGGGGCGGGGCGGACCAGGAGCGCTGGCGTCTACTGCTGGGCGTGGGGGTGCTGGGCGGCTTCACCACCTTTTCCGCCTTCTCGCTGGAGGTCGCGCTGATGATCGAGCGCCGCCAGTGGCCGCAGGCGTTCGGCTATTCCACCCTGTCAGTGGTTCTGTCCGTGGCCGCCCTGTTCGCCGGCATGCTGCTGGTCCGCCGATGGCTGCCCGCATGAGCGCCCGCGAGGTCAAGACCCTCTACGTCGATCCGGCCGAGGCCGGCGAGGACGGGGTGCGGCTGGATCGCTGGTTCCGCCGCCGCTGGCCGCACCTGACCCAGGTGCAGATCCAGAAGCTGGCCCGATCCGGCCAGATCCGCGTCGATGGCTCGCGCGCCAAGGCCGACACCCGGCTGCAGGCCGGCTCGCAGGTGCGCGTCCCGCCGCTGCCGGACGCGCCGGAGAAGGGCGAGCGCCGCGACCTGTCCGCCCAGGACGCCAAATACGCCAAATCCCTGGTCCTCTACGAGGACGAGGAAGTCCTGGTGCTCAACAAGCCCGCCGGCCTGGCCGTGCAGGGCGGCACCAAGACCAGCCAGCACGTCGATCGCCTGCTGTCGGCCTGGGGCGAGGGGCTGGAGCGGCCCCGTCTGGTGCACCGCCTCGACCGCGACACCTCCGGCGTGCTGGTGCTGGGCAAGACGCCCGCCGCCGCCGCCAAGCTGTCGGGCGCCTTCGCCCGCCACAAGGCGCAGAAGACCTACTGGGCGCTGGTCGTGGGCAATCCGCATCCGACCGAGGGGATCATCGACGTGCCGCTGGCCAAGAAGGGCATCAACGACCGCGAAATCGTCATGCCGGCCGATCCCAAGGACCCACGGGCCGAGGCGGCCGAGACCGAGTTTGTGACCATCAGCCGGGCGGGGCCGCGGGTGTCGTGGATGGCGCTTAGGCCGCACACCGGCCGGACCCACCAGTTGCGCGCCCACATGAAGGCCATGGGTCACCCGATCCTCGGCGATCCCAAGTATAGCGACGAAAAAAGCGCCAGTCTTTCCGAAGGCTTGCAGCTGCAGCTTCATGCGCGGAGGCTGGTCATTCCGCACCCGTCGACCGGCATGCTGGCCATCGAAGCGCCGCTGAGCAAGGAGATGAAGGCCGGGTTCGAGCGGTTCGGCTTCAGCGCCGACGAGGCCGACCCCGAGCCTTTCGCGAGACGTGGCAAAAGACGGTGACCTGAGTGACTCCGGAGACGGCGAAAATCCTGCGAACGGGCGCGACCCTGATCGAGTCCGGCCGTGTGACCGAGGCGGTCGGCCTCCTGTCGACGATGGCCCGGGCCCAGCCGCGGTTGCCCGACGCGCGGCGGCTGCTGGGACTGGCTCTGCACCAGTCCGGCGACCTGGAGGGCGCCGAACGTGAACTGAGGGCCGCCGCCTCGCTCGACAAGCGCGCGCCGGTGGTCCTCGTCGAACTGGCCGCCACCCAACTGGCCCTCGGCCGCGAAGCCGAATGCGAAAAGTCCCTGCGCGGCGCCCTGGCGCGGGATCGCCGCTTTGTTCCGGCCGCCGGGGCCCTGGCGCGTTACCTGATCGGCAAGGGACGGCCGGCGGAGGCCCTGCAGGTCACCGCGCCGCTGGTGGCCGGCGGCGACGATCCGTTGGCGCTCAGCGTGCATGCCGAAGCCCTGCGGGCGCTCGACCGGCTTGAGGAGTCCATCGCCGTCTCGCAGCGGATCGTGGCCCGGCCGGACGCGGACCAGGTTTTCGTCCACAACCTGGCCGTCAGCCTGGCCGACGCCGAGCGGTTCGAGGAGGCCGAGCGCGCTGCGTCCAGGGCCATCCTGCAGGGCGCCTCAACGCCGGAGACCTGGCGCGTGCGCGGCCGGGCCCTGCAGGGGATGGGCCGGTACGACGAGGCCGAGGCCGTCTTCCGCGAGGCGTTGCGCCGCAGTCCCGGATTCGCCCCCGCCCATCGCGACCTGGCCGATCTGATCTGGATGCGCACCGGCGATGTTGCCGCGGCTGGAGCGGCCGTCGACGCCGCGATCGCCGTGGCTCCGACAGACCCCGCCCTGCGGATCGTCAAGGCCAAGCTGCTCGACTTCGCCGGCGAGGTGGAGGCGGCCTACGCCGCCATCCTGCCGGTGGTCGCCGGGCCGGACTCCGATCCCTTCGCCGACGCCTCGGCGGCCCAGATCATCATGATGAAGGACGGACGGCGGGCGCGAGTGCATGCCGAACGCGCGCTGGCCAACGCGCCGGACAACCCGATGATTCTGACCGTGGCGGCCGAGGCCAGCCTGGCGGCGGGTGAACCGGAGATGGCCGCCCGGCGGGCGCTGGCCCTGCGGGAGCTGTTTCCGCGGGACCAGCAGGCGATTGGCCTGTTGGCCACCGCCTGGCGGCTGATGGACGACCCCAGATTCCGTGAGCTCTACGACTACGACGCCTTCGTGAAGACCTGGCGGCTCGACACGCCGGAGGGCTGGCCCAATCTCGACGCCTGGCTGGCCGACATGACGACGGCTCTCAAGGGCATGCACAACCTGGAGGCCCATCCGATCGGGCAGTCCCTGCGCCAGGGCACCCAGACCAGCCAGAGCCTGGACAGGTCGCCGGACCCGGCGATCCGCGGGCTGTTTGAGGGCATTCGCGGACCGATCCAGCGGCACATCGAGTCCCTCGGCCGGGGCCGTGATCCGTTGCGGTCCCGCGCCACGGGCCGGTTCCGGTTGAACGGCTCGTGGTCCGTGCGGCTGAAGCCGGGCGGACGCCATGTGAACCACATGCATCCCAAGGGCTGGCTATCGTCCGCCTGCTACATCGCCCTGCCGGACGCCGTGCAGAACGGTCGGGAGGGCTGGATCGGCTTCGGCGAGCCCGGAATCCCGACCCAGCCGCCGCTGCCCGCCGAACACTGGGTCAAGCCCGAACCCGGCATGCTGGTGCTGTTCCCGTCCTACATGTGGCACGGCACGGTCCCGTTCGGCGGCGACCAGCCCAGGCTGACCTGCGCCTTCGATGTGCTGCCGGCCTGAGGGACACCTTTAGCTTTCCCCGGCGCAGGATCGGGGACAGGAAATCATGTCCCGAGGGACACGATATCCAGTCCCCTCAAATCAACCCCTCAAATCAGCCCTTCCACCGCCCGCACGCCGGCGCTGTCGGGGAACACCGCGGCATCCAGCGCCGCGCGGTCCAGGCCCAGGTGGTCGGCCAGCACGCCCTTGAACAGGCCGCGCATGTCCAGAGTCGGGCGGGTGTCGCGGGCCTCGAACAGGGCGTCGGCGCGCAGGGTCGGCCAGTCGCCGATGATCCCGCCGCGCTTGAGGCTTCCGCCAAGCAGCAGCGCCGTCGAGCCGGTGCCGTGGTCGGTGCCGCCGGTGCCGTTGACCCGGGCGGTGCGGCCGAACTCGGTAGCCACCACCACCACCGTGTCGCGCCAGGCCTCGCCGAGGCCTTCGTTCAGGCCGGTGATCAGCGCGTCGAGGTAGAGCAGCCGCGTGGCCAGCTGGCCCTGCGCCGCGCCCTGGTTGGCGTGGGTGTCCCAGCCGTCGACGGACACCGCGACAATCTGTGGCCCGTTCGCCTGGGTCATGAAGCCGGCGACGGTCTTGCCCAGGCTCCGGGCGACCGCCTGGCCCTGACGGATGAAGCCCTGGACGCCGGCGCCGGAAGGTTGGCCGGGGGTGGGCGGCGCCATAGCGGGCATGCCCCCCTGGGCCGTGGCCGCCATGGCCTCGGTGGCCAGGCCGCTGGCCAGGGCCGGGCCCAGCAGCGGGTCGCCGGCGTAGAGGTCGGCCAGAATGCCCGGCAGGCGCGGGCTGCCCTCGCCGGTGGGCCCCGGCGACCAGGAGGCGGTCTGGACGGGCCCGCGCAGGATCAGCGGCGCGGTGGCGCCCACCGACAGGGCCTCGACCCTGCGGCCGCCGGCGGCGGTCAGGGCGCGGTTGAGGAAGCCCGAGGCCGTCCCGTAGACCTTGGCCCCGCCGCTCTCGAGCACGTCCTGGGCTTCGAAGTGCGAGCGGGCGCGGTCGGGGCTGGCGATGGCCGGGGCGATGCGCGCCTGGCCCTTCAGCGCCAGGGCGTGGACCCCGGCCAGGGCCGGGTGCAGGCCGAAGGTCGAGTCCAGTGGCAGGGCCTCGCCGGCCGGGATGGCGATGCGGCCGCGTAAGGACGCGTAGTCCGGATCGCCGACGGGCGGGGAGACCGACAGGCCGTCCATGCCGCCGCGGGCGACGATGGTGATGAGGTTCTTCTTCGCCAGGCCGTCGTCGGCGAAGGCGGCGCGGCCGAGGAAGCTGACGGACAGGCCAAGGCCGCCGGCGGCGGCCAGCAGGGACCGGCGCGTGGGATCGGATCGGGTCATCGGCGCTGGAACTCCGGGCTCATGAGCAGGATTGACAGGGCCTCCTGGCGGGACTCGGCGCGGGCCACGGCCAGCCGGACCGGCTCGGTGAGCCTGGGGCCGAGCGCTGCGGCGGCGGTGGCGTTGGTGTCCAGCTCGCCGGCGACGATGGCCGAGAAGCCCTCGGCCCAGGTCATCCGCTTGATGATTGCGTCCGGCGCCGCCCAGGTGACGGCCTCGTCGGACCAGCCCTTGGGGGAGGGCGGGGAAAAGGCCTGCATGCCCATCGACCGCAGGGGCGGGGAGATGTGCTCGATAGCCCCCGGCTGGCCGCCGATGGCTCGCCAGCTGGAGATCAGGAACTCATACGGCGTCTTCAGCTTGCGCGGCGCGGGGTCCCAGGCCTCCGGGGCGCTGATCAGGGCCTCGGCAACGCGGGTCAGGTGGCCGCCGGACGCGATCCAGGCCGCCTCGATCCGCGCTGCCAGCGAGGGCGGCGGATCGTCGGCCACGAAATGCCGGGCGATCTTCCAGCTGATGTGCCGCGCCGTCTTCGGATGCGCCGCCAGATCCTTGAGGATAGCCGCCGCCTGGCCCACGTCGTCAGCCTTGTAGGTCTTGCCCATCACCGTGCGGGCGCCCGGTTCGTGGATGTTGGCCCGGAACACGTATTCGCCCTGCTGGTCGGCCACCTCGCGCTGGCCGCCGACGCTCCAGCCGGTGAGGGCGCGGGCGAATTCGGTGACGTCCTCCTGGCTGTAGCCGGCATCGACGCCGACGGTGTGCAGTTCGAGGATCTCGCGGGCGAGGTTCTCGTTCAGCCCGCCGCCGATCCCCGGCATCGGCCGGCGGCGCAGGAAGGCCGCGGCTTGACTTCGGGGCCCCACCGACTGGGCCTGGTCGAGATAGAGCAGCATCGCCGGATGGGCGCTGGAGGCGACCAGTAGGTCCTCGAACCGGCCGAACACGCGGGGGCGGATGGCCTCCTGCTCAAAGGGCCCGGCCACCGTGGCGGTGATCAGCTTGACCGCCGAGACGGTGAAATGATTGGCCCAGAACAGCGCCCAGCGTTCGCGGAAGCCCTGTTTGGTCGTCGCGGCCAGCCGCGCCCGGGCGAGGAAGTCGACCGCCGTCCCCTCGCGCAGCATGCGGGCGGCGATCTGCACCGGGTCGCGGTCCGCCGGGGTCTCGCCCCCGTCGCGAGCCATGCGCCGGTCGACCTGGTAGACCCGGAAGGCCTTGATGCGGGTCGAGGCGAGCTCGGGGTCCTGCTGCGGCTGCTCGGCGCCCTCGGCGGGGCGGATCTGGCTGGACAGCCAGCGGCCCGGGTCGGCGGTGACCTCGGCGATTTCGCCGGGCCGCGCCCCAAGTCCAAAGCGGGTGACCGCGATGGCGGCGGTGAGATCGTTGGATGATGCCACTGCGACGCCTCCTTGCACTGACGGGGCCGTTCGGTCACTTCCACGGAGAGAGCGCGGCGCTTCCGTCGCGCGACAGCAGGAAGTCTCGGAGCAGCAGCGTGACGGGCAAGGGAGACGGCGTCCAGCATCCCCGGCGGTTCTACAAGGCGGTGACGGTGGAACCCGCGGAGGGCGGTTTCGCGGTGCGGCTCGACGGGCGCACGCCAAAGGCGCCGGGGGGAACGCCGCTGGTGCTGCCGACCGCGCCGCTGGCCGGGCTGGCGGCGGCCGAATGGAACGCCCAGGACCCGCATGTGGTGATGACCTCCATGCCGGCCGTCCGGCTGGCCTGGACGGCGCTGGAGAAGGTCGGGGCGGCGCGCGAGGCCGTGGCCGGGGAGGTGGCCCGCTACGCCGGTTCTGACCTGCTCTGTTACCGAGCCGAGGGCCCTCAGGAGCTGGTCGCCGAGCAGGCGGCAGCCTGGGACCCGCTGCTGGACTGGGCCGCGGGGCTGGGCGTGCGGCTGGAGCCGACCGCCGGGATCGTCCACCGGCCTCAGCCGGCGCAGTCGCTGGCGCGGGTGGAGGCGCTGGCGCTGGCGCTGGACGACTTTTCTCTGACCGCCCTGGCCCATGCCGCGGGCCTGCTGGGCTCGGCGGTGCTGGCCCTGGCCTTGCGGCACGGCCGTATCGACGGGCAGGCGGCCCATGACCTGGCTCGCCTCGACGAGGCCTGGCAGGAGCGGCTGTGGGGTGTGGATGCCGAGGCGGCGCTCCGCACGGAGGGTCGCCTGACGGAAGCCCTGCTGCTGGAACGGTGGTTCGCGGCGTTGCGGGACTGACTTTCCAGTTAGGAAAGTTATCACTTGACGGAATGGAAAGTGATCATCATTTTCCAATGTGGAAAGTGAGAACCCCAATGACAGATCCCAAGACCCCCGCCGAAGCCCTCGAGTCCGTCCGAAAGTCCCGCGCCGCCGTGGCCGAGCGGCTTGCCACGGGTTCGCTGTCCTATGACCTCATCTATTCCGCGCTCGTGGCGGGCATGGTGGCCGGCTGGGCCGCGCCGAGGCCCTGGCCGATCATCGTGATCGGCGCCTGTACCGTCGGGCTCGCGCTGCTGGCGCGACACTGGGCGCGGCGCAGGGGACTGTGGGTCAGCGGCGTGACGCCGGTCAGGGCGCGCTGGGTCGCCATCGGCCTGGGCGCGGTGATGGTCGGGCTGTTGATGGTCGCGGTGGCGCTGTCGCGCTCGGGCGACCAGGTCCCGGCGATCCTCGGCCTCGCCGCCGCCGCCGCCGCCATCGCCTTTGCCGCCTCGCGTCTTTGGCTGAAGGTCTTTCGCCGCGAAACCGGGGCGGACCTGTGAGCGCCAGTTCCGGCCTCGATCCCCTGATCCATCCGGTCGGCCGGCTACAGATCTTCGCGGTGCTGTCGGCGGTGGCGGAGGCGGAATTCAGCATGGTCCGTGACGCCGTCGGCGTATCGGATTCGGTGTTGTCCAAACACGTGAAGCTGCTCGAGGACGCCGGCTACCTGAAGGTCCGCAAGGCCAGCAGCGGTGGACGACAACGCACCTGGCTGGCCTCGACCGGGAAGGGGAAGGCCGCCTTCGCCGGCCATGTCGCTGAACTGACCCGGCTAGCAGGGTTGGCGGGCGTAGCCCCCTGACCTTCCGGCAGGCTTGTCATGGTGCGGTGGCGCCTTTAACCCGTCCGGGTTCGGCACAAGGGAATGACGGCGTGCATCACATCCTCGAAGAACTCGACAAGCGGCGGGACAAGGCGCGGGCCGGCGGCGGCCCCGCGCGGGTGGCCAACCAGCACGCCAAGGGCAAGCTGACCGCCCGCGAGCGGATCGACCTGCTGCTCGACGAGGGCAGTTTCGAGGAGTTCGACATGTTCGTCGAACACCGCAGCCACGACTTCGGCATGCAGGACCAGCGGGTTCCGGGCGACGGCGTGGTCACCGGCTGGGGCACGATCAACGGCAAGGTTGTCTACGTTTTCTCCAAGGATTTCACGGTCTTCGGCGGCTCTCTGAGCGGAGCTCACGCCCAGAAGATCGTCAAGGTGCAGCGGCAGGCGATGAAGGTCGGGGCGCCGATCATCGGCCTGTTCGACGCCGGCGGCGCCCGCATCCAGGAAGGCGTCGACAGCCTGGCCGGCTATGCCGACATCTTCCTCGAGAACGTGCTGGCCTCGGGCGTGGTGCCGCAGATCAGCGTGATCATGGGCCCCTGCGCCGGCGGCGACGTCTATTCCCCGGCGATGACCGATTTCATCTTCATGGTGAAGGACACGTCGTACATGTTCGTCACCGGCCCGGACGTGGTGAAGACGGTGACCAACGAGATCGTCACGGCCGAGGAACTGGGCGGCGCCCGGGTCCACGCGGCCAAGTCGGGGGTCGCCGAGGGCGCGTTCGACAACGACCTGGAGGCCATGACCCAGGTCCGCCGGCTGGTCGACTTCCTGCCCTCGTCCAACCGCGCCAAGGCCGAGGCCCGCGAAAGCTTCGACGAGCCGTTCCGCGACGAGATGAGCCTGGACACCCTGATCCCGGCCAATCCGAACAAGCCCTACGACATGAAGGAGCTGATCCTCAAGATTGTCGACGAGGCGGATTTCTTCGAAATCTCAAGCGAGTGGGCCAAGAACATCATCTGCGGTTTCGCGCGCATGGACGGCGAGAGCGTCGGCATCGTGGCCAACCAGCCGCAGGTGCTGGCCGGCGTTCTGGACATCGATTCCAGCCGCAAGGCCGCCCGGTTCGTGCGCTTCTGTGACGCCTTCAACATCCCGATCATCACCCTGGTCGACGTGCCGGGCTTCATGCCCGGGACCAAGCAGGAGTACGGCGGCCTGATCAAGCACGGCGCCAAGCTGCTGTTCGCCTATGCCGAGGCGACGGTGCCCAAGGTCACGGTCATCACCCGCAAGGCCTACGGCGGGGCCTATGACGTGATGAGCTCCAAACACCTGCGCGGCGACGTCAACTACGCCTGGCCGACCGCCGAGATCGCGGTGATGGGCGCCAAGGGGGCGGTGGAGATCATTTTCCGCGCCGAAATGAACGACCCCGAGGCCCTGGCGGCCCGCGAGGCCGAATACAAGGACCGCTTCGCCAACCCGTTCGTCGCCGCCAGCCGCGGCTACATCGATGACGTGATCATGCCCCACGGCACCCGCCGCCGGATCGTGCGGTCGCTGAAGAGCCTGAAGGGGAAGCAGCTGAGCAACCCCTGGAAAAAGCACGACAATATTCCGCTGTAGGGATGGGGGCTGAAGTTCCCCGGAATTCCGCTCATCCTCGCGAAAGCGAGGACCCAGGCTTTTTCAGAGCTTCGGCTCACGGTTCAGATGTGGCTCAGCTCCTCCTGCACGGTGAGCCGCTGTTTCAAAAACACCTAGGTCCTCGCTTTCGCGAGGATGAGCGGGTTGTTTGGTAGGAACGCGCCGCGGGCGGCCACACGACGCCCTTCCTCCTTGAGAGGAAGGCCCTCAGAGCGAGGGCTTGCTCCATGCCACAAAGAGTGGTGTTTTTCTCAACCATGCACCCAACGGCTCACCAACGGCTGATGACAACAGGCCACTGGCTGCTCGCCGCCCTCATGATCGGGGTTGGAGGGGTTCTGGTCGCTCTATGGCTGCTCGGCGTCATTTCCGCGCTGCGGGGCGGCGGCATTTTCATGAGCTTTCTCGTGGTGCTTTATGTCGTCGGTTTTCTTGTGCATCTGGCGAAGGACCTCGGGCGGGCCTGGAGGGTCAATCGCGAGCACACGACATGGCTCGCCGCTGAGAACGAGCGAGATGGCATGTTGCGGAAAGCTCGGAAGCGGCTGTTGGGCGTCGGCCGCTAAGTCGTGCCGCCGGCCATGAAGTCGTAGACGTCCGCCGCGCGGGTCACGGAAATGCTGATGCGGTCGTCGTTGATCTGGATTTCGCCGCGGGCCACCGGGTGGTTGTTGGCCAGGATCCAGACCTCGTCGGTGGCCTTGGCGTCGAGAGGGATGACCGCCCCCCGGCCCATGCGCAGCAGCTGCGACATCGGGAGCGTCGAGCGCCCGAGGACCACGGAAATCTCGACGTTGACGGACTTGACCTGACTCACGAAACGCTTGGCCCCTCGCGCAATGAGCGCCGACACGCCACATTGGCCCGGTCATGCTTGATCAGCCGTTAAGTCCGGGCCCCTCCAAGGCCGAAACCGCCCCTGTTTTCGGCCACGCCGACGGATTGCCGGCCGGCTGGGCGGTTTCGACCGCGCCGGTGGCCTATCCTGACGCCGTGGCGGCCATGGAGGCCCGCGCCGAGGCCATCGCCAAGGGCGAGGCCGGCGAGCTGGTCTGGCTGCTGGAACATCCGCCGCTGTACACCGCCGGGGTCTCGGCCAGGGGCGGCGACCTGATCGATCCGGGCCGGTTTCCGGTGTTCGAGAGCGGGCGGGGCGGGCAGTACACCTACCACGGCCCCGGCCAGCGGGTGGCCTATGTGATGCTCGACCTCACGCGGCGGACGAAGGACGTGCGCGCCTTTGTCGCGGCGCTGGAAGCCTGGATCATCGGCGCCCTGGCGGCGTTCAACGTCGAGGGTGAACTGCGGCCCGGCCGGGTGGGGGTGTGGGTCGAACGCAAGGGACCCGGCTGGTCGCGCGAGGACAAGATCGCCGCCGTCGGGGTCAAGTTGCGCCGCTGGGTCAGTTTCCACGGGATCAGCCTGAACGTGGAGCCGGACCTCGGTCATTTCAGCGGCATCGTGCCCTGCGGCATCACCGAACACGGGGTGACCAGCCTGGTGGATCTGGGCCTGCCGGTAACCCTGGACGAGGCCGACGCGGCGCTGAAAGCCAGCTTCCAGCGGGTGTTCGGCGCGGTGGAAGCTGCGGAGGCGCCGGCGGTGAAATAAGGGGACAGCATACTCATTTCCAGCACCAGACCGTCGGCGGCGGGGGAAATGAGTATGCTGGCGGATTCAACCGGTCATCGCAACAGGTTTAGGTTTGCGATGCGGGAGGATCTTCGATGGGGCGGTCGGTTCGGCTGAGCGAGGCTCAGAAGCGAGAGTTGTGGGATCGCTGGCGTGGGGGCGAGACGCTGGTGGAGATC
>JAUXTQ010000014.1 GCA_030678995.1 Caulobacter sp.
CCCCCGCTCCCGCCGCCGCGACCGCGGCCCCGACCGGCAAGCCCGCGGCCACGCCTGCCGGCAGGCCCGCCGCGACGGCGCCCGCGAAGAGATGACAAAGCCGCCCGCCAAACCCGGGGCTCCGGCCGGCAAACTGACGCCCGCCCGGGCGCTGGAGGCCGCCGCCCGGCCCGCCGAGATGGTCGGCCATGCGGTGGAGCGCGCGCTGGAGCCGGTCGCCTCGGCGATCAAGCGGGCGACCGCCAAACGCGCCGACAAGCCGGCCCCGGTCGAACCCGCCGCCGCCCCGGGCAAGCCGGGCCTGGCGGTCTCGCCCCTGGCCGTGCCCTTCCCGAAGATGCCGCCGATCGGCGGGGTCCAGATCGGCGTCGGCCGGGCCGGTTTCTACAAGCACGAGCGGCCGGACCTGCTGGTCATGCGCTTCGCCAAGGGCACCAGCTGCGGCGGGGTCTTCACCCGCCACGGCGTCGGCTCGGCGCCGGTGGACTGGTGCAAGAAGCATCTCGAAGCCTCCGGCGGCGAGGGCGTCCAGGCCCTGGTGGTCAACGCCGGCTGCGCCAACAGCTTCACCGGCAAGCCCGGGGCCGATGCGGTCCGCCGGGTCGCCGGGGCGGTGGCCAAGCGGTTCGACTGCCGCCAGCGCGACGTGATGATGGCCTCCACGGGAGTCATCGGCGTGCTGCTGGACGACGGCAAGATCACCAGCAAGCTGGCGGAGATCGACCACCGCATGGCCGCCGGGACCTGGGCCGACGCGGCCGGGGCCATCATGACCACCGACACCTTCCCCAAGGGCGCGACGGCGACGGCCCGGATCGACGGCAAGACCGTACGCCTCAACGGCATCGCCAAGGGCTCGGGGATGATCGCCCCGGACATGGCCACCATGCTGGCCTTCGTCGCCACCGACGCCGACATCGCGCCCAAGGCCCTGCAGACCCTGGTCAGCCTCTACACCCGCACCACCTTCAACAGCGTGACGGTGGACGGCGACCGCTCGACCAACGACACCCTGCTGCTGTTCGCCACCGGCGCGTCCGGCGCGCCGCGCATCAGCCGGGCCGGCGACCACCGCCTGGCCGACTTCCGCGAGAAGCTGGAGGCCCTGCTGCTGGACCTGGCCCTGCAACTGGTCCGCGACGGCGAGGGGGCGACCAAGTTCGTCAAGATCACCGTCACCGGCGCCGAAAGCCCGGCCAGCGCCCGCAAGATCGCCCGCACGGTGGCCGAAAGCCCGCTGGTCAAGACCGCCTTCGCCGGCGAGGACGCCAACTGGGGCCGCATCGTCATGGCCGTCGGCCGCGCCGACGAGCCGGTCAACCGCGAGCGGATGGGCGTCACCTTCGGCAAGCTGGTCGCCGCCCAGGACGGCCTGGTCTCGCCGACCTACTCCGAGGCGAAGATGAGCGCCTACATGAAGAAGCCGGAGTTGGAAGTCGGCGTCGACGTCGGCGTCGGGCGAGGCTCCGCCACGGTCTGGACCTGCGACCTGACCAAGCAGTACGTGGCGATCAACGGGGACTACCGGAGCTGACCGCCAGCAAGCCAATCCTGCTCGTCGCCGCCGCCGCGCTGATTGATGTCGACGGCCGGGTGCTGATCTGCAAGCGGCCGCGGGGCAAGCAGCTGGCCGGGCTGTGGGAGTTTCCCGGCGGCAAGGTCGAGGCCGGCGAGACGCCGGAGGCCTGCCTGATCCGGGAGTTGAAGGAGGAATTGGGGATCAGCGTCACCCAGGCCTGCCTCGCCCCGTTCGTCTTCGCGTCCCACGGTTACGATTCGTTTCACCTGCTCATGCCACTGTTCCTGTGCAGACGCTGGGACGGGTTCGTCACGGCGCATGAGCACGAGGCGCTGGCGTGGGTGAAACCCGACAAGCTGTCCGACTACCCGATGCCGCCGGCCGACCTGCCGCTGGTCGCGTTTCTGCGCGATCTCATCTGAGCCGGTTCTGGCGCGACGAGTCCGGGGCCACCGCCATCGAGTACGGCCTGATCGCCTCGCTGGTCTTCCTGGTCATCGTCACCGCCGTGACCACCTTCGGCAACAAGACCACCGACATCATGCAGTCCGTCAGCGACGCGATCGCCGCGGCGATTGCGTAGTTCGGGACGGGATAAATCAGGGGACAGGATACTCATTTCCCGCGCGAGCCTGGCCGTTCGCGTCTCTGGAAATGAGTATCCTGTCCCCTGATTTATCCCGTCACCGCGGCGCCGGCTTTTCCACCGTTCCCAGCGCGTCGGCCAGGCGCATCTTCGCTGACCCGGGCCGCAGCGGCTTTTGCTGGCTGTCGTGGGGCGCCCAGCCGGTGACGGTGATGATCTCGAACGTCGCCGTCACCCGCCCGTCGGGACCGGTGAAGCGCTCGGCATAGAGGGCCATGGCCCGCAGCAGCACCCCGCGGGTCAGGGGTCGGCGGGGGCGGTCCAGCAGCACATTGGTCTCACCCATGGCCCGCAGGTCGCGCAGCAGCGCCAGCGGATGGCCGTAGCGCACGGTGACGCTGTCCACGTCGGCCACCGGCAGGGCAAAGCCGGCCCGCTGCAGCAGGGCGGCGGCGTCGAAGGCGTCGGCGAAGGGCGAGACCCGCGGGCCCGCGCCGCCGCTGAGCTCCGCCTCGGCCTCCAGCAGACACCGGCGCAGCTCGGTGAGGGTCGCCCCGCCCAGCAGGGCCCCGATGAACAGACCGTCCGGCTTCAACGCCCGGCGGATCTGGATCAGGGCTCCGACCAGGTCGTTGGTCCAGTGCAGGGCCAGGCTGGAGACCGCCAGGTCCAGGCTCCCCGCCGCGAACGGCAGCTGCTCCTCGTCCGCCACGACGCGCAGTCCCGGCCGCCCCGCCAGCATCGCGCCAGACAGGTCGGTCTCGACCAGCAGGTCGATCTTCGCCGCCGCGTCGCTGCCGGCCAGGGCGCGGGCGAAGGCGCCGCCGCGGGCGCCCAGGTCGACGGCCCGGGGAAACCGACGCATGATCGCCTCCAGCCGCGCGACCAGGTCCCCCGCCGCCCTCCGCTTGAGGAAGTCGGCGGCGTCCTGGCCGGGCGCGGCGCGGTCGAGCCGCCGCCGATGCAGGGCGCGGTCGAACAGGATGGGAGGGCTGGCGGACATGCGGGCGGAAGATGGCCTTTCGCGGCCGGTTTTGAAACCGCCGCCGCGCATCGCCGAAGCCGGAAGGGCGTTGCTGGACCTGTTCCTGCCGCCGATGGACATCCAGGGCGGCCCAGCCATCACCCCGGGCCTGCCCGCCGACAGCTGGAGCCGGATCGTCTTTCTCGACGCCCCGGTCTGCGACGGTTGCGGCTCGCCGTTCGAGTACGACCCCGGACCGGGGGTGCGCTGCCCGGCCTGCACGGCAAGGCCGCTGGCCTTCGACCGGGCGCGGGCGGCCTGCCTCTATGACGAACACAGCCGAGACCTGGTGCTCAAGCTCAAGCACGCCGACCGCACCGACCTGGCGCCGGTGCTGGCCCGCTGGCTGCTGCGCTCGGCCCGCGAGCTGCTGGACGAGGCGGAGGTGATCGTTCCGGTCCCCCTGCACCGCTGGCGGCTGCTGTCGCGGCGCTACAACCAGGCCGCCGAGATGGCCCGGCCGCTGGGCCGGCTGGCGGGCGTGCCGGTGCTGCCCGACGCCCTCGCCCGTGTGCGGCAGACCGAGACCCAGGGCGGCAAATCCGCCGGGGGCCGCCGCCGCAACGTGGCCGGCGCCTTCGCCGTCCCCGCCGGCAGGACCGGGCAGGTCCGCGGCCGGCGGGTCCTGCTGGTCGACGACGTGCTGACTACCGGGGCCACCGCCCATGCCTGCGCCCGGGCCCTGAAGGCCGCCGGCGCGACCGCCGTCGGCCTGGCCGTCATCGCCAAGGTGCGCGGCGGCGCGGACACCACTATATGACTGCCATCAACCGTCAGCGTATCGAGACCATGGCCCACGTCACCATCTACACCCGTCCCTTCTGCGGCTACTGCGCCCGCGCCCTTGGCGTGCTCGACCAGAAGGGCGCCGACTTCACCGAAATCGAGGCGGGCATGGACCCGGCCCTGCGCCAGGAGATGATACAGCGCTCCGGCGGGCGGGCGACCTTCCCGCAGATCTTCATCGGCAAGCAACACATCGGCGGCTGCGACGAGATGCTGGCCCTGGACCGCGCGGGCAAGCTGGACGCGCTGCTCACCGCATGACCCTGCGCGTCGGCCTGATCCAGACGCGGACGCCGGCGACCCACGCCGCGGCCCTGGCCCATGTCGCCCCGCTGGTGCGCGAGGCGGCGGCGCAAGGCGCGACCTTCATCCTGACGCCGGAAGGGACCAACATCCTCCAGCGGCATCGCGAGACCCTGCTGCCGCAGCTGACCCTGCTTGGCGATGATCCGGTGGTGAACGGCCTGCGGGCCCTGGCCGCCGAGCTGGGCGTCTGGCTGGATATCGGCTCGGCCCTGGTCCGGCGCGAGGACGGCAAGGCGGCCAACCGCCAGGTGCTGGTGAACCCCGCGGGTGAGATCGCCGCCACCTACGACAAGCTGCACATGTTCGACGTCCGCCTGCCGACCGGCGAGACGGCCCATGAATCGGCCACCTATGAGCCCGGCGACCAGGCCGTGGTCGCCGAGGCCGCCGGGGCGAAGCTGGGCCTGACCATCTGCTACGACATGCGTTTTCCGGCGGTCTACCGTGCGCTGGCCCTGGCCGGCGCGACGGTGATGACCATCCCGGCCGCCTTCACCCGCCCGACCGGCGAGGCCCACTGGGAGGTGCTGCTGCGCGCCCGGGCCATCGAGACCGGCAGCTTCGTGCTGGCCGCGGCCCAGGGTGGCTTCCACGAGGACGGCCGCGGCACCTGGGGCCATTCGATGGTCGTCGCGCCCTGGGGCGAGGTGATCGCCAGGCTGGACCATGACGAGCCGGGCGTGCTGATGGCCGACCTGGACCTGGCGCAGGCCGACAAGGCCCGCGCGGCCATCCCGGTGCTGGTCAACGCCCGGGCGTTCACCGGGCCATGATCAAGTACGCCCTCGCCTGCGAGCACGGACATGAGTTCGAGGGCTGGTTCGGCGCCTCGGCCGACTTCGACGACCAGGCGGCGCGGGGGCTGCTGGACTGCCCCGTCTGCGCCAGCAAGGCGGTGCGCAAGCAGATCATGTCCCCCGCCGTCGGCGGCACCAAGGCGCAGGACTCCGGGGCCGGCCTGCCGCCGGAAGCCCGCCAGATGATGATGGAGGCCATGGGCAAGGTCCGCGCCCACGTCGAACAGAACTTCGACTACGTCGGCGACAGCTTCGCCCAGGAGGCCCGCGACATCCATGAGGGCAAGTCGGAAGAACGCGGCATCTATGGCGAGGCCTCTCCCGCCGAGGTGAAGGCGCTGGTCGAGGACGGCGTCCCCGTTGCGCCCCTGCCGCCCGCCACGCCGAAAAAGACCGATTTGAATTAAATGCGGGCCCGTCTCAAATCCGGTCCAGCCGCCAGCGCCAGATCGGACCATCATCCGGATCATCAACGGCCTCGATGAACCGCAGGCCCAGCCGCTTGAGGATGCTGGTCGAGGCGCTGTCCGCCGGAAGGGTGTGGGCCAGGACATGGTCCACCTGGGGGTGGGCAAGAGCGTGGTCGACCATGCCCCGGGCGGCCTCGGTGGCCAGGCCCTGGCCCCGGTACGCCGGCGCGATCTCGTAGCCGATCTCGACCTGGCCGCCGGCCGGCTGGCCCTTGAAGCCGCCCAGGCCGATCAGGCGGGCGTCCGCCTCATGGATGATGAAATGCATCCACCACTGGGCCAGGTCCGGGTCGTCGGCGAGCATGTCGCGGCTGCGACCGATGGCGTCCATGGCGTCGGGGCCCGCCCAGTCCGGCTCGACAGAGACCCCCAGCGCCTGGCCCAGCACCCTCTCGCCCGCCGCGACGGCCAGCAGGTCGGTGTAGCGCGCCGGCTCCAGTCGCAGGCGGGCCGTGCGGATAGCCATCAGGCCCTCCGGGGCGCCGGCCGGGTCACGGTCATCAGATAGTTGACCTCGGCGTCGGCGGAACGGACCCACTTGCCCAGCAAGGGGTTGTAGGCGAGGCCAAAGGGCCCCTCGACATCGAAGGGATGGCCCTCGAGGAAGGACCGCAGCTCCTGCGGCGTGAGGAACTTCTTCCAGTCGTGGGTCCCCGCCGGCACCCAGCGCAGGACGTATTCGGCGCCGATCTTGGCCAGGGCCAGGGCCTTGAGGGTGCGGTTCAGCGTGGCGACGATCATCAGCCCGCCCGGCGCCAGCAGCCTGGCCGTGGTGCGCAGGAACTCGCCCGGATCGGCCACATGCTCGATAACCTCCATGTTGAGGATCACGTCGAATGGCCCGGCGCCCTCGGCCAGCAGCTGTTCGGCGGTCGAGGCGCGGTAGGCGATCTCCAGTCCCTGCTCGGCCGCATGGGCCGACGCCGTGCCGATGTTGCGCGGCGAGGCGTCCGCCCCGGTGACGTCAAAGCCCAGCCGAGTCATCGGCTCGCTGAGCAGGCCGCCGCCGCAGCCAATGTCCAGTAGCCTCAGCCCCTCGAACGGCCGCCGCTTGCAGCCATCGCGGCCGAAGCGGGCCAGGGCCTGCTCGCGGATGAAGCCCAGGCGGATCGGGTTGAATTTGTGCAGCGGCGCGAACTTGCCGTGCGGATCCCACCATTCGGCGGCGATGCGCGAGAAGCGCTCGACATCCTCGGGATCGACGCTGGTGCGGAGCTCTGCGGCGGGGGTGGTCATGGGTCAGCGAATGAGCACGACTTCCACCCCGACGTCCAGCTTGGCCCATGCGCGATCACCCGTGAGAACGGGAAGCCCCTCCCGCCGAGCCAGGGCGAGACAGGCGCGGTCGCCGAGGGAGAGGCCGAGGTGACGCGTCTGCACGCGAAGCAAGCCGGCGCTGAGCGCGAGGCCTTCGTCAAACGGGACCACCGTGAAGCGCAACCGCTCAAGGCGGCTATCGATCTTCGCCGACGGAAACCCGAGATCCAGCAGGCGAGTGGTGACCTCGGCCAGATTGACGGCGCTGAGCAACGAGTCCGCCATCACGGGACGGACCATGTCTCCGCCCGGCTCGGTTAGAACGACGGCAAGAACCGCCGAGGCGTCCAGCACCCAGTCAGCCATCCTCGGCGGTTTGCTTCGCTCGTGCGGCCTCGAAGGCGGCTCGTTGCGCCCGGGCCTCTTCGAAGGGGAGCGCTTCCCAGGCCGCTTCGCGGCGACGCTCGGCGATCAGCTCGTCGGACGCCAGCGGCTCGCCAGGCTGCCAGGGTGGGATCAGCTCACGAATGCGACGCGAGGCCTCGTCCGGCCCTTCGAAGATGAACGTGTCGCCTTCCAGCCGCCCGACCACGCTGCTGCCGCCCTTGAGCTCCAGCGCTTCCAACACGGACGGCGGCAGCAGGACGGACCCGTCCGGCCTGACCGAAAGCCGGAATATGCCCCGTCCGCGATCCTCGAATTCGGGGCGCGGCGGCGCGGAAGAGGGCCGGCGGCCCGGTCGTTCATCGTCCCGCTTGAACACCGCCGGCTCCTCCGCCACGCCGGCGACAGCCGGCGCTGCACGACCGACCTTGTCGCCCTCAAGCACGTTGCGGACGTGCTGGTAGCGTTTGCCAAGCAGGCGGGCGATCTCCGCGCGCGGGTAGCCCGCGGCGTTCAGGGCGCGAATCTTGTCGGAGACCGTGGCCTGGGAGGCGACGATCCGGGCGGCGTGTTCGGCGTCTGGCATGACGATGGACAACCTATCTAACCAGCGCATTGCGTACCATGTTAGGTAGGTTGTTTTCCAGCGGGATTGTGTGGCGGCGATCCCGCCGCTAGAAGGGCGCCTCTTGCCTCGATGACCGCCGTTTGGGCCGCCGTCGGGGCAGGAAAAACCGCCAAACCAAGGGGGCGAGCGGCCTGACGTGTCACGGCTGGTGATGAAATTCGGCGGCACGTCGGTGGCCGACCTTGAGCGCATTCGCCGCGTCGCGCGGCTGGTGGCGGCCGAGGTCGCGACCGGCAAGCAGATCGCCGTGGTGGTCTCCGCCATGGCCGGCAAGACCAACGAGCTGGTCGCCTGGACCGACGGCGCCGGCGCGGCCGCCCAGGGCATCCCCGCCAGCGACGACGAGTACGACATGGTGGTGGCCAGCGGCGAACAGGTCACCGCGGGCCTGCTGTCCATGACCCTGCGCAACATGGGCCTGCGCGCCCGGTCGTGGCTGGGCTGGCAGATTCCGATCATCACGGATGACGCCCACGGCAGGGCCCGCATCGACGAGGTCCCGCCGGAGAAGCTGTCCGCCGCCATGGACGCGGGCGAGATCGCCGTCATCGCCGGCTTCCAGGGCGTGACCCGCGACGGCCGCATCGCCACCCTGGGCCGCGGCGGCTCGGACACCAGCGCGGTCGCCATCGCCGCCGCCCTGAACGCGGCCTGCGACATCTACACCGACGTGGACGGGGTCTACACCACCGACCCGCGCATCGAGAGCAAGGCCCGCAAGCTGGCTCGCATTTCCTACGAGGAGATGCTGGAGATGGCTTCGCTGGGCGCCAAGGTTTTGCAGACCCGCTCGGTCGAACTGGCCATGTCGCAGCACGTGCCCCTGCGGGTGCTGTCCAGTTTCGTTGAACCGGGCGAAGAGTCCGGCCACTCTTCCGAAGGGAAGGGCACCATCGTCTGCGACGAGGAGGAGATCGTGGAAAAGCGCATCGTGAGCGGCGTGGCCTACAGCCGCGACGAGGCCAAGATCAGCCTGTTCGGCCTGCCGGACACGCCGGGCGTCTCCTCGAAGATCTTCGGCCGGCTGGCCGACGCCAACGTCAATGTCGACATGATCGTCCAGAGCCACGCCCGCAGCGAGGGCGCGGCCAACATGGAGTTCACCGTCGGCAAGCGGGACGCCGGCCGGACGATCGAGATTCTCCGCGCCGCACAGTCGGAGATCGGCTTCGAGGACGCCCAGCTGAACGAGGACGTGGCCAAGGTCTCGGTCATCGGGGTCGGCATGCGCAGCCACGCCGGCGTGGCCAAGACCATGTTCACCGCCCTGGCCGAGAAGGGCGTCAACATCCAGGTGATCTCCACCAGCGAGATCAAGATCAGCGTCCTGATCGACGCGGCCTACACCGAGCTCGCCGTGCGCGCCCTGCACGCGGCCTACGGCCTGGATCAGCTCTAGCCGCCGTCGAAGCGCCCAATCTGACGCCAATTTCCCGGCGGCCGGCGGGTCGCCGGACGATTGTGGCCTGTTGACGCCAATTGCGCGGGCGGGGTCACTGTTCCCCAACGGAAATCTGCTATAGGCGCCGTTCAGGACGGGAGAACACCTTCAGGCATGGTCGCGCCGAGCTTCGCCATTCGCGGTCCGCGCAGTCTGCTCAAGCAGATTCGCGAAGCCATGGCCGGCGATGCGCCGGCCCAGGCCAAGCTGGACATGGTGGTGCGGATCATCGCCGCCTCGATGGTCGCCGAGGTCTGCTCC
The DNA here is from genome assembly GCA_030678995.1 of Caulobacter sp. GTDB lineage: Bacteria > Pseudomonadota > Alphaproteobacteria > Caulobacterales > Caulobacteraceae > Caulobacter. The sequence goes on from JAUXTQ010000014.1 coordinate 9,460, forward strand.
ATCTATCTGCGCCGCGCCGGGGGGCAGCTGGAGCTGTTCGCCACCGAAGGCCTCTCGGCCGCGGCCGTGCACGTCACGCGGCTGAACGCCGGCGAGGGCCTGGTCGGCGAGATCGTGCGGCTGGGCCGGCCGCTGAACCTCAGCGACGCGCCCCACCATCCGGCCTTCGCCTACCGGCCGGAAACGGGCGAAGACCCCTATCACTCCTTCCTCGGCGTGCCGCTGCTGCGCGGCGGGCGGCCGATCGGCGTGCTGGTGGTCCAGAACCGCACCGAGCGCACCTATGGCGAGGAAGAGGTCGAGGACCTGCGCATCATCGCCATGGTGCTGGCCGAGATGGTCGGCGCCGGCGAACTGCTCGGCCAGGACGCCCTCAAGGACGTCGAGATCGCGCCGCACAGGCCAGAGCGGCTGAAGGGCGCCCGGTTCTCCGACGGCCTGGCTTACGGCAACGTGGTGCTGCACGACCACCCGGTGGCCCCCGAGAAACTGCTGTCCGACGACGCGGCGGCCGAGGAACTGCGGCTGCAGACCGCCGTCGAGGCCCTGCAGAAGCAGATCGACGAGATGCTGGAGGGCCATCATGGCCTGGTCGGCGCACCCTACGAGGTGCTCGAGACCTATCGCATGTTCGCCCACGACCGGGGCTGGAACCGGTCGCTGCAGGAAGCCGTGCGTTCGGGCATGACCGCCGAGGCCGCCGTGGAGCGGGTGCGCAGCGAACATCGCGCCCGGCTCGGCCAGGCCCGCGACCCCTATCTGCGCGAGCGGCTGCACGACCTGGAAGACCTCAACGACCGGCTGCTGCGGCACCTGTCGGGCGACGGCCACGTCCCGCGCATGCTGCCCGACGACGCCATCCTGGTGGCCCGCAACCTGGGCCCCGCGGACCTGCTGGAATACGACCGCACCAGGCTCAAGGGCCTGTTGCTGGAAGAAGGCTCCACCGCCAGCCACGCGGCCATCGTCGCCCGGGCTCTGGACATCCCCTGCGTCGGCCGCCTGGCCGGCCTGCGGGACAAGGTCTCCGAGGGCGACGCGGTGATCGTCGACGCCGAAACCGGCGAGGCCTTCCTGCGGCCCCGCCCGGACGTGGTGAAGGCGCTCAACAGCCGACTGGAAGTCCGCGCCCAGCGCAAGGCCGAGTTCGCCCGGCTGCGCGACACCCCGGCCTTCACCAAGGACGGCCAGAAGGTCACCCTGCTGATGAACGCGGGCCTGGCCGTGGACCTGGACATCCTGGGCGAGACCGGGGCGGAAGGCATCGGCCTGTTCCGCACCGAGTTCCAGTTCATGGTCGCCGAGGACATGCCGCGCCTGGACGCCCAGCGGGCGCTCTACGAGAAGGTGCTGGACGCCGCCGACGGCCTGCCCGTGACCTTCCGCACCCTCGACCTGGGGGGCGACAAGCTGCTGCCCTACATGGAGCTGGAGCGGGAGGAGAACCCCGCCCTCGGCTGGCGCGCCGTGCGTATGGGACTGGACCGTCCGGCTCTGCTGCGGCTGCAGCTGCGCGCCCTGATCTGGGCCGCGCACGGCCGGCCGTTGCGCATCATGTTCCCGCTGGTGGCCAGCGTGGACGAGTTCCGCGCCGCCCGCGCCTTCGTCGATGCCGAGCTGGCCTGGGCCCAGCGCCGCGGCCGCGCGGCGCCGTCACGTCTGGACGTGGGGGCGATGATCGAAGCGCCGTCGTTGCTGTGGCACCTGGACGCTCTGCTGCCGATGACCGACTTCGTCTCGGTCGGCACCAATGACCTGATGCAATACCTGTTCGCCGCCGACCGGGGAAACCCCAGGGTCGCCGACCGCTACGACCCCCTGTCGCCGCCAGCCCTGCGCGCGCTGAAGCAGATTCAGAGCGCCTGTGCCGAAACGGGAACCCCTGTCTCGGTTTGTGGCGAAATGGCCGGCCGGCCGCTGGAGGCCTTCACCCTGGTCGCCCTCGGCTTCGACCGCCTGTCGATGCCGCCCGCCGGCATCGGCCCGGTCAAGCAGATGGTGCTGTCCTGTGATCGCGAGGCCGCCCGGCGCGGCGTCGATGGACTGCTCAAGGGCACGTCCGGATCGGTCCGCAACGAGATCGAGACTCTGGCCCGGAAATTGTATGTCGCCGTGTAAGGTTAACTGCCAGCGACGGATTAGCGCATTGAATTCCAGACCTTATTTTGTTATCCACAACTCTGCGTTAAGAATTCCCCGCCGAGGGGAGCAACGGTCCGTCGTGCTCTCGCGCGACGCGAGTATTTGGGGGCGTCGGTAGCCATGCCGCTCGATTCTGGCGGGGTTACGCAACTGTATCGTTCGGGGGATATGGATCCGGCGGACACGTTCACGCCGGCCGAGGAGCCTTCCCTGCACTATGGACCCGACATCGGCGCGGCCCTGAAGGCGGCGCGTGAGTTCCGCGGCCTGTCGCTGCAGGACGTTTCGGACGCCACCCGCATCCGCCGCACCTATCTGGGCGCGCTCGAGGACATGCGGCTCGAAGAGCTGCCCTCGCGGCCGTTCACGCTCGGCTACATCAAGGCCTACGCCAAGCACCTGGGCCTCGACCCCGAAGAAGCGGTGACCCGCTTCAAGGACTCCTCGCCAGATCCGGACGAGCCCCTGCGCGCGCCGGTCGGCGTCCGCCGCGAGCGCGATCCGCGCATGGGCGCCATCGTCGCCGGCGGCGTTCTGATCGTCTCGGCCATCGTGCTATGGAACATCGCCCAGCGCGCCATCACCGAGGAGGCGCCGCCGCCGCCAACCGCCCCGACCGTTGCCGTCGGCGGCCCGTCCGGCCCCAGCGGCCCGATGAGCGTCGGCGCCCCCCTGCCGGCCCCGGTCGAGGCCCAGACGCCGGAGGTCTACAAGACGCCCGGGCTGGAAGCCGCTGACGCCGCGGGCGGCTCGGCCGACGCCGCCGCCGCCGCCGCCAGGCTGCGCAAGACAGCCGAAGCCGAAGCCGCCGCCACGGCCGGACCAGTCGTCTCGCCCGGCACCGCGTTCGTCGCCAAGGGCCCGATCCACGGCGCCGACGCCAACGCCTCGCTGGTCACGTTCCAGGCGCGCAAGCCCAGCACCCTGATCGTCAGGGGGACAGACGGTTCGGTCTATTTCGCCCGCGCCCTGGCGGCCGGCGAAGCCTACCGCGCGCCCAACATCAAGGGGCTCAGCGTCGAGGTCTCCGAACCGGCGTCGGTCGACGTCTTCGTGTCCGGCCGACTACGGGGTCCGATGTCCGGGCCGACCACCACGGTCTCGTCCCTCACCCAGTAGACGAAACTTCCCCGACGGGCTTGGGAAACGCTCCGCGCGGGCTTACCTTGACGACCGCATGAGCCACGACGATCACACCCATCTGCGGCCCTGGCGCCATATTGACCGGCGCAAGTCGCGCCAGATTCACGTCGGTCCAGTGCCGGTGGGCGGTGACGCGCCGATCACCGTCCAGTCGATGACCAACACCCTGACCGCCGACGCGGCCGCGACCATCGACCAGATCCGCCAGCTTGAGGAAGCCGGGGCCGACATCGTCCGAGTCTCCTGCCCCGACGTGGAATCGACGGCCGCCTTGCCGACCATCGTGCGGGAGTCGAAGGTCCCGATCGTCGCCGACATCCACTTTCACTACAAACGCGGCATCGAGGCGGCAAAGGCGGGCGCCGCCTGCCTGCGGATCAATCCCGGCAACATCGGCAGTCCCGACCGCGTGCGCGAGGTCATCCAGGCGGCCCGCGACCACGGTTGCTCCATGCGCATCGGGGTCAACGCCGGCTCCCTGGAGCGGGACCTGCTGGAGAAGTACGGCGAGCCCTGCCCCGATGCGATGGTGGAGAGCGCGCTGGGCCACGCCCGCATCCTGCAGGACCACGACTTCCACGAGTTCAAGATCAGCGTGAAAGCCTCGGACATCTTCATGACCGTGGCCGCCTACCAGCAGCTGTCCGAGGCCATCGACTGCCCGCTGCACCTGGGCATCACGGAGGCCGGGGCCCTGCGCACGGGCACCGTGAAGTCGGCTGTCGGCATGGGCAGTCTGCTGTGGGCCGGCATCGGCGACACCATCCGCGTCAGCCTGGCCGCCGACCCGGTGGAGGAGATCAAGGTCGGCTTCGACCTCCTCAAGTCCCTTGGCCTGCGTCACCGCGGCGTGAACATCATCGCCTGTCCGTCCTGCGCCCGGCAGGGGTTCAATGTGATCAAGACCGTCGAGGCCCTCGAGGCCCGGCTGGCGCACGTCTCCACGCCGCTGTCGCTGTCGATCATCGGCTGCGTGGTCAACGGGCCGGGTGAGGCCCTGATGACCGACGTGGGTTTCACCGGCGGCGGCAAGGGTTCGGGCATGGTCTATGTGGCGGGCCGGCCCGACCACAAGATGGACAACGAGCGGATGGTCGACCATATCGTCGAGCTGGTCGAGGCCCGGGCCGCGCAGATCGAATCCGAAGCCCAGGCCGCGCTCAAGGCCGCCGAGTAGGCGCCCTGCGTCAACTGGCGGCGCCCCGAATCCTCAAATCGGGTAAGTCTCCGCTTCTCTGTCCCTGAACATTTGACACATAGTGTGCCGTTACTCGAATCGGGGACGAGGTAGCGAGACATGCCGAACCGTACTGACAAGCGACGTGACCGCCTCGCGCTGAGAGCGTCCACGACCTACTTCCTGCATTCCGTGGATCTGATGGCCCGGATCGTCGGCGGCGACATCCTGCGCGGCGTGATCTTCACCGCCATCGTCGACGCCAACGTGCGCCACATCCGACCGGCCGACGTGGTGTCCCAGGCCTACTCGGAAGCCGGCGACAATCTTCCGGACGACCTTCGCCGGCCGATCAGCGTCCATGCCCTGGCCCTGGAACTGGACGTGCCCTACGAGACCACCCGGCGCCATGTGAACGCCCTGATCGCCGGGGGCTACTGCCTGCGGGCGGAGACGGGGATCATCGTGCCTGGCTCTGTGATCGCTCGCGACCAGATGGCCAACGCCCTGCGGCGCAACTTCGAGAACCTGAGGCGGCTGGTTGGCGATCTGCGCGCCGGCGGCGTGGAGTTCGCCGCCTGAAATGAAGCCGCCCCCGGCTTCGTAGGAAACCGGGGGCGCCCCGTCGGCGGCCATATCGGGGGGGCAGGTCGGCCGCGAACGTCGGGAAGTGCGCCCAGGCTCCGCTAGGAAACGGGGCCACGCGCCTCCCGACCCCGGCGCAGGAAGGTTTCAGCCTCCCGCGCCAAAGCCCATCGATGAGATCCCTGGCCAAAGGGCAGGTCGAACAGCGGCGGCCGGCCACGCAGCGAGCGGTCCAGCGTGTACTGATGATCGAAGGCGACCAGGATGTGGGCCTTCAAGGCCTCGGCCGGTGCGCCGCCTGGCGCGGCGCGGACAGCGATCACCCGGGCGATCACCTGATCACGGTGGGCCTGCCCGCCCAGGAACAGCAGAGCCTCGACAATTTCGGCCAATAGCAGGTTGGCGTCCGTGTTGCGGCTTGCCTTCCGCCGGGCGTGAGCCATGTAATCCAGTATGACGGCCGTCCCGCCCCATCCGGCGCCCGAGGACGTCCATCGCCGCGAGGCGAGGGACGAGTCGATCTCAAGCGCAGTGCGATCAGCGCGTGGCGCCATCTCTGTCCCCTGGTATTTCCTGCCCGTCTGTAAGGATAGAACGAGCAAAGTTGGCGGTAAGAAGACGATTACCCACAATGGGTACTGTGATCCACGGAGACACGCACCGCGGGAATCGCAGTCCGGTTTCGGGGGAGGCGCCTATGGCCAATGAGCAGAACAGTCTGGAGACCTCGCCCGCCGTCGTGTCCGACGAGGCGGCCGTCGCCGTGCGGCTGGCCGGGGAGTTCTTTGTCCGGGGGGTTGAGATCGTCGCCAGGGCCCACGGCGGCGACCTGCTGAGAGGCATCATCTTCACCGCCATCGCGGTGGCCAACGGCGAGGCCCAGCCGACCTCCGGCGGCGGCGAGCGGCGGCCGGTCAGCGTGATGTCGATCTCGCACTCGATCGGCGTGCCCTACGAGACCACCCGCCGCTATGTGAACATGCTGGTGGCCGACGGCCTGTGCGTCCGGCATGGCCGGCGCGGGGTGGTGATCCCCGACCATGCCCTGCTAACCGAGGGAATGGCCGCCGCCTATCGCGAAAGCTATGCCAGCTTCAATCGGCTGGTCACGGCCCTCAAGCGGATCCATCCCCCGCCGGCCGGCCCGCCGGGTTAGTCGAACATGATGACCGAACGGGCCAGCTCGCCGCGCTTGAGCTCGTCGAAGGCCTCGTTGACCTGGCTCAGCTTGATGCGCTGGGAGATCATCTGGTCGAGGTGCAGCTTGCCGGACATGTAGAAGTCCACCAGGCGGGGCATATCGACGGGGAAGCGGTTGGAGCCCATCAGCGAGCCCTGGATGCGCTTTTCGCCGAGGAAGTCGGCGCCGTGCAGCTCGATCATCGTGCCCACCGGGATCATGCCGATGACGTTGGCCGTGCCGCCGCGGGCCAGCATCTTGAAGGCCTGTTCGGTGGTCTTCTTCAGGCCGATGGCCTCGAAGCTGTGATCGACCCCGCCCTTGGTCATCTCGATGACCGCCTTGACCGGATCGTCCTGGCTGGCATCGATCACGTCGGTCGCGCCGAAGGCCTTGGCCAGGTTGAGCTTGGAGCCCTGCATGTCGATGGCGATGATGCGGCCCGCGCCGGCGATGGCCGCGCCGTTGATCGCCGCCAGGCCCACGCCGCCGCAGCCGATGACGGCCACCGTTTCACCGGCCCGCACGCTGGAGGTTTGCACAACGGCGCCCACGCCCGTGGTCACCGAGCAACCGATCAGGGCGGCCCGGTCCAGCGGCATGTCCTTGCGGATCGCGACGCAGGCGTGCTCGTGGATCAGCATCTGCTCGGCGAACGAGGAGAGGTTTAGGAACTGGTTGAGGCCGTTGCCGAGGCGCGGCTCTTCGTCCTTGCCCCGCCGCACGTCGCCGCTGACGCAGCGCGACATATGGCCGGTGACGCAGTGATTGCAGTGGCCGCAGAAGGCCGACAGGCAGGTGATCACATGGTCGCCCGGCTTTACCGTGCGGACCTCGCTGCCCACCTGCTCGACCACGCCGGCGCTCTCGTGACCCAGCACCGCCGGCAGCGGATGGGGGTAGGAGCCCTCGACGAAATGCAGGTCCGAGTGACAGACGCCGGCCGCCACGGTGCGGATCAGCACTTCGTGCGGACCTGGCTTGTTGATTGTCACGTCCTCGATCTGGAGCGGCTTGCCCACTTCGCGAAGCACTGCGGCCTTCATGTCGTCTCTCCCGGGTCCTGATTTGGCCGCGAGGTTATCGCTGTTCAGCATGCCAGCGAAAGACCTGCCGCGAAGGAAGGCGGCAAGAATCTCGACGGGAAGCCCAGGTTGGGATACCGAAGGTTCTAAAATGGGAGGACATTATGACGCTCCGTATCGGCCGCCGCCATCTGCTCGGCATGACCGCTCTTGCCGGTCTTTCCCTCGCCGCCCCCCGCATGGCCGGGGCCTGCGCCCCGCCGCCGCCGCTGGTGGAGACGCGCTCCGGCCCCGTCAGCGGCTGGGGCCTGGCCAGGGTCCTGGCCTTCCGCGGCATTCCTTACGCCGCTCCGCCCGTCGGTGATCTGCGCTTCGCCCCACCCGCGCCGGTGAAGCCCTGGACGGACCTGAGGAACGCCGAAGCCCTGGGACATCCGGCCATTCAGATGCCCAGCCCCTCGGCGACCAACCCGACCTCCGAACTGGGCAGGGCGCTGCAGACCGTCTTCCCGTCCAACGCCGACGTGGCCAACCAGAGCGAGGACTGCCTGGTCCTCAACGTCTGGACCCGCAAGCTGGGACCGCAGAAGAAGCCGGTCATGGTCTGGCTGCACGGCGGCGGCTTCGCCTACGGCTCGGCGGGCTGGCCGATGTACGACGGAGCGAACCTGGCCAATGAACAGGACGTGGTGGTGGTCAGCATCAATCACCGCCTGAACGTCTTCGGCTACCTGCATCTGCCGCAGGTCGCCGGGTCCGGCAACGCCGGGATGCTGGACATCGTCGCCGCGCTCGAATGGGTGCGGGACAACATCGCCCTGTTCGGCGGCGACCCCGGCAACGTGACCATCTTCGGCGAGTCCGGCGGCGGGGCGAAGGTCAGCTATCTGCTGGCCATGCCCTTGGCCAAGGGCCTGTTCCACAAGGCGGTGATCCAGAGCGGGCCGGGCGTCCGCGCCGTCCCCGCCGACCGCGCCGCGGCCCTGACCGCAGACCTCTACGCCGCCCTGGGCGTGACCCCGGGCGACATCGCCGCCCTGCGCGCCGTACCCGTCGAGGCCCTGCTGAAGGCCGCCTACGCCGCCGAGGCCAGGCAGCCGGGCGCGGGCTTCGACCGCTCCGGCTTCGCCCCGGTGGTCGATGGCGATGTATTGCCGGCCCAGCCCTGGGACCCCGCCGCCCCGGCCACCGCCCGCGACGTGCCGGTGATGATCGGCATCAACAAGGACGAGATGACCCTGTTCATGGCCTCGGCCCCCTGGTTCGGGAAGATGGACGAGGCGGGACTGGCGGCCATGGCGACCGGCATCTTCGGCCCCAAGGCCCCTGCGGTGCTGGAGGCCCTGAAGAAGGACTTCCCGAACGACTCCCCGACCTACCGCGCGACCCATCTGGTGACCTATGGCCGAATGTTCGCCGGGTCGGTGCAGATCGCCGAGCGCAAGGCGGCCCAGGGCGGAGCGAAGGCGTACATGTACCTGCTGGAATGGGAGACGCCGGTGGGGCCGTTCCGCTCGCCGCACACGCTGGAGATCCCGCTGGTCTTCGCCAACGTCGCCAACTCGCGGGTCCTGGTGGGCCCGGGCGCCGAGCCGGAGGTGATGGCCAAACAGATGAGCGCCGCCTGGGCGGCCTTCGCCCGCACCGGCAGTCCGAACACGCCGCTGCTGCCAAAATGGCCGGCCTATGACACCGCCAGACGGTCGGTCATGATCTTCAACCTGGAGAGCCGGGTGGTCAGCGATCCCTATTCGGCGACGCGGCAGGCCGTGACCTGAACCCCGCTACGGGCTAGAGGGCGTTGGTCATGACCAGCCGCGCCCTCTTCGTCACCCGCCTGTTCGAAACCAGCCTCGCCGACGAGCGCGGATTCGCCGCCCTCAACGGCGACCTGGAAGACGCCTGCCGGATGCTGGCGGCCGAAGACCGCGCCGGGCGGGCCTGGTGCAAGGCCAACGCCTATCCCGGCTACACCTCCTACGCCTCGCTGGACGACCTGCCGCGCCGCGCGACCGCCTTCGCCGACCTGAAAAAGCGCCTCGACAGGCTGGCGGCGGCTTTCGCGGACGAACTGGCGCTGGACCTGAAGGGCCGCCGGCTGGTGATGGACAGCCTGTGGGTCAATGTCCTCAAGCCCGGCGGTACGCACAGCAGCCACATCCATCCGCACAGCGTGCTCAGCGGGACGTTCTATGTGGCCACGCCGCCCGGCGCCTCGGCCCTGAAGCTGGAGGATCCGCGCCTGCCGATGATGATGGCCGCCCCGTCCCGGACAGCCGAAGCGCCGGAGGCGATGCAGACCTTCGTCTACATCGCCCCGGCGCCGGGAACCGTGCTGATGTGGGAGAGCTGGCTGCGGCACGAGGTGCCGGCCAACGGCGCGAAGAGCGACCGTATCTCCGTCAGTTTCAACTACGCCTGGAAATAGACCAGGCGCGCCTCAGTAGGCGGCGGACCGCTTGCGTTCCTTGGCCGCCAGGGCGCCCGGGATCGCGAGGAAGGCCGACAGCATCCACAGCGTGGTGGCGGCGATGAAGCCGCGCTGCCAGAGGCCGACATCGGTCTTGTGGACCAGGTTGAAGCCGCCGAGGTTCATCATGATCGCCAGGAGCACGGCGCTGGCCAGGAAGCTGACTACCGCCAGGGTCTTGGCGCCGGATACTTCGCTGCGGTCACCCATGGCCAGGAAGGCCAGCAGCGGGGCCGCCACGCCTGCGTAGACCAGGTTGTAAGCGTTGTGCATCGGGTCCGGCATCGGATGCAGGCCGCCGAGGATGAACGAGGCCCCGAACAGCGCGATGGCCACGGCGGCCAGCAGCGGCATCAGCAGGCCCCCGCCCAGCTTGCGCATGCCCAGGAGGAAGCCCAGCGCGCCCAGGATCATTGCGCCCCCGACCGCCATGATCCCGTTGTTGAACAGTGTCGCCGCCGGCCCGCCGGCCTGGCCGAGCTCGCTGACGTGCTGGGTCATGTGGTTGTAACCCGGCGTCATGACTCCGCCCGCGACGATCACGCCGTAGAAGATAAGCGGGCCGAGGGCCCCGATACGCAGCAGCAACGAGGCGAGCATCGTGGCCTCCTCCCCTTTTGTTTTTCCCGGACCGGACGCTTGCAGGCCTGTGTCGCCGCGTCAACGCGATGCCCGCTCAGGGTGAACATTGACTGACGATTGGCGGTCAGGATCAGTTCAGGCAGAACGGCGTTACCTGATCATATGAGGGATTGGCCCTCACTTGGGAGGCTGTGATGAACAAGGTATCGCTTGGTATCGCCGGGGCGGGAGCCGCCCTTCTTTTCGCCGCCGCGCCGGCCGTCGCCAACGCTGTGGAAATCAACTGTCCCGCGACGCAGGTTCGCCGCGAAATCACCACGCCGCTGCCTGGCGGCTGGTGGAATACGCCGATCGTCAATTCCCTGACCGACACGGCGGTGGTCAACATCGGCGGGACGCCCGCCCTGCAGTGCCGCTACGGCCCGGCCGGGAGCATCCAGCGCAACGCCCCCGGCGGCATGACCTGCACCGCGCGGCCCGGCGGCTTCAGCTGCCATCCGTTCGGCCCGCCGCCCCCGCCGCCGACCCCGGGGACCTTCTCAACGGGCGGGATCAGCCTGCCGCAGTCCTACCTGGTGAATTTCGACAACGGGACGGTCGGCGGCGGCGGCGGCGCGGATCTCTGGTTCCACGCGGTGGATCCGACCCACATGTACCTGCAGCCCCGCAACGGCGCGGTGATGGCCGTCGGCGACCGCAGCAACCGCGGCTGGGCCGGCTGCCGCGTGGCTGCCTTCAGCCCCGCGCCGGTCCCGCTCGCAGCGGTTCCGGTCGGCAGCTACGTCTGCATGAAGACCAACGCTGGCCGGATCAGCCAGTTCAGGGTCAACGGGATCAACCCCGGCTACCCCAAGACGCTGCAGCTCGGCTACACGACCTGGCGCCATCCGTAGGCCAGAGTCGTCAGGTCAACGCCTGAAGCGCGCGCCCCGCGGCCTAGCCGTTGCGGGGCGCGACGCACATGGGCCGTTCGTCGAACAGGTCGCCGACCAGGCTGCCGTCCCGCGAGGCGTCGCGGCGGGCCCGTTCGAAGGCCCGGGTTTCCGCCTGCGGCCGCTCGTCGGGGCCGCAGACCGGGGCCTCGACCCGCTGGCCGATCTCGCAGAGGCAGATGTCGTCCCGGCCGTCGATCCGGCTGGCCGACGCCATGCAGACGACCGGCTTTGTGTTGCCGGCCACATCGACGCAGATGATCCGGGTGGACGGGCTGAGCGGGCTGGAGCCCGGAGCGCCGGCGGCGGTGGTCAGAAGGGCCGCCAGGGCGACGGCCGAAGCGGCGAGAAGTCTGCGCATTACGATACTCCTTCAAGTTCTGAATGAACGGCTGACGGGGTGATCGGTTGTCGTCAGGCCTGGACCTCCCGCGCGCCCAACAGGCGCAGCAGGCGGGGCCATATCTGGAAGAAGGCGGCGATGAAACCGACCACGGTCGCCAGGCCCTCGAACAGCGCCCAGACCGTGTCGATCAGCGGATTGGCGAACATCATCCCCGCCAGGTCGAACAGGGCCTGGCTGACCCGGATGCGGAACTGGGCGTAGACCGCCGAGTACTCGATCGAGGCCTGGCCGATCCAGGCCGCCGAGATCGCCCCGACCACCGGCGCCCAGAGCAGCGGCAGGAACAGCAACAACGTCAGGGCGATAACCACCAGCCGGGTGGCCACCGATTCGCTTCCCGACAGCAGGGTGCGCACCAGCACATACAGCTGGCCCAGGGTCAGGGCGGCGAAGGCGACGGGCAGAACCAGGTCGGCCGCCTTGACCAGCGGCGTTTCGCTCAGCCAGGCGATTCCCAGCACGACGATCAGCGTCAGGACAAACCCTGTCAGCCAGGCGGCCCCATACTGACCCAGACGAGTTCTGATGAGCGCGGTATTGAACACGGCGGCTCCTTCCGAAATTCGTCCCTCGGGGGAAACCCTATATCGCCGCGCTGGCGTAGGCCACACCGCCGTCGACGGCGATGGTGATGCCGACCGCGTAGTCGCCGGCCCGTGACGCCAGGTAGATGGCCACGCCCTGCATGTCCTCGTCCCTGCCGATGCGGCGGCTGGGGATGCGTTTGGCCGTGGCCTCGGCCTGGTCGCGGGCGACGGTGTTCATCTCCGAAGCGAAGGCGCCCGGCGCGATGGCGGTGACGACGATGTTGTCCTCGATCAGCCGCCCGGCCATCCGGCGGGTCAGGTGGATCAGCCCCGACTTGCTGGCCTGGTAGCTGTAGGTTTCCTGCGGGTTGGGCCGGATGCCGTCGATCGAGGCGATATTGATCACCTTGGCGGGCTTTTCATGGCTGGCCGAGGCGCGCAGGGCCGGGGCCAGGGCCTGGGTCAGGAAGAAGGGCGACTTGAGGTTCAGGTTCATCACCTTGTCCCAGCCCGCTTCCGGGAACTGGTCGAACTCGGCCAGCCAGGCGGCGCCGGCGTTGTTGACCAGGATGTCCAGGCTGGTCTCGTACTTGCCGTAGGCCTGGGCCAGCAGATTGCAGCCCTCCACCGTCGAGACGTCCTGCGGCAGGGAGATGCACACCCCGCCCCCCGCCGACAGCTCCGCCGCCGCCGCGTCGCAGGCGCCGGCCTTGCGCGAGGAGATGTAGACCCGCGCGCCGGCGGCGATGAAGCCGGCGGCGATCATCCTGCCGATCCCGCGCGACCCGCCGGTGATCAGGGCGGTTCGGCCCTTCAGGGAGAAGAGTTCAGTGGACATGGCAGCGCTCCTTTTTCCCGACACTAGCGGGCATTGCCACGCTGTTCACCACGCTTCTACGCGCCATGTTAAGCGTCGCCGGGCCATGATGGGGTGACCGCCAACGGGAGAAACCCGCCATGCAGGCCCTGCCCATCGCCGCCGCCGGCCTTCTCGACGCCGCCAACCGCTTCGACGCCAGCGCCGCCCGCACAGCCGCCGAACCGCTGGATGATCTCGTCCGGGAGACCGTCGAGCGCGTTCAGGCCAGGACGGAGGTCAAGGCCAACGCCGCCGTCATCCGCACCGCCGACGAGATGACCGGAACCCTGCTGGATATGTTCGCCTAGCAAATCCGGTGCGCGGAAATCAGGGGAAATCAGGGGACAGCTTTCTCATTTCCTCAACGCCTGACCGGCCTCCGCGAAGGAAATGAGTAAGCTGTCCCCTGATTTCTCTGGATCAGCCTGCGGCTTGCCGCGCCAGTTCCTCACCCAGCGTCACCAGCCAACCCTCGGTCCCTTCGATGCGGCCCGAGACGTTGCCGTCGAGGTAGACGCCCTGTTCGGTGAACACCAGGCGGGTCCCCTTGCCCTCCGGCCGGAACTCCGCCGTCGACAGCGACGAGGACAGCGGCGCTCCGTCCAGGGTCATGGCGTAGGCGAAGATCAGCCGCTCGTTCGGCACGATGTCGAGGTAGATGCTGTCGTTGGTGATCATCACCTGCGCCCCCGGCGGGGAGAAGCGGCTCGACTCGGTCTTGCCGATTCCCAGCTCGCCGCCGCTGTGTTCGTGCAGCGACCAGCTGTCGGTCTTGAAGAACCAGCGCATCCGGGCGTCGAGATCGGTGAAGGCGTGGAACACCCGCGCCGGCGGGGCGTCATAGACCCGCTCGACGCAGAAGGTGGCGTGGGTGAGGGCGGAGGGCATGGCTTGGTCCTTCAGGCTTCGTCGGCGGGTTTCGTCTCGGCCAGGTAGACGCCGAGGCGATCGAAGGCCCGCTCCCAGGCGATCCGCCGCGCGTTGATCCATTTTTCGGCCTGGCTGAGCACCGTCGTGTCGAGGGTGCAGGTGCGCACCCGCCCGACCTTCCGGCTCGTCACCAGCCCGCTGGCCTCCAGCACCGCAAGGTGCTGCACCACCGCCGACAGACTCATCGGCAACGGCTCGGCCAGCTGGCTGACCGACGCCGGACCCCGCGTCAGCCGCTCCAGCATCCCCCGCCGGGCGGGATCGGCCAGGGCGTGGAAGATGGGGTCGAGGGCGGGAGGCGGCTGATGCTGAAGCATAAGCTGAAGTATCAAGGGGCGATCAGACCCGCAAGCAAAAAGTGAAGCACATGCTTGAGTGAAAAGGGACGGCCTTTCCTGTCCCTTGGGACTGGATAGGCTGTCCCTGGGGCACAGGCCGGTGCGGTTCGGGGACAGGAAATCGTGCCCGAGGGACACGAAATCCAGTCCCCTGAGACCTAGCTGTCGAGGAAGCTGCGCAGCTTCCGGCTGCGGCTCGGGTGCTTCAGTTTGCGCAGCGCCTTGGCTTCGATCTGGCGGATGCGTTCGCGGGTGACGCTGAACTGCTGGCCGACTTCTTCCAGGGTGTGGTCGGTGTTCATGCCGATGCCGAAGCGCATGCGCAGCACCCGCTCCTCGCGCGGCGTCAGCGACGCCAGCACGCGGGTGGTGGTCTCGCGCAGGTTGCTCTGGATCGCCGCGTCGATCGGCAGGATGGCGTTCTTGTCCTCGATGAAGTCGCCCAGGTGGCTGTCTTCCTCGTCGCCGATGGGCGTTTCGAGGCTGATCGGCTCCTTGGCGATCTTGAGGACCTTGCGGACCTTTTCCAGCGGCATGGCCAGCTTTTCGGACAGCTCTTCCGGGGTCGGCTCGCGGCCGATCTCGTGCAGCATCTGGCGGCTGGTGCGGACGATCTTGTTGATCGTCTCGATCATATGCACCGGGATGCGGATGGTCCGCGCCTGGTCGGCGATCGAGCGGGTGATCGCCTGGCGGATCCACCAGGTGGCGTAGGTCGAGAACTTGTAGCCGCGGCGGTACTCGAACTTGTCGACCGCCTTCATCAGGCCGATGTTGCCCTCCTGGATCAGGTCCAGGAACTGCAGGCCGCGGTTGGTGTATTTCTTGGCGATCGAGATCACCAGGCGCAGGTTGGCCTCGACCATTTCCTTCTTGGCCTGGCGGGCCTCGCGCTCGCCCTTCTGCACGGTCTGGACGATGCGACGGTAGTCGTCGATCGGCACGCCGGTCTCGGTGGCCAGGGCGGCGACCTCGCCGCGGATGTCGCGGATCGACCTGTCGTCGTTCTCGCTGAACTTGGTCCAGCGCACGCCCAGGGCCTTGACCGTCTCGGTCCAGTTGGGGTCGAGCTCGGCGCCGAAATAGGCCTTGAGGAACTCGGCGCGGCTGATGCCGTAGCTGTCGGCCAGGCGCAGCAGACGGCCTTCCAGGGCGATCAGGCGGCGGTTGATGGCATAGAGCTGGTCGACCAGGGCCTCGATGCGGTTGTTGTTCAGCTTCAGCGTCTTCAGCCGGGTGACGATGGCCCCGCTGGCGGCGTCATAGGATTTGCGGTCCTCGTCCTTCAGGTCGCCGCCCTTCAGCCGGCGCTCGACCAGCTTTTCCTGCAGGCGGCGGAAGGCGTCGAACTCGGCGGCGATGGCGTCCAGCGTCTCCATGACGCTCTCGCGCAGTTCGCCTTCCATGGCGCTGACCGTGGGGCCGGCGCCGTCGTCGAAATCGTCGTCGTCGTCGTCGCCCTCGGGCTTTTCCTCGCCCTCGACCACTTCCTTGGGCTCGGCGGGCTCGGGGTCCTCGGTGGGCACGACCACCGGAGCGGCCGGGAACATCACGCCGTAGGTGCCTTCCAGGTCGATGACCTCGCGCAGCAGAATCCGGCCGGTGCCGAGCTCCTCGCGCCAGACCATGATGGCCTCGAAGGTCAGGGCGCTTTCGCACAGGCCGCGGATCATCGTGTCGCGGCCGGCCTCGATGCGCTTGGCGATGGCGATTTCGCCCTCGCGGGACAGCAGCTCGACGCTGCCCATCTCGCGCAGATACATGCGCACGGGATCGTCGGTGCGGTCGTAGGTCGACTTGGTCTCGGCCTCGGTGACAATGGCCGTCTCGCCGGCCGCGACCACCTCGCCGCCCTCGCCGTCGACCGCGTCCTCTTCCGCCTCGACGACGTTGACGCCCATCTCCGACAGCATGGCCAGGGTGTCTTCGATGGCCTCCGAGGTTACTTCCTCCGACGGCAGCACCTTGTTCAGCTCGTCCATCGTGACGTAGCCGCGGGCCTTGGCCTGTTTGATGAACTTCTTGACCCCGGCATCGGTGAGGTCGAGGAGCGGGCCGTCCTTCTCGGGGGCTTCGGGGGCTTCGGTCTGCTCGGTGGCGGTCGTGCTCATTACGGTCTCCGGCGGGCCGCCTCTGGACAGACGGGCGCCAATAATCGGTCAGGACGCGTCAAAGCGCCTCAGGGAGAGGTTTCACCGTCCGTCCACAGGGTTCCCGAGCGAACCGATCGCTTGAGGATATCCCGCTCGGCCTTCAGCCGCTCCAGCGCCGCCATGTCGGAACGCCCCCCGAGGTTTCCCTTGGCGGACGATACAGCAGCCTCGAGCGCAGCCAGTCGGTTCAGAACCTCAAAAGCGTACGTCCACTGGGACCTGGCGGTGGCGAGGGTGACATCCTGTTTCAGGAAGGGCGCGCCTGCTTGAGCAGCGGCCCGGTCGATGTCAGTCAGCAGCCCGGCAAATCCACGTTCCCGCAGATGGCGTGTGAGGGCCCCCGAGTCAAGGTGATCAGCGTCAAGACGAAGCCGAATGATTTCAGCGGCCAGCGCCGAAAGAGCGGGATCGCCGAAGCCGGCCTTCTCGAAGGTCTCCAGATGATCGTCCAGCCGGTGGGGATCCTCCAGTGCGGCCTTGGCCAGGGCGGCGGCCAGGGGATCGAGGGCGGTGGACAGCCGCCTGGCCGCCGCCTTGCCCTCGGGCGTGGGGAAACTGGCCTCGAAAAGCTGGCCCGCGCGCCCGCCCGGCTTCCAGGGACGGTTCGGGGTGAACGGCGCCTGGCGGGTCTGCGGCGCATGGAACAGCTGGTCGAACCGGCCCAGCAGGTCGTCGCGGTAGGCCTGGGCCAGGTCCTTGTCGGCGATGGTGTTGGCCCGTTCCCGAAGCCGTTGCTTCAAGCCCGCCTTGCGCTCGGGACTGTCCAGCGGCTCCTGGTCACGCTCCCGAACGAACAGGGCGTCGGCGAAGGGCGTGGTCTGGGCGAGCTGGGCGCGCAGGGCGGCCGGCCCCTGCTCGCGCAGGACGTCATCGGGATCCTTGCCGCCGGTGACGATGGCGAAACGAAAGCTCTTCCCCGGCTTGAGCAGCGGCAGGGCGCGGTCGATGACCCGGCTGGCCGCCCGCCGGCCCGCGCCGTCGCCGTCGAAACAGAGGGTCGGCTCGGGATGCAGGCGCCACAACACCTCCATCTGCTCCTCGGTCAGGGCCGTGCCCATGGGCGCCACCGCGGCGATGTTGGCCCGCTGGCAGGCGATCACGTCCATGTAGCCCTCGACCACCACCAGGGCGGCGTCCCCGCCGTCGCTGGCCGGCACCGAATGCAGCAGCCGCCGCGCCTCGGGCATGCCGTAGAGCAGCCGGCCTTTGGAGAAGAGGCTGGTCTCGGGGCCATTGAGGTATTTCGCCCGCGCCTCGGGATCCATCGCCCGGCCGCCGAAGGAGACGATCCGCCCCCGCTGGTCGGCGATGGGGAAGATGATCCGGTCGCGGAACCGGTCATAGGGCGCGCCGCCATCCTCGGGCGCTATGAGTAGTCCCGTCTCCACCAGCTCCGCCGGCCGGGCGCCCTTGGCGATCAGATAGTCCTTCAGGGCGGTGCGGCCGGAGGGCGCGAAGCCGAGCCGGAAGCGGCTCCACTCCGACTCCGGCAGACCCCGGCGGATCAGGGTGTCGCGGGCGTCCTTGCCGCCGGGCCGGCGCAGCTCGCCCTCGAACCAGCTCGCGGCCAGCTCCAGCCAGTGGGCGAGACCCTCGCGCTCCTTCTCCCGCTCGGCGGCCTGGGGGTCAGGCGCCGGCATCGGCACGCCCGCCTCCATGGCCAGCCGCTCGACCGCCTCGACGAAGCTGAGCCGTTCGGTCTCCTGCAGAAAGCTGATCAGGTCGCCGTGCTTGCCCGAGGAGAAGTCGTGGAAGAAGCCCTTGTCGTCGTTGACGAAGAAGCTGGGCGACCGCTCCTTGGTGAACGGCGACAGGCCGACGAACTCGCGGCCCTGGCGCTTCAGCTTCACGGTCTTGCCGATCACGTCCGACAGCCGGACGCGCGACTTGATCTCCTCCAGGAAGCGGTCGTCGAAACGCATGAGGGCAGCATATCGCGGATGCAGGCGCCCGGCGCTAGCTGTTGAGGCGACTCCGAGGCGTCAGGCGGGACAATACAGGCCGTTCGAACGGATCAGGGGCTCATCACCGCCCGCCGCCACGACATAGGGTTCATTCGCATCCGGTGCATGGCTCAACGCGTAGATGAGCCAGAGCTGCCCCTTCGACCGGCGTATTTTCCGATAGGCGGTATCGAGTGCGAAATGGGGGCTGCCTTCGGACATGCCGTTGCTGCTTTGGTCGATCTCGACCCGATAGGTCGTCGACTGGCCGGGGGCGAGGCGACGCACCTCGCGAACCTGACCCCTGGGCACGGGCGGCGGTGGCGGGAGGAAGTTGTCGGATGTCACGATCCTTCCACGCCCTACCCGCGCGGCGCCGATGAACAGCCCGCCATACCCCAGCCAGCCATTCTTGGGCATCACCAGCTCACGGCCGCTCACGTTGGTCACGCTTACGTCCACGAGACCGGCGGCGTTGCAGGGCTCACCTGCCCAGCTCAGCGACAGGGTGATCGGCGGCGGCGCGACCGCCACCCCGGCCCCGGCGACAACCGACATCGCCCCAGCGACCAGCAGACTCGCAATCCTGCGCATGACCATCCTCCCCGAAATCACAGAAGGGCACGCGAGAAACAGGCGCGCAACCAGGCCCGCTCAAACCGACACGTGCCCCAGCTTCTCCGGATTGCGCATGATGTAGATCGCCGCGATGCGCTCGCCGGTCTCGTCGGGCTCGAAGGCCATGGTCTGGACGCCGTCCTCCATGGTCATGACCACCCCGGCCGCGCCGTTGATCGTCGCCGGCCGCATGCCGGCCGGCACCGGGTATCCCTTGCGCTTCCACAGGCCGGTGAGCAGCAGCATGACGTCGTCGCGGCCGATCATCGGCCTGAGCGCGGCGGGACGCTTGCCGCCGCCGTCGGAGATCAGCACCGCGTCTTCGGCCAGCAGCGCCGACAATCCGGCCAGGTCGTTGGCGGCCGACGCATTGAGGAAGGCTGCCGCCAGTCGGACGGCGCGATCCTGCGGCACCGTGAAGCGCGGGCGGGCGTCGCGCACATGGGCCCGCGCCCGGCTGGCCAGCTGGCGGACCGCCGGCTCGGCCTTGCCCAGGGTGACGGCGATGGCGGCGTAGTCCTGGTCAAACACGTCGTGCAGCAGGAACACCGCCCGCTCCAGCGGCGACAGCCGCTCCAGCGCCAGCAGGAAGGCCACCGAGACATCCTCGGCTCGCTCCACCGGATCGACGCCCGCTTCCTCGATCAAGGGCTCGGGCAGCCAGGGGCCAACATAGGTCTCGCGCCGGGCGCGGGCGGATTTCAGCCGGTCGAGACACAGGCGGGTGACCGCCTGGACCAGCCAGGCCTGCGGATTGTCGGCCGCGCCGCCGGCCCGGTCCCAGCGCAGCCAGGCGTCCTGCACCGCGTCCTCCGCCTCGCTGACCGACCCGAGCATGCGATAGGCCAGCCGCCTCAGGCGGGGCCGCTCCTGCTCGAAGAGGGTCAGAGGATCGCTCACGCCGCCAGCAGCTCCGGCCGGTGGAAGGGCGCCGGCTCGCCGGCCACGATCACCCGGGAACAGCTCCTCCCGTGGCCGAGGCCGTATTTCAGCGTGGGATACATCCGCGCGGTGGTCAGGGCGAGGCTGAGGGCGACCACGGCCTTGCGGCCCCAGCGCCGGACGATCTCCTCGCGGACCTCGTCGGAGTCCTCAAGATGCCGGTCGAGCACCGCGCGGGCGAAGTCGTAGCCGAGGGCCGCCGTCTCGCCCATGGCCGCCCGGTCGCCGGCCAGAATGGCGCGCAGCACCTCCGGCTTCACGCCGTTGGCGGTGGCGATATCGACGCTGATCTGGGTGCAGGGGCCGCAGTCCTCGGCCAGGGTCCCGACGATGCCCGCCGCCGCCATGGCCGCCGCCGGGGCGTCCTTGCTGTGGCCCAGCGTCGGCACGAAGCTGAAGCGGAAGAAGGTCCCCGTCCCCGCGTCGAGCAGGTCGTGCATGTAGGCGGCGTCATAGCCCCACAGCCTCTCGAACTTGCGGATCTGCGAACGGAACAAGGCTTTGAGCATGGTCAGGCTCCCGTGGATTGAGGCCGCGCCCGCCAGGCGATCCAGGCGGTCAGCAGGGCGGGCAGGAAGACGCCCGGAAAGTCGCGCACGAAATCGCTCAGCGGGCTGGAGCCGCAGGCGCCGTCGCCGATGTGGATCGCCGCGTGCAGCAGCTGGAACACCGCGGCGCAGACCAGCGCCGGCCAGGCCTGGACCGGCCGCCAGGCGAACCAGGCCAGGCCCAGGGTCACGGTCAGATAGGCCATGCCGATGTCGCGCACGAAGTGCGGGTTGAACGCCCCGGTCAGCGGCACGCCCGGCACGGCGTCGTACCAGGCCAGCGGCGCGGCGAGCATGAACAGGCCGTTGGCCCCCAGCACGACGGCGAGGATGGCGGTGATCCAGCGGTTCATCAGCAGCGCTCCGTTGTCAGGGGGTAGACGAGACAGACGGAGCGACTGTGACATGGAAAGATGCTCCCCCATCGGGGGAGCTGTCCGCGCAGCGGACTGAGGGGGTCCGCTCAGATCTCGGGTGACCCCCTCCGGCCCTTCGGGCCACCTCCCCCGATGGGGAGGATCAAAGGAAGCTGTACGGGTCCACGTCGATGGCCACCCGCACCGAGCCGGGCGGACGGGCTCTCGCGCGCCAGGCGGCGAGGAAGCCCTGCAGGTCCACGGAGCGGTCGGCCCGCACGAGGAACCGCTTGCGCCGGCGGCCCCGCACCATGGCCAGAGGCGCGTCGGCCGGACCGTAGATGTCCACGCCCTCGGCGTTCGGCGCGGCGGCGGCCAGGGCGCGGACATAAGCCTCCAGCGCCACGGGGTCGGGTCCCGAACAGATGATCGCGGCCAGCCGGCCGAACGGCGGCAGGCCGGCCAGTTCGCGGCCGGCCATCTCCGCGGCGATGAAGGCGTCGCGGTCCTGGGCCGCCAGCGCCTGCATCACCGCATGCTCGGGGGCGTAGGTCTGCAGCATGGCCCGGCCCGGCCGGTCGCGCCGCCCGGCCCGCCCGCTGGCCTGGGCCAGTAGCTGGAAGGTCCGCTCCCCGGCCCGCAGGTCGCCGCCGCGCAGGCCGAGGTCGGCGTCGACCACGCCGACGAGGGTCAGCAGGGGAAAGTTGTGTCCCTTGGCCGCCGCCTGGGTGGCGACGAGGATGTCGATCTCGCCGTCCGTCATCCGCTGGATCAGGGCGCGGGCGGATCGGGCGTCAGGCGCGGTGTCGGAGCTGAACACCGCCGTGCGCGCCTCGGGGAACAGCTGGCGCACCTCCTCCTCGACCCGTTCGACGCCGGGGCCGACCGAGACAAGGCTGTCGACCGCGCCGCAGGACGGACAGTGTTTCGGCCGCGCCATGGTGAAGCCGGTCAGGTGGCAGATCAGCCGCCCGGTGTAACGATGCTCGACCAGCCAGCTGTCGCTGTCGGGCGCCTTCATCCGCTCGCCACAGGCGCGGCACAGCACGAGTGGCGCATAGCCCCGGCGGTTGAGGAACAGCAGGGTTTGTTC
>JAUXTQ010000019.1 GCA_030678995.1 Caulobacter sp.
CTTCCCCTGCCGCCCGGGTTTCGCTATCAGGCGCGCCTCGTCTTTCGCCGCCGTAGCTCAGTGGTAGAGCGCATCCTTGGTAAGGCTGAGGTCGGCAGTTCAATCCTGCCCGGCGGCACCATCCCTGAACCAGAGGGAAGAGGACGATGACCAGACCCCGGAAAGATGGCGGTTTCCCTCCGGCTGACATGCCGGTGCGGACCCTCCATTCGGGCTGGATGGACCTGCATCTGGTCGGCTTGACCGGCCCCGACGGCGCGGTGTTCGAGCGCTATGTCGAAGATCACGGCCGCGCCGCCTGCGTGCTGCCCTACAATCCCGACACCCGCATGGCCCTGCTGGTCACCCTGCC
The DNA here is from genome assembly GCA_030678995.1 of Caulobacter sp. Taxonomy (GTDB): domain Bacteria; phylum Pseudomonadota; class Alphaproteobacteria; order Caulobacterales; family Caulobacteraceae; genus Caulobacter. The sequence continues at coordinate 353 of JAUXTQ010000019.1, forward strand.
CCGCGCCGCCCTGCGGTTCGCCGGCGGCGGGGATGTGCTGGAAGCCCCGGCCGGCATGATCGACGAGGGCGAAACTCCTGTGGAGGCGGCCCGTCGCGAACTGGCCGAGGAGGCCGGCCTCGAGGTTGAGGTTCTCGAGTCCGCCGGCGCTGTCTTCAGCTCCCCGGGCTCGACCACCGAGCGCGCCGACCTGTTCCTGGCCGCCTATTCGGACGCCCAGCGCACCGGCCCCGGCGGCGGTCTGGACGGCGAGAACGAGCACATCACCGTTGTCGAGATGCCGCTGGCAGACCTATGGGCGCTGATGGACGGCGAGGCCGCGGTCGACGCCAAGACCCGGCTGATGGTCCAGACCCTGCGCATTCGCCGGCCTGAGCTGTTCAGCTGACCCTCGACGCCGCGGCGTAGATCAGGTCCGGCGCCACAACGCGGTCCGGGAACCCCTTGAGGGTGGCCGCCGCCAAGCCCGCACTACCCCTCCCGCCTCGGCGCGCGGTCGCCGAACCACCAGGCCAGGGCGGTGGAGGCCGAGAAGGCAATCGTCTCCACCGCCGTTCGGACGACGCCGGCGGCGGTGGCATCGTCCAGCACCCCGGCCGCGGCCGACAGGAACAGGGCGGCGAACAGGATCCATAGCAACAGCGTCAGCGCCGGGCGGGTCAGGGCGCGAACCGCCGCCACCCACGGCCAGCTTTCACCGATCCCGGCCTCGGCCTGCAGTGAGGCGTTCAGCCCCTGCCAGGAGCCCTCCGCGTCGGTGCGGGCCAGCGCCTGTTTTGCCGCCTCGATCTGTCCGGCGCGGGCCTCGGCGGCCAGCTTGAGGTCCTGGGCCCAGCGGTCGACCTCGTGGGCCATCTCCAGCTGGCGGTCCTTGCGCTTCTCGCGGGCCTCGAAGATGCCCAGGCCCCGGTTGAGGATTGACCCCAGGGCTCCGAACGCCGCGCCCAGGGCGCCGCCGGCGAGTCCGCCGCCGGCCGTTGCGATGATGTCCATGAAAGGTCCTCCTAGGCGCCGGGCGCGTCGAACTGGATCAGGTAGATGGCCACCCGCACCACGCCGCCGGCGAACGCCGGCCCCACGGCGGTGAGCAGCACCGGCGTATCGGCATAGAAGGCGGTTGGGCCGATCACGCCGATGTTGGTCGACCCGGCCGCCGCGCCCAGCGAACCGCCGAACTTGGTCGGCTCGCCGGCGACGCCGCAGTCATAGGCCGTGGCGCCGGCAATCGCGGTCAGGGTCCGCGCGGCCACGCCGAAGACGATCGACCGGGCGGGGATGACCATCGTCGTGGCGGTGGTCGCGCCCGCCGGGGCCACGTCCTCCTCTCGGATGGCGAAGCGGATGCGGGCGCCGCCGGGCGAGGTCGCCGCCACCAGAGTCTCGAAGTCCAGATAGGTGGACAGGCGTTGCCAGTCGCCGTCGAACACCAGCGCCAGGCTCTCGTCGGAGACCCAGACGATGTGGCCCATGCGGGGTTCCAGGCGAGACCAGCCTACGGCCTCGAAGCGCATCAGGGCGCCCTCGGACTCAACACCCCAGGCGTCGCCCGTGGCGCCGGCCGGCAGGACATACAGCGCGCCGTCCTCCGGTGTGGCCGGCTGCGCGGCGACCGTGCGGCTGACCACCGCCGTCTGCACCAAACCGTCTAGCCGGGCGAAGGCCTCGTTGACCGTCACATGTTTCTGGGCCTGGCCGGCCGCCACGTAAGGCAGGCCAAGGCGTGGGGTGGCGTCGTCGGACATGCGGAAACTCCCTGTCGCTCGTCACGACAAGAATGGTCCGGCGGCGAGGACCGGGAACGCGGACAGCAAGACGCCCGGGGTTCGCGAGGAACCGCCGGGCGCAAGCCGTTGATCTGGTTGTCTTCGGGCCGCGTTATTCCGCGGCGAAGGCCAGTTTGACGCCGCTGGTCAGGGCGGTCTTGGCGGCCAGCTCGGCCTTGGCGGTTTCGTATTCGTCCGCCAGCCGCGCGACCAGTTCGCCGGCGCTGAGCACCGACTTCACCGCGCCAATGCCCTGGCCGCAGCCCCAGATGTCCTTCCAGGCCTTGGCCTCGGTATTGCCGCCGGAGCCGAAGTTCATCGCCGAGGGATCACTGACCGGCAGATTGTCGGGGTCCATGCCGGCCCGGATGATCGAGGGCCGCAGGTAGTTGCCGTGCACGCCGGTAAACAGGTTCGAATAGACGATGTCCTCGCCGGAGCTGTCGACGATCATGTCCTTGTAGCCCTGCACGGCGTTGGCCTCCTTCGTGGCGATAAAGGCCGAGCCGATGTAGGCCAGGTCCGCGCCCATGGCCTGGGCCGCGAGGATCGCCCGGCCGCTGGCGATCGAGCCCGACAGCGCCACCGGCCCGTCGAACCACTGACGGATTTCCTGGATCAGCGCGAAGGGCGACAACGCTCCGGCGTGCCCCCCGGCCCCGGCCGCCACGGGGATGAGGCCGTCCGCACCCTTCTCGATGGCCTTGTGGGCATGCCTGTCGTTGATGATGTCGTGCAGAGTGATGCCGCCCCAGCCGTGGACGGCCTGGTTCAGCTCCTCACGGGCGCCCAGCGAGGTGATCACAATCGGCGCCTTGTACTTGGCGCAGAGCTCCATGTCCTCGTCGAGGCGGTTGTTGGTCCTGTGCACGATCTGGTTCACCGCGAAAGGCGCGGACGGCAGGTCCGGATTGGCCTTGTCCCAGGCCGCCAGCTCGCTGGTAATGCGGTCCAACCACTCGTCCAACAGGCTGATCGGCCGCGCGTTCAGCGTCGGAAACGACCCGACGATGCCGGCCTTGCACTGGGCGATCACCAGGTCCGGATTGGAAATGATGAACAGCGGCGAGGCGATCACCGGCAGGCGAAGGCGGTCACGCAGGATCGGCGGCAGGGCCATGGTCGGTGCTCTCCGGCTATGAATATACGCTGTAAATAGAACAGCTGTTCGAGTTCGACAACCCCTCGGCTTGACGCACCTAACGGCAGGGGCGCATCACGCCTGCGAAAATGCTGCATTGCACTTGGGAGACCGAAGGCTTGTCTGGACCAACCCTTCAGCTGGCGGATGACTTCGCGCCGCCGTCCCGCGAGGACTGGCTGGCGCTGGTCGAGAAGACCCTCAAGGGCGAGACCTTCGAGGACGCGCTCGTCACCCGGACCCCCGACGGCATTGCCATCGCGCCGCTCTATACCGCCGGCGCGGCCACGGGCGTGGCCCGAGACCTGAGCCCGCGCAACGCTGACCGGCCCTGGGACCTGCGCATGCGGGTCGCCCATCCCGATCCGCGCCAGGCCGGCGCAGAGGGCCTGAAGGACCTGGAGAGCGGCGCGGCCTCCCTGCTGGTGGCCATCGACCCGACAGGTCAGGCCGGCGTCGCCATCGGTTCGGCCGACGACCTGGCCAAGGTGCTGGACGGCGTCCTGCTCGACCTCGCGCCGGTGGCGCTGGACGCCGGCCTGCTGGGTCCCCGGGCCGCCGACTGGCTCGGCGCCCTGGCCAAGGCCGCGCCCAATGCGCCGCTGGCCTTCCACATGGACCCCCTGACCGCCTTCGCCACGACCGGATCGACACCCGGACCGGCCGAAAGCCACGTCATATCGGCCGCCACCGTCGGCGTCCGTCTGGCGGCGACCTACGGCAAGGCCAGCCTGTTCCTCGCCACCGGCCGCGCCGCCCACGAGGCCGGGGGCTCCAACACCGAGGAACTGGCCATGATGGCCGCCGCCGCAGTCGCCTACGCCCGGGCGCTGGTCCGGGCGGGCCTCTCCATGGACGACGCCTTCTCGCGCATCGTGCTGGGGGTCAGCCTCGACGGCGAATACTTCACCGGCGTGGCCAAGGTCCGCGCGGCGCGCACGCTCTGGGCGCGGATCACCGCCGCCTGTGGTGTGATCGTCCCGGCCCGGATCGAGGCACGGTCATCACAGCGCATGCTGACGCGGATGGACGCCTGGACCAACCTGATCCGCCTGACCAGCGCCGGCTTCGCCGCCGCCGTCGGCGGGGCGGACGCGGTCGTGCTGGGCGCCTTCACCGACGCCATCGGCCTGCCCACCGCCTTCGCCCGGCGCCAGGCGCGCAACACTCAGCTGGTGCTGATGGAGGAGAGTCACCTGGGCCGGGTCGCCGACCCCGCCGGCGGGGCCTGGTACCTCGACCAGCTGACCGACCAGCTGGCCCGCGCCGCCTGGGGCGGCTTCCAGGCCATCGAGGGCGCCGGCGGGCTGATCAAGGCGCTGGAGGCCGGCCTGGTCGCCGACGCCGTGGGCGCCACCCGCGCCGCCCAGCAGGCCGACTACGCCGACAAGTCGCGCAAGATCCTCGGCGTCACGGTCTTCCCCAACGCCCAGGACACACCGGCCGAGGTGGCCGCCGTCGATCCCGCAGCCTTCGCCGTGGCCGGACCCGATCCGCGCCTGCCCGGGCCGGACGGGGCCTGCCCGCCCCTGACCCCCGTGCGCTTCGCCGCCGCGTTCGAGGAGGCCTGAGCCATGACCGCCTTCCCCAACTTCGCCGAGCTGGACTTCGACGGCGCCGGGCCGAAACCGCAGGCCTCTGCCGAGGGCCCGATCTGGCAGACCCCCGAGGGCATCGGCGTGGCCCCGGCCTATGACGCCGACGATGTCGCGGGCCTGGACTTCACCGATGGCTACCCCGGTCTCGCGCCCTTCCTGCGCGGTCCCTATCCGACGATGTACGTGACCAATCCCTGGACGGTGCGGCAGTACGCCGGCTTCTCCACCGCCGAGGACTCCAACGCCTTCTACCGCCGCAACCTGGCCGCCGGTCAGATGGGCCTGTCGGTGGCCTTCGACCTGGCCACCCACCGCGGCTACGATTCCGACCACGAGCGGGTGAAGGGCGATGTCGGCATGGCGGGCGTGGCCATCGACAGCATTCTGGACATGCGCACCCTGTTCGACGGCATCCCGCTCGACAAGATGAGCGTGTCGATGACCATGAACGGCGCGGTGCTGCCGATCCTGGCGCTCTACATCGTGGCGGCCGAGGAACAGGGCGTCAGCCCCGACAAGCTGCAGGGCACGATCCAGAACGACATCCTCAAGGAGTTCATGGTCCGGAACACCTACATCTATCCGCCCCTGCCCTCGATGCGGATCATTTCAGACATCTTTTCATACACTTCGAGCAAAATGCCGAAGTTCAACTCGATCTCGATTTCCGGCTATCACATGCAGGAAGCCGGGGCGACGGCGGACCTCGAGCTGGCCTACACCCTGGCCGACGGCATCGAGTATGTCCGCGCCGGCATCGCCGCCGGCATGACCGTCGATCAGTTCGCGCCGCGCCTGTCGTTCTTCTGGGCCATCGGCATGAACTACTTCATGGAAGTGGCCAAGATGCGGGCCGCGCGCCTGCTCTGGGCCCGTCTGATGAAGCGGGAGTTCGATCCCGAGGACAGCCGCTCCCTCTCCCTGCGCACCCACAGCCAGACCAGCGGCTGGTCGCTGGCGGCGCAGGACGTGTTCAACAACGTCGCCCGCACCTGCGTCGAGGCGATGGCCGCCGTCAACGGCCAGACCCAGAGCCTGCACACCAACAGCCTCGACGAGGCCCTGGCCCTGCCCACCGACTTCTCCGCCCGGATCAGCCGCAACACCCAGCTGTTCCTGCAGATGGAGAGCGGCACGACGCGCGTCGCCGACCCCTGGGGCGGCAGCTACTACGTCGAGCGGCTGACCCACGACCTGGCCGCCCGGGCGCTGGTTCACATCGACGAGGTCGAGAAGCTCGGCGGTATGGCCAAGGCCATCGAACAGGGCCTGCCCAAGCTGCGCATCGAGGAGGCCGCCGCCCGCACCCAGGCGCGCATCGACAGCGGCCGCCAGAGCGTGGTCGGCGTCAACCGCTACCGCCCCGAGGTCGCCGACGACATCCCGGTGCTCAAGGTCGACAACACCGCCGTGCGCAACGCCCAGCTAGAAAAGCTGAGAAGACTCAAGGCTGAACGCAACGAAGCTGAGACACAGGATGCGCTGGCGGCGCTGGAAGCGGGGGCCCGCGCCGACGGCAACCTGCTGGAGCTGGCCGTCAACGCCGGCCGGGCCAAGGCCACGGTCGGCGAGATCAGCTATGCTCTGGAGAAGGTCTTCGGCCGGCACCGGGCGGAGATCAAGTCGATCCAGGGAGTCTATATGGCCGAGGCCGGATCCAACGCCGCGGTGGCCCGCGCCAAGGCCATGGTCGAGGCCTTCGAACAGGCCGACGGCCGCCGCCCGCGCATCCTGATCGCCAAGATGGGCCAGGACGGCCACGACCGCGGCCAGAAGGTCATCGCCACCGCCTTCGCCGACCTGGGCTTCGATGTCGACATCGGCCCGCTGTTCCAGACCCCCGCCGAGGCCGCCCGTCAGGCGGTGGAAAACGACGTCCATGTGGTCGGCGCCTCATCGCTGGCCGCCGGCCACCTGACCCTGGCCCCCGAACTGATCGCCGAACTGGGCAAGGCCGGCCGCCCGGACATCATGACCGTCATCGGCGGGGTGATCCCCAAGCAGGACTTCCAGGCCCTGACCGACGCCGGCGTGGTGGCCATCTTCCCCCCCGGCACGGTTGTCGCCGAGGCGGCCATCGACCTGCTGGAAAAGCTCAACCGCCAGCTGGGGTACGAGCAGGCGACGGCGGCGGAGTAGGCCTTCTGACGGGGACATGTACCGTCTTCGGTACGTGTCCCCTGCCGCTGCAAGCTTGTGGGGACACGCACTGAAGTGCATGTCCCCAGGCCCCGCCATCTCGTGCCTGGCGCTGGACACCGTCGAATATGGTGGTATCTTCTATATATGAAATCTAAGGTTGTTAATTCTGACGACCTGCCCAGGCACGTGTTCTCGACCGGGGACACGGCGCGACTGGTCGCCGCCGGGATCGCAACCGGCGTCGAGGAAGAAGCCGCCAAATTCACCCTCGACGACGTCTTCGAGATGATGCGCATCGGCGCCCTCGATCCCGACGCAAAGGTCGAGCTGATCGATGGGAGGGTGATCGAGATGGCTCCCGAAGGCGTGCCGCATGTTCGCGCCAAGATGCAGCTGGCTGAAAGCCTGATCCACCGCGCGGGCTCAAGCGTGAGAGTGATCGTCGATTCCACGCTGCGTCTTTCGGCGACGAGCGCGCCTGATCCAGATCTTTATCTATACCCGTCCGCGCTTCCGCTGGACGCCGTCGACGGCGCTTCGGTCGGGCTGATCATCGAAGTCGCCCAGGCCTCCCTCGCCAAGGATCTGATGGCGAAGGCGGGTCTCTATGCCCGGCATGGTGTCCGCGACTACTGGGTGGTCGATGTCGCCGCTCAAAAGATCATCGTCCACCGCGACCCGAAAGAGGGCGCCTACGGTTCAGTGTTCACGGCGACGGCGGATGAGCTGGTGACGCCACTCGCCTTCCCTCACTTGCCGGTCAGGCTTTCGGACCTGCCGGCGATCCGCTGAGGGTCAGCTGATCCCCGTCAGTCCGCTGTCCACCGCCAGGGTCTGGCCCGTCACATAGACGCTCTCGTCACTCATGAAGAACAGCGCCGCATAGGCGATTTCCCAGCCGGTGGCCTGGCGGCCGAAGAACTGCGGCGCGGTGCCGCGGCTCGGCCGGCCCTGGGTCGCGCGGCGGCCCAGCGGGGTGTCGACCAGCCCCGGCGCGATGATGTTGGCCCGCACGCCCTTGCGGCTGCCCTCCAGCGCCACATGCCGCATCAGCCCGCCGAGCGCTGCCTTGGAGGCGTCGTAGGCCGGCAGGCGCGAGCCGGCGACCAGGCCGGCGATGGAGGAGATGAAGGTGATCGAGCCGCCCTCGGCCATGCGCGGCAGGGCCTCGCGGCAGCAGAGCATCGGCCCGCGCAGATTGACGCCCAGCACCGTGTCCCATTCGTTGGCCTTGACCGCGCCCAGTCCCAGCCCGCCGACGCCGATGCCGACGTTCAGCACCATGCCGTCCAGGCCGCCCATGTCCTCCTCGGCCGCGGCGACCATCCGCACGATGTCGTCCTCGCGGCTGATATCGGCGTGGATCAGGCTGGCCTTGCCCCCCTCCCCCAGGATCAGGTCGACCGTCGCCTGGCCCGCCTCGGCGCTCCGGTCGGCGACGGCCACATGGGCGCCCTCGCGGGCGAACAGGACGGACATGGCCCGGCCGTTGCCGACGGGGTCGCTGTCCGCATCGACCACCTGCTGCCCGCCGCCAACCACGAGGATCCTGCGGCCCGCCAGACGGCCACGGCCGGGCGCCGCGCCGCGGGACTCGGCGCTCAACGGGCGCACATAGGGTTGTTTCTCGCTCAAAGCCGCCTCCCGGTGTTTGCGAAAGACTAGGCGCCGGGGCGGGCGGCGTCCACGCCGGTCAGGCGCGGCGGGGCGCGCGGTTGACGATGTTGACCAGGAACATCAGCGCCAGGACGACGCCGGCCACCAGCGGCAGGCCGGCCGTATAGCCGGCCAACTCCACGTCCGCGGCCTTGAAAGCCTCCCACCAGCCCAGCTGCCGGGTCGCCCAGAAGTCGGACAGCCAGAAGGCCGCGCCCAGGGCGATCAGCAGCAGCATGCCCAGCCAGCCCAGGCCCCGACCGCGCTTGCGGCGCTCCTTGTCAACCCTGGCGACATGCTCGGCGGGGACGCCGTGGCGGCCCTCGATATCCTTCTGCAAGGCGTTGGCGGCCATCAGGTGGCCCTGCCACAGCAGGTCGAACAGGTCAGCCACGCCGGGAATGGGGAAGTCCGACAGCAGCATGTCCAGGCCGAGGTAGCCGGCCATCCGCGCCACGGTGCCGAATCCGGCCCCTGAATTGAGCGCCAGATACAGCAGATAGGCTGAGGCGCCGGCGCTGTAGACGATGCCCGCGCCCGGGATCCAGGTGAGAATGCCGTCGAGGCCGACGCTGAAGGGGCCGATGCCGATCACACGGTCGGACAGCTTCTTGACGGTCTCGGCCGACTTCCAGGCGCTGTGGGCGCGGTCCCTGCTCATGGGAGGTTAACCTAGTGCGCCGGGCGGAGGTTCCGCTAGGGGGTATCATCGGGGACTGGACTTCATGTCCCTTGGGACTTGATGTCCTGTCCCTGCGCTGACAGGGGACAGCGTAAGCAGTCCCAAGGGACAGCTAACGCAGTCCCCGATCAGACCTTCGGGCTCTTGCCCAGGAACACCACCCGGCGTTTTTCCTTGCCGGCGCGGACGCGGGCCATCAGGTCGCGGTATTCGGACGAGCCCTGGGCCTGCTCCCGGCTGCCCTCGAAATAGATCGTCTCGTCCATGTGTCGCAGCAGCAGATCCGCCGCCCATTTGTGGCCGGTGAACAGGGCGTCGATGATGCCGCCGGCCTTGGGAATGATGGGGGCCAGGGTGTCGATGGCCAGGATCAGGGCCATCTCCGCCACCACCATCGGCGCCGCCCGCGCCCGCACGGCGTCCACGCACAGCACCAACGAGGCGCCGCCGCTGTAGGCGATGCCCAGCGGCGGGATGAAGCCCAGCAGGCCGTCCAGACCGATGCCGAACGGACCGATCTTGACGATGCCGTCCGACATCCTTTTCGTCCGGTCGATACTGTTCTTGATGTTGTGCAGATCGAGGTGCGATCGGGCGAAGAACATCACGGCGTCTCCCGACGGCACAGGAGGGCCGTCGCAGGGCGCCACTCTGCAATAACCGTGTTCCCGCCGGAAGAGCGCACACGTGCTTTTCGCGCAACGCCGCGCGCCAATGCCCGCCGGATTCCCCTGACAGGAGAACCCTCGCCGTCAGGATCGATTAGCCCTAATACTGGCTGGTCGATTTGCTGGAGCCACCGATGCTGGTCACGACCACCCCGTTCATCGAGGGTCGGCCCGTGCGGGAGTACAAGGGTGCGATCTACGCCCAGTCGATTCTGGGCGCGACCGCCACGGCGGACCTGTGGGGCGCCATCCGCGACTTCATGCGCGGCCAGTCGCGCACCTACGAAAGCGCCCTGGCCAAGTGCCGCATCGAGGCGATGAAGGGCCTCGAGGCCGAGGCCGCCAAGGTCGGCGCCAACGCCATCATCGGCGTGGACCTCGACTACAATACGGTTGGCCCCCAAGCGACGATGCTGATGGTTTCGGTTTCAGGGACGGCCGTCGTCATCTAGACCGGGCGAGTGACCCGCATACCCGATATCGCGGACCTCGAAGCCCGCCTCCTCGCCGGAGACCGCGCCGCCCTGGCGCGCGCCATTACCCTGGTCGAGAGCCGTCGAGCCGATCATCAGGCCGCCGCCCGGGCGTTGCTGGAACAGCTGATGCCCCACACCGGCAAGGCGCAGCGGATCGGGATCACCGGCGTGCCGGGGGCCGGCAAGTCGACCACCATCGAGGCGCTGGGCTGCAATCTGACCGCCGCCGGACATCGCGTGGCGGTGCTGGCGGTGGACCCTTCCTCCAGCCGCACCGGCGGTTCGATCCTGGGCGACAAGACGCGGATGGAGCGCCTGTCGGTGGATCCCAACGCCTATATCCGACCGTCCCCGACCACCGGCGCCCTGGGCGGGGTGGCGCGCAAGACGCGGGAGGCCATGCTGCTGTGCGAGGCGGCCGGGTTCGACGTGGTCATTGTCGAGACCGTGGGGGTGGGCCAGTCGGAAACGGTGGTCGCCGACATGGTCGATATCTTCCTGGCCCTGCTGATCCCCGGCGGCGGCGACGAGCTGCAGGGCATCAAGAAGGGCCTGATCGAGATCGCCGACCTGATCGTGATCAACAAGGCCGACGCCGATCCGGATCTGGCCGAGCGGTCGGCGCGCCAGTACCAGGCGGCGCTGCATATCCTGACCCCCGCCTCGCCCGACTGGACGCCGCCGGTGATCACCGCCTCGGGGCTGAAGAACGCCGGCCTGGACCGGCTGTGGGCGCAGATCGAGCGCCACCGGGAGGTGATGACCGCCAATGGCGAGCGGGCCGCGCGGCGGGCGTCGCAGAACGCGCGCTGGATGTGGGCCATGGTTCGCGACCGGCTGGACGAGGCCTTCCGCGGCCATCCCGACGTGGCCGCCCAGGCCCATGAGCTGGAGCGGCAGGTGCGCGCCGGCCGGCTGCCCGCCTCGGCGGCGGCCGACCGGCTGCTGAAGGCGTTCGGCCTCTAGCCCCCCTTATTCGGGGTGTCCTGATCCTGTCCATCGGCACACTGGTCGCGATCCTTGGAGGACCCGTCATGCCGATGCTCGCCCTCGTCCTGGCCCTGGCCCTGTGCCAGCAGGCGCCGCCGGTCGAGCCGGCCGCCAATCCGGTCGAGGAAGAGGACTGGGGCATCGCAGCCTATCTGGCGCAACAGCCGGCCCCGGTCATTAATGACGAGCAGCGCGAAGCCCTCAACCGCGCCGCCATTGCCCGCGCCGCGGCGGCCGGACAGGAGAGCCGGGGAGACGCGCCGCCTGGAAGTCTCGCCGATGCGCTGAGGCGGCGGCCACAAGCAGGCAACACCGGAGAGCTGTCGATCGACCTACCCCCGCCGCCAAAGCCCGGGGAAAACCCGAACTGCCGCGAGCTGACCGGCGGCGGCGGTCGTGTTTGCGGGACCAACGAGGCGCAGCGCCGCCGGGCGGAGGAGCTGCTGCGGCCGCCTGACTAGTGGGCGGCTAGTGGGCGGCGAGGCGCGTGGCCTGGGCGATCCAGGCTTCGCGGGCGATGCGGCCCATCAGCTTCATGTCCTTGTCGAAGGCGGCCACATCGTCGTCGGTCCAGGCGGCGATCTGGGCGAAGCGGGTCACGCCGCGCTCGGCCAGCGACGCGGCCAGCTTGGGGCCGACACCGGTCAGGCGGGTCAGGTCGTCGGGCTCGATCGGGGCGACGGGCTCGAACGCCATGGCGACGGCCAATTCAGCGACCGGCGCCGGCGCGGCCTCGACCAGCGTTTCGGCGACATCGGCGGCAACCTCAAGGGTGGCTTCAACCACCTCGGCGGTCGCTTCGACGACGACTTCGGCGAGCTCGACTGTCTCGGCGGCGGCTTCGACGGCCGTTTCAGCCGCCGTTTCCGGCAGGGCGATCAGCGCCTCGAGGTTGGTCGGCTTGAAGAAGGTCCGGCTCCAGTACCAGGCGGCGCCGACGGTGGCGGCCCCGGCGAACATCAGCCACAGCGGCGAGAGCGCGCCCACGGGCAGGCTCAGCATCTTTTCGGTGTCGGCGGTGGGGAAGGCGGGCTTGTCCATGAGGGGTCTCCGTGGCGCGCGGCCATTGTGCAGCGCAGCATATCACGCTTTCTCATTTCGCAAGTGCGAAAGATTCGTTATGCGCCGGTCCGCCAGACCTCGGCCTTGCCGCCCGGTTCGCCGAGCCGCTGCGCCACCCACCGGCACACCGCCAACAGAGATCCATCGAGGCCCGCGGGGGCATTGGCGATGATCATGGCGCAGCCGTTCATCTTCATCGGATCGGTCAGCGGTTTGAGCCGGGCCTCGGCAACGAGCAGCGCCGCGCCGATCGGCTCCACCGACCGCAGGAAGGCGTCGAAGGTCTCCAGGTCCTTCAGCGGCAGCCAGACGGCGACGCAGGCGCTCGGGGCGAGCCGCAGCACCGAGGCCATGGTTTCGGCGATCCGCGCGTAGTCGTCGCCACGCTCGAATGGTGGATCGATCAGCACCAACATCCGCCCGCCCTTGCCCGCCTCGTGCCCGGCCATGGCGAAGCCGTCGGTCTGCACCGCCTTGGCCCCTGGAAAGGGCGCCAAGGTCTCGCCGAGCAGCGCCACGTCGTCGTCGCGCAGCTCGCAGGCGATGTAGCGGTCGGTCCGTCGCAGAGCCGCGCCGATCAGACTGGGCGAGCCGGGATAGAAGCGCACCCCGCCGCCGGGATTGCCCCGCCGCACCGCCGCTTTCAGCCCGTCGAATACAGCCGGCGCATCGTCCGCCGCCATCAGCCGGAAGATCCCCTGCGCCGCCTCCCCCGTCCGCCGGGCCAGTTCGCCGTCCAGATCGTAGCCGCCAGCCCCGGCGTGGGTATCGACCACCGCCAGCGGCGCGGGATCCGCCGTCAGGGCGTCCAGCAGCAGGGTCAGAGTCCCGTGCTTGACCAGATCGGCGAAGTTCCCGGCGTGAAAGGCGTGGCGGTAGTTCATGGGCCTTCTCTAGCGGAACTTCGGCGATCCGGTCAGGCGCCAAGCCGTGCCCGCAAGCGGGTCAGAACACGCGCGACATCGTCGTCGGAAGCTCGGCCCAGCGGTTCCGCGTCGCGCGCCTCGATGGTCGCCATCTTGGCGCAGCGCACCAGCGACGGCGCTGGCAGACCGGCCTCCAGATGGCCCTCGACCACCACATCCTCAGGCCAGGGCCGGTTCTCGGCGCTGGTGACCATGACCACCCAGAGCAGGCCGTGCCGATCCAGAAGGTCGCCAGCCGAGGCCACGAACGCGGGACGGCGCTGTCGAGTCGAGCGGTCCGTGTACGGAAATGGGACCTTGACCAGGTCTCCCGGCCTAAAGGTCGCCATAAGCTTTCCGATCGGCATCCGAATTCCATTCCTCGAAGGTGACGAACGGATCCTCCGCGATACCGGATGCCTCTGGCCGTCGCGACCGGGTCAGGGTCACCCGATCGCCGTCGATCTGGTAGATCACCTCATCACCCGCGCGCAGCCCGAGCGCGGTCCGCACGGGCTGAGGGATGGTGGTCTGAGCCTTGGCCGTGAGCTTGCTGGTGATCATGTCGCAAAGGTAAGGAATATCCTTACCAGCGGCAAGGCGGACGGATCGCGTAAGCTCTCTTGCATGTGCAACACCTTCCTCAGCCCCTCGCATCCCAAACGGATCGAGTGGGCCTTCTCGCAGACCCGCATTCCCGTGCGGTGGCCCGAGGAACCGATGCCCAATCGGGGCGTCACCGGCGACCTCCGGCCCACCGACCCGGCCGGGGTCGTGGTCCCCGAGGGCGATGGCGGGCGGCTGACCTGGATGGCCTGGGGTTTTCCGCGCGACAAGGGCGGCCCGCTGATCAACTTCCGTTCCGAGGGCCGGACCTTCAGCCGGGCGGACCGCTGCCTGGTGATGGCCGCGGGCTTCTACGAGACCACCGATCCGGTCCAGCCCGGCCAGAAACGCAAGGACTGGTGGCTGTTCACCGCGCCCGGCGTGGAGCTGTTCGCCCTCGCCGGCCACGTCCGCGGCGACCGCTTCACGGTGCTGACCTGCGAACCGGGACCGGACATCGCGCCCTATCATGACCGCCAGCCGGTCTGCCTGTTCCCCGACCAGTGGCGCGGCTGGCTGGCCGGCGAGCCTGAGGCCGGGCTGATCGCGCCGACCCCGGCGGGGACCTTCCAGGTCTCGAAGAAGGAGACCTGAGCGCCGTTGACTCGCCTGCGCCGATGAGAACAATTGGGGAACATCGAGGTTCCCATGGACGGCTCCCAACCTGTCAGTCAACGGCTGAAGACGGCCGCGGAGGTGCGCGGCTGGCCGGTCGCCTCGGCCCTCAAGGCCGGGATGCACCTGCGCGCCCGGTGCCTCAACGCCCGCTGTGACCGGGTGCGGGTGTTCGACGCCGGCTGGTGGGTCGCGGGCAATGGCGCGGACGAGCGGCTGCATATGCTGGGGCGCCGGATGCGCTGCTCGGCCTGTGGCGCGCGGGAAGCCGGCATCGAGGTCTGGAGCGGGCCCCAGCCGGCGAGCGGTGGCGCGGGTCCCTTCGCCTTCCGCTGAACAGGAAAATTCGGCCTGCCGTTGCGGCGCCCCGCCTTTTCGACTGGCCAGCGTCCGCGTCGCGGCTAAACTGAACGCAGATAACCAATGACGTCAGGGAGAGACGCGACATGGCCGGTACGAAGATGCGCTTTGGGGCCTTCATCGCCCCCTTCCATCCGCTGCGCGAGAACCCCACCCTGGCGCTGGAGCGCGACCTGGAGCTGGTCCAACACATGGACCGGTTGGGTTATGACGAGGCCTGGATCGGCGAGCACCATTCGGCCGGCTACGAGCTGATCGCCAGCCCCGAACTGTTCATCGCCACGGTGGCGGAGCGGACCAGGCACATCCGCCTGGGCACCGGCGTCGCCTCCCTGCCCTATCACCACCCGCTGATGCTGGCCGACCGGATCAACCAGCTGGACCACATCACCCGCGGCCGGGTGATGTTCGGGGTCGGGCCCGGCGCCCTGCCCTCCGACGCCTTCATGATGGGCATCCCCGTCTCGGCCCAGCGCGACCGCATGGATGAGGCGATCGACGTCCTGGTGCCGCTGCTGCGCGGCGAGATGGTGACGAAGAAGACCGACTGGTTCGAGCTCAACGAGGCGCGTCTGCAGATGACGCCGTTCAGCCGCCCGTCGGTGGAGATCTGCGCCGCCAGCCAGGTCTCGCCCACCGGCGCGACGGCGGCAGGCCGGCATGGCCTGGGCCTGCTGTCGATCGGCGCCACCCAGTCGGGCGGCTTCAACGCCCTGGCCTCCAACTGGGCCATCGCCGAGGAGAAGGCCAAGGAGAGCGGCCAGGTCATGGACCGGTCGGGCTGGCGTCTGGTCGGGCCGATGCACATCGCCGAGACCCGCGAACAGGCCCGCGCGGACGTGCGCCACGGTCTGGACGACTGGCTGTACTATTTCCGCGAAGTCGCGGCCCTGCCGCTGGCCCCGCAGGACGGCAGCGACCCGGTGGACGCCCTGATCGCGTCCGGCATGGCCGTCATCGGAACGCCGGAGGACGCCATCGCCCAGATCGAGCGGCTGGAGCAGCAGTCCGGCGGCTTTGGCGCCTTCCTGTTCATGGACCACAACTGGGCCAACTGGGACGCCAAGAAGAAGTCCTACGAGATGATGGCCCGCTACGTGTTCCCGAAATTCCAGGACCTGAACGTCAACCGCGAGGCCTCCCTGACCTGGGCGGCGGAGAACCGGCCGCGCTTCATCGGCGAGGCCATGGCCGCCGTTGGCATGCGCGTGGCCCAGCACATCCAGGCCAAGGGCACGGACAACATCCGGCCCGAAATCCTCGAGGCCATGGGCATGAACAAGAAGCCCGCGGCGGAATAGATGCGGCTCAGGCGCCCAGCAGGCGGTTGATCAGGCCCTTGCGGGCCGGAGCGGACTCGCCAGCCAGCCGGCGGGCGGCCTCCTCCAGCACCTTGCGGCGCAGGGTGCGGTTCGTCGGACGAACAGCCTTTTCCGCCGCCACCCGTGCGGCGTTCTCGCCATGGAACTTCCGCAGCAGGTCGATTTCGATGCACACCTCGCGCTCGAACGCCTCCTGTCGCGATCTGACTCCGAACATCGAGCCCCCTGTGCCGCTTCACCCGATCTGGTGAACGCCCCAGATCGCCTGGAGTTCCACGGGATCACTACCCATAACGGCGATATGCGACGATTTGTGCGGCGGCGTTGAATTTTCGATCAGGCGGCGCCAGCGATGGCCGCGGCCACGAGACCCGCCTGTTCGACCGTAACCATATGGCCGGCCTCGGGAATCGAGACGAGATCCGCGCCCCCGACCGCCTTCTTCCAGGCCTGGGCGTACACCGGCGGAATGAGCCGGTCGCCGTCGCCCCAGATCACCGTCGTGCGCGCCTTGACCCTGTAAAGCCGCTGGGCAAGCCCGCGTTCCGGAATGGGAAACAGAATTCGCCCCGCCATGCCCAGCTGGCGGGCGTTCTGGATCAGGAAGGCCTGCAGGAAGCCGGGATCGTCCATCGCCGTTCCGGCGCTCATCATCGCCGCCCCGGCCGCCGCGTCGTAGAATAGATAGTGCGGCAGTTCGTAGGGCAGGATGGCGAACAGATCGGGGATGGGATGGTCGTCCAGCCACAGCCCCGCCGGCGCGATCAGCACCAGGCGACTGAGGTCATTGGGCGCGATGGCGGCCATCTCCGCGGCAATCATCCCGCCCATGGAATGGCCCACCAGCAGCGGATCGGTCAGCCCCAGGGCCTCGACCACGTCCCAGTAATGCAGGGTGATGTCGAGCATGTCGCGCAGCTGCGCGCACTCCTCGCTGTCGCCGTAGCCGGGCAGCAGCGGAGCGTAGACGTGATGGGTCTTCGCCAGCTCGGCCAGCAGCGGATCGGCGGCGGTGACGCCGCCGGCGCCATGCAGATAGACCAGGGCCGGCCCCTGCCCGCCCTCGAGATAGCGGACCGGCACATGCGGCGTGGCGACGGTTTTCAGCTCCATCACTTCGCCCCCAGCATGGCGTCGTAAGGCGCGGTGGTCGGGCTCGCGGGCAGCGATCCCGAGGTGACCCGTTTCGCCAGTGGTTTGCACCAGAACCGGTCGTCGTCAGCGTAGTCGGGGAACATGTTCCGCAGCTTGGGCATGACCTTCTCGGCGAACAACTTCGTCGAATACATCGCCTTCTCGGCCGGCATGTTCCCCACGTGCATCAGGCAGAAGATGTTGCCCACGCGCAGGCCCTTGATCAGGTCCTCCATCCGCTGGCGCACCGTCTCGGGGCTGCCGGCGATGATGTGGCCCTGCTCGGTCAGCTCCTTCCAGGTCAGGGTGGCGTAGCCGCCCCGGGGCGGGGCGTACTGCGACAGGGCGCCGGACTGGATGGTCTTGATGGTGCGATAGCCCGGCGCGTCGGCGAAGGCCGGCGAGACGTGCAGGCAGCGGTTGTAGAAGTAGCTGACGTGCTCCGAATAGAGCCGCTCGGCCTCCTCGTCGGTGTCGGCCACCAGGATGGTCTGGGCGAAGCCGGCCCGATAGGGGCTGTCGTCCGGCGCGTTGCGCTCGGCCACCCGGTCCCAGTAGCCCTG
Organism: Caulobacter sp.; assembly: GCA_030678995.1. Lineage (GTDB taxonomy): Bacteria > Pseudomonadota > Alphaproteobacteria > Caulobacterales > Caulobacteraceae > Caulobacter. Next base: position 18,036 of record JAUXTQ010000019.1, read on the forward strand.
CATCAGCGCCTTGGCCCGCAGGTAGCCGCTAAAGCTGAGGTAGGAGTAGCTGTAGGTGTTGTCGATGCAGAAGTCGTAGGTCTCCACCGACCCGCCGCCGGGGATATGCACCGGCGGATGCGGCTGCTGGATCGGCCGGGGCCAGATGTTGACGTGGCGCAGCTTGTTGTAGCGCCCGTTGAAGGCGAACGGGTCCCGCTCGGTCCAGGCCCGCATGATCAGGTCATGGGCCTCCATGTACTTCTCGCGGGTCAGGGACGGGATCTGGCCGTAGCAGTAGTTGGTGTCCATCGAGGTCCCGACCGGGAACCCCGCCACCAGCCGCCCGCCCGAAATGCAGTCGAGCATGGCGAACTCCTCGGCCACCCGCACCGGCGGGTTGTAGAGGGCGATGGAGTTGCCCAGCACCACGATCGCCGCATCCTTCGTCCGCCGGGCCAGGCCCGCGGCGATGATGTTGGGCGAGGGCATGATGCCGTAGCCGTTCTGGTGATGCTCGTTGACCCCGATGCCATCGAACCCGAGCGTGTCGGCGTACTCCAGCAGGTCCATGTAGGTATTGTAGACCTCATGGCTTTTGGCCGGATCGAACAGGCGCTGGTCGATGTCCACCCACACCGAGCGGTTCTTCTCCCGGAAATCATCCGGCAGATAGGGCCACGGCATCAGGTTGAACCAGGTGAACTTCATGGAGCGGCTCCCGGGGGTGTTTCCTCACGCGCCGGCCTCTGGGGGCCGGTCGGTGAACAACGATAACGGAAGTGGGCGGGAGGTCGAGGGAGCATTCCTCAAGCCGACCGCAAAGTCGCCGGTGAACGAATGCCTCCACGGCAGGGCGACCTGACTGAAGTCAAACGCCCCAACGCTGCCTTGCTTGCTTCATACGGAAAAACAGAATGACGCCAAAAGTCGGCACCACCAAGGCGAAGGCCAACGGATCTCTGGTGGATACTCCAACGTAGATTGCATACAGAAACAGATAGGCCAGCAACAAATCCAGCATCGTATTGGCCGTTGCCTTGAATTGCTCCCAGGTCGTCATCTGGGCGTATCTCAGAATTATCACGTTCAAAACGTGGAATATTCTGTCCATCTTGCACTGTCGCCCCTCAACACACATCCAGAATCGATGTGGGAATGGCTTTTCGCCCCCCACCCCGCCCTTCATCTCATGGCGAGACTATCGCCGGTCGGGTCAGGTCACTCAAGGTCGGGCCTTCGGCCCGCCGCGCGCGGTGGCGCGAAGCGCCAACCTTGACTGACCCGACCCGACCGGCACGCTGGCCTGCATGAGCTTAAGGGCTTTCCTCTCCCACTTGGGAGAGGGGGACCACCCGAAGGGTGGTGGTGAGGGAGGCGCGGTGGCGGCGGGGAGGTTCGGATCGGCGATCAAACGGCGACCACCGGCGCTTCCCTCTCCACCATGCTTCGCATGGTCCCCCTCTCCCAAGAGGGAGAGGATAGACGTCGCGTCGACCGGCACGCTGGGAGGGGAAGGGCTCTGAAAAACGAGACTCACGAGACCGATAATCTTGAGACAAAGCGAGACATTCCGGGACTCCCGCGCCAATTCGGCGCCCGGGGTCCCGACCGGCCTTAAAATCGTTGGATGAAGCGATGTGAACAGGAGCGCGTGAAGCCGGTTTCCCTTGTCGGACAAGGGGAAGAGCAGCGCCAGGCGAAGGCGGCGGCCGATGCGCGGGGACATGCACTTCAGTGCGTGTCCCCCGTCAGCCGGTTGAGGATCCCCGGGCAAAAGGGACACGCACTGAAGTGCATGTCCCCGCACCAATCCCGCCATCCGACTCAAGACATTCGAGACAAAAACTCAAACCCGCCGCCGCACGTCCTTCAAAATCTCCCGCGCGGCATTGTGCCCAGGCGCGCCCGTCACCCCGCCGCCGGGATGGGTTCCGGCGCCGCAGAGGTAGAGGCCCTTCAGCGGTCCACGGTAGGCGCCGTGGCCCAGCACCGGCCGGGCGCTGAACAGCTGATCCAGGCTCAGCACGCCGTGCATGATGTCGCCGTTCACGAGGCCGAACGTGCGTTCCAGGTCGAGCGGGCTGTTGATCTGGCGGCCGAGGACCGAGGCCTTGAAGCCGGGCGCCCATTTGTCGACCGTATCGATCATCAGGTCGGCGACCTCCTCCCGGTGGTCGTCCCAGCTGCGGCCGCCCGAGAGCACCGGCTGGACGTGCTGGCAGAACAGGCTGGCGACGTGCTGGCCGGCGGGCGCCAGGCTGTCGTCAACCACCGAGGGGATCAGCATCTCGACGATCGGTTCCTTCGACCAGCCGTGCTGGCGGGCGTCGGCGAAGGCCCGCTCCATGTAGGCCATGTCCGGGGCGATGATGATGCCGCCGGTCAGGTGGTCGCCGGGCTCGGGCTTGCAGGTGAAGCGCGGCAGTTCGCTGAGCGCCACGTTCATGCGGAAGGTGCCCGAACCGGAACGATAGCGGGCGATCCGCTCGTTGAAGTCCGCCGGCAGCAGGGCCGGGTCGATGAGCTTCTGGAACAGCAGCTGGGGATGGATGTTGGAGACAATCCGTTTGGCCCGCAGGGTCTCCCCGGCGTCGGTGACCACGCCCGCGGCGCGGCCATTCTCGGTCAGCACCTCGGATACCGCGACGCCGGTGCGGATCTCGACGCCCTGCTCGCGGCAGGCGGCGGCCATCGCCTGTGTGATCGCGCCCATGCCGCCGACGGCGTGGCCCCAGGCCCCCTTCTCGCCGTTCACCTCGCCGAACACGTGGTGCAGCAGGACGTAGGCCGTGCCCGGCGTATAGGGGCTGGCGAAGGCGCCGACAATGCCGTCGAAGCCCAGCACCGCCTTGATCGGGTCGCTCTCGAACCAGCCGTCCAGCCAGTCGCCGGCCGACTGGGAGAACATCGCCAACAGGTCGCGGCGGCCGGTGGTGTCGAGCCTGGAAATGCGCTTGCCGAGCATGGCGCTCTTGAGCAGCTGGGGGATGGCCTCGGCCAGGCTGCCCTGCGTCATGTTCGGGGGGCTTTGCAGCACCAGTTCGCGCAGGATGTCGGCGATGGCCTCGAGCCGGGCGTTGTAGGCGTCGAGCGCCTCAGCGTCCTTCACCGAGAACTTCGCCACTTCCGCCTTGGTCCGGCCGCCGCCGGTGGCGAGGTAACCGTTCTCCAGCGGCAGGAAGTTGGACACCTTGCGGTTGATGATCTTCAGGCCGTGCCGGTGCAGGTCCAGGTCGGCGATGACCTTGGGATTGAGCAGGCTGACCGTGTAGCTGGCCACGGAGTTGCGGAAGCCGGGGTGGAACTCCTGCGTCACCGCCGCCCCGCCGACGACGTCGCGGCGCTCGAGCACGGTGACGTTCAGCCCTGCCCGGGCGAGATAGAAGGCGCAGACGAGGCCGTTGTGACCCCCTCCGATGATGATGGCGTCGGTCATGGGGCCTGCAGAAACTCGGTGATGGCGGGAAAGGCGGCGCGGTCCTGAATCAGGAACATGTGGCCGCCCTCGAACATGCGCAGTTGGGCGTTCGGGATGCGTTCGGCCAGGCGCTGTTGGGTTTCTGGCAGGGCGATGCCGTCGTACCTGCCGCCGCAGATCAGGGTTGGGGCGGTAATCGACGGCAGGCGGTCCCAGGTGTCCAGGTCCCTGCGGGCCAGCAGCTGGAGCTTCGCGCCCATGCCCCGGCGAGGCTCGCCGGACCAGGGATCATTGGTCCGCAGGTCGAACATGAATTTGTAGGCGTCGGGATTGGCGGCCTGCCAGGCGGCGTCGTGGCGGGTGTCGGAGATCGGGATCATCAGCCGCGCCTCGGCCTCCGGGTCCATGCCGATCAGGGTGTGGAGGGGGTACGAGGCGCCGCCAGCCCCGCCCGGCGAGGTGCAGCAGAGGACCAGCCTGCGGATGCGGCCGGGATGACGGATCGCCAGCTCCTGGGCGACCATGCCGCCGAAGGACACGCCGACGACGTTGGCGCTGGCCCAGTCCAGCTCGTCGAGCAGGCCGGCGGCGTCATCGGCATAGTCGGCCATGCTGTAGGGGCCGTGCGGCTTGTCGCTCTGGCCCAGGCCCCGCTGGTCGTAGGCGACCATGTCGAACTGGCGGGCCAGCGGGCTGTCCAGGGCACCCGGCTTGTTGCGCAGGTCGCCGCCGCTGCCGGAAATGAACAGCAGGGGCTCGCCCTCGCCCTTCCGCTCGACCCAGAGATTGAGGCCGTTGGCCGTGATGTAGCTCATGGTTTGATCTCTCACAGCGCGGCGGCGGGGGAAAGAGGCGGCGCCAGATGGAGCGGGACCTGTCCGCCCGCCCGATGACAAAATGCCCCTTGGCCTTGATGGAATTGGAGCTCCGGCGGCGACCTTGGTCAAGGACGACCCCTGCGGGGTCGCCGCTCCGCGGCCGCCGGAGGCGGTCCTTGAGCAAGGTCACCACCGGAGCAAAACTGGCCGTCAAGACATCAGGGCGAAGTCCGCCGTAGAGCCAAGCTGTTGATCGTCCGCAGTTACACCGGCTTGAGCGGGACCCGCGGGCCGTCCGGCAAGCTGATGGTGATCGCGTCGCCCGGATGGACCTCCCCGCCGGTGATCACCACGCCCATGACCCCGGCCTTGCGCACGGGCTCGCCACCGGGGACCTGGCCAAGACAGGCCTGCATCAAGCCGGGCATCAGCCCGTCCAGCTGGGTGCAAGGATTGCGCAGGCCGGCGACCTCGACCACCGCATCGGCGCCCAGCCGCAGCAGGGCGCCCGCGGGCAACCCCAGCAGGTCGATGCCCCGGGTCGTAACGTTCTCGCCCATGACGCCGGGAGAAGGGGTGAAACCCTGGCCGGCCAGCTCATCGAACAGCTCGGCGTGGATCAGATGGACCTGGCGCAGGTTCGGCTGGGTCGGGTCGCGGGCCGCGCGCGAGCGGTGCCTGACCGTCACCCCGGCATGGACATCACCCTCGATGCCCAGGCCGGCGACGAGGCGGATAGCCAGCTGGTTGTCCTTGCCCATGCCGTGGCGGGCGCCACAGCTGACGGCGACAACGGTTCCCGGGAGGCTGCTCATGAGCCGTGGATAGCCCGAAAACGACAAAACCCGCCAGACTTGGGTCTGACGGGTTTCGGGTATTTGGGTGCGGGAGCAGGATTTGAACCTGCGACCTTCAGGTTATGAGCCTGACGAGCTACCGGGCTGCTCCATCCCGCGGCAACCGGACGTAAGTAATCGTGAATAGAAGGGTCAATCAGGAGAACATCATCATTTGCATCCCTTCGGCGGACCTGGCGGCGACCTACTCTCCCGCGCCTTGAGACGAAGTACCATCGGCCCTGGGGGACTTAACGACCGAGTTCGGAATGGGATCGGGTGGGGAACCCCCGGCATAGCCACCAGGTCGGCGGAAGGGATGCAAATGATTGAGAAGACATCATTGCCGCAAATACGGCGCTTCATGAGTTCAACTAAGAACGATCAAGCCTATCGAGCGATTAGTACCAGTAAGCTGCATGCCTCGCGGCACTTCCACACCTGGCCTATCAACGTGGTGGTCTACCACGGCTCTCAGCGAGACCTTGTTTTGAGGTTAGTTTCCCGCTTAGATGCTTTCAGCGGTTATCTATTCCATACTTAGCTACCCTGCTGCGCGGCTGGCGCCACGACAGGTCCACCAGAGGTATGTCCATCCCGGTCCTCTCGTACTAGGGACAGATCCTCTCAAGTCTCGTACACCCACGGCAGATAGGGACCAAACTGTCTCGCGACGTTCTGAACCCAGCTCACGTACCACTTTAATTGGCGAACAGCCAAACCCTTGGGACCTGCTCCAG